>JBBRQH010000022.1:0-77813 GCA_038226705.1 Chthoniobacterales bacterium | reverse complement strand
AAGCCCGGGGTCGCGAGGCACGAGCCACCCTGGGTAGTTGATGCCTTGATCTCCCAACCCCAACGGGGTTGCGTCCCTGCCCTGCGCGCGCGATCGCGCTTCGCACTGTACACGGGCCCAATCGAGTCGATACGATGGTGGATGCCACAATCACTCTCGGTCGTGTACATCCATCTCATTTTTTCCACCTGGGCGCGTCAGCCCTTGCTACAGGATCAAGCCCTCCAGGCGGATCTCTACGGGTATCTCGGTGGCATTACCAAACGATTGGAGTGCTCTCCCATCCAGATTGGCGGCACCGCGGATCACGTGCACCTGCTCTGCCGCTTCGGACGAAAGATCAGCCAAGCCGAATGGGTCAAGGAACTGAAACGCGTCTCGACTGGTTGATTGAAGTAGAAGGGCGGCGTCCTGGCCGATTTCGCCTGGCAGGGCGGATACGCGGATTTCTCCGTGAGCCAGTCCAACCTCGACAAAGTGACGCAGTACATCGCGAATCAGGAAAAACACCACCGCAAGATGACGTTTCAAGATGAACTGCGGGAATTCCTTCGGAAGCACAAGGAGGAATGGGACGAGCAGTATGTCTGGGATTGAGGAAACTCGTGCAGGGCGAGCCGCAACCCCGTAGGGGTTGGATGCATTTTCATGGCCTACCCAGGGTGGCTCGTCCCTCGCGACCCTGGGCTCTGGGGCGTAACGCCTTTGGCGTAGAGATTCGTTGGATCTTCGGCTTTCAGTTTTGAGCATCTCGCGACCCCGGCTCCTTGTTGATTCCCCCTCCCCAACTCCGGACCGTCTTGTGAATTCGCATGAAATTCGTGGTTCCTTTCTCTGTCTTTTTTCCGACGCTCCTCATCCGCATGCACCACTTCCTTCGCCGCTCCGCGCGCCATTTCCCGCTCCTCGCCCTACTGGCGGCCGGCGCCTGCTTTCTTGCCATCGAGGCCGCTGAGCCGGTTCCACCTTTCGGCGCCCTCACCACCGTCATCCTCGTCCGGCACGGTGAGAAGGAGATCGTCGCGCCCGACAACAAGGATCCAGACCTCAGTCCGGCCGGAATCGTCCGCACCCGGGAGCTGCAGCGCATGCTCGGCCCGGCCGGCGTCGCGGCAATCTATGCCAGCCACCTCAAGCGCACCCAGCAGACCGTCCGGCCGCTGGCCGAAAAGCTGGGGCTTACCGTCACGATCGTCGACGTGCGGGAAACGGTCGAGCTCGTGCGCCAGATCCGCACGCGAAACGGCGGGCAAACCATCCTGGTGGCCGGTCACAACAACACCGTTCCCGAGATCATCGCCGCCTTGGGCGGACCGCACTTGCCCGACATCCCCGAAACAGAGTACGACAACCTTTTCGTGCTGACGGTCCAGCCCGATGGGACCGCGAAATTGCTGGGCCTCAAATATGGGACTTCCCCGCCCGCGCCTGGGAAAGACTGACAGATCGATTCCCGCGTATCATTGCCGGACACCTTCCCGCCCACGCCCGCCGCACCTTTTCACCGCGTTCCGACGGGAGCCGGACCCTTCGGCGCGTTTTCGAGCGTGCTGGGAGGCAAATCATCCGTCGGTAAATCCACCGGCCGGACCAGTTCGGAAACATCTGCCAGGGGAGGAAGCCCCACTTCAATGGCCGGGGGCTCATTCTGCGGCGCCGGGCTTCCGGACACGACGACCGCTCGCGGCGCCGGCGCTTTTGCGGAAGCGGACGGGCCCCCTGGATTCGCCCCATTCGACTCACGCGCATGCGCGGACGCCCTCGCGCTTTTGACTTTCCGATCGCGCGCGTTTCGCGCCGACTCCCGCGCTTCGGTCGCGGCCGCACGCGCGCGGGCCGCAGGCGTGCTACTTCCCGACTCGGAGGTTCGATTTCCCCCCGATCCGGCGGCAAAGCCGCTCGTGGGCGCGGCAAGCAGCACCGCCGCAATCGCGGCACAACTGGTCAGAAGGAGCGTTTTCATAAGTGTCCGCAATCAATTCGAGCGCGTTCCTCCTTTTGGCCGCATTTCCAGGCGGTTGCCACCGAGGCGGCACGGGTGGAAATGAGTCAGATTTTCAGGGGCGGATAGCGACCGTCCGGATTTTGCTCGGCTGCGATCGATGCTGCAGACTTCAGAAAACCGCGGTCAAAATCGTTTGCGACCGAATTTCGGTTTGGTTGAGGAAGTTCCTGCGCGAATTCGAATTTTTCACGGGCACACCTAAAGATTTACGCTTATTCTCGGCAAGGTCGCGGCGGCTGGCAGCGGCATCTCCGGATTGCACCGAGAACGTTTGAATCGAGTCGCACTAATGAACTATCCGCCTGAAGCCTCGGGATCCGCACACGAAGACAAGCATCTCTCGAAAACCGGCGAGGCCGCGCCTGCGGCTGCAAGTGGCGTGATCGAGTCGGCGGCGTCGGCTACGGGAGCCGTTGACGCAAACGATGAGCCCGATCCAGCGCAAGTGAGGCGAAAGCGGATCGTGAAGACGGGATTTTTCGTCGTTCTTGTCGTTCTCCTGGGCTTGGGCGGAGGGCCAGGCCTGAAGGCCTGGAAGAAGTCGCGTGCGAACCGGAACATGGCCATTGCCGAGGCAGCGGTGGCACGCAGCGATTTTGCGGCGGCGGACTTCGCCTTGCGGGTCGCAGCGAGTGCGGGGGCCGATGATGTAAGATTCCATCGCTGCGCCGCAAATCACGCTGCACTCCGTCGTTTGCCCGGAGGACTTGTCCATCGCGCCAAAGTCGCCGAACTTGAACCAGGCCGCGCGAGTGCTCTCGCTTGGGCCGATGATGCAATCGCCCTCGGTCAATGGGGGATGGCCCAAGAGGCTCTGCGCGCGGCACCGGCGGGCGATTTCGACTCCGGGGTGAGGCTTCGTCTGGCGCGAATCGCGGCCGGTTCCGGTTTGCGCTTGAAAGCCATTCCAATCTATCGGTCGCTCCTAGACCAAAAGACCGAAGCCGCAGAGGCGGGGGTAGAGTTGGGTATCCTCCTTTCGATTTCCTCTTTGTCGACCGAGACGGAGGAGGCGGTGAGTTTGCTGGAGGCGGCCCGTCGCAATCCGAAGTGGCAGCCGCTCGCCACCCGCGCCCTTTTGACCAGCGCGATTCGGAGCGGCCGCGCGCCTGCGGCGGCTCCCTTGGCGCGGGAAATCCTCTCAGACCCTGCGGCGAGCCTGCCTGACCACCTTTTGGCGATTCAATGTCTCACGCAGACCTCGGTGCTCGAGGCGGACGTTGCCCTCGCGACGCTTCAGAATGCGGTCTCTGGGCGCCCTGCCGACGTGGCGAAGGTGGCGGAATTTTTGGTTTTAAGCGGAAGAACTCTTGCCGCCCTTGAATATCTGCAGCGCGAGGGAGCGGCGAAGGCCGAGGCACATCCGGAGTTGGGAAAGGCCCTCGTCACCGTACTCTCGAATCTGGGCCGCTGGGACGAACTGCACGCTTTGCTTTCGAATATGAAATGGCGGGACGAGGAGCCGACGAGGATTCTCGCGCTTTCCCGGGTGGAAATCGCCTCGGGAAGACTCACGGTTGCGAGGGGTCTGACCATGCGCGCGATCGAAATGACCGCGCAGAGTGAGTTCGATTTGCGGTCGCTCTTTCTCCAAGCCCGGGCGTGGAAGATGGCAGAAGCGCTGGAGCAGATTGGGTGGGCCGCTGTCCGCCGTCATCCGACAAGTCGATGGGCACGAGCCGTGCTTTTCGAGGCGTGCGTCGCCTCCGCTGACTCCGCGGCTCTGGCGAAGTATTACGAACTTTTGGCGGATCAGAACCCCGCCGATGATCTCGCTTCCGCGCAAGCCGCCCTACTGAACCTCCTGCTGGGTCGCAAGAAAAAGGAGGCGGGAATGCTCGCCGACGAGATTTACCTCCGCGCTCCCACTCTCGAAGTAGCGCAACTCGCCAAGGTTCTTTCGCTCCGGGCCAGCGGATCGCCAAGCGATGCGCTCAAATTGCTGGAGCGTTCCCCAGGGGCTGCCCAAACCCCGGTTGGAATAGGCGTGAAAGCGCTCCTTCTGGCAGACCTTTCAAAACGGGCAGAAGCGAGAGCGTGCGCGGCCGCTATCGACCGGGAAATCGTTCCACTCGCCCTCCGTATCGCTCTGGACACCGAGTTGTCTGACGAAAAATAGTGCTTGCAGCTGAGTTTCCGGCAGATTGTACTTGGACTTCGAAGAGAAATCGCCTATTCGTCCTCAGTTCGCTTTGGGCCCACCAAAATCTCGGATGTTTATGAAATTCAAAGGATTGTTGATTTTTGGAATTCTCGCTTTTGCCGGCTCCCTGCCAGCACAAACGGTGAACAACCCAGGGTTTGAAACCGATACCGGTGGGACTCCGCTCGCACCAGGTCTAACGCGTTACACTACCGGACAGTCGGTCGGCGGCGCTTGGACAGTGGGCGGATCGGATGTTCTCAACATCGCTTCCACTTACACAGAGGCCAGCAGTGGAGTCGGAGGCGGCACGCTCGTCTTCAATCCGAACAGCGGCGGCTTTGCCCTCGACATCACCGGTGCGGGCAATACCGGGGCAAATACGATCACCCAATCCATCAACTTCAGTTCCGCCGGTACTTTTTTCTTGAACTTTTTCCTCGGCCGTCTGGTCACGAATGACAGCCGTTACCTCGGCGCGCCGAGTGTGAGCGTTTTCATCGATAACAGTTTGATTGCAACGGTGAATTACGCGGGCGCAGGAGGAACCTCCAACTTGGTGGTGTGGGAGGCAGAGGCCGTTTCGCTCGGCACGATCACCGCAGGATTTCACGACTTGATGATCCGGAACAACAGCCTTGATACCAATTATGTCGGACTGGACGACTTTGGGATCGTGCCTGAGCCGGGTACCGTGTTGGGGGGTGTGCTCGCATCGCTTCTTCTCGTCGGATTCTGGCGCAAGCGGCAGCAGTCCCCTTCTTCCTGTTCAGCTGTCCACGCCTAGAGTCGGGCGTCTCCCCGTGGGGGAACTGCAGTTTTTTGGTCGGTGGCGCGGTTTTAAAGGACATAGCCGCCCTCAGCCATGCGGTTTCAGCCTCGACCGGCGCGACGCTCGCGGCCGTGGCGCCGAGTGAAAGCAAACCGCCAGATGGGAAGTATGGGACCCAGAGGGCGAATGGGACCGATCCGACCGCACTGACCGGCCCAACGAGCGCCGCCCGCTTTCGTTGGGCTCCACTTCCTGATTCGCCGAAGGAGCGAACTATTCCGTCCTCGAAGTGACCAATCCGCCGAAGGCGGCACTTCCTTCAAAGCGGGAGCATCGTGCGCCGGTGCTTCTCGTAGATGGCCACCTCTTTCACGCCGCAGGCACGCATGAGCTCGGCGAGGCGCGGGTAGTTTTCGCCTTGCTGGACGTGCGAATGTGCATCGGACGCAGTGGTAAACGGGAGGCCGAGCTCGAGGGCGCGCCTGATGATCTTTTGCTCCGGGTATTGCTCGCGCACGGTCTTGCGCCAGCCCGCGGTGGAAAGCTCCAGCGCGAGTCCGCGCGACTTGAGGCACTGCAACAGCGGCTCCACCAACTCGAGCACATCGGTCTCCGGACGGTGGCCGTGGATCTTGACGAGATCGAGATGCGCGAGGCAGTCCACCAAGCCGCTTTCCGCCATGGCCTGCACGCGCGTGAAATAATCGCGATAGCTGTCGTCCACCGGACGCCCGGCAAACTGCCCCTCCTGCCCGGTGGAATCGAACATCTCGGGTTCGCCGAGGTAGTGCACGCTCCCGAGCACGAAATCGAGCCGGTCCCAGTTCCGCTCCACCCAGGCGCGTCCAGCGGGACCGGTCACAGGATCGTTATCCAGCTCGAGGCCGGCGCGCAGGCGCAGATCCAGGTTCGCCTCGCGCAGGCGGTCAATCGCGTCGAAATCGACGCCCGCATGGTAGCGATCGTGATCGGTGAACGCGATGTCCCGCAGCCCTAACGAACGCGCGTAATCCGCCCAAGGCTGCAGCAAGCCCACGGAATACGGCTGATGCCGGTGGCCCTGCGGGTGCATGTGGTAATCGGCAAAGAGCATGGGAACGGGATGAAGGACTGAGGACGGAGGACGGAGGACGGAGGACGGAGGACGGAGGACTGAGGACTGAGGACTGAGGACTGAGGACTGAGGACTGAGGACTGAGGACTGAGGACTGAGGACGGAGGACTGAGGACTGAGGACTGAGGACTGAGGACGGAGGACGGGAATTAAAGCGGAAGGATAGGCCCCGTAGGTCCCATTATTCCTCTGGGTCCCCTTCTCCAGCGCTTCCGGCGGCTGCTCTCAATTCACTCAACCGTCAGCGAGACAACCGCCTTGAGGCGGTTTTCCTGGCCGGGGACAAAGGCGACGAGCTCATAGGTGCCCCCGGACTTCAGATCCCGCGTACTCAGCTTTTCGGAGTAGCTGAGCGACTCGCCGGGATTGATGAGCGACGACGTGAGCCGGGTGTCGAAGCTGCGCGACTCGCTCCAGCGGGTGAGGATGCGCCCCGTGCCGGGCTCGCGCAGGAGCAACTCGATGCGCTGGCCGGTCTCGTTCATGAGGCTCTGCTGGCGCTTGGAGTCGTTGCGGATTGCGACGGTCACGCTGAGCTGACGCGTCTGCGCAAGGCGCAGCGGTTTCGGCGAATAGTCGAGGGCGATGGTGAGGCCTGTGGCCTTGCTCTGCGGACCGAGGCCTAAAAAGCTGCGGCCGGTATTGCGGCTGGTGGCATCGAACTCCGCGACTTGTTTGCATCCGGGCAGGCCAGCCAGAACGACGGCAGCGAGGAGGAGCGCGGAACAAAGGGGTTTCATGTGCGGAAGGAATAGCGGGCGTCGCGCCGAGTTCAATTGCGCAATTGCATTCCGGGTCCCGCTCGGCGAACGCGAGGCATGCCTTCCGCTTCCCCGCCTCCGCGCCAGGCGCTGGCCCCACGGGGGCGGCGCCGGATCGGCTGGGCGCGGGCGATGGGACTCATCGGGGTACTAGCCGCCGGACCCGTCTGGGCGGGGGCGAAAAAAGCGCCGGCGGTGGCGGTGCAATTTTTCATCCAGGCAGAGCAGCGCGACGGCGCGACCTTCACCACCACGCTGACGTGGCAGGGGCGCACCGTGTTCGTCTCGAAACTGCCGCTCGCGACGGAGCAGGATTTTGTGGGCATGTATCCGTATCGCGCCGTCGACGGGTCGTTTGCGGTGGCCTTTCGCCTGCATGATCCCGGCCGTCTCGCTCTTCAGACCATCAGTGTGGCCAAACGCGGCGGACGCCTTTACGCGGTAGTGAGCGGTCGCGTCATCACCCCGATCGCGATCGACCGAATCGTTTCCGATGGAATCATCTCCGTCCCCTTCGGACTGACCGAGATGGAAATCCGCGGGCTGGGCGATCGCATTCCGTTGATGAAGGAAGCCAAGCGATGAAGGAATGAGAGCGCCAGAGCGCCAGAGCGCCAACCGAAGCGGGTGGCAACGCTGAGATAGCAGGGGGACCGCGCAGGTAGCGGTGAGTGAGGCGGGCGCCGCGTGAAGGCAAAGCGCCAAATGGGAAGCATGGGACCTATAGGACGAACGGGACCGATCCGATTGATCCGCTGCGGCGGTCGCCGCGGCGCCGGCCCTGGCGTCCTCGCGGCGAACAGACTCCGCCGGCGCGCTTCTCCCCGAAAGAACTTTGCGATGCGCAGCCTTCGATTCGCGGATAGAGAATCGGTCATGAGAAATTCGTTCTTCCTCACGTGCGCGCTCGCCACTGCGCTGGTTTCCGCGGCGGCAGGGCAGACGCCGCGGCTCATTCTCCCGACGGCCAACGACGCGCTTCTGCGCGGGGAGGGCGAGGCCTTCTACCAATATGTGGAGCGCAATGTGCAGGGGGTCATTTCGTATCCCTGGGAAGGCGGCCAGTACGGCTTCACGCGCGATCCGCACGAAACCGGCGGCGGAACAGTTTTCACCCATTTCCACGAGGGGATCGATATCAAACCGCTGCGGCGCGACGCGCAGGGCGAGCCGCTCGATGAGGTGGTGTCGATCGCGGCCGGACGCGTGGTGCACGTGAACGACGACATGCGGCATTCCAACTACGGCCGCTACATCGTAGTGGAACACCGCTGGAATGGCTCGCCTTACTACAGCCTGTACGCGCACCTGGCGGCCGCGTTTGTCCGCGCGGGGGAAAGCGTGGTGCAGGGGGCGCGCCTGGGCCGGATGGGGCACACCGGCGCGGGCATCAATCGCGAGCGCAGCCACGTGCATTTCGAGATCAATCTGCTGCTCTCGCAAAAGTTCCAGGACTGGTACCTGGCGGGCGCGCCGACCGAGCCAAACTACCACGGGCTCTACAACGGACTGAACCTGGCGGGGTTCGACGTCGCGAAATTCTACCTCGCCCAGCGGCGCAACCCCGCGCTCTCCGTGCCGGAGTTTCTCGGCGGCGAGGAAGCCTTTTTTCGGGTGCTGGCACCCGCCGGACCGGAGGTTCCCGACCTGCTCAAGCGCTATCCCTGGATGGGAGAAAGCGGCGGCGCGCGGCCGGCCTCTTGGGAAATCTCCTTCACGCGCGCGGGCGTGCCTTTGCGCGTGGAGAAATCGTCCAGGACCGTAACCACGCCCACGCTTTCCTGGGCCAAATCCGTTTCGGCGCCCTATTGGATGCTGACCCGCCGGCTGATCTACGGGGCCGGCTCGAATGCCGCCCTGTCGCCCTATGGTCGGCGCCTAGTCGACCTCATCATGGCCCTCCCCGCACCCGCCGGCCAGCCGTCTCCACTCATGCCGGGGGATCGGAAACAGAGCCGGTAAAATGCGGATTGCGGATATCTGCAATCTGCAATGCCACCCCTTCACCGCTTCTCCACCATCCTCCCAAGCTCGACGCGGGAGTAGTGGAAGGGTTTTCCAGCGGCGCGCTGGTAGGCGATGGTCTGCCCTTCGGCGTTGACCTTGAACAGCATGCTGCCTTTGCCGATCCCGCCACCTGGATTGGATTTTCGCGTGTCGTCGTCGTGCGGGGTCGCGGTCGAGTCCATCACTTCCACGCGGAAGACTCCGTCCTCCAGGCGCACGGGTGCCGCCGCCACGATGAGGACGTGCCCGGTGTTGCGTCCGGGCGTGATCTCGACGTAGCGCCAGGCCAGGATGTCACCGGGCTGCGCATCCACGAGCGACGGCACCCGGATCCAGCCTGTGGGCGACGCATCCTCGATCCGGGGCTGGGTGCGAATGAATTCGTAGTACTCGACCGCGCGGGGCTTCTTCCGCCCGTCCGCCACCGGCAAGGCATCGAGATGCGTGGGGGAAACTTTGCGCAGCAGAAAGGCAATGAAGCCGGAGCAATCGGTCTGGTAAATGCCGGCCGCGTTGTTCATGCGCGAGCGATGCCGGTACGTCGTAAACGTGGCACTCTCGAGGACGCGATCGGCCTCGGCTTTGAAGCGTTGGGCGACGGGAGGAGGCGGAACGGCTCCCGCGACTCCGAGTACGGAGAAGACGGCAACAAACCAACAGACCCGACGAGGAGCGGTCATGATCGGACGGCAATGAGCACGGAAACTGGCGCCACGTCACGCGAAAAACAGCAGCGAAATTTTGCTCATTTGGGGTCCGGCGGACGACACGCCCGCGGGTCGCCGACCCAGCGCAACCCCCGGAAAGAGCGCGAATTGAGCCTACGGCAGAAAAAGCGCGCGTTCCTCCGGCGTGGGCAGGCGGCACGATTCCTTTTTGCCGAAGAGCACATAGCGCAGGCGCGCGATGAGTTTGTACATCGCGTCCCGCACAAACGCGGGCAGAATGCGAAAGACTTTCGCGACCGACCAAAGCCCGCCGAGTTCACCCGCGAGAAAAATAGGCCCCGCGCTGTGCGTGAGGATTTGGCGCGTCCCATCCGCTTTTTCGCGCACGACGATCAACGAATCGAGGGCCCCGAGCGCCGGCTCCTCGGCCAGGAGCTTTTGGAAGGTCTCGCCTTGCAGCGGCGCATACCGAAAACGCCGCGCCTTGTCGCGCTCGACCAGAAAACTCACCCACGCGTTGCAGAGATTACAGACACCATCGAAATAAAGGGTAATGCGCTCGCTGTTTTCCGCCATGCGCCAGTATAGCGCGGGTGAAGGCATTCGGCAGCCGGGGCTGGCCAACACGCGAAAAGATGGGACCGATGGGACGAATAGGACCGATCCGACCAAATCCCTTCAACAAGAAGTTTCCACGCGCTGCGCCAGCTTCACGCCGTGCTCGATCGCGCCTGCCACGAAACCGAGGCACTCGACGGCGCCCTGCGGTTTGCCGGGCAGCGCAATGACAAGGGCCTGGTCTACCACGGCGGCGAGCCCGCGGGAGAGGATTGCGTTCTTCGTGAGCTTCATCGACTCCCACCGCATGGCTTCGCCAAAGCCCGGGATCTCCACGCGCAGAATGCCGCGGATTGCCTCCGGCGTGACATCGCGCGGGGCAATGCCCGTGCCCCCGGTGGTAAGAATGAGCGAGCAGCCCTGCGCCCCAAACGCGCGCACGGTCTCCTGGATGCGCGCGATTTCGTCGGGCACCACGGCCTCGGCCAGGACGGGCCAGCCGCGGCGCTCGCATTCGCCCCGCAGGGCGGGTCCGCCCAGATCCTCGTAGACGCCGGCGGCGGCGCGGTCGGAGACAGTAATCAGGCCCACGCGAATCGCATTCGTGCTCATAGGGGATTTCGATAGCATCGCCCCATGCCCATCCGCAAACGAATCGCCGAAGGCACGATCAAGGACCTGCGCTTCGAGATGCATCCCGGGGAATACGCCGCGCGTTTCTCCGGTGCGTTGCATTGTGCGGAACTCGAGGGGGAAAGCATTCCGCTCGAAATCCATTTTGAGGAACCCGCCGCGCTCGCGCACCAGGAGGGCGTGCGGCTCGAGTACCGGACAAAGCGGTGGTATTTTTTCGAAGACGAATTCCATCTGTTTCTGCCGGTTCGTCTGCAGCCATTTTTCGAGAACCTGTGCTTCGAGGCCGCCCGGACCGATGAGTTGATTGAGCCCGTGCTCTTCTTCGCGCTGGAGAACGGCGCCATCGCGAACTTGCAGGGCGAAGCCCGCCTTGCGTTCCCGATGGGCGAATCCTTCCTGGTGGAGTTTTCGCCGAGATGAGATTGAAGCGGAGCGCCTGAGCGCCTGAACGCCTGAACGCCAGGGCGTGGAAGCGGACAATATGTCCTACAGGACCTATAGGACCTATCCAAAGGCGCTCGCACTCCTCCTGCAGCCGCTAACGCTGGAGACGCCGTTTTACGTGGCGCTCTGGCGCTCTGGCGCTCTGGCGCTCTGGCGCTCTGGCGCTCTGGCGCTCTGGCGCTCCGCTCTACCGCGGAACCATCACCGCTGCGGCCGGCTTCGCGAAGTTCGTCGCGGCGGGGCGGTCTGCGGCGAAGCGCACATTCCCGAACTCGGCCGAGCCCCTGGCCTCGCCCTCGATGCCATCGCCCTTCCAATTGAAAAATAACGCCTTCTTCGGAACCACGAGGCCCTGCACTTCCTGCCATTCCTCGAAGAGGATCGCATGTTCGACAGCCTCCCCCGCCCGCGCCTTCGCGCCGCCATCGAAGAACGTCACGGTGTAGCGCACCAGCCGCAGCCGGTGCGTGCCCGCATCGAAATAGCAGGTGTAGGTGTCGTCCGGCGCATCGCCCATTCCGGTGCCGAAGCTGAAGCGCACGGCGTTGTATTCCTTGCCGGAAAACTGGCGCGGCCCGAGCACCGTGGCCTTCACCCCGTCATCGGCCAGGACGAACGGCAGAGCGAAGAAATAGAAAGGGGTCCACAAGTAAAAGCGCGGAGACATGCTGCCGAGGACTTTGGGCTCAGGCATGACCCAGACGCCGTCAGACTGCGATCCGCCCAGCGAGTAGCGGTCGCACTGAATGCGGCCCTCCCGTGTGACGAGATCGAAGAGCTGGTGATCCTGCAGCGTACGCTCCCCAAACTTCCAGGTGAGGTCGAACTCGACCTGCCCAAAGCCCTGCCAGCGCGGGAGTCCGCCATGGGCGCGGAGGCCAGAATCGAAAGGCTCCTCCGCGCGCACGCTGGACGCGGCGCAAACAGTGAGGGCGGCGAGGAGCGGCAGGATTCTCATGCGCTTAAGAGCGCGCGCGAGCCGCAGTATTCCCGCGACCCACGCTTCCCCGCCAGCGAACCTCAGATGCGCTGCTCTTCGAGGTCGTAGATATCGAAAAAGACGTACACCGGCCGGTTCCGCGGGACGAACTTGGGAATGTACGCCTCCATGTATTCCTGAAGATTGTCGGCCAGCTCGGAAAGACGTTTGCCGCGCCATTCGTTGTTCCAGCGAATGAGTTCGATCGCGGGCCGTGCCTTGGCATTTTTCGTGATCCAGGCGGCGACTTCGTCATCGGTCGCACCCGTCGCCACAAATTCCTTGAAGGCATCGTAGGTCAAGCCAGCGAACTCAAGGAAGAACAGATCGAGGGGGCAGCCGGAGTGATAATCGCCCGCCTTGCCGGCGAGGACAGACCGGCACTTATCGAGACAACGCGCGGCGATCACGTAATCCGCGAGCTTCTCGCGCGGACTGCGCGGGAAGGTCTTGGTGAGGTCGAGCGCGAGGAGGTGGAGTTTTTCGGAGGATGTCATGGTTTTGCTTTCGGAATGAGGGACAGTTTTGGATGCGAAGCCGGGCCGCCGCCGGGCGGCGGCGGCGGTGGTGGCAATCAGATGTGCTGAATGACCTGGCTGGCCGGGAAGCGGACCTTGGGCAGGAGCGCGTACGGATCGTTCTCAACGCGATAGCCGGCGGCACAGAGCACTTTGCTGGTGTAGCCGGTACCGTTGAGGCCGAGTACTTCATCGAACTTCTGGGGCAGAAATCCCTCCATCGGGCAGGTGTCGACGCCGAGCAGCGAGGCACTGGTCATGAGAATCCCGAGCGCGATATAAACTTGGCGAGAGATGTATTCGGTCGGAGGCATGGAGGGATTCGCCTGCGAACCCATCATCATGCCGCGATAATCCGCGAGCGACTCCTTCGTCACGCCGCGCACCTCGACGATTCGCGCGATGAGGGCGTCGATATCCTTCTCGACGAACTCCGTCCGACCCGTCAGGACAACGAGGTGGGAAGCATCCAGAATCTGCGGCTGGCCGAAAGCGGGCTCGACGAGCGCGGCGCGCACCTTCGGATCGGTGATGACGAGGAACTTCCACATCTGGAGTCCGTAGGAAGACGGCGCCAAGACGATCGCCTGCTCGAGGGTCTGCCAGAGGTCCGGGGCAATCTTCCGGTTGGAGTCGAATTTCTTCGTGGCGATTCGGCGCTGGAGCGCCGCGACGATGGTGTCGGGAGATACATTCGGCATAGGGCGGCGAACGTATACGTATCAATCATTGTTACAAGTAAAATTGTCGACATCGCGATGGCGAGGAAGCGTGCTCCGGCGCGGCTGGAGCGCTCGCGCAGAAGCACATGAGGCGGCGGGCACCTGGTCACGCGACCAAAATGGCAGGCCCCGGCCACTGTACACTCATCGACAAAGCCCGAGTGGAACCCGATCCCTAATCCGTTTCCGCCAACGCCTCGTCTTCCTGCGTGACCCGGATGACTTCCTCCACCGTCGTCATGCCCTGGCGCACGCGGCGCCAGCCATCCTGGCGCAGCGTGATCATGCCGTCGGCGACCGCGACGCTCTTGAGCACGCTGCCGTTCGCCTTGTGCACGATTTCCTCGCGCAGGCGCTCGGTCACGGGGCAGATCTCGTAGATCGCCGTGCGTCCCAGATAGCCGGTGTGGCGGCAATGCTCGCAGCCTTCGCCGCGCTTGAAGCGATGTCCATCCTCCTGCGGCATGCCGATGGAATCGAGGTAGGCCGGATCGTAATCGTGTTCCACCGCGCAATGCGGACAAAGCGTGCGCACGAGGCGCTGGGCCAGGAACGCCCGCACGACGCTCGCGACGAGGAATGGCTCCACCCCCATGTCGAGCAGGCGCGTGATCGCGCCGACGGCGTCGTTCGTGTGCAGGGTCGAGAAAACGAGATGCCCCGTCATCGCGGCGCGAATGCCGATCTCCGCCGTTTCGAAGTCACGCATCTCGCCGACCATGACAACATTTGGATCCTGCCGCAGGATGGAGCGCAGCCCATTGGCGAACGTGAGGTCGATCTCCGGGCGCACCTCGATCTGGCTGACGCCCGGCAGCCGATACTCCACCGGATCCTCGATCGTGATGATGCGGCGCTGCACCGAGTTGATGCTGCTCAGAAAGCAGTAAAGCGAAGTCGATTTGCCCGAGCCGGTCGGTCCCGTGATGAGAATGATGCCGTTCTGCTGCGTGAGCAGTCCCTTGATGATGGCGAGATGCTCGGGGCCGAGATCGAGCCGGTCGAGGCCAAAGCGCTGTTGGTCGTCGCGACTGAGCAGGCGAAGCGAAATGCTTTCGCCGTGCACGGTCGGGATGGTGGAAACGCGCACGTCGATGTCGCGCATTCCGTCCTTGAGGTTGATGCGTCCATCCTGGGGCAGGCGGCGCTCCGCGATATCCATGTGCGCCATGACCTTGAGGCGGCTGATGATGGCGCTCTGGAGCAGGCGAAGCTGCGGCGGCACCGCCGTTTCGTGCAGGATGCCATCGATGCGATAGCGGATCCGCAGATCGTTCTCCAGCGGCTCGACGTGGATGTCTGTCGCGCGCTCGCCGATGGCTTCCCGGATGATGAGGTTGACGAACTTGACGACGCTGGCGTCGGGGTCATCCGCGTTCAGATCGGCGGCAATCGATTCGCGATCCTCGGGCAGATCGAGGCGGCCCTGGTTCTGGAGGAGTTGGTCGAAGGTCTCGGCGCCGACACCGTAGAGCGTCTTGATCGCGCGGACGAGTGGTCCGCGCGGCACGAGAACCCAGCGGATGGTGAGCCCGGGGGAAAGCTGGCTCGCCAGCTGGCGGGCAATGGGATTGAAAAGCTCGAAGGTCGCGAGCGTGAGCGTGGTCTCGGTCTTCTCCAGCGGGAGAATTTGGTGCTGAAAGACGAAGCGGCTGGGCAGCGCCTTAACCGCTTCGCGATCCACCCGCGAAGGGTCGAGCCGGGGCTCGAACGGCACGCGGAAGATCTCGGCGAGGCGCGCGAGAAATTTGTGTTCGTCGACGAGGAGCGAATTCAGCGCGGTGTTCGTCCAGGTCACGCCGGGCTCGCGGCGGTCGACGAGCTGGAGGGCATCGTCTTCGGTGGGCACGCCGGACGCGAGCAGGGCGTCGAGGAGATGGCGGCGGGAGGGCGACATACGGGAAAGCGGGGAAAAACGAGCGTGGAGAAGCGGCGAGGAAGGGAAATTGCGGCGCGCCCGAACCGCGATTGGGCAGGAGGTCGCAAAGACCTGACACCCGCGCCGGCCGGCGCGTTCAGGTATCTTTCGGATCCTTGGGGAGGACCTTTTTCTTCACCGGCTGGACGCGGACTTGCTGGGCGCGGACCGGAATCGCGCGACGGATGGGCGGATCGGTCTTGGGCACGAGGGGATCGAGCTGCGGCTCGAGATTGCCGCCCATGTAGAGTTTGCGTTCCTCGGCCAGGCGGATGCGCTGCGCCTGGGTGAAGGTGCGGCTCACGACCGGGCGAAGCAGAATGATTAATTCGCTGCGGTTCGAGTTATTGGTGCGGCTGCTGAAGAGATTCCCGATGAAGGGGAGTCGGCTCAGAAAGGGCAGGCCCTGGTTGGTCTTGCTCTCATCGCCCTTGATCAGGCCGCCGAGCACCACGGTGCCCTCGCTGGGCACGGAGACATTGGACCGCACATAACGCGTTGCGATGGTCGGCACATTCGTGCCTGCGATGGAGACACTCGCCCCGGCCACGATGGAATCGATCTTCTGCAGAATATCGAGATTGACGACGTTTCGGCTGTTGATGAGTGGAACGACTTCGAGCTGGAGGGTGACGCTTTTATATTGGATCGAGGAGCTGACTGCAGCGTTGTTGTTGATGCCGCTGCTGACCTGGTTCACGGTGCTCAACGTGTTCGTGGGAACGGCGATTTCCTGGCCACTGGCGATGACGGCCTTCTTATTGTTGCTGGTGAAGATCATCGGGCGCGAGATCGTCTTGAAGCGGTTCGAGCTTTCGAGCGCGCGCAGGATGATATCGAACCGATCGGTGGCGCGAATGAGGGCGCCGGCGCCGGTGAAACCACCCAGGAAGCTGGTGGCCAAGTTGGCGACGGACGAGACCGGCGTGCCGAGGGGCGGGTTGCCGCGATCGAAGGCCTGCGTCGCCTGCCCGGTGAAGCGGGACGCCGCCGTGACGCCGTTGGCGCGGTTCAGCACATAGTCGATGCCGCTCTCGATGCCGTTGCCGAGCGAGAACTCGCCGATGATCGCGTAGATCGCGACCTGCGGCGCCTCGACATCGAGTTCGTCGAGAATCCTGAAGCAGCGGTCCCGCGCCTCCGCGCTGCCCTGGATGATGATCGAATTCTCGCGCGGATCGGCGATGAGCTTGGTGCTGCCAACGTTTTGAATGGTGGGTGTGGTGTCGACCGACTGGGTCTCGAGCCCTTGCGTCAGATTGAGACCGCCGCCGCCGCCGCCGCCCGTTCCGCCTGTACTGGAGCCGGTGTTGCGGTTCTGATTATTGAAGAGGGAAGGTTGCTGCCCGGTCTGGGCGGCGGGGCGGGGTCCCTGCCCCGGTTGCGCCGTGCCGCCGGCCTGGTCGCTGCCGGGCTCGGTGAGCGAGGCCACCAGAATCGGCAGGACATCGCGCGCGGAGATGTTGTCGAGCCGCCGCTTCACCGGATTGGCGAAGGGCGTATTCGCGTCGTATTCCGAGATGAGACGGCGCACGAAAGGCATGTTGACCGGGCGCGTGACGATGTGGATGCGGTTCGTGCGCACATCGGCGGTAAGCTGAATCTTGCCCACGATGATCGCGTCCTCGGTCAGGCCGGCGAGGGCGGAGGCCACGCCCGGAGTATCGAGCACCGCCGGGACCGCGACATTCGGCACGGGCTGCCCCGGCTGCCCGGGCTGCACGCGCGGACGCGGACGGCCGGTGGCGGCGCCCGGAGTCGATTCCTTTTTCTCGAAGACGGAGTTGAGAAATTCCACCGCCTTGGTCGCATCGGCGCGCTCGAGCGTAACGAATTCCTGGATGACATCCGCGGGCGGCAGATCCACCTCGCGCACGAGCTGCACGAGCTTGCGCAGGACGCTCGTACTTTCCGTCACGAGCAGGGCACCGCTTTTCGGCAGGGCGACGAAGGAGGTGTAGAGATTCGCGGTGACGTATTGCTGGAGAATCTGCTGGAGCTCGGTGGGGTCGAGATACTTTAGCCGGAAGAGGTAGGAGACCACGAGCTCGCCGTCGGGAATCTGGCTGAACTCGGAATAAATCGAAACGCCGGCGCCGCGCGCATTTTTCGAAAGACCCAGCACCTTCGTGATGCCATCGCCCGGCACGAGGGAGAAGCCGTTCAGCAGCAGGGCGGTCTCGAGGATCTTGATGGCCTCGGTCTTGGTGATCTTGCCGGCGACCACCACGCTGATCTGGCCCTGGATGGTCGCATCCAGCACCAGCCGTTTGCCGGTAAGACGCTCGTAGTACGAGAGCACGTCGCGCACATCGAAATTGGGCAACTGGAGCTGAACCATCTCCTCGCCGGAATCGACGATAGGCTGCGGATTAGCCGCGCCGGTAGAGGGCGGGAGCTGCGCGGCAGAGGCAGGCGGCGGCGGCGGCTGGAAAGCGGGCGGATTCTGCGCGCGGACCGAGACAACGGCGCCGGCGGCGAGCGCGCCCAGCGTCAAAACCGCGCAAAGGCGCGGCACGTGAAACAAGGAGGAAGACACGGTTCGAAGTAGAGGAGCTTTTGGCGGATGGTCAAACCACGTCCATTGCGCAAGCGCGCGGAACTCCGTAGGCTCGGCGGTGCGCCCGTCCTGTCGTTCCGGCTTTACGCTCCTCGAACTCGTGGTCGTGATTGCGCTCGCCATGCTCCTGCTGGGCATCGCCGTGCCGGCGCTCGATGGCGTAATGGCCACCGGCCGGCTCGAGACGACTCTCGAAGCCTTCACCGCCTTCGTGGAAAAAACCCGCGACCTCGCGATCAAGGACAATCGCACGCTGGTCATGGTCTGGGACAAGAAGTATATCCGCGTCTTCCCGGATGGCTTCGTCAACGATCCGGACGCGGAGGCGATCAACACCTTCCTCCCGGGCGACGGCGAACTTTATTCGCTCGTTCTGCCGGCCTCACTGGAAAAAAATCCGGGGCCGGAATGGACGATCTGGCCCACCGGCGGCTGCGAACCGGCCAAAGTGCGCTACGACGGCCCCTCGGGAACGTGGGAGGCGACGTATTCTCCCCTCGCCTCGCGGGTGCGCCTCGTGGCCTTTTCTCCTGGAAAAAAATGAGCTGCCCGCGCCTCCCACGAGCGAAGCAGGGCGGTTTCGTCCTGCTCGAGATCATGATCGCGGTGGCCATCTTCGCACTCGGCGTAGCGGGACTGGGGAATGCGATGGTCTCCTGCCTGGAGGCACAACGGCTGAAGCAGGATGCAGAACGCGCTCGCCTCGCGCTGCAAAACCGGATGTTCGAGATCCAGGCCAACCCGGCCATGCCCGATGATTATAAAAGGAAGCGGCTGACTGGCGGCAACTCCGACCTGACCATGATCGAAAAGCGAACCGCCCTGCAACTCCGGAACGACGAGGGTGCGGTCATGGGCGGGCTGAATGAAGTAAGTCTCACCGTCGAATGGGAAAGCTCGGGCACGTCGGCGAGCCGCACGCTTTCCTTTTATCTCCTGCGCGGAAACTGATGCACCTTTCCCGACGTCCATCCCGGCGCGGCTTCACCTTGATGGAGGTGATGATCGGCGTGGCGATCCTGGCGATGGTCACCAGCGCGCTCTACCAATTCGTTGGGTCGACGCTGAACGTGGCTCGCGTCTCGCGCGAAAGCGCCGATTCCCGCGCGGACCTGGCCGGATTGAATCGCGTACTCCAGTCCCTTTTCAGCAGTCTGCCGCGCCGTTCCGCGACCGGCGGCCAGCCCTTGGCCGGGAAGGCGGGCCGCGGTGCCGGCGGACGCGCCGATGGCATCAGTTGGATCGCCCTGCCGGGGCAGGCCATCTTCGCGCGCCGGGCGGAGGGGCTCTTTCTTGCCACGCTCGAGCTCGCTCCGTCCACGCGGGAAAACAAGCATTCGGCCCTGGTTCTTTCGCGCTCTTCCTACAATCCGGAGGTCACCACCGCCAACGCGCAGCAATTCGCCTCGGTGCGCCTGCTGGAAGACGTGTCGTCGCTCGAGATCGCGTACTACGACGCGCGCATCAACAGCTGGGTGGACGACTGGAAGGAAGCGGAGGCCCTGCCTGACCTGGTGCGTTTCCGCCTTTCGTTCTCGGATGGCCGGCTCGACTACGAGCTGGTGGTCTCGCTGCCGCCGCGCAGTCAGCGCAACCCATGAGAGCCCGCCCGAACCAACGCGGGGCCGCGCTCCTGCTGGTCCTCTGGGCGCTCATGCTGCTCACGATCGTGGTGCTGGCGCTCGCGCGGCAGACGGGCCGCGATCTCGATACGCAGGCCGAGGACAACAGCGCCCTCGATGCCCGCGCCCTCGCTTACTCGGGGGTGCAGGTGGCGATTCATCCCGCCTGCACGCCGCGGACCCCCGCGCTCAGCCAGGATTTCGACGGCGGGCGCGGTTACCGTGCGAAGATCGAGGGCGAAGGCGGACGCATCAATCTCAACTGGATCATGGCCGGCGAGGATCCGCGGAAGCTGGAGATCCTGAAAAACTTTCTGGCCAGCAAGGGACTCACGTTCGGACAACGCGAGGCGTTCGTGGATTCGGTCCTCGACTGGGTGGACCCCGACAGCGAGCGGCGGCTCAACGGCAACGAGACGGCGGTGCGCGGTCCGATCGCCAATCAACCGCTGCAGGACCTGAACGAGTTGCGGCAGATTCCGGCCTGCGATCCGATCACGGCGCAGAGCGGCTGGGAAAACTGGTTTACGCTCTTGAGCCAAGGCCCGATCGATGCGCAATGGGCGCCGGAGGAACTGATCGCCGCCCTGCCTGGCGTGGGCGACAACCGGGCGCGTGCGCTCGTGCAGTTCCGGCGGGGACCCGATGCCGAAGACGGCACGGCGGATGACCGGAAATTTGCGGATTTGGCGGAAGTACAGCGCCTGCTGGGGATGGCTCAGGCCGACTTCCAGGCGTTAAATGGGGTTCTCTCGTTGAATGACCCGACGATCCATATTACTAGCGAAGGGCGTTCCTCTGCCGTCACGCGCCGCCTCGAAGTCGTGGTGGTAAAGCAGGGCGCGCAGCCGCTTATCCTGCAGTGGAGAGAGAATTGAAGCCTTCCGCCCCCGTCCGTCCGCATTCGTCCGCCGCCCTTGCGCCTGCCGCACTGGAGGGAGGCTGGCTGCTTGCCACGGCCGGCCGCGCCGCGGAATCGTTTGACTCCATCGAGGCGGCAGCCGCCCACGCGGTCGCGCAGAACATTTCGTGCGTCCTGTGCGTGCCACACACGGCTTGCGTCCTCCAGCGTTTCGAACTGCCCACCGCCGAACGCAGCGAGTTCGCGGAAATGGCGGCACTCCAACTGGAAAAGGTGCTGCCCTACGCGCTTGAAAGCGCCATCGTTCGCACCGAAGCGGTCGAGGTGCGGGAGTCTTCCTCGGCGGTCGTCTCCACGGCCGTCGCCGCCGACCGCGTCCTCGCGCTGGCCGCCCCGCTCGCGGCGCAGGCGCACTGGCCGACTCGCGTAGTGACCAACGCGCAGCGCGCAGCCGAGCTCGCCCGCGCCCGCAAAAGCGCCCTCGTCATCCACGAGGAGCACGGGCGAATCCTCGCCATCACGGCGGAAAGCGGTATCGCCACCTCCGTCAATACCCTTGGCGCCCGCACCCTGACGGACGCCGCGCCCGAACTCCCGGCGCTGCAACTCGCGGCGGAACTGGGCGGTTCGCCACCGCTCGAAGTGGTTTTGCTCGATGCCCGCCTCTCTGCCCACGGTCCGCTGCTGGCGGAGATCCTCGGGCTCACGGTCGAGGTGGTGGACTTGGACGCAGCTCCCGCCCCAACCGGCGGCGGCGACCTGCAGCCTCCGCAATGGCAGGCCGAGAGCGATGCCGCGGCCAGCCGGGTGCGCATCCGCCGCATCGCCGTGCTGGCGGTTGCCGCCTATGCGGCGCTGCTCATTCTCGGCTGGATGTACGTCGGGGTCCTGCGCTACCAGCTCGCTAATCTCAACGGCAAGACGTCGAAGCGCGCGCCTCGGGTCGAGGAACTGACCGAGACGCGGCGCAAATGGACGGCCTTCGCGCCCGCCATCGACCAGCAGCAGTATCTCCTGGAGTTCCTCTACAACGTCTGCGAAAGCATCCCGGCGGAAAACCTCCGCATCACCAGCCTCGAGCAATCTCCACGGGAGATTCTTGTGCAGGGCGAGGCCCCTTCGGCCGCGCTGGCTTACGAATTGAACGAGCGCCTCAAATCCCGGCCGGAACTGGCCGGCCTCAAGATCAGCGCCGAACCGCCGCAGATTCTGCCGAACGGCCGGGCCCGCTTCCGCATCAGCGTGAACCTGACCTAGCCTCTCCTCTTCCCGTGGACCTCTTGAAATCCCTTTCCACCCCGGCTGGCTGGCGCATGCCGGCTGCGCTCGAGCGCCGCACGCCCCGTGAGCGGAAGCTGCTGCTGCTTGTCGGCGGCGTGTTTTTCCTGCTCATCAATTTGCTCCTCGTGCGGACCCTCTTTCAGCAGATGACGACCCTGCGGACCGAGGTGAACGCCAAGTCTTCCCTTCTGGCCTCGCAGAACACGCTGCTGGCCCAGGCCGGTCTCTGGACGGAGCGCGCGAACTGGCTGCAGCAAAGAGTCCCGCAAATGACCCAGGGGCGCGACCGCGCGAGCGTCGATCTGCTGAACGATCTCGAAACCCTCACGCGCAATCACGGCTTGCTGCTCGAAAATCCGCCCGTCATCAACCCCGCGGAAAACACGCCGCCGGGCGCCTTGCACCGCCCGGTCTCGGTAAGTATCGAGACCAAGGGAACCTGGAATGCGCTCGTGCGCTTTCTCCACGCCGTGCAGCAGCCGGAACGCTTCATCGTTTTCGAAAGTGCGTCCGTCGCGAGCGATCCGAGCGACAACAACCTGCTGCGCGGAAAATTCCGCGTCGCGAAGTGGTACGGCCCAACTCCCTGACGGATGGCCGGGGGAACCCAAACGCCTCGAGAAACCTTGAACGCGGACGATCCGTTGCAGCCCATAATTTTGCCGTCCTCGCTCGCGCGCAAGCGCGGCGGGGCGACCTCGGCTTCACGCTGCGCGACGTGGGTCTGCGGCGGTACACTGCTTGTCGGATTGGCCTTTCCCGCGGCGGGCGCCGATGAAGCCCTCCCGGCTGCCCAGCCCATCACGCGGTACGAGAAAATGCTCGCGCGTTCCCCTTTTTCTCCTCCCACCGCGGGCGCCCCGCCCCCGGTGCCAAGCGCAAAGCAGCCCGGCTGGTCCGACGAACTTTTTGTCTCCGGCGTGATGGCGATGGGGGCCTCGAACATCGTGACGCTGACCAACCGGAGCGATGCCCAGCGCTTCACCATCGCGAGCGGCGAGACGAGCCCGCAAGGCGTGAGCGTAGTCAACGTGCAGTGGAGCGAGCAGCTCGGGCAGACCCGCGTGACCGTGAAGAAGGGGACCGAATTCGCGGTCCTGCTTTTTGACCAGGCGATGCTGGCCCAACGAGGCGGAGCGCCGGCGCCGCCGCAGGGAATTCGCCCTCCCAACCCCGCGCAGCCGCTCCAGCCCCAGCCGCAGGGACAAGCCCGACCTCCCCTTCCGTTGCCGGGCCAGCCCACGCCAATCCCAGGCAGCAACTATCGGCCACCCGGGTCGAATCCACCCTTCCCCTTCCCCGTCCCCAACGCCAATCCCAATCCGGAACCGACCCGGCAGCGCACCCGGCCGATCATTCAATCCACGCCCAATGCCCTGCCCACTCTTCCGCCGGCGAATCGGCTGCCCGCGAACAACCCCGTGATCGATTGAGCGAGCGGGCCGGAAATCCGCTATCGGGATTCGGCGCCGCCAGCTAGAGTGCGCCAGGCGCACCGACCGAGTCCATTCCGCCCGGACCCCCTGCCGGATCGATGCATCGTCCGAAAATGGCGAACCGAAAACCAGCCCCCGACCTCGCGGCAAAATTGCCGCGCAACGCGCTCCCGCGCGCGCTGGGGAGCATGTTGCTAGTCGCGTTGTCCGCGTCTGGCCTTGGTGCGGACGATTCCCTGCCGACCGCGGCGCCGTTGTCGCGCTACGAAAAGATGCTGGCGCGTTCGCCGTTTTTCCCGCCCACCGACCCAGCGCCAGCGCCGACGCCGGGCCCCAAGCCACCGGGCTGGTCCGATGAACTCTTTGTCTCGGGCGCAATGACCCAGGGCAAGTCCAATACTGTCACGCTGACCAACCGCAGCGATGCGCAACGTTTCACGCTTTTCAGCGGCGAAACGAACGCGCAGGGTTTGAGCCTGGAAGGCGTGGAGTTCAACCCGCAACTGGCGCAGACCAAGGTGACGGTGCGCAAGGGGACCGAAGTCGCCATTCTGGTTTTCGACGAAGCGACGCTCAGCCAGCGCGGCGGCGGCGCGCCAGGACCGCGCGCGCCGATTCCGCCACCTCCCTCTGTATCCCCACCGCGCCGGCCCCCCGGAGCGACCGGCGTCGCTCCTCCGCCGGGACCCGCCCTGCCGGGCGCCATCCCCGGATTCAACAACATTCCGAGACCGGTGCAGCCGAATCCGAATCCCGCCGTGCAGCGGCCGGTCGTCCCTTCCAAAGCGGTGGCCACGCCACCGCCGCCCAATCGTCCGCTCAAAAACGTCGGGTGAGATTGCGCCGGCTTAGAAAAGCACCCGCGGCGTCGAAGCCTCGCCGATGCCAATGACGTAATGCAGGTAATGAAATACGGCGGGAGCGCTGAGCAGCAGGCTGTCGAAACGATCCAGCAGTCCGCCATGTCCCGGGATGAGTGCACCCATGTCCTTGAGACCAAGATCGCGCTTGATGGCGGACATGAGCAAATCGCCGAGCTGTCCGAGGCCGCCGATCATGAGACCGAGCAGGGCGAGCTGCGGAAACGCACTCACGGGAGTGCCGGCAAAGACAAAGCGTCCGAGAACCAGCACGAGCGCAGTCGTGAGCAAGAGTGCGCCGATGGCGCCCTCGACCGTCTTGTTCGGACTGGTCTGCGGACAAAGCTGGTGGCGGCCGAAGAGCTTGCCGCAGATGAAGGCGAAGACGTCGTTCATCTCGACCGCGAGGACGAGCAGAATGACGATGGCGCGGTAGCGGGCATCGTTGCCAAAATACCCAATGTGGCCGAAACCGACGCCGAAGGTCATGAACCCGAAGACGGCCAGCGCCGTGCGCTGAATATAGCCCTTGGGCCGATCGGCAAAGAGCGCCACGCAACAGATCAAGGCGCAGACGAGCGGAAAGAGGGCGACGAAGAAATGGTACCAATGGTCCACCACCGCCAAGGTGACCGCCAGGATGCCGAAGGCGGCGGTGGCGGTGAGAATGCGCTCGCGAAAGAGGCCGGTGGCGCGGGCGAACTCGCTGAAGCAGGCCCCGCTGAGCAGCCCGACGAACACAATGTGCGGCAGCGCACCGAGCAGCGCAGGTGCAAGCATGAGCGGAACGAGGACGAGCCACGAACGCCAGCGCGTCCACAATTCCGCACGCATTTTCCCCGGATTGCGCAGCGGACCCAGAACCTCCAGCGCGAGAAAAACGAGCGGCGCCAGCGCAAGAATTCCGGCGATGAACAGGACGATGGTGCGAACCGTGGGATCGGCCAGGGCAGCGCCGGGATTCCACCAGCGTTCGAGCGTGTCCGCAGGAAGATTCAAAATTGAGCGATTGGAGTTGGGGCTGGGCGAGTCCGCATGGAGCGGACCGCGCGCACTGAGAGCGCCGATATTGTATCGCCGACAAACCCTCGGCAAAGCTGCAAGCCTGATAGATGTCCAAGCGGAGGCTGCACTCGTATCCAAAAAATTGCGGCTTCGCCTTCTAACGTGGGCGATTCGGAAATCGCCCCTCCTCGGTCGCTAGCGCTCGCTAAGTCTTGATCGCCGCTGAGCAGTATTCGCTCGGTTCGAAAAGAACGAGGCGAATCGCCGCTCGTTAGCCATGAACGCTCGCTTAGGTATTCGCAAATCGCAAAAGCGACTGCCCCCCAACCGGGAATGCCTTAAACAAAGGCTGCGGAGCGTGCGCTCGCGCAGCCTTGCAAACGTTGACGCAATTCTTCTCAGTGCGTTTCAATCAAGCCAAACCCGCCTTCCTTGCGGCGGTGGAGCACGTTCAGTTTTTCGGTTTCAACGTTCAGAAAGATCAGGAAATCGCGCTCCCAGACTTCGAGTTGGAGTACGGCTTCATCGAGATGCATCGGCTTGGCGGCGTATTTCTCCGTCGAAACGACCTTGGCGGACGCTGGGCTTTCCGCCGCCGGCTCCGGGGCGGCTTCCACCACCGACGCCGGCGCTTCCTTGGCATGGCCGTTCTTCGGCGCGGCAGCGACGGCTTCATCGAGATCGAGGAAGCCCGTGTCGATCACCAGTTCCTTCAAGTAATGGACGTTCTGGCGGTGCGGGCGAAAGCCCTTCATCAGGCGCGTCTTGTATTTGCGCATTTGCCGCACGGCCTTGCTCGCGGCGCCGTCGATCGAGGCGTAGAGATCGTCCGTCACTTCGTGCGCTTCGATCGTGATGTGATTATTGCAGTGCAAAACGAGTTCGGCGCGCTGTCGGTGCTTATCCACCGCGAGGATAAAGTGGGCGCCGACAATTTTCGGGTAGTCGAGGTGCAAGCCGTCGATCTTTTTCAGGCAGTACTCGCGGATCGCGTCAGTGACCGGCATGTGGCGGGCGGTGACGGTGATGGGCGTATTCACGTTCGCGGTTTGCATGGCGTGCTTATTGGGGGTTGGCGTTGCGTTTTGAGGAGAAGGCCCGCGGGTCAGGCGGGAACAGCCGGCACACCCGGTGTGGCTGGGTGACGAATTCGACACATCATGACGCTGAAAGGGGGGAGCAGGGGAAGGGGCTAAATCTCGAAGCGCTCGCCCAAATAGAGGCGGCGGCTTTCGGGATCATTGGCCAGAAAATCCTTGGAGCCTTCGCGGAGGACGGCTCCTTCGAAAATAAGGTACGCGCGATCGACAATGGAAAGCGTTTCCCGGACATTATGGTCCGTAATGAGGATGGCGAGGCCGCTATCGCGCAAGCGCAGGATGATCTGCTGCACCTCGGCCACCGCAATGGGATCCACTCCACTGAAAGGCTCGTCGAGCATGAGCAAGCTCGGACTCGTGATGAGCGAGCGAGCGATGGTGAGCCGGCGCTTTTCCCCGCCGCTGAGTGTGAGCGCGCGGTTCTTGGCGATGCGTTCGATGCCAAATTGGTGGAGCAATTCCTCGCAACGCGCGCGCCGCTCCACCTTCGAAAGCGGCAGGGTCTCGAGGATGGCCAGGAGGTTCTCCTCCACCGTGAGTTTGCGGAAAATGCTCTCCTCCTGCGGCAGGTAGCCCATGCCGAGGCGCGCCCGGCGAAACATGGGGAGCGTAGTAACATCCTCGCCCTTGAAGATCACGCGTCCGGAGTTCGGCGGCACGAGTCCCACCACCATGTAGAAACTGGTCGTCTTGCCGGCGCCGTTGGGTCCAAGCAGACCGACGATTTCGCCCCGCGAAACGTGGATGCTGACATTCTTCACCACGGTGCGGCCGCCGTAAATCTTGACCAACTCGTGCGTCGCGAGCACGTGCCCCGACGCCGTGGCCTCGGTGGGTGCCGGGGCGGTCGATGCAAGGTTCGCAGCCACGCTCATTTCTTCGCCGAGGTGAGTTCGCCGGATTTCCCGGTGTCGCGGATTAGGGTCTTGCTCGGGCCGTTGGTGCGCAGACTGCCATCCCGCCCGATCGTCATGGTGGTGCCGGGGGACGTCGCGATGTGCTCGTTCGTGCCGCGCCGGACGATCGGGCTGCCGGTCAGAACCACCGTGCCAGTCTTGGGGTCAAAATTGGCCCGCTCCGCGCGCCCGGTGACCCGCAGCGCCTCATCGCCGCTGGTGGCGCCGGGTTTCGGCGTCTGCTCGATCGCCACGGATCCTTCCGCCACCGCGCGCTCGATACTGCCGCCGAGTCCGGAATCCGGGCTCGCGGGTTTGCCGTCCTTGGTGTTCTTGGAGAGAAATACCGTCAGTTTGTCCGAGTGCATCGTGAAGCGCACATCCGTCACGGTCACTCCGCCGAGAAATGAAGCCGTGTGCGCCTCCGCGTCGAAGGTCGCCTCGCCGACGGCGTTGATCTCCGTGTCGCCCCCGCTCTCCGCCGCGGTTTTCGTGGTCGCGGGTTTCGTCGCGGCAGGTTTTTTCGGTTTCTGATCCTCGGCCTGCGCGCAGGGCGCGGCGGCCAGGATCAGGGCGGTGAGGAGGAGAAACGATTTCATTTTTCAGGGGCCGCGGCCGGCGACGGCGCGAGCGCGGCGGGGGGATCCACGACACTCTTCTGCGCGACGCGGTCGAGGTCGCGTATTTTCATTGTCACCGGGCCAAATAGTCGGCCCTTCCGGGTGGCGGTATTGAATTCGAGGCGGGCGCCGGTGAGATCGAAATCCTTGTGGTGGATCGAGACGGGCTCCTCGCTGGTGAGCACGCGGGTCTTGGTGCTGAAGAGCGAACTCGGCAGGTCGATGAGAAACTCGCTCGTGCCGTTGTCGTCGTAGAGATCGAGCTTGAGCTGCTCGATGCGGAGAAATTCGTCGTCCACCCGCTGCACCTGCCCCGCCAGCAGCTGCGAGAGCATCTGGCCGGCGAGGTTGAACTGCGGAATCTTGAGCCCCTTCGATTTCTGTCCGATGGGCAGCGGCACGCTTAGCGGCTTGAGCTGCCTGGGCGGTGTGGCGGAGGCCGCCGGAACCGGAACTGCCTCGCCCTCGGCCGCTTTCAAAAAGCCAAGCCCGAGTACCGCGAGAACCGTGAAAACGAAGACGCGGGGAAACTTCGACTGCTTCTTCTTACCCCACCGCTTCATGGATGCGAGTGAGAGTATCGAGAACACCCGGCAGTTGTCGAAGCGGAATTTGATTGGCGCCATCGGAAAGTGCCTTGGCGGGATTTTCATGAACTTCGAGGAAGACGGCATCCACGCCGGTCGCCACTGCCGCCCGGGCGAGCACTGGCGCAAGGGCGCCATCGCCTGCGGTCACTTCGCCACCTTCACCCGAGCCGGGGCGTTGCACGCTGTGCGTGGCATCGAAGCAAACCTTCAAGCCCGTCTCGCGCATCCAATGCAGCGAGCGCATATCGGCCACGAGATTGTTGTAGCCGAACGTCGTACCGCGCTCGGTCACGATGACATGGCGGGCGCCGAATTGGTCGAGCTTGTCGACGATGTGTTTTACATCCCAGGGCGCGAGGAACTGACCCTTTTTCACATTGACGGTCCGTCCCGTCTTCGCCGCGGCGGCGAGCAGATCGGTCTGGCGGCAGAGAAAAGCCGGGATCTGAAGAATATCGATGCATTCCCCCGCCATCTCCGCTTCCGCGGGCGAATGGACGTCCGTCGTGGTGGGCGCGCCAAATTCCTTGCCGAGCGCCGCGAGCATCGCACACGCCTCCGCTGCGGGCATGGCGCTGCGGAACGATTTCCCGGAAGTGCGGTTGGCCTTGTCGTAGCTCGCCTTGAGCACCCATTCGGCGCGGGCCGCCCCGGCCATCTCGGCGATCTTTTCGGCATGGCGGCGGATCATCTTATCCGACTCTATCACGCAAGGCCCCAGGATGAAAAGGATGGGCGCCCGGGCGCGGGCGTTCTTGGAGCGGGCGGCGAAAAATCGGGTAAGGCGTGGATGCAGGGAGGAAGCCATCCCGGCAATGGACTCGCGCCCGCGCCTGCGCGCAAATTTCCTGCGCGATTACTTCGCGGCCAGTTCGGGGAAGCCGGGGATCTGCCGGGCGAAGTCCCAACGGGGATCGACGCGCAGTTCATGCGCCGAGAGCTCGCCCGGGCGGCTGAGGAGATCGCGTAAAAGCGCCAGTCCCCGCGCCCGCTCGCCCACCAGCAGGCAAATCTCCGCGTGGGCGGCTTGAATGTCTGGACCGAAGATCGGCTCCTTCGCGACGGACATCAGCTCCATTGCACGCGTCCCCAAGGCCATGGCTTCTTCCTTTTTCCCGAGCCGGGCCAGAACCGCGCCCCGTGACGCGCTCAGCCGCGCCTCCTCCGGCTCACGCTCCGCCACCTCGCGCAGAACCTCGGCGCCGCGCTCCAGGGCCGCACGATAATCCGACTCCGGTCCGAGCATCTGCACGGCCTGAGCGACCAGGAGGGACTTGGGCAGGACCAGCGTCTTGTCCCGGAAAACAAAGTCGTCCGGCCGCGTTACGACCATGCGCAGCATCATTTCCGCCTGTCGGGTCCAGCGGTAATATTGGAAACGCAGGAGGAAGGAGTCATCGCCCGGAAGCGACGGACCCGTGCGCGGCGCCGGCGTGCCGGGTGGGGGCAAAGGCGGCAGTTCCGGCTGAGTCCCCGCCCATTGACCCAGCCGGGTGAGATCTCCGCTCCAATGAAACTGCATGACGGCCCGTTCCAGCGCGAACTCACGACGCTCCGGCGCCAGGTAGATGGCGCGATCGATCGCGGTGACGGCCTCCGGATAGCGGCGCATCAAGTCGAGGTTGAGCGCCAGAAAGTAGAAGTCGGAGGCGTTGGTCGGGCGGAGGGCCGTGAGCTTGCGGCTCGCCTTCAGCGCATCGTCCCAGCGACCCAGGCGCTTGGCCAGGAGCTGGATGAGATTGAAGATATCGGGGTCGCTCGGCGAGCGTCCGTGCGCCTGCTCGAGCACTTCCATCGCGCGGCCATCCTCGCGGCGAACCCGGAAGTGGTACTCGGCCAAGGCGAGCAAGGCGCGTCCATAGTTGGGCTTGAGGCGCAGCGCTTCCGTCGCTTCCGCGAGGGCGCGTTGGGCCCGGCTTTCCGACCGGTCGTGAAAGTGCCAGTACATCTGGCTGTGCACGCGCGAGAGTTCCGCATGGGCGGCCGCATAGCCCGGATCGGCCTTGAGGGCGCGTTCCAGGATCTCCTGGGTTGTCTCGAGATGCCCCCGCTCCGTGATGTTGGTCGATGGGTTGATGTCGAGGCTGCGCTTGAGAAAATAAACCGCTTCCGGGCTGGAACTCCCGGAAAGGTCGACATCCGGATTGGCCCGGCGCAATTGAATGCCCAGGCCGAGGCCGCCCGCTGCCACGAGCAGGCCACCGAGCCCGAGGAGAACCCATTTGCGCCGGCGGCTCCATTGCCGCAAGCGGGCGCGGAACGGCGGGCGAAAGCGCGCCAGCGTTCGTCCCGCCGCGAAGTTTTCCAGATCGTCCGCCAGCGCCGCCGCGGTGGGATAGCGCAGCGCGATCTCCGGCTGGAGACAGCGATCGCAAATCGTCTCGTAAGCGCGGGGCGCATTCGGGCAGACATCGCGCAGACGCGGGGCCGAGCTTTCCGAAGAGCGCTTGAGCACGGTAAACATCGTGGAGCCTGCCCAGGGCGGCTGGCCGCTCGCGAGTTCGTAGAGAATCGCACCCAGGCTGTACACATCCGCCGCCGGCGTCAGGGTCCGGTTTGTGCCGCCGGCCTGCTCCGGCGGTGCGTAGTGGGGCGTGCCGAGGACCGCGCTGGTCTGGGTGAGGCTGAGATCGACGACGTCCGGCGCGAGCACCTTGGCGAGCCCGAAGTCGCCGACGTACGGCGTGTCCCCCGCGCCGAGTAAAATGTTCGCCGGCTTGAGATCGCGGTGGAGAATGCCGCGCTCGTGCGCGTGATGCATGGCGCGCGCGACGAGGGCGAGGAGGGCTGCGCATTCCTGGAATTTTCCCACGTAGCGGGGCAAGGCGCCGGCGAGGCTGCCGCGCTCCGCCAGCTTCATGCTGTAGAAAGGAAAGCCGTGCTCCTCGCCCGATTCGTAGAGGGGCAGGATATTGGGATGATCGAGCTTCGCGATCGACTCAGCCTCCGTACGGAAGCGATCGAGAATGCCGTGCGAACGGAGGCGCGAGGCCTGGATCATTTTCAACGCGACGTCCCGTTCTGCCGTTTCCTGCCGCGCGCGGAAGATCACGCCCATGCCGCCGCGCGCGATCTCCTCCAGCAGCAAATAGCCGGCGAAACGGTCGCCGGCGCGCGGGATCACGACGGTCGGGAAGGCCATCGCATCACCCTGCTCTCCTGCGGTCTCGGCCATGTGGCGGGAGGTTAAGCGGGTGTGCCTGCTGGGCAAGTGGCACGCGCGCTGCGAGCTTGCACGGAACGCCAGGCGTGCTTACTTCCCGCCCTCGGTTCTCGCCAACGTAGCTTAGCGGTAGAGCAGCGGTTTCGTAAACCGCAGGTCACGGGTTCGATTCCCGTCGTTGGCTGTCCATCTTGCGCAAATGTTGCTTGCGCTCGACAGCACCAGCGAGCAAATGCAGCCAAGCCCATGCTGCCTCGCATATTCCCGGCGCTGCTCGCCGCGGTCTTTTTCCTAGGCGGATGCGACCAGAAGAAAACTTCTGACAACCGCCCCCGCCCCACTCCAGCCCCGACTGGCCAACCTCCGCTCGAGCTCGTCTTCACCTACGGGTCCGAAAAAGAGGATTGGATCAAGGCAGTCACGGAGGAATTTCACCGGCAGTCGCCCAAGACCGCTGCCGGGCAACCCATCCGGATCACCGCGATCGCCCAGGGTTCGGGCGACTGCATCGACGAGGCGATCAACGGCGCCCCGCGTCAGCCGCATCTGACCAGCCCTGCGTCCGGGGCTTATATTACCCTAGGCAACGCGCGCTGGCGCTCCCGCTCGGGCGGCCGCGATCTCGTCTCCAAGACCGAAAATCTCGTGCTCTCCCCGGTGGTGGTGGCGATGTGGAAACCGATGGCGACCGCGATGGGGTGGCCCGCCAAGCCCATCGGTTGGGCGGACATTCTCGCGCTTTCGCAAAATCCCCAGGGCTGGGCTTCGGTCGGGCAAGCGCAATGGGGCCGGTTCAAGTTTGGCCACACCCACCCCGAGTTCAGCAATTCGGGGCTGATCGCCGTGCTGGCCGAGGCGTACGCCGCGACTGGGAAGCGCGACGGGCTGACGCTCGCGGACTTGCAGACGGACAAGACCGCCAAATTCGTGACCGGAATCGAACAGGCGGTCGTCCACTACGGGACGTCGACCGGTTTCTTTGCCCGCAAGATGTTCGGGAACGGCCCGAGCTACTTAAGCGCGGCGGTCGTCTACGAAAACAACGTCATCGAGGCAAACGATCCCAAGCGCTATCCCGATCTCTCCCTCCCGGTCGTCTCCATTTATCCACGCGAAGGCACTTTTTGGGCCGATCATCCGATCGGGGTCGTTGAGCGCGAGTGGACGACCGAGGCCCATCGCGAAGCGGCGAGGAAATACATCGAGTTCCTGCTCGCCCGTCCGCAGCAACAGCGCGCGGTCGAGCTGGGCTTTCGCCCGGCATCACTCGAAGTGCCGGTGGCGGCGCCGATCGACGCCGCTCATGGCGTGGATCCGAAGGAGCCACAGACTACCCTGGCCGTCCCGCCCGCCGATGTGCTCGACGGCGCCCTCGCGCTTTGGAAGACCAACAAAAAATCGTCCGGGATCGTGCTGACCCTGGACATCTCCGGTTCCATGAAAGGCGCGCGCATCAAGAACGCGCGTCTCGGCGCCGCCCAACTCGTGGCCAACCTGGGGGATCGCGATAATTTTTCGCTGCTCGCCTTCGATGAGCGGCTTGACTGGCTCTTCCAAGGAGTGCCGCTCGCGGTTGGGCGCAAAAAGGCCGAAGACGTCATCGGCGGACTCGTGGAACGGGGCGGTACCGCGCTCTACGATGCGATCGCCGAGTCCTATCGCTACCAATCCGGGCGCCAGAAGGCGGAGCCCAACCGGATTCACGCCGTCATCGTGCTCACCGACGGCGAAGACAACCAAAGCAAGACCTCCCTGGCGGACCTCCTGAAGCTCGTGAAATTTGACAGCGAACGCGCTCCGGTCCGCATCTTCACAATTGGATATGGCGAAGAGGCGAGCGAAAAAATCCTGAAACAAATCGCCGACTCGACCCAGGGGCGCTTTTACAAGGGCACGCCGGAAAACATCACGACGGTCTTCCGCGACATCGCCACATTTTTCTAGAAACCATGGCCACCCCGTCTGAAGCCCCGCGGATCACTTGTCTCGGCCAGAGCGTTATTCTCGTCTTTGTTCTCGCGATGCTGGGCGGAGCCGGCTGGCTGCTCTGGCAGAAGTACTCGCCGGCTGCCGCTGCGTCCGCCGCGTCGAATCCAAGCGGCACGGCGCCCGCCGCGAAGGACCCCGAGAGCGCCCGGCCCAGCGGTCCCGGCGTCGAGGTCGGAATTGCTTATGGCACCGAAAAAGAGCGCTGGCTGCGCGGCGCGGCTGAGGAATTCGCCAAGACGAAGGAAGGCTCCCGCATTCGCCTCAATCTCATACCGCTCGGCTCGCTCGAAGGGGCGCAAAAGGTCCTCGAGGGCGACAAACGCATTCAAGTCTGGTCACCGGCCAGTTCGCTCTACAAGGATGTTTTCCTGCAGGAATGGCAGGCGCGCCGCGGCGGTGGCGCTTCCCCCATCGCGAAGGAGGAAAGCCTCGCACTCTCTCCCATGGTCTTCGTGCTGTGGGCGGAACGCGCCGACGCCTTCATCGCCAAATACAAGAGCATCACCTTCCGCACGATGGCGGCCGCACTGGCCGAGCCCGGGGGCTGGGAGGGCATCGCGCAAAAGTCCGAGTGGGGTCTATTCAAGTTCGGCCACACGAATCCTGTCCAATCGAACAGCGGCCTCATGACCCTGGTCCTCATGGCCTACGACTTCCACAACAAGGACCGCGGCCTGGTACTGAAAGACATCCTTTCCGCCGATTTTCAGGCGTGGATGGCGAAGTTCGAGAACGCGGTCAACGGATCGTCGAACAGCACCGGGAACATGATGCGCGACATGGTGCTGCGCGGACCGTCCACCTTCGATGGCATTTGCGTTTACGAAAACGTCGCCATCGACTACCTGAAGAATGCCGAGGGCCGCTGGGGCGAACTGCGGATTGCCTATCCCCAGCGCAACATGTGGAACGACAATCCCTACTACATCCTCGACGTGGAATGGTCATCCCGGGAGCAACGCGCCGCGGCGGAAGCTTTCCTCAAGTTTCTCATGAGCGAGCCGGTTCAGCGTCAGGCCCTCACGCACGGCTTCCGTCCCGGAAATCCCAGCGTTCCCGTCAAGTTTCCGGAAAGCCCGTTTGTACTCTATGAGCGCTTTGGCCTGCGCGTGGACCCGCCCATCACGGGGGAGCCCGTGCGCGCGGAAGTAATCAACAACCTGTTGCAAAGCTGGCAGCGGACGCGGCGATAGTGTTTGTTCGTTCGCGATGTGGCGATACCTCAAAGCGGCATTCTGGGCGAAGGTCGCCTTCCACGCGGTGGGACCGATCCCGGTGAACGCGCTGGCCCTTTTTGGCGTGGGGGCTCTCGGCATGGTTGAGCCTTCCCTCTGGCTTCTCGGGGCGGGACTCGAAACAGCGTATCTTTTTGTCGTCGCAAATAGCCCCCGGTTTCGGAAGGTTGTCGATGGGCAGGACCTGGTGGCCGTCCGCGAGCAGGAGGTCAAAGTGGAGGAAGACTTGGAGAAAGCGCTCCTGTCCTTCGATCCGGCGCTGGTCGAGCGGCACCGCCAGGTGGACCGCACGATCGCATCCGTGCGCGAGCACTATCGGGCGCAGGAGAGCGACAGCGCGCTATTCGAAAGCAATCTCGAGACCCTCGTCAAACTTTCCGCCCTCCATCTCCAGCTCGCGGTGGCTCAAGGCCGTCTCGACGCGGCCGAGTCGGCCAGTTCCCCCGAGGGACAGCAGGCTAAAAAGGCGACCCTGGAGCGCGAACTCGCCTCGCCCCAGCTTCCGGAGGCTTTACGGGAATCCAAACGTGCCACCCTCGATCTCGTCGAGCGCCGACTGACCAACAGCCAGCGCCGGCGCGAGCAGATCGCGGAAATCGCCGCCAACCTCGAACGCATCGAGACGCAGGTGAATCTCGCCCTCGACGACGCCAGCTCGAAAGGCGCACCCGCGGCGGTGCACGTGAACCTCGAGGCCTACGACCAGATCATCACGAGCAACCAGCAGCTCGCGACACTCTACCAGGCGCAGTAATCGTGCGCCGGTCGAAGCCTCGTCACGCGATATTCGATAGTGGCAACTGGGTTGTTCCGAGGAATTGCCGCCTTCTCGCGTGGGTGGAGATGGCATCGTCGCCTTCGAACCTGGAGCGCGGACCCAGCGCGTTGGACTGGGCTAAGCAATTGCGACCCTTCAGGCCAGACCGAAGGACCAGGCGCTGACCGCTACGCGCTGCGCGATCGGCGGCGGGAACGCAGTCCGATTCCGGCGACGCCAAGTCCGGGCCGTATGTTTACCAACTCCGTCCCGCCCGAGCGACTCCGCGCAAGCCATGGCCTGAAGAACTGATGCCGATGGTGCGTCCCCTGGCTTCAGCCAGCCCGCGAATTGTGCAGAGAATGTCACGTGCACGCCCGTGATTCCGCGACATTTCGTGGCGCATGCGTATCGCCGCGATTTTTGCCGCCACCAGTGCTCTCCTCGTACTTTCCGCCCGCGCGAGCTCCCGAAGCGGAAAGCCGGCCCACGATCGAATCGGCGACCGCGGCCGCGGCGCAGGGCGACGCCGAAGCGGCCTTTTTTCTTTCCGCCGCGTATTTCACCGGGAAGGCGGTGCCGCAGGATGACGAAAAGGCCGTCGAGTTTGCGCGCCAGGCGACGGAACTGGGCCACGCCAAGGCGCAGAACAATCTCGGGAAATTCTAATTCACGGCGCGGAGTCACGGAGGATGCGGCCGAAGCGGGCCGATGGTTCCGGCGCTCCGCCGAGCAGGACTTTGCCGTGGCGCAGGACACCCTGGGGTCGATGCTCGCCCAGGGCGTAGGAATGAAGCGCAGCCCGGCCGAGGCGCTCGAGTGGTCGCGAAAAGCTGCCGCAAAGGGGATCGCGACCGCGCAACGCCGCGTGGCAGAGTTGTGCTACTGCGGCGATGGCGTTCCCCAGGACTATGCGGAAAGCGCGCATTGGGCGGAAATCCTTGCCCGGGACAACGATCCCTGGGCGCTGAATCTGCTCGCCGATTCGAGTCGACCGAAAACTCGGTCACCGCCTCGTCATGCACGCGCTTGGGGATCGGCCCGCGCAACTCATAGGCGACGTCGTAGGCAAAAAGAAAGACCGCCTCGCCATGCCAGCGAGCACGTTCCGACGCGCCCTGATTCACGCCGGACTGTCATCCGTGTCCACGTGCTTTCCAGGAGAAGTCACCGTCGTGTCGGCTGGCCGAGCGACTGGGTCGGCTTCCATTTTGTCTGGGCAACTGATGGAACCGATTGCCGGTTCGAACTCGCGTTAATAATTCGTGGTTCCACTCCCCTGCCCATTTCTAATCATGCTTCAGTGTCGTACGGTGCTGCAGGCGGCATAGGATGCTCAGCAATGTCGGGCGCCAACGGAAGGTGAGCGACGGCCAAGCGTGGGAGAGAAAGGCGCAGGGGATCGCCCATCGTGGGACGGCTCGCTTCACCTCCACCACGGTGACATTCCCTACCCGTCACTTTCTGCCGTTTGCCGCCCTCGTGCTTGCGCTCGCGAGCGTGGGACTTCTGCTGGCCCAGTCACCGGGCACCCAGGCTCCCGCTGTTAGAGAAGGCGCGCCGGCTCCAACGGAATTCTTGACGAAGTATCGGCCCGGCCCGCTGACGCCGCGCGTGCGGACGAATGAGAAGGATGCCCAAGGGAATGCGGTGACGGTGTCGTGCCTGACGTGTCACTCCACCACGAAGCCCAACCCGCAGACGCGTTCCGCCGCCGACCTCCAGCAGTTTCACCAGGGTCTCAAGATTCAACACGGCCGGCTCTCGTGCCTGAGCTGCCACAACGACCGCGACTACAACACACTGCGCCTCGCCGATGGCGCGCCCGTCGCGTTTCCCGAGGTGATGACTCTCTGCGCACAATGCCATGGCCAAAAGTGGCGGGACTACACGCATGGCGCCCACGGCGGGATGAACGGGTACTGGGATCAAACGCGGGGCGAACGCCTGCGGAACAACTGCGTGAATTGCCACGACGCGCACGTCCCCGCCCAGCCGCAGGTGCTGCCGGTGCTGTCTCCGCGCGATCGCATTTCCGTCCTGCCGAAACCCTCCACCGCACATTGAGCCATGAGCAAGGAAACAATCGATTCCCCTCCGCCCGCCACGGGTGGCGTGACCCGCCGCAACGTCATCAAGGGACTCGGCGCCACGCTCGGCCTCGCCGCGTATGCGAAGGCCATCGCGCCGCTCACCGAATGGAAGGAGTCCGCCACGGTCGATGAATTCCTCCAGCAGCATTACAAGGAACTCAGCGCGGTGGATCTCCAGATCGTGCTCGGCCGGCTGGAGCGCGAGGCGAAGAAGGAATACGGCGTCGACGTCCATATCACGGACATCAAGGCGCAGCCGGGCGTGAAGTTTGGCTACGCGCTCAACCTCTCGGTCTGCAACGGCTGCCGGAAATGCGCCGAGGCCTGCCATATCGAGAACAACCACGACCGCGGCTCGAACAATTCCTACATTCGGGTTTTCGAGATGTCGCGCGGCTCCATGGACATGGAGAAGGGCAACGCGAACTACGAGCATCCGGTCAAACAGCCGGACAAATTCTACCTGCCGGTGCAGTGCCAGCAGTGCGAGCACCCGCCCTGCGTCGATGTCTGCCCGGTCGAAGCCACCTGGAAAGAGCCGGATGGCATCGTGGTCGTCGACTACAACTGGTGCATCGGCTGCCGGTATTGCGAGGCCGCCTGCCCGTATCACGCGCGGCGCTTCAATTGGGAGAAGCCGCAGATTGCCGCCCACGAGATCAATCCCGAGCAATCGTATCTCTCCAACCGCATTCGCCCGCAGGGCGTGATGGAGAAGTGCACCTTCTGTCTGCACCGCACGCGGGCCGGCCGGCTCCCGGCCTGTCTCGAGGCGTGCCCCACCGGCGCGCGCGTCTTCGGCAACCTGCTCGATCCCAAGTCCGAGATCCGTTGGGTGCTCGAGAACAAACGCATCTTCATCCTCAAGGAGGATCTCGGCCTCAAACCCCAGTTCTTCTACTTCTTCGATGTCTGACGCCGCCGCCTCCAACGCCCTGCCGCACACGCTGCGCGAGCATGTGCGCAGCCAGAGGCGTTTCGCCTGGCGCGCCTTCGTCGAGGCCTTCGATGGCGGAGTCGCGTTCTACGTCTGGATGATATTCCTCACCGCGGTGGCCCTCGTGGGGGCCAACGCGTGGGCAATCCAAGTCCGCGACGGCATGGGCATCACACACATGAGCGACCACGTCTCGTGGGGACTCTACATCGCGAATTTCACCTTCCTCGTCGGTCTGGCGGCCGGCGGCGTGTTGATGGTGATCCCGGCCTATCTCTACCACGACGAGGAAATGCACGACATCGTCATCGTGGGCGAACTGCTCGCGATCGCGGCCATCATTATGGCGCTTTTCTTTGTGGTGGCAGACCTCGGGCGGCCCGACCGCTTCTGGCACCTCATCCCCTTCATCGGGAAGTTCAACTTCCCGGTCTCGATGCTGACTTGGGACGTGATCGTGCTGAACGGCTACCTGCTGATCAACGTGTACATTTGCACGTATCTGCTCTACGAGAGATTCCTCGGGAAGAAGCCCAATCCGCGCTGGTATGTGCCCTTTGTCTTCCTCTCGATCGTCTGGGCGATCTCCATCCACACGGTCACGGCCTTCCTTTATTGCGGCCTGGGCGGACGGCCCTTTTGGAATACCGCCCTGCTCGCGCCCCGGTTCCTCGCCAGCGCGTTCGTGAGCGGTCCCGCCTTCATCATCCTCGCCATCCAGGTCATTCGCCGCGTCTATCGCCGCGACTACGGGAACGGTCCCATCGCGACGCTGACGAACGTCATGCGGGTGACGATCCTCATCAATCTGTTCATGGTCGTCTCGGAGCTCTTCGTGGAGTTCTACACCGGCGGTTCGCACACTTCGGCCGCGCACTATCTCTACCTGGGCCTGCATGGGAAGCATGCGCTCGTGCCGTGGATCTGGTCCGCCATCGCGATGAACCTGACCGCCGCGGGCCTTCTCCTGACCTCGAGCATCACGACGCATCCCTGGCGGCTCAACGTGGCCTGCGTGCTCGCCTTCGCCGGCATCTGGATCGAGAAGGGGATAGGGCTGATCATCCCGGGATTCATCCCTTCGACGTTGCACGAGATCGTCGAGTACCTGCCGAGCGTGGCTGAATGGAAGATCACCGCCGGCATCTGGGCATTTGGCCTCCTGATCTACACGGTGCTGCTGAAGATCACCGGCTCCGTCTTTGCCCGGCGGCGCGAGCTGGATGCGGCCGCCGCGCCCACGCCAGCCTCCACCCCTGAACTCGCCTGACCATGCCGATCAGCGGACTTCTTCTCACGCTCAGCAGCGATCCGATCGAGGCCGCCGCGGTGACGGCCCGCATCGCGGAACATCCCGCGCTGCTGCCCGGTTCCGCCAGCGGACGCTGGCTTCCCGTGGCGTTGGAGGCCGAAGACGACGCGGCCTGCCGCGTGATGCACGACTGGCTCCACGCGCAGCCCGGCGTCGCCTTCGTCGACGTCGTCTGCGTCAATTTCGAAACCGACTCGCTCGCGGCCGACGCCGTTGCCGAGCCAAGCGCCTTTGTCCCCGTCTCATGAACCTCGATCGTCGCACTTTCCTCAAGCTCTCCGCCCTCGCCGCCGCCTCTTCCGTGGCGCAGACGCGAGCGGCGGGCCAGACGGGAACCGCACCCGTGTCGGCGGTTCCCGCCGCCGATGGCATCAAATGGGACAAGGCGCCGTGCCGCTTTTGCGGCACCGGCTGCCACGTGCGCGTGGGCGTACGCGACGAGAAGGTGGTGGCGATCCAGGGCGATGAGTTTGCCGATGTAAACAAGGGATTGCTCTGCGTGAAGGGCTATCACGTGGGCCTCGCGCTTTACGGCAAGGATCGGCTGACCGAGCCGCTCCTGCGCAAGAACGGGAAGCTCACGCCCATCTCGTGGGATGAGGCGCTCGATCTCGTGGCGAAGCGCGTCATGGCCGCGCCCGAGAAGTTTGCCATCTACGGTTCGGGCCAGTGGACCATTCCGGAAGGCTACGCCGCGAACAAGCTGATGAAGGGCGGGCTCTCGAACAATCACATCGAGCCCAATGCCCGGCTCTGCATGGCCACCGCCGTGACAGGATTCCTCTCCACCTATGGCGTCGATGAGCCGGCGGGCTGCTACGAGGATCTCGACAAATGCGACGTCCTCATCCTCTGGGGCAACAACATGGCCGAGATGCACCCCGTGCTCTTCTCGCGCTTCATCGACCGGAAGATGCGGGGCGAGAAACCGATCCTGATCGACTTCTCGACCCGGCGCACGCGCACCTCGGAATTCGCCGATCACTACCTCGAGTTTCGTCCGCAAAGCGACCTGGCGATCTTCAACGGCATCGCGCACCTGCTGCTCAAGAACGGCACGTACGACAAGGCCTTCGTCGAGAAGCATTGCGCCTTCCGCAAGGACACGGAGAAGCCCTCGCTGAACGGCCAGCCGATGACCTTCGAGGACTACCAGGCCGCGATGGCAGAATATACGCCGGAATACGTGGAGAAGATCTCCGGCGTGCCCGCGGCGAAGATTCAATTGGTTGCCGAGCTCTTTGGCCGGCGCGATCTGCGCATCACGAGCACATGGTGCATGGGCTTCAACCAGCACACCCGCGGCACGAATGTGAATCGTCTCGCGCACGGCGTGCATTTGCTCAGCGGACATTTCGGACGTCCGGGCGATGCGCCCACGTCACTCACCGGCCAGCCCAGCGCCTGCGGCACCGCCCGCGAAGTGGGCACGCTCTGCCACACCCTCCCGGGCGGACGACTGGTGGAGAATGCCGAGCATCGGGCGGAATCGGAGAAACTCTGGAATCTCCCACCGGGCCGCATCGCTCCGAAGATCGGCTACCACACGGTGCTGATGTGGGAGAAGTTTTGCACCCCGACGGACAAGGGCGGCGACATCAGCACGATGTTCGTCCAAGTGACGAATCCGGGGCAATCGCTGCCGAACCTGCACAAGCTCTTCCAGGCGAAGAAAGGTCTCGCCGACAAGTTCCTCATCGTCTCGGACGTCTATCAAACCGCGACGACGGAGCTGGCCGATCTCGTGTTACCGGCAGCCATGTGGGTGGAGAAGAACGGCATTTACGGCAATTCCGAGCGGCGCACGCAGCAGTGGTTCAAAATGGTCCCGCCGCCCGGCCAGGCGCGGGACGATTGCTGGATGCTCCTGGCGCTGGCCCGTCGCCTTTACGCGCTGGGGCATCCCGGGATGAAGGACAAGGACGGCAAGTTCCTCTTCCCCATCAAAAATGAGCAGGGCGCGGAAGTCCCGGTTTGGGAGTGGGCTCACTACTACGACGTAAACGTCGACCGTGCGCTCTTCGAGGAATACCGCGGCTTCAGCACCTTGAAGCACAAGCACCTCGCACCTTACGAGGAGTATGTGAAGACGCGCGGACTGCGCTGGCCGGTGGTGCAGCAGGGCGACGGCTCGTGGCGGGAAACCAAGTTCCGCTTTTCCGAATTCGACGACTCCTTCGTCAAGAAGGGGGCGGGAATCCAGTTCTATCACTCCGTGACCAAGGACGATCGCGCGCTCGTCTGGTTCGCTCCTTATGAGAAGGCGACCGAGGAGCCCGACGCGGAATACCCCTTCTGGCTCTGCACCGGCCGTGTGCTGGAACATTGGCACACCGGCACCATGACCATGCGCATTGCCCCGCTCCGCGCCGCGATGCCGGCCGCCTACGTGGAAATGAACACCGCCGATGCGGCGGAACGCGGCTTCGCGAACGGCGATCTCATCTCCGTGAAGACGCGACGCGGCGAGCTGCGATTGCCGGTTTGGGTGGGAGGCCGTGCCAATCCGCCCCGCGGCTCGCTCTTCGTGCCGTTCTTCGACCAGCGCCTGCTCGTGAATGAAATCACCCTCGGTGACATCGACCCGATCTCGAAGGAGCCGGACTACAAGAAATGCGCCGCGACCGTCGAGAAGGTCGTGTCCGCCACCCGCGACAAGCTGTGAATGACCCGCTCGCCAGCGCTGATTTCCGCCGGAAGGCTCGCCGGGTGGCCGCGGCCGTGCTCATCACGGTGGCGGTAAGCGGCTTCTTCATGGGACTGCGCTCCAATCGTTCGGAGATCAGCTTGTCCCGTCCAGTCGAGACCGTCACGCCGGATTCGGTGCGCCGCGCCGTGGAAGCCCCGACCGGCATCACCGGCGCGGTGCGCTACAGCGAAGTGGATCGACGCAAAAGCGGCGCCAACGCCGGCTGGGTGAGCAACGTGGCGGATCTGCGCCCGCCGGAGGCGGCACCCGCTCCGGTGGCGAACGCCCCCATCCCGCCGATTTCTGAAGGCAACCGCGCCGCCGCGCTCGCGTTGCGCGCCAGTCGCCGCGCCTTCGACGGCGCGCCGCCCACGGTGCCGCATCCCATTCAGCAGGATTCGACCGCGGGCTGTCTCGCCTGTCATGCGCAGGGTCTCATTGTGAAAGACCGGATCGCTTCGAAGATCAGCCACCCACACTTCGCGAACTGCACCCAGTGCCATGTGCCGGCGCTCGGGCCCGGCATTCCCTACGAGGCATCGCTCACGGTGCCCTTCACGACGAGCACGTTTGTGGGGTCCACGCCCCAGCCGGGCACGCGCGCCCAGCCCGACGCGCCGCCCTCCATTCCGCATCCCACCGCGATGCGCAGCGATTGCCTGAGCTGCCATGGTCCGAACGGCGCCCAGGGATTGCGCACGCCGCATCCCAACCGGCAATCTTGTGTGCAATGCCACGCGCCAAGCGCGGAGCTCGAGCAGCGTTCGTTCCTGACCCGCCTCGTCAACGACCCCGCCCCGCGGGCGACCCCGACGCCATGAGCACGTCTGTTTCGCGCCGAGATTTCTTCACGTTTCTGGCCCGGCCGTTTCGCGCCGCGGCCGAGGCGCCCGCCTTAGCGCCCGCGCTGCCGGTGGACGCCGTGGCGATCATTCAAGGGCGGCATTGCCTCGCGTATCGGTCGGTCTGCTCGGTTTGCGTGGAGCGGTGTCCGGTGCCGGATGCCATCCGCGTGGAGCGCGGCATTCCGCTGGTGAATCTCAACGCCTGCACCGGCTGCGGAGTTTGTGCCCAAGTCTGCCCGGCGCCGGTGCCAGCCGTGTTGCTCGTCCCGCGCCGTCGTACTTTAGCCCGCACCCCATGAATGAGACCACCCCCGAACTGCCCCTGCCTGCTTTGCATCAGGCCGTCCTGGATGCGGCCGATCTCGAAGCGCTGCTGCGTGACATCGAGCAGTGCGCCGAGCTACTCGCAGTCCTGCCGAAGCAGGCCGCGACAGAGCAAATCGGCGATCCGGCCCGCCTCACGCTCGCCGACGCGCGCGATCTGCTCGCGCGCCGCACCGTGCGAGGTTTGCAGATTCGCTATCGGCACGATGGAGCCGAATGGTGGGACACGCTGATGCAGGTTTCCGCCGGGTGGAGGCTCGTGCGCATCCGGCACGAAGTGGGATAGGCGGATGCACCCATTCGACCGCAAGGGATGGTGACAACTGGCCAACTCATGTGGTGTGTCCGGTGCGGGGCGGGCCGATGCTCCAGGCGACCCGATCCGCGCGGCCCGCAACAATCCCAGCTATGACCACCGAAACCACTCCTCCCGTTCGCCCTAGTTTCAGTTTGCACCGGATCGTCGTTCCGCTCGACTTTTCCGCCCCCTCTGCCAACGCGCTGCAGACTGCTGCCGGGCTGGCCGAAAAGTTCGGAGCGGAACTTATCTTGCTGCATGTGGTCCCAGTCATGCAGTACGCCGAGTACACGGCATCCTACCAAGGCTTTGTGCTGGCGGGGGTGGACTTTGCCAAAATGGAAGTGGACGCGCGCCGCGATGCCGACGAGCGCCTTGCCCCGCTCGTCCGGGAGCTGCAGGACCGCGGCATCAAGGCGCGCGGCATGCTTCGGCACGGAGAGGCCGCCCAAGAGATCCTCCTTTTCGCCGAGACCGAGCAGGCCGACGTCATCGTCATCGCGACGCATGGCTACTCCGGCTTCAAGCACTTCCTGCTCGGCAGTGTCACCGAACGCGTCATTCGCCACGCTCCCTGCCCCGTGTTTGTGGTCCGGCTGAAGGAATCGGAAGCGAAGTGACGGGCTCGCTGGCGAAAGCCCACGTTCGCAGGGAGGATGGGCCAGCGCAGTGTTGCCTTGGGCTTGGCAAGGCGGTGCCAAACCCGCCAAGACGTCTCGATCGGTTCGACCAGGATGAAGAGTAACCGTTCCAGGCCGACGAAGTTGGACGTCTCACCCGCGCGTCTGCTCCTCTTTCTCGAGAACCCACGGTCCTACCCGGAAAGCGTGCGGCGGGTTCGAGTGCTCCAGACGCCTTCCTCTTTCGTCGCCCTCACCGAGCGCCACGTCTATAAGGTGAAGAAGCCGGTCAACTTCGGCTTTCTCGATTTTTCCACTCTCGAAAAGCGCCACTACTTTTGCGCGCGTGAAATCGCGCTGAATCGCCGGCTTGGTCCGGGCGTGCATCTGGGCATCGTGCCGATCACCCTCCAGGACGGCAGGCTGGCCTTCGGCGGCACGGGGAAGGTCGTGGAATACGCGGTCAAGATGCGGCGGCTTTCTGCGTCCCATTTCCTTCTCCGTCGGATCGAGCAGGGCGAGGCCAACCCCGCGGACGTGCGGGCGATTGTGGCCAAGCTGGCGCCGTTCTACGAGGCACAGAAGCCCACGCCGGAGATCGCTGCCTGGGGTCGAATCGCCAAACTGCGCCTCAGCACGAACGAGAACTTCGCCCAAGTCGAAGCCTTTGTCGGCCAGACGATCGGGGGGCCGGTCCTCGAGGCCATCCGGCATTACACCGACACCTTCTACCGGGCACACGGGGAACTATTCGCGCAGCGCGTGCGTGCGCACCGGATCCGCGATTGCCACGGGGATTTACATCTCGAGCACATCCACCTTGGCCCGGCTGGGGTGATCATTTACGACTGCATCGAGTTCAACGATCGCTTTCGCCAGATCGACGTTGCGAACGACGTCGCGTTCCTCGCGATGGACCTCGACTTTCACGGACGGCCTGACCTGGCGCAGCAGGTCGCGGAGCAGATGGCGAAGAAGCTGCGCGATCCAGATTTGTTGCGCGTACTCGACTTCTACAAATGTTACCGGGCCTTCGTGCGTGGAAAGGTGGAGAGTTTCCGCGAGCACTCTCGCGATGTTTCCGCGGACGAGAAGCACGCGAGCCACGGCCACGCCGCGCAGTATTTCCGGCTCGCCCTGCAATACGCCATCGGCGGCTCGACACCGTTGCTGCTGATTGTGATGGGCCGGGTAGGCTCAGGCAAAAGCACCCTGGCCGCCGCGCTCGGCCAGGCTTTGGGCGTCGAGGTATTTTCCTCCGACCGCGTCCGCAAGGAACTGGCCGGACTTCCGCTGCACGCGCGCGGGGGAGCCGGCCAGCGCCGCCGGCTTTATGCCAAAGCGATGTCCGATCGAACCTACAAGGCGATGACTCGCTCGGCCATGGAGTGCCTGCGGCAGAAACACGGCGCGATCCTCGATGCGACCTTCAACAGCCGGCGCCGCCGCGACGATCTGCGGCGGGTGGTCGACCACGCGGGCGTGCCGTATTGCTTTGTCGAGGCCCGGGCCTCCGTCGCAACCCGCAAGCAGCGGCTGGGAGCACGTGAGCACGCGGCTGGCGAAATCTCGGATGCGCGTCTCGAGGACTTCGCCGCGCTGGAGCGAATCTTCACTCCCCCGATCGAGCTTTCGTCGCGGTGTCTTCTCCACGTGAGCACGAACCGTTCGGTGGAGGACGCCACCACCGGCGCACTACGGGCCCTCGCGCGGCTCCGGGCCGAACTTGGCGGGAAAATTGGATAGCGCTGCGCAACCCAGGATCAGGAGCCCGGCCGTTTCTCGAGCCGCACCGCCACGACCTTGTACTCGGGCGTCATCACCACCTGGTCGCGACCCTGGCCGGTCAGACGATTCAATCCCGTCTCGCCCGCGTGAAAGGTGGCGAAGAGTTCACCGGGCTTCACGCGGGGGTCGAGATGGAGTGGCATCTCCACGGCCCCCTGGCGGCTGGTGACACGTACGATCTCCCCCTCGCCGAACCCCAGTCGCACGGCGTCTTCGCGAGAGACATCGAGCGTGTCCGTCTGCCGCAAGTCGCGGTTCGGCGTCCGCATGGTCATGGTGCCGGCGTTGAATTGATAAAGCGTTCGTCCGGTGGTGAGCAGGAGCGGGAACTCGGAATTCTGGACCTCGAGCGAGGGAACGAAATCAAGGCACTGCAGTGGTGCCGTCTTCTCTCCGGCGAAGGAATCCACATGGAGGATCGTGGTGCCGGGATGCGCTTCGTCCGGACACGGCCATTGCAATCCGCCGTGCTCGAGCCGCGCATAGCTGATGCCCGCCCCCGCCTTCCAGACGTACCGCACTTCCTCCCAGATCTCTTCGGCGGAACGGAAGGCGAACGCGTCCCGGTGCCCGAGTTCGGCGGCGACGTCGCAGACAATTTGCCAGTCCGGACGCGCCTGACCCGGCGAAGATACCGCCTGACGGATGCGTTGCACGCGTCGCTCGGAATTCATGAAAGTCCCGTCCTTCTCGAAGGGCGAGGCGGCCGGCAGAAAGACGTCCCCGAAGCGGTTCGCCAGTTCGTTGAAAAAGAGATCCTGCACGATGACGAACTCGACCGTCTCCAGCGCGGCGTGCGTCCGGATGGTGTCCGGATTGGTAAACGCCACATCGTAGCCGATCGCCCACAGGGCCTTGAGTTCGCTGCGCCCGGCCGCATCGATCATTTGCATCAGGTTGAGTCCGGGCGCGCGCGGAAGCGGCGCGCTCCACGCCGCCTCGAAGGCGTCGCGGCCGTCCTCGACGGACACATAGCCGGTGAGTTTGCCAGGTTCACAGCCCATATGGGCCGAGCCCTGCACGTTGTTCTGTCCCCGCAGCGGATTCACGCCGGAGCCGGGCTTGCCGAAGTTGCCCGTCAGCAGGGCCAGATTGACCAGGGCCATCACTCCTTCCGTGCCCTGCACATGCTCCGTCATTCCCAGGCCATGGAACGCCATGGCCGGCGGGCTCCCCGCGTAAAGCCGGGCGGCGGCCCGGATCCGCTCGGCCGGCACCCCGCAAATCTCTGCGGCCCTTTCAGGCGGCCAGCCCCGGATGAATTCGCGAAACGCCATCACGTCCCGCACGCGCTCGCGCAGCGCGGCCTCGTCGGCGAGTTCCTCCTCGCAGATCACGTGGGCAAGGGCATTCAGGAGCGGGATGTTGGTGCCCGGGCGGAGCGCGAGATGCACCTCGGCGTGCCGGGCGAGTTCGGTTTCCCGCGGGTCGATGACAATGAGCCGCGCCCCGCGCAGCACCGCCTGCTTGATGCGCGCGCCCACTATCGGATGCGCCTCCGTCGGGTTGCAGCCGCAAATGAGGAAGGCCGCAGCGCGCTCGACGTCATCGAAACAATTCGTGGCCGCGCCCGTGCCCAGCATGTGCTTCATCGCCGCCGCCGTCGGCGCGTGGCAGACGCGGGCACAGCAATCGACATTGTTGGTACCGAGCACGACACGCGCGAACTTTTGCGCGACATAGTTTTCCTCGTTCGTCCCGCGCGCCGAGCCGAGCATTCCCACGCTTTGCGTTCCATGTTTGGCCAGGATTTCCCGGAGCCGGGAAGCGACATGCCGCGTGACTTCCTCCCACGACACCGGACGCCATTCCCTTCCCTCTCGAATCATCGGATCCGTGACGCGATCCGGCGAATGCGTGAACTCGAACGCGTACCGCCCTTTCACGCAGAGGTGCCCTTTGCTCACGGGCGCGTCGAGGGCTGGCATGATCTGCACGATGCGGTCGCCGCGCGTGCCGAGCAGCATCTCGCAGCCGGTGCCGCAATAGGGGCACGTCGTTCGCGTCCACCGTTCGGGGCCTCCGTGGCGGAGCACCGACTGGTCCTCGATTGCGCCGGTCGGGCACGTGTCCGAGCAGGCACCGCAACTCACGCACGGACTCGCGAGCAGGGTATCGCCGCCATGGGGACGAAGGCGGGTGTCCGCGCCGCGACCCCAGGCCCGCCAGACGAATTGGCCCTGCACTTCATCGCAGATGCGTACGCAGCGGTAGCACGTGATGCACTGCGCCATGTCCACGTGCAGATAGGGATGCGAATCGTCGCGGAAGCGGGCGGCCGTGCTGAGTTGCAGCGCAGATGGGGCGACCCCGTAATGCCGCAGCCACCGATGGAAGGGTTTCTCCGGTGATCGCGAGAGCGCCTCTGCCGGATAGTCTGCGGCCAGCAGGCGCAGGACGGTGCGACGCGCCTCGTCGACCGCGGGTGACGCGGTCGCGATTTCCATGCCGTCCGTGAGGATCGTGTGGCACGCCGGGGCGAGACGATCCCAGCCCTTCGCCTCCACGACGCAGAGCCGGCAGGCGCCATTCGGGTGGAGGCGGTCGTCGTGGCAAAGCGTGGGTATTTCGACCCCCACGGCGCGTGCCGCCGCGAGGATGGTGGTGCCGGAGGGGAAGCTGCCCGACTTGCCGTCGATGGAGATAGTCAGCATGCCGCCAGTTCCTTTCCAAAATGGGCCAGCGCCGAGGTCGCGAATTCACCGATGCCCGCGCCGTGCCCGCAGAGGCTCGCCGTGCGGAGCGCGGCGACGAGGCTCGCCACTTCCGCATCCGGCGCCGTGTGCCGGGCCAGAATCTGCTCCAGCCGCCGGCTGCCGAGGTGGCAGGGCGTGCATTTGCCGCACGACTCATATGCCCCAAACGAAACGACGTGGTGCAGCAAGTCCGCAATCGAAATCGACTCGTCGAACGCGACTACCCCGCCGTGCCCCACGCTGGCGCCAATCGCGTGCAACTCTTCGAAGCCCAGCGGGGTATCGAGCAGCGCCGGCGGAACGATCCCGGCCAGCGGCCCGCCGATGATGACACCTTTCAAAGTACCGGAGCGCAAGCCCCCGCCCAGTTCCTCGACGATGTGCCGCACGGTCACGCCAAACTCGACTTCGTAGAGACCCGGACGCGCGAAAAGAGAGTTGAGCGAGAGCGCCTTGGTGCCGCGACTCCGGGAGAAGCCAAGCGCGCGATACGCCTCGCCGCCGTGCACTATAATCCACGGCACCGTGGCCAGCGTCTCGACGTTTTGGATGAGGGTCGGGCAGCCGTAAAGACCGCGTTCCGCCGCATAAGGCGGACGCGCCATCACCTCGGGGCGCAACCCTTCCAGCGAACGGAGGAGCGCGGTTTCTTCGCCGCACACATAGCTGCCGTGTCCGACGAAAAGCTCGACGTCGAAGGCAAAGCCCGAACCGAGGATATTGTCCCCGAGCAGCTGAGCGGCGCGCGCCTCGGCGATCGCCGTTTCGAGCACCTCCTTCGCAAAGGGATATTCCTGCCGGAGATAAATGAAACCCTGCTGGGCACCGATGGCGTAGGCTGCTGCAGTCATGCCCTCGAGCAGGGCGTGCGGATCCCCTTCCATGAGGAAGCGATCGATGAAGGCACCAGCATCGCCTTCATCGGCGTTGGCGACGACAAACTTCGCCGGCCCCGACGCGGCTGCGGCCGCCCGCCATTTCTTCCCCGCGGGGAACCCAGCGCCACCACGGCCGCGGAGCGCCGAGGCGTCGATCGCATCGACGAGCTCGGCGCGGGGCCGCGCCAGGACGCGGGCAAGCGCTTCTCCACCGCCGTTCGCGTGGTAAGTGGCGAGACTCGCGTCGCCGCCCTGGGCCAGACGGCCCAGCACGATGCCCTCCCGGGCACGCACCTCGATCCGCGGACGCGCGCGATCCACCCCTGTGGCGGGCGCCGCGAAACACCGGCCGAGACAGGAGACCCTCGGCTCGCTCGCAGGGTGCGCCATACCCAGCGTATTGCGCGCCACAAAACAGGCCGTCCCGGCGCAGGGTTGCCGGCTGACGTCGCAGGCCCGCAGATGATAGAACGAATCGATCTCGGGCCCGACTTCATTCCAGCGATGCGAGGGAGTTGAGTTCTTCATGGCGCTGGTCCGACGGTGCCCGGATCGGCAAACCATTTGATCTCGCCGGCTTCGCGCGAGCGGGGAGGAAAGGGCGCTGGCGGGCGGGCGGGGATGGAGTTCACGATGATCCTTCACGACAGGGAAGTCGAGACTGGGGCCGTCCGCTCTCCGCCGCTTGCCCGTCGCTCACCATGGTTTGGCGCGAACTGAGCACCAAACGATGGGGAGTCCTCGCCACGCCGTGGTAAGCCGTCCGCCCCGCTCAACCTGATGCTGTCGCCGTGCCTTCCATTTCGTGGGCGCAAACCCTTGAAGCCATGACCCCCTCTGCTGCCTCGCCCTCCGCCGCATTTAGTCTGCGCCAAATCGTCGTTCCCCTCGACTTCTCCGAACCCTCCGCCAACGCGCTGCAGACGGCAGCCGGACTGGCCGAAAAATTCGCGGCCAAACTCTTGCTCCTGCACGTCGTTCCCTCGATGCATTACGCGGAGTACACCGCCTCCTATCAGGGCTTGGCCTTCGCGGGTGTCGATTTCGCCAAGCTGGAAGGCGAGGCGCGCCGCGAGGCGGAAGAGCGCCTCGCACCCTTGGTCAAGGATTTGGAGTCCCGCGGGCTCAAGGCGCGCGCAGTGGTTCGCAGCGGCGAGGCCGCGCATGAGATCCTGCAATTCGCCGAAGCGGAGAAAGCCGACGTCATCGTCATCGCCACGCACGGTTACTCCGGCTTCAAGCACTTCCTGCTGGGCAGCATCACCGAGCGCGTGATTCGGCTCGCGGCCTGCCCGGTCTTCGTCGTGCGAATCAGGGTTGCCGATTCGCAGTGAGCCCCCACCGTCATGAACGCGCCGCCCATGATTCCCCCACCCGCCCGTTTCAGTTTGCACCGGATCATCGTTCCCATCGATTTTTCCGAACCATCCGCCAACGCCCTGAACGCGGCGGCGGAACTGGCGGAGAAATTCCAGGCGGAGCTGTGCCTGGTACATGTGGTGCCGGCTCTGCTCTACGCGGAGTACCTGGCGGCCTACCAGCCCGCGACGCCGGTCATTGATTTCTCCAAGATGAATGACGGTGCGCTTCGGGAAGCGGAGATACGCCTGGGGCCGCTGGTCGAGGAATTGACACAACGCGGACTCAAGGCCCGCGCGGTGGCACGGAGCGGAGACGTTGCCCAGGAGATCCTCGATTTCGCCGGCCTTGAGAGTGCCGATCTCATTGTGATCGCGACCCACGGGCACTCCGGAATCAAGCGCTTCGTTCTCGGCAGCGTCACGGAGCGGTTAATCAGGCACGCGGCTTGCCCGGTGTTTGTGGTCCGACTGAAGACTTCGGACACGCCTTAGCGGCTATTGGTAAGACGATCGATCAGCCCGTGCAACCGCCGGAGCGTCGCGTGTTTCGGGGCGCGGCGTCCGACGGTGCCCACCACCTTTTCAGGCGATGAAGTCGCATTCGTGCTGGCGAACGACGAGCACGGGGCACGAAGCATGGCGGACCACTCGCTCGGCCGTGCTGCCAAGGTGAACGAATTGTTTCAGACCGGTAAAGCCGTGGGTGGGAATAACGATGAGATCGATGTCGAGTGAGCGCGCCAGTGCGGTGATCTGCTCATGCGCGACGCCTTCCACGATCACACCTTCCACCGCGAGTCCGGCCTCGCGGCGCACGATGCCGCAGAGCTGGCGCAAGCGGGAGCGCACTTCGTCCCGGGCCGAATCGCAGGCGTCCCTGAACTCCTCCGAAAGCAGTCCCTCGTAAGCGAAATAGTGCGGTTGAAAAACGTGGAGCAAGGTCAGCTCCGCGCCAAAATTGGTGGCCAGGCGTTCCGCATAGTTGATGGCCTTGACCGCTTGGGCGGAGAAATCGGTCGGGACGAGAATCTTCTTGAGCTTGAGCGGCAGGACTGGCTGGCCAGACGAATCCTCCTTTTGGTCCGGCCGCCGAGATTCGCCCGCGCGGGCAGGCGCGGCAGAGACGGGGATTTCTGTCGTTGTCATGGCGGCGGCTTTTGGAATTTGAGTGGAAAAGACGATCGCATTTCGGTGACAGACCTCTCAGGCCAGGATGAATAGAACAAAAAAGAGCACCTCCCCGAGAAATCCGAGGCTCAGCAGCGCGCTTCCCGTCCAAAGCCCGAGCAGGCTGGTCACGATCAGGAGCAAGACCAGCCCGTAGAGCAGCATCCGCTTCGGCTTCTCATCGGGAGCGGCTCTCGGGCCGCCGGCCCCTGCCCTTTCCGCCGAGCCGGAAGGGTCAGCGGAGAATTCCGCGGAACGGTTCGCCCGCACGGGAGCTGCGCTGGACCGCCATTCCAGCCACGCCTCGAAGGCGAGGATGAGACCGACCACGGGAACGATGACGGCCGCGAGCAGCAATTCGCGGCCGGGTGCGAGGGCGACCCCGCAAACGTAGGCCGCGACTCCCAGGAGGGGAAACACGGTTGCGACCCAGGTAGGGACGTGTTTTTTCATGCCCTATTCTCCGTCGCGACATTCTCGCGGGCTCTCCCGGGATTGGCGAAAACTGGGCTTCCCTTGGTCCTTCCTGCAGGTGTCGCGGACCCATGCCGCACGGCGCGGGTTTCCTCTCACGCGAGCTGGTTTTGGCATTCCGCCAGTGCATCCGCCAGCGCGGGCGAGATGAGATTCGTGCACAGATCGTCCGCCCGGGCACCAAACTTCAGCGCCATGGAAATCACGTTGATCAAGTCCCCCGCGTGATCCCCGATCAGCACGCCGCCAAGCAAAAGCCCAGTGTTTGCATCCGTCACCAGCTTGACGAATCCCACCGCCTGGTCGTCGCTTTCGCCGTGCTGGATCGCACGGTTGCGCGGCTGGGCGCGTCCAACACGCACTGCGTGTCCGGCGGCGATCGCTTCGCGCTCCTGGAGGCCCACGGTCGCGACCGCGGGCTGCGTCCAATAGCAACGCGCCACGCCAGCCGGATCATACCGATTGGAGGCGCCAAAGGCGTTTTCCACTGCAATCTGCGCCTGCGCGCGCGCTCCGGTCGCCAGGCCGTCCAGCCCCGTCACGTCACCGATCGCGAAGATGTTCCTGGCCGTGGTCCGCAGCAGGCTGTCGACCACGATGGTTTTCTCCACCCGCACGCCGACCGTCTCAAGCCCAAGATCCTGCACATTGGGGATGCGTCCCGTGGCCCAGAGGATCTTTTCGCCGGAATCTGAGGCCGGCGCAGGCGCCGGGCCGTTTGGTGCGGAGGCCGGAGTCAGGATGGCATCGCTGGCATCCACCTTGACCTGCACCTTGATGCCGCGCGCCTCGAAGAGCGCCCGCATGTAGGCTCCCACTTCGGGATCCAGCTCGGGCAGCAGCCGGTCGCATTTCTCCAGGATCGTGACGCGCGTCCCGATGGCGTTGAAGATCCCGGCAAACTCGCACCCGATGTGTCCACCGCCCACGATGAGAAGGTCCCGGGGCTCCTCGCAGGAATGCAGCATGCCGGTGGGATCGAGCCGGCCCGGGAAATGGGAGACCGCCGGGCTGGCGCCGGTGGCGATGATGACGTTCTCCGTTTCGACCACTTCGGAATCGCCATTCCCCCGGTCGACCAGCACGCGTCCTTTCCCGAGGAGCCGCGCGTGCGCCGCCTCGATTTCGATTCGCAAAGAACGCAAGTGATCGAACATGCGCGTCGATTGGCGCGCGATGCGGCGGCGGGTCCCGCTAACCCAATCGGCCAGCAACGACACCGGGCGTTCGACCTGCTGGGACGGATCGATCTTCCAATCGCGCCAGCGCCGCGCGCTTTTGGCGAGCAAGCTGAGAGGCACGCAGCCGCTGTGGAGACAGGTGCCGCCGAAAAGGTGCTTCTCGATCAAGAGAACCCGCGCACCCCGCCGCGCCGCCAGCTCGGCGGCGCGTGCGCCGCCCGAACCGGACCCGATAATGACGAGATTGTACGTGGCCATGGCGCTCAGCCTCGTACTCTCCCAGCGTTTGGCTGCACCTTCCTTGGCGGGAATCCACCCTCGCTTGCGGGAGAGGCAAGGGAGAATCCGCTCCGGGCGGCGAATGCGCCACGGACCGGCCACCATCCAGTCCGCAGCGCGAGCCGCCATCGATCGCCTATCGTGACCGGCGGATTTCGGCCTGCACCTTCTTACCGCGCGGAGACGGACGCGCTCTCCCTGCGTTGGCCGGTAGGCACCATCGGTTGTCAGGCCGCGCCGCCTCCATCCGGCAACGGGCGGTGACTCTCCGCCAAGCCACGGGAGGCTGACTCGCTGGCTTGGCCCCAGATTCAGCCCGCATCCCGCGAGTCCATCTGGCCGGAGGCACCACCCCCATCCGAAGGAACCCATGCTCTCCAAATACCACGTTACCTTTAGCGTCCCCATGCGCCGGCATTCCGTTTCACACGAGTACCGCACGGATGATCCCGTCGCTTGCGAGGACTTGCTCGTTGAGGTCCTAGAGCGGGGTTACCGCGTCGAACATCTCATGCATGAGGGTGTCGAGATGCCGCAAACGCAGCGCGACCGCATGCTGAGATCGGCCGCCTGCATCCTGGCGGCGAAACACCTCGAGCGTTCGCTTGGACTCGACGAAGCCGAGGTGCGCCATCGGTTCGGTCTGCCCGGCTAAAGCGCCCGACTCCGGTCAATCCCCCCATACCTTCAGCCACTCCAGCCTATGAAATCGAAACGTGCCCGTCCCGTGAAAATCCCACCTACCGTCGTCAGTTCCAAGCTCGGCGACAACCGCAACGAAGACGCGATCAAGCAACGAATCCTCGATCGCAACTTTGCCCAATCGCGCGACATTCATGAAAGTCGCGGCACGGTGCAAAGCCATCTCGCGGCCCGCAAAGGCGGCCCCAAGCAGGCGCGCCCGTGACGTCTTCTCCGCGGTTAAGTGGCGATCTCGGCCGCCCTGCGCGAACGCCATGAATTTGAGAGGATTAATCTTTGCCCTCGGTTTTGTCGCTCTTTCGGCGCGCGGGGCCACCCCCACGGAGTGCTTCGCTCTCGCATTCCATCGCGCGCTCGGGTGAGACCTGTCGCGCTGCTCAAAGCGCGGGCCGGAAGAGCCGCGTCCACGGCTTGTGCGAGCCTATCGCCACATTGTATTCCTCGGCGAAGCCAGCGCGGTTTTCCTTCGCCTTCTCCTCCGATTGGTAGAGACCTGCAAAATCCCACGGCTCGTTTCGGTAGACGCCCCAACCCAAGATCGAACCCGAATTTTCGAGATCCGGCGGGAAGACCGAATAGTCCCGGAGCCGATACGAAGGCTTGCTTCCGTCCGCCGCAGGGGGCTGTCCCGGGCCGCCCATGGAGGGGTCAATTTCCACCCACGGATAGATCGCAAAGATGACAGCATCGACGTTCTTGTTCAGGAATTCGTCTCGTTGCAGGTCCGAGATGGTGCCGTCTGCGGCGAGGGACTGCAGGCACTGCCGGAGGGAAGGATTGATCATAGGTGGCGACTCGCGCCCAAACCCTGAGCGGATGGTGGCGGTGGACATCCTTCGCGACGACTCAGCGTCGCGGACGCCTCCGCGGCGGTCGAAGATGCGGCGGCGGTCTTCGCTTTCGGCGCAGCCATCGCGGCAGCGTTTTCAGGATGCCTCACTCAAGCGGATGAGGATCGGCGTTCATCCGTCCGGGCCAAGCTGGCGCTCTGTCCTCTGTCTCCCTTGGGCTCGCGCTTCTAGTGATCGCCGTTCACATCGTGGATTTCGCCAAGGGCGCACGGGCGGGAGCACCAACTGGATAAGCCTCGATCTGCGCGGGTTGCTCGTGGCGCTCTTCGTCATCTGCTTCAGTGCGCACATTGCGCTCACCACCACCTCTCGTCTTGAATGCGCCCAGCTGAGCGCTCGTCGGACGAATTTCACGGGCTACTCTCGACGCGCCCGCGCGCATCTGCGACTCCTGCTTCCGAATCTCCGCCCGCGACTCCAACGCCCAAACCAAACCCGATAGCGCCCGTGCCGGCACGGCAATCTCCCGATTGGCCCAAGCATCCCTGCCCCCTCCGAATCGTTCCAGGATTTCGCCGCCGCGCTCGCGACGCCGAAACGCCGGGCTCCGACCTTCCTCCGCGCCAATTTTTTCCAAATCGCGGTTCCCCCGACTGCGACGGTCCATTTCGGAGCCGGAGCAAAGCGCAAGTAGGCCCGTGAGAATCAAGACGAAAACGGCGGGCCAAATCGCCCTTCCCAACCGCCCCCCCGCACCGCGTTTGCGGACGCACACGAACCCACCCACTCTCTGCCATGCGCATGCGCGAAATTCCCACTCCACCCGAGTCCTGGCAGAACCAAGTTTGGAAGGAACTTCCTTTTCCACCCGGCTTTTCCGGAGACGCGGTTTTCGGGGCCATCGCCTTCATTGCGATCCAGCGGGGACTCTTCAGCGCGGCCGAATTCGAGAGATGGTGCAATCTCCCGGAAATAAAGTTGCGCGCCAAAATCCAGCCTTTCCTGCGCTACGCGCAAGACGTCTCTCCGGGTGTCTCCGGCCTGGACGCCAAGCCGCACTTTTCGCTGCGTGATCCGATCGGCGGCCCGGGCCCTAGCCCGACGGAGCAAGCCAATTCCGCGCTGCTTGCGATCGAGCTGGCGCAGCTCACGCTGCAAGCCAGGGGCAACTGCGATCTCCTCGATATCCTGGCCCGCATGAACAAGGTCCTGGAAAAAAGGCAGACTCCGCAGGATCGGGCGGCGGGAAAAGGACCCCTCCCGGCCGAGTTTTGGTACGAAAATTTCAAAACGTCTTGGGATGCCGCCCACCCCGATGATCCTTTGCGCGAGTTGCCGCACGCGGTACCGCTCGAGCGCCGCGTAATTGGGAAAAAACCGCGACGCTGAATCCATCTGCCAAATCTCCGCACGCGAGTTGCCGCGTGGTGCGGATGGCTCGCGGAGGAAGAGAGCAGATCTACCGCAGAGAGCGCAAAGAGCGCAGAAGCGGTCCTTGCTTGGAGGGATGATTGGCGTCTTTCTGGCCGCCGTTCCCGATGAGAAACCACCGGAGAAGGACCGGGTCATTGCACGTGTGGTGCCGATTAAGCTCCTGTGAATGAGTCGGAGACCCGCCTCGATATACCGCGTGCCGCTTTGAGGCCCAAAGGGCCGGAATTCCTAGCCCAGTCCAATGGCTGGGTTTTCCGAGAAACGCGATTGGGCGGCCGGAAGGGACGCGATGCGCCGGCCGGTTCGCGCCCCTCACTCGAAGGCGATCCCGAGTCGCTTCGCGACTTGCTGCATCGTCGCCAGCGCGCTGGCGCCAAAGCAGACCAGGCGCGCTTCTTCGAGCGCAGGATGATTCGGGCCCTCGCCCACGATTGTGCGCAAGGCGATCTCGTCGGCGCGTTCCACCGGAAACCCATAGGTGCCGGTGCTGATGGCCGGAAAGGCCACAGAGCGCACTTGATTCTCCCCAGCGAAGCGGAGCGCATGGCGGTAACACGAGGCGAGCAGCGCATCTTCCTCGTGCGCCCCGCCGCGCCAGATCGGGCCGACGGCGTGGATGACAAACTTCGCCGCGAGTTCGTACGCGCCTGTGATGCGCGCCTCGCCGGTCGGGCACCCGCCGAGCGTCCGGCATTCGGCCATGAGGCCGCGACCCGCCGCACGATGAATGGCGCCGTCCACCCCGCCCCCGCCGGCGAGCTCGTGGTTCGCGGCGTTGACGATCGCATCGACGGTTTGGAGCGCGATGTTTCCGCGAACGATGGTGATCTTCATTCCCATGCGGGGGATATGCCATGGTTGGCAGCCGGTGGAAATACGCGCATGGGCCGAATTCGAGACGAGAGCGCGGGGCAGTGTGGTGCGGATGCCTCGCAATGAAAGAGCAGGATCTACCGCAGGAAGCGCAAAGAGCGCAGAAATTGAAACTGGATGAAGGTGGGCCCACCACCCAAGCGCTGGGAGTGCTGAGCTGGGCAGATTTTGCGACACTCCCGCTCTCTGATCTCTACGCTCTTTGCGATCTCTGCGGTAAATCCTCCCTCGCTGCCTTCGCTCCACGCCCGCCTCCTTCGCCTTGGAGAATTCGTGCCAATTCGTGTCAGATTCTTGGTTCCACCTTTCCCCTCCGTCCTCAGTCCTTCGGCTCCAGTTCCAGGAGTATCTCGTACGCCGCCTTCACGCGGTCCTCGATCGGATAATTCTTGTTCGCCAGTATTACGATGCCGATCCGCTTCTTCGGAACGAAAACGACGTACGCCCCGAAGCCGCTGGTCGAGCCGGTTTTGTTGATCAAGACGTCGTTCCGCGGTTCCTGTGGCGGCGTAATTGCAGTCACCGGCACCGCTTTGAAGATCATCCCGGGCGAATTTCCTTCGAGCAGCGTCTTCAGCTCGACCGGCCAGGGATATTGTTCCCAAATCAAATCCTGCGTCATCACCCCCGCCTGGAAATAAGTGGTGTGCGTCGCCGTCACCGCCCGCTGGAGCTTCTCGTCCAGCGCGATCGCACCCATATTCGCCTCCACGAAGCGGATCAGGTCGGCGGCCGTGGTCTTCACGCCATAGGCCTCGGCCCCCAAAACCCCCGCGGTCATTCGAATCGGCGCATCGTCCTTCGTGTAGCCTTGGGCGTAATCCGACATCTTGCCTTCCGGTACATTGAGGAAAGTGTTCGCGAGACCCAGACCGCGAAACAGGCGCTCTTCCATCAGCCCGACAAAATCCTGCTTCATGGCCTGCGCCGTGATCACGCCGAGAAAGCCAATGCTGGGATTCGCGTAGGTACGATACGTCCCCGGCGCGTAGGTGGGCTGCCACTGCTCGAAATATTTCAGGAGTTGAGCGTTGTCCTTGATGTCGTCCGGAACCTGCAAGGGCAGGCCTCCCGGCGTGTGCGTGCCCAAATGGAGCAGACTCACCTCGCCGAACTTGGTCCCGCGCAGGGACGGAAAGTATTGGCTGGTTTTGTCGGAGAGCGAGAGCTGGCCGCTGACCTGCGCCCAGGACGCCAGCGTCGCCGTAAACGTCTTGCTGATCGACCCGACTTCGAAAAGCGTCCGGGGCGAGACGGGCTTTTGGGATTCCGTGGAAGCCACGCCGTAGTCGAAGACGTAAGACTTCCCCCCGACCGCGATGCCGACCGCCATGCCGGGGATCCCGAGCTTTTTCATGAGCGGTAAAATCGCTTTGTCCGCCGCGCTCCTGGCCTTATCGCGCTGAGCGTCGGACCCATGCCCGAAGACGGCGGACGCGCCCACGGCAATGAGAACTGACGTGACGATGCCGATGGTTGAGGATTTCATGCTTTCAATTGCGATAGAACCGTCAGTTCGCCGACATATCAATCAGTGGGAACCAAGAGCCTACATTTTCGCGTGAAGTGTCTCGACGAAGAGTCGGCGAGGAATTGGTTCGGCTTGGTCATGCGCCCATTCACGCAGAGGTTACTGGGAAATTGTAGTCAGCGGGAGGGCGATACGTGTTTTTTTGAATTCGATGTGGCGCAGTCGGATAGCGAAGCCTTCCGGACGGAGTTGATCTCCGATTCCCGCTTTGGCGTCGTTTCGTTTTTGAGCGCGAAGGAATACTTTGCAGAGGTCGATCGCATTGCACTCGAGCAACGAAGCGATCGACGAATTTGGTGACGGGAGATTCGTGTCTCATGTACCGAGGCCGTGTACAGCACACTGATCGCGCCTCGTTCTTCCAAATCTCCGCACGCGGTCAGGATATGCGATATTCAAACGGAATTGCACCCGAGCCGGTACGGCTAAGCTCTGCTTGGCCCAAACTTCTCTTCCGCAACCGAATCACGCCGCACCCTCGCCTACGCTTCTGCAATTTCGCCATGATTTCGTCCTCATCCTCGTCCTCGAAGTGACCGGCCGACGGCGAGGATGGCATCGAGATTGAAGTGCTCCACCTCACGCGAAACCTCGCGCGCCTCTTCCAAACGAACTATCCGGAATTTCCGGATAGTTGCGTCCCGGCTCGATATCCTTTCCTCGAAGATGTTCACCACGTGCGCATTGATCGAGGCATGGGCCGTTTGGCAACCGTTCCCCGACCTTCGGCGCCTCGGCGACCCCTCACCCCACGATCTCCGCCTTCTCAAGCCCGCCGTTCAGCGTGCCCGTTACAAACACGGCGTGACCCCAGAACAGGTCGCCGTCGTCGAAGACGAATTCGAAGATTCCATCGGGCTGAATCGTGACGTCTTCGAGCGTCAAACGTTTCACGAATTTCTTCGTCGTCACTTCCGGATCGCCGTCCTCGAGCCAGCTTTCATTCTTCAAAGGCAACAATTCCGAGACAGCGTAATCCTCGACCTTTTTCGTCCAGATTGCTTGGTTCGACCAAAGCGCCCGCGCGACCGCCAATGCACTCTCGGAGGGCGCGGAATTTACAGCCGCAAAGGCGAGACAGACTTCGGTGCCGTTCCACTTCACCGTGGCTTGGAAATGGCCCGTTATGCGATCGATGGCAAAGACCCCGAACTGCGGATCCTTGAACCACCAAGATTGCACGAATTAACCCGAATTATTGGGAGGGTCTCGACGGGGATCAGGAACCTCGACCGCGAATGGGCCTGATGGCCGCGGATGGGGAGGCTGCGAGCGGGCTTCGGACTTGCTGATTTTTCGCGGTGTCGGCGTCGCTTCCAACATCCAACCACGTGTCTTGGCAGATCCTCTGGGACATCCGACGCATCCGCGTTATCCGTGGATCACGCAGAGCGGGGCGCTCAATATTACGAATGGCGGGAAGGGAAGATGGGAGATCGGAACGGCTCACCCGAAGCCCCAAAGGCACGACGAAGACTGCGGAGGGGCGACGAACCGCAGATGGAACGGATCGGGGCGCCCTGGGGCGCAGATGGCAGACCGGATCGGCTCACCTAGAGCCACGAAGGCACAAAGAAGACTGAGGGGTGGGATGAGCCGCATTTTGGATGGACAGGGCCGCGAAACAGACCGATGCCCATCCATGCTTCACCTCATCTGGTACATCCTCATCGGACTGGTCTCCGGGTTCATCGCCAAGTCCCTCATGCATACCCATCTGACGCTCTTGTGGACGATCGTTCTGGGGATCGTTGGATCGCTCGTAGGTGGATGCATCGTGCACCTTTTCTCCCGGCCGAAGCCGGGAACGCCTTTTCATCCCGCCGGGCTGATCTTTTCCGTCCTCGGCGCGATTCTCGTATTGTTTCTCTGCCACAAGTTCAACGTGCGGCTTCCGGGATAGGAGCTCACGCGAAGGCGCGAACCGAAGCAGGCATTCGACGGGATTCCTCATCCCGCTCGGGCAATGCGTGAAGAAGAAATTACGGAATGACGGAAGGGTTCACACAAAGCCACAAAGGCACAAAGAAGGACCGCTTTTCACGCCGAGAGGTTTGAATCGATCTTCGCAGGGCGCTGCCCATGGGTGCCGTCAGCACGTGCCAAGAGCCCTCTTCGGGCGGGACGCGGGGCACATCATGGCGTTTCGGCGCCACATCGTTCGGTGCATCTCGATTTCTTCGCCCTCCCCTTGGTGGCTTCGTGGTTTTGTGTGAGAATTTCCCAGGTGTCGCGGGCCCCCAGCGTGTCTCGGCATTTCCTCCGATCGCCCCGGCGGAACTTCCGGGGCAAAAAAATTTCGCCTCCCGTTCTCTTTGGTTCGCCTTCGCGTCGCGTCGTCGCGTGAACTTACCCTAGGCGCTCCGACCTCGCCCTACACGAACCCCAGGTTCTGCGTCGGGAAGTTGCCGATATTTGGCAGCGCCGTGGGAAGATCCGTGGGGGTGACACCGAACCAAGACGCGAGCGTCGCGGCGTACGTGTCGACCGAGACGGCGGGGATCCAGCGGCCCTGGCCGCTGCTGCTCGTGGTGGCGTCGTCGGGGCCGCCGGCCTGGAGGATGGGAATGCGGCCATAGATGCCGCCGCCTTGCACGGCTCCGCCCATGACGAGGTGATGGCTGCCCCAGCCGTGATCGGAGCCGGCGCCATTCGTCTGGAAGGTGCGGCCGAAATCTGAGGAGGTGAACGTGGTCACCTTGCTCGCCACGCCCAATGCCACCGTCGCGGCGTAGAAGGCGGAGAGGGAATTGTTCAGCTCGGTATAGAGATTGTTCTGGGCGTTGAGCTGATCGCCGTGGGTATCGAAGCCGCCGACCGAGACGAAGAAGACCTGGCGCTTGGGATTCAAACCCGACGCCCCACTCTGCGCGGCGGCGATGAGGCGGGCCACCATCTTGAGCTGGCCGGCGAGCGAGGAACTCGAGTCGAAGGACGAATAGGGCGCCGCGGTGGGATTCGTCTGGCTGAGGGCGGAGGCGAGCAACTGGTAGTTATCCAAAGCGCGCTTGGTCGTGCCGGCCATGGTCTGCTGGAAGAGATTCGGCTGGGTGGCAGCGATGAGCTGATCGAGCGCATATGAGGGCGTGCCGACCGCGCTGCCGGAGGTGTAGCCACTCAATGCGATCGCCCCGGACTGCGACACGCTGTAGGGGACCACGCTGTTGCCGACTTGGAAGGTGTTGGCGCCATTCAAGGTGATGCAGGTGGAGATCTGCGTGCTGCCGAAGCTGGCATTCATCAGGTCGGCGACGCGTCCGCCCCAGCCGCTCGACTTCACCGCCTGCGGCACGCTGGTCTGCCATTCGACCTGCTGGTCGCTATGCGAAAAGAGCTGCGGCGGCAGGATGCTGGGCTTGGTGCGGAAATCGTTTTGGGTCGTCGGATAGATGAGCGTGCCCACATTTCCCACCGCGGCGACGTTCCCGCTATTGAAGAGACTCTGCATGCCGGGGAGCATCCCATTAGGCGAGGCGTAATCGGCGAAGTGCGGATGGAATCCAAAGGTGCGGCCGTCGTTCGTGCCGCGACCGGGAATGAGATTCAGCGGGAGAATGCCGCCGGGCTGGCCCGCGGCGGGCAGCGCCAGGATACCGCGCGAGGTGACGTATTTGTTGTAATCGGTCGTATCGCTCGGGACGATCATGTTGTTGGCGTCGTTGCCGCCGTACATGAAGATGCAGACCAGCGCCTTGTAGCTTTGGTCGAGGACGTCCGAGTTGTTCATCGTGGCCGCGGCGATGCGGCGCAGATCGAACAACGCGTTCGTCATTCCAAGCGTCCCCACCGCGGCACAGGCAGCCTGGCGGAGGAAGGACCGGCGATTCAGGGAATTTCGTGGGCTCATGGCCGGAAGATTTTGGGGGTTGGGGAAGCGTTAGCGTTGGGTGGCGTATTGCGGGGACGCCGTGATGAGGAAGACCGCGGTGCGCGCGCGGAGGAGGCCGCCATCGGTCGTCGAGATCGGATTCAGCGCGGTGAGGATCTGCGCTTTCATGAAGGCATCCATCTGCCCGGACATGAGCAGGAGATTCAACTGATCGAGCAGGCCAGCGGGATCGTTCTTCGCCAGCGTGAGGTAGGCGGAGAAGTCGAGGTTCACCTTATTATTCCCCGAGCCCTGGCCGCTGAAGGTCAAGTTACGCAGGAAATTCGAAGTGGAGACGAGGGTGGTCTCATTCGTGATGGCGAATTCCGGGGCGACGAGGCCCGCGCTCGAGATCGCACCGGGTGCAGCGTAATCGGGCGCGAAGAAGTTGAACACGGTCGCGGCCCGCAGCGGCGTCTGCCCGAAGGTCGTGTCGAAATTATAGAAGGGGCCGGCGACAAGGCCGCTGACGGTGAAGGGCGTGCTGCGGAAGGCGCGCATCACCTTGGTGGTGCGCAGGACGGGCTCGATCTGCTTGCCGGTCCCCTGAAAGGCGAGGAGATCGGTGGTGCGGGCCTCGTAGTCCTTGAGGATGGCCTTGATCACGGCCTGGAGATCGCCGCGCACGCCGTTGCCGTTATTCGCGAAGACCTGGGCGACGCGGTAGACGTAGCCGGGGCTCGGGTTGCTCGTGACCAGGCGCTGGATGAGCTGGCGCGCGATAAACGGGCCGACATTCGGATGGTAGAAGATGTTGTCGAGCGCGGTCTTGAGGTCGACGTCCATCGTGCCCGTGGTGGCGGTGCCGACCGCGGGAATCGTCATGCCGTTGAGGAGCAGCTTGGAGCCGGGCTCGTGCTTGCTCGCGTTCTTGATCATCGGAACCCGGAAGTTGATGGGTGGGAACGACGTGACGGGCGGGGAATAATTCCAGCCGGTGAAAACGCGGGCGAAGCCGGTGATGGCGGTCTGCGTGTAGGTGGCAATGGGGAGCCCGCGGCCATCGAGCTCGAGCGAGCCATCGGGATGGAGCTGGTAGAGTCCGATGGAAAAGAGCTGATTGATTTCGCGGGCGAAATTCTCGTTCGGATTCGTGCCGGTGCTCGCATTCCCCTTGGCGTTGCCGGCCATGTCGAGAAACTCACCCATGGCGGGACTCAGCGTGATGTCCTCGAGGAGGGTGCGAAAATTCCCGAAGGCGTCCTTGAGGAGCACGTCGTAATACGCCCCGATGCCGACGGGGTTGCTGTTCAGGCCATTCGAGTTGGAGGAGACGACGAGGATCTGGCTCCAGGCGTAGGCGACGCGCTGGCGAAGTTGATCCGGCGCAGTGGCGGAACGCACCCACCAGCCGTAATGCGCCGGCGTGGCGCCCTGCGTATTGCCGATCGAGGCATCCCAGACGGAGTCGGCGTAGCTCATCAGCGTCGTGGTGGGCAGCGCGATCTGCTCGTTCATCCAGGCGTCGAAGCCCTTGCTCTGCACGTAGGCGACGGAGATCGGATCGGTGGCGGAGGTCACGCTGGTAGCGCCAAAAGTGGCCTGGGAAAGGAAGCGCGAGGCATCGGCCGCAGTGGGGGCACCCCCGGGCAGACCGGGAGGCGCGGCGGGCGCCGTGAAGGTTTGTCCGCCGCTGGCCGAGCTGTAGACCGAAAGCAATTCGCCACCGGGATTGGCCGCGGTATAGATGCGGATCACGACCTGGCCGTTGCGAATGAGGGCAAGGATTTCGGCGGTGGTGATGCTGCCGTTCGTGGACGAGAAATCCCAGAGCCAGGTGCCATCGGACTGCACGACGCGCGGATTGAGGTCGAAGAGATTGAGCCCCGCATAGGGGGAATCGGCGCTGGCCTCGAGGTGCGAGTTGGTAACCGGGCCGCTGAGATTCGAATAGGCGACGCTGATAACGGCGGAAGTGCCGGCCTGATTCACGCTCATGGCGGAAGTGCCGGAGCCGCTCGTGGTCACGCCGGGGGCCGCGCGGAGATTGGCGAGATAGAGGGTGCTGCCCTGCGAAGGCGCCGGCACCGGATTGGTGGGGGCAAGGTCGTAGACTTCCACGAGCGCATTCCCCTGCGTGCCGCCGACGCCGCTGACAACGACCGTGTAGGGACCCGGATCGAGCGTGAGCACGAGCGCGGATTCGCGCGGATCGGAGGGGGCCTTGCCCGTGGCAGTGACATCGGCCACACCCTGCGCGGACTGAGTATTCCAGTCGTCGTTCGAGAAGATCTTCGCGCCCGTGCTGTTGAAGATGTCCATGGTGGGATTGGCGAGTACATTGGTCACGCCAAAGGGCGCGAGGGACGGGCCGGTGGCGCGAATGAGCAGCTTCTTCGGCACGGTGCCCTGCACGACAAAACCGCCGATCATGACACCCGGGCCCGAACGCACGATGCCACGGGTTGAGATATTGATCGGCGTGCAGGGGGCGGTGCCGTCGCAATCGTAGACCTCGACGAGGGCGACCCCGGAGGTGCCATTAACGCCGCGCACGATGCCCGTGTAGGCGCCGGGCGCGAGCGACATGGAAATGACGGACTCGGTGGGAAGCGGCAAATTGAGCCCAAGGCTGGTGTGCCAGGCCTGGATGTTTGTCGTCTGGTCCCAGTCGTCATTGCTCGCGACGAGCTGGCCGGCGGAGTCGCGCAGTTCCAGGCTGGGATTGACCAGGACGCCGGAGACGCCGAAGCCCGAGAGAGTGGGTCCGAGGGCGCGGATGAGGACTTGTTTGTTACCGGTGCCCTGCACGACGAAGCCGGCGATGCCGACGCTGTCGCCGGTTTCGACTTGGAGCCGGGTGGAAATGTTGATGAGATTCGCGGTGCCGGCGGCGGCGGCGGGGAGCGGCGCGAGCAGGACGGCGGCGAGGAGAAGCGAGTGAAGGCGAGGATGCATCATCGGAGGGGGAAAAGATGTTCGACTGAATGCCCCGCACTTGGGCGCGGACGAGATGGCTGGGCGTTCAACTCGCGGCGGGTGGAAGAGTTGCAGGAAAGTTTTGGGGACCGGCTGGCGGAAAGCGGAAGGTCTCACACAAAGGCACGAAGTCACAGAAGGAGAAGGAAAGACGCCGATTTGTGCGAAGGGGAAGCTCCCCACGCCAGGCGTCCTGGACTGCGGCAGCCTGCCGCAGCCTTATCATCCCAGAGCAGCCTGCTGCCGAATGATCGACGAAGCCGCAACCACTGGTCGTTGCCGTGATGCAAACCAATTAAGGCGGCTTCGCCAGCTTGGGGCGCAGCAGGCTGCGCTGGGAAAAAGCGGCAGCAGGCTGCCGCAGTCCAAGAGCCTTCGACATTCCGTCTTAAAGTATTCGGGCTAATTCGTCTGAAATTGCCAGATCGGATTGAGGTCCAGGCGAAGAGCGTCTGGCTATCTCGCGGTGCTCGGTTCGTGGTTCACATTTCTTCGGGTGTTCAGGCCGGAGCGAATGGCAAATGCGGCGAGCGCGAAGAGCAACGACGGGAGCCAGACCCATTGGATCTCGCTCAGCAAGACGGCGAAGCCGCGGCGGCTGAAGAAACCGACGCCGAGCGGCGAGACTTCGATCGGGGTGACGGGGAAGAAATAGCGGTCGTAATCGAACGGAGCAAAAAAGGCGATGCCGCGACCGCCGTTCGTAAACGCGTCGAGGACGCCGTGCGAAACGGTGGCGAGAAACAGATAAGTCCAAAGCCAGCGGCGCGCGGGGATCTCACGACAACGCGAAGGCAGGGCCCAAAACGCAAGGAACGCGATGGCCACGGCAAAGGCGATCGAATGCGAAATCCCCCGGTGTCCAAATGCGCTCTTGTAAGGGATACGGAAGATGAAGCTGACGACATCGAGATCCGGCAACTAAGAGCGAAGGCCACAAGAGAAGTCGAAAGGTCTCGCGCAAAAAACACGAAGGGAAAAAGGAAGATGGCAGTAGCGGGACGGGCGCGATGGCTCTTTTTCGAAGACACAAAAGAAAATGGGAATACGGCGCAGCGCGGATTATTCCAAGCACCTCATCCCACAAACACATCATGGAATACAGACTCCTCGGCGGTTCCGGTTTCAAAGTTCCCGTCCTCAGCTTCGGCACCGGCACTTTTGGCGGGAAGGGCGAATTTTTTGGGTCGTGGGGGAACAATGGGAACCCAGAGGCGACGCGACTCGTGGATATCTGCCTGGAACACGGACTCAATTTTTTCGACACCGCCGATATTTACTCGGGCGGAATGGCGGAAGAGATCCTCGGCCACGCGATCCAGGGAAGACGCGACGCGGTGCTCATTTCGACCAAAGCGACGTTTCGCAGCGGCGAGGGGCCGAACGATGTGGGGTCCTCCCGTTTTCATCTCGTCCGCGCGGTGGAGGCCAGCCTCCAACGGCTCGGTACGGATTACATCGATCTGTTTCAGCTCCACGGGTTCGATGCGCTGACGCCGAACGAACCGATCGAGACATCCCGAGCCTTGCCCGCTCAAAAAAAACTCCGTCGCGCGAACGTGCGCGACGGAGGATCAGAATGCGAATCGCGACCGCTACTCCTTCTTCTTCTCGATGTGGCCGCCGAACTGAAAGCGCATCGCGGAGATCACTTTGTCCTGGAATTCGGATTCGCCGCGCGAGCTGAAGCGCTCGTAGAGTGAAGTGGTGAGCACCGGCACGGGGACGCCTTCATCGATGGCGGCTTTGATGGTCCAGCGGCCTTCGCCGGAATCGGAGACCCGGCCGGAAAACTTGGCCAGGGAGGCATCCTCCACCAACGAGGCGGCGGTGAGGTCCAGCAGCCACGAGGAAATCACGCTGCCGCGGCGCCAGACCTCGGTGACATCCGCGAGATTGATGTCGTATTGATAATGCTCCGGGTCGCGCAGTGGCGTGGTCTCGGCATCAACCTCGTGCTTCCGGATCCCGATATTCGCGCCCTTCAAAATACCGAGGCCTTCGGCATAGGCGGCCATCAGGCCGTATTCGATGCCGTTATGCACCATCTTGACGAAGTGACCGGCGCCGCTGCCACCGCAATGCAGGTAGCCGTTCTCGGCCGTGCCGCCGCGATCGCCGCGACCGGGCGTGACCGGGGCGTCGCCCTTGCCGGGCGCCAGCGTCTTGAAGATTGGATCGAGGCGATGCACGGTCGCATCCGGGCCGCCGATCATCATGCAGTAGCCGCGTTCCAAGCCCCAGACGCCGCCGCTGGTGCCGACATCGACATAGTTTACTCCGCGCGAGGCGAGTTCCTTGGCGCGCCGAATGTCATCCACATAGTACGAGTTGCCGCCGTCGATCAGGGTGTCTCCCGCCTGGAGATGGGGAAGCAAATCCGCGATGGCGCGGTCCACCACACCGGCGGGAACCATCAGCCAGATCGCGCGGGGGGCGGCGAGCTTTGCGATGAAGTCGGCGGTGGAGGATGCGCCCACGGCATTCTCCTTGGCGAGGGAGCTGACCGCTTCCGCGGCGCGATCGTAGACGACGCAAGTGTGGCCGTCTTTCATCAGGCGGCGCACCATGTTTGCGCCCATGCGGCCGAGGCCAATCATTCCAAGTTGCATAAGGGGTTTTCTCTAGGAGTTGGGTTTTGGGAGTGGAACTGAGTTTCGCTGGCCTCGGCGAGGAGGAGGGCGTCTGCGCCAAGGACAACGAAGTTTCGGCGTCTTCGAGAACGTCGACGAATCCACGATACCAGCGGGCAGTTCCGATGAGACTCTTCGTATGGCATTTTTTTTGCAAGCCAACTGTGGGAAATTGCGGATTGATCGATTGCTTGCGCCTTCGACGTTTGGTGACTTCGAAGACAAGGACAGCCGGGCACCGCGAGTCAGCCGCTCAAACTTTGTCATTGAAATTCTTCCGCAACGGCAACTAGTGGCCCTGCTCACGTGAGATGATGGATCCGCGACGCGCAAAACCACCCGCCGCCAAGGCGCGAGGGAGGAGAGGGTTCCAATGCACCCCGCAACGACCGAGCAACGCAGGCGCCGGGCGGTTTTCCGCTTCGCCCTCTGGGCCGCGGTTTTTTTGGTGGCTGCCGGCGTTGCTCGCTCGGTGGATATCGCACAGAATATCTCCTCTCGCTCGCGCCTTGGCAGCCGCCAAAAATCCTCGCGGCGGATCCATCATCTCACGTGTGCAGGACCACTAGGAGGGCGAGGACGACGAGCCACCTCCTTTCATGGCGAAATTCCCGCAGCCCTACGACCGCCGCTACTTCGACAAGTGGTACCGCGATCCCGCGCATCGCGTGAGTTCGCGCGCGAGTGCGGCGCGCAAGGCGGCGATCGCGATCGCGGTGGCGGAATATTATCTGGAACGGCCGGTGCGGACGGTGCTCGACGTGGCCTGTGGCGAAGGGCAATGGCAGCCGATCCTCACCCGCCTCCGGCCGCGCCTGCGCTACACGGGCGTGGATTCCAGCGCATACGCGGTGGAGCGCTTCGGGCGCCGGCGGAATCTGCAGAAGGGTGGCTTCGGCGAATTGGATCAGCTCGATCTCGCTTCGTCGTATGACCTCATCGTCTGCAGCGATGCCCTCTTCTTCCTGCCGCCAGCAGAGCTCTTGCGCGGGCTGGCCGCCCTTGTTCCACGACTGGGCGGCATCGCGTTCCTCGAACTTTACGGACGCGAGGAGCCGCTCGAAGGGGATATCCGCCAGATGCGGCGGCTGACCGGCGCGGAATATCGCCGGATCCTGCGTCGGTTTGGTCTCGTCTCGTGCGGGCCGCATTGCTACGCCGGAACTGCGCTTTCCGAGCGGGTAACCGACTTCGAACGGGGACAGGTTTGAACGCGCAAGAATGGCATCGATCAGATAGGCAAGTTTAGACGGCAATCGCCGCTTTCGTTCGACCGCAAACGCTTTGAGGCTGCGGGCGGAAGAAACCCTTTCCCCTTCCGGCTCGCTGTCTTCATGAGCCTCCGATCGAGCTGTGAACGCCCAACATCCCAACCCCAACGTTCTTCTTATGACTGCAACCCTCTCCTCCCGCTCCGCATCCGTGTCCGGAAAATCCGGTCGCGTCGCCAGCTTCCGCTGGCGCTGCACCTTCCTGCTCGGGAGCGCGCTCGGCCTGGCCGCTGCGCCGTTCGCCCAGGCGCAGAGATTCCTCGATTTACCCGTGAAGAGCCAGCGCGCCGTGACGAGCCAGCGCATCGCGCTGACCGACATCAAAATCGACTACCACCGGCCGCTCGTGGCCGGACGCAAGGTCTGGGGCGGGCTGGTCCCTTATGGCGACGTGTGGCGCGCCGGTGCGGACGAAAACACGACGATCGAGTTCAGCAGCGCCGTGACGGTGGAAGGCAAGCCGCTGCCCAAGGGAACGTATGGATTGCACATGATTCCCACGGCGGATTCCTGGACGGTCATTTTCAACAAGGTCACGACGGGATGGGGCAGCTTCAGTTACAAGGAAGCAGAGGATGCGCTGCGCGTGACCGTGAAACCCGTGCCTTCCGAAACGCGCGAAGCACTGCAGTTCGACTTCGATGACCTGAAGCCGACTTCCACGGCGGTAACGATGAAGTGGGAAAAGCTGGCGGTGCCGTTTCAGGTGGCGGTAAGCGACGAGACGACCACGCTGGAAAACGTGCGGGCCCAGATGCTCGGAGTCTTGGGGTTTACGTGGGACGGATGGAATTCGGCCGCAAATTTCTGCCTCGAACGGAAGACCAATCTCGAGGAAGCGCTGACGTGGATCGAGAAATCGATCGCCGCCGAGGAGCGGTCGGAAAACGTGGACACCAAGGCAAAGATTCTCAAGGCGCTGAATCGCACCGCCGACGCCAACGCGGCCGCCGCGCGTTCACTGGAGATCTCGACGCCGCCGCAGCTCTACTTCAAGGGCCGGGGAATGCAGGGGGAGGGAAAGCACCCGGAGGCGCTGGAGATCTTCAAGCTCGTGGCGAAGAAACATCCGCAGACGATCTACGGACACCTCGCGCTCGCCCGGCTCGCTTCGTCGGCGGGCGATCACGCCACCGCGAGCAAGGAGGCGAAAGTGGCCCAGGGCCTATCCACCAGCGACGCGCAAAAGAAGGCGATCCAGACCTTGATCGACAAGGCGGAGAAGAAGGAAGACATCAACAAGTAAGGGCTGCGCCGCTCAGCGTGCGCCGGCACCAAACCACCGCCGCCCCTTTTCGCTTGGTGCGTGAAGGGGCGGTTTTCTTTTGAGCAAAGAGTGCAGAAAGGTAAAAACCCCAATTTGCCAGATTGCTTCGCAATGACCTCGGCTTCCCCTGCCCCGCGCTGGATGCGCACCGTTCTGCTCGCGGCGGGGGCCTACAACATTCTCTGGGGCGCATTCGTGGTGCTCTTTCCGGCGGCGGTTTTTCGGTGGCTCGATCTGCCGCAGCCGAACTATCCGCAGCTCTGGCAGTGCATTGGGATGATCGTGGGCGTATACGGAGTCGGATATGCCATCGCAGCCTTCGATCCGGCGCGGCACTGGCCGATCGTGCTTGTCGGTTTGCTCGGGAAGGTCTTCGGACCGATCGGCATGGCGCTCGCTCTCTGGAAGCGCGAGCTGCCCTGGGGCTTCGCCGGGAACTCCGTGACCAATGACTTGATCTGGTGGGTGCCGTTCGTCCTGATTCTGAAGTTTGCCTGGGAGCGGAATCGGTCGGGCGACGCGTAACCTGGAGAGACGGAAGGCACGGCGGGATGGGGTTGAGGTACGCACCGGGAGCATCCAATTCCCGGACGGGGTGCGAAACCCCGTATTGCCCATGAACACTACGGATGCGCCGGAACCCGGCTCGGAAACCAATCCCGATCCCCTGACCGGTGAGCCCGGATCGCATCCAATCGGCACCGGCATGGGCGCACTGGGTGGCGGCATGGCGGGCGCGGCGCTGGGTGCAATGGCCGGACCGATCGGAGCGGCGGTAGGCGCGGTGGTCGGTGCGGTCGCCGGCGGTTTCACGGGCAAGGACCTCGGCGAAGGCATCAACCCCACCCGCGAAGAAGCCTACTGGCGCGAGAATTACCACCGCGAGCCGTACTATGACCGGGCGATGGAGTACGAGGATTACCTGCCGGCGTTTCGCCTGGGCTGGGAAGGACCCGGGACTTACGTGGGCCGCGCTTTTCCGGAGGTGGAACCGGATTTCGAGCGCTCGTGGCGAACGGGCCGGGGCGGCTCACGGCTCGATTGGAACAAGGCGCGCCACGCGGTCGAGGCGGGCTGGACCCATGTGTTTCAGCCTGAAGTCGAGCCGCAAACCCTTCAGCAAGCCCAAGCCATTCGACCCATGGAAAAATGCCATACCTGCGGCAACACCTACGACAAGGCCTTCCAAATCACCGCCAGTGGAGAGACCTACACGTTCGACTCGTTCGAGTGCGCGATCCAGGCGCTGGCGCCGGTTTGCAGCCACTGTCAGTGCCGGATCATCGGACACGGCGTCGAGGCTCAAGGCCAGATTTTCTGCTGCGCCCATTGTGCGAAGCATGCGGGGGTAAGCGAGTTGCGCGATCGGGCCTGAGCGCTCGAAATCGCGTGCGCGGCACCGCCGAAAGCGCGGTTTTCGATTGCCCGTTTTGGCTGGCTTCGCTAAAATACGAATTGCGGTGCCGCGCTCCTGCGGCGTCTCCGCGACAACCCCCCACTTTCATTTTACCATGGGCAAAGGCAACAACAGCAAGCGCAAAGAGACGAAGAAGCCCAAGCAGGAAAAGCCCAAGCCGCCCGTCACGCGCCGCGGCTCCTAAGCCAGCTCTTGGGTCGTCTCCGTCCGCGACCCTTCGTTGAAGTCGGAACTTGCCGGCAAGTTCCGGAGCGGAGCTGTCGGCGGGTGGCGCGCAGGGCAGACCCAAATTTGAGGGCATCCCACGCGGTTTTCGCTCGCGAGGTCGGCCAAATTGCGGATGGGTCTGCGGTCTCACCGTTTGTGATGTTGAAACCGAAAAAAAAACCCGCGATCCGGCCTATGACCCCGCGCCCGCGCGGGGCAAGAGTTCGACCCGACCGCCGGATTGTGCTGATTTCCAGCGCCACGGTGCGCGACGAGTGGCTGGCGCGTCTCGGCGAGGCGCGGGAAGAAGAGAAGCAGTGGAAGGAGAAGCTGGCGCGCTTCGAGGCGGAAGCGCGGACGGGGTTCTTCGCTTGGATGCAGCAGAATTTCTCGGCTATGCAGGCGGATCTCCTCCGCCAGCGCGAGGAAGCCATGGGGCTGCGGGTGCTGATGGACGAGACTGAAGCCCTGAGTGCGCGTCTACGGATCCCGGCTTGGCGTGCCTTTGCAATGGTGAAGGGGTGGGAAACCGATCGCACCGGAACGCTGGAACGTTTGCGGAATGCCGAGGAAGCTGGTTCGGGAGGTGACGGCGACGAAGGGGGCGACGCGTGGAACGAATTCTTCGACGGAGACGAGGACGATGATCCGGAAATCGCGCAGTTTGAGTTCGAGGAAGAGTTCGGCCGGCCTGACGCGGCCGCGATGAAGAGGATCAAAGCCGGCGTGATCGACGCAATGATGCGGATGCATCGCATTCCGCGTAAGTTGGCGGAAGCCGCCTTCCAGGAGCAGCAGGCGGAAATGGAACGCAAGCGGGCGGACTGGAGGGCGGGCCGGGATCGGCCCAAGTCTCCGACTCTGCAAGCCAGCCCGGCGCGGGAGGAAGAGCCGCACCAAAACCGGGCCCGTTCCCTCTTTCGGGTGCTCGCCCGGCGTCTGCATCCCGACGCCGGAGCCGGAGCCATGGACGAGCGCAGCAGCGCGCTTTGGCACGAGGTGCAGTCTGCCTACGAACGCCAGGATCTGGAGGCGCTTGCCGCGCTGGTGTGGGAAACGGAGCCGGACGCGGCGGCTCGGGACCAGGCGCCGGTGAGCGTGATCGCACGCGTCTTGCGCACGATTCAGGAGCAGATTTCCACCCTGCGCGCCCATTGGGATACGCTCCGCTCGTCTCCGGCCTATCGATTTGCCCACGGCAACGAAAAAGCCCGGGAGCGCCTGCGTCGCGAGATCGAACGGGATATGCGGGCAGACGCCGAGGACATCGCCTATCTGTTGCAGAGTCCCCGCTGGCAGATCAAAGAATGGGAGGAGCGCTGGCAGAGGGAGGTGGAACACCGCGAGCGCAAAGCCGCGGTCCAGGAAGAACGGACCCGGAAGAAGCGCGAGCACGCCGCGCAACGGTTTCGGGGCCAAGTGGAACTGTTGTTTTAGCCCGTCGCATCCCAAACTCGCCCGCCGCAGGCTGATCACACTCGTCCGTCGTGGGGAATCGCGGGCGAATACGGGCGCGCTCGATCCCAGCAAAGTGGGCAACCACACGATTACGCCCTCCTGCCCTTCTGGAATCGGCTTCCGTTTCAACGGATTCCCGGCACTGCAACGCCAGGAGGTAAACCATTGAAACAGTTGGCTGGAAAAGCCTGCACGGGACCGCCGCGCTGAAGCACGGTGTCAACGAGATGACGGGAGCGCCAGAACGGTGGAGGCGCGAAGAATTCCGCGAACTCCCAACCAGAAAGCACGGAGCGGCAAGCCCGGAAGCAGGTAGGTGGAATTTCCGCCTCTCCACTTGGTGGCTTTGTGTCTTTGGGTGAAACCACAGGCAATGGCGCCAGAGCGCCGAAGGCGCTACCGATTCACGGCTTGCAGCGACTGGGGCGAGTAGCGTGCTCCGGCGGTGACGCCGACGGGCAGGATGGCGTCGATTTGGCGGAGCTCTTCCGGCGTGAGCGCCACCTCGAGCGAACCATTGTTTTCCTCGAGGTATTTCAATCGCTTGGTGCCGGGAATGGGAATAATGTCGTTCCCCTGCGCCAGAACCCAGGCGAGCGCAAGCTGGCCAGGCGTGCAGCCTTTGGCGCGCGCCATCTCCTCGATTTGCTTCACGAGGGCCAGATTCTTGGCAAAATTTTCACCCTGAAAACGCGGCGCGTTCCGCCGATAGTCATCGGCCGGGAGATCGTCGAAAGACTTGAACTGTCCGGTCAGGAAGCCGCGTCCGAGCGGGCTGTAGGCGACAAACCCGATGCCGAGCTCGCGCACCGTGGGAAGAATCTCCAACTCCGGCTCCCGGCTCCAGAGGGAGTACTCACTCTGGAGCGCCGCGATCGGGTGCACCCGGGCGGCGCGTCGAATCGTAGGGGGAGCCGCCTCCGAGAGTCCGAGATAACGCACTTTCCCCGCCCCGACCAATTCCGCCATGGCGCCCACGGTGTCTTCGATGGGCACCTTGGGATCCACGCGATGCTGGTAGTAGAGATCGATCACGTCGACCTTCAGCCGCTGCAGGCTGGCTTCACAGCAGGCCTGCACGAACTCAGGCTCGCCGCGGACGCCGAGAAACTCCCCCTTCGGACCGCGGACGTTGCCAAACTTCGTCGCCAATACGACTTTGTTCCGGCGCGCCGCGATGGCCTTCCCGACGAGAATTTCGTTGCGGCCCGAGCCGTACATATCGGCCGTGTCGAGGAAGTCACCACCGGCATCGAGGTAGCGGTGGATGACGCGGATCGATACTTCATCGTTCATCTCCCGCGGGTCGTAAAATTCGCTCATGCCCATGCAGCCCAGGCCCAGGGCGGAGACGCGAAGTCCGCTGCGGCCGAGTTCACGCTGAATCATAGCTTCGGTTTTCATAGGGTATTTTCAGTGGCGTCGCGGGCGCTGAAACGCAGCCCGACTCGCGCCGAAAGTTCATACGCGCCGCGTTGCGCGTCTCAATCCCCGATCCTCGCAAACGATTGCCTGATCCTCCAACCCCACGGCGTCTAGCGCCAATTTTCCCGGATAAATGTTCGTCATTCTGCGCGCTGTGTGCCCAGCCTGGCCGACGTTGCCTTCGACTACGCCTCCGGCGCAAAACGATTCCGGCTCTCTTGCAGGATCCGATCGAAATGGGATTCGAGCTTGAGATTCGGGCCGCGGCACCCCGCCACGACGCGCTCGGCCCAGTCGAAATATTCGATGCAGCGCTGCCGGGTCCAACCCTGCGGGATAGAGCGGCCTATCTCGCGTACGTTGCAGATCTTGTCCGCGATCTTGAGTTGGCGGGCGCGCTCGCTCGCATGCTGAGCGTGCTCCACCTGGAGCTGTTTTCGTTCTGCTTTGGGCAGACTTTTATCGTCGGTCACTTCCTCCACCAATTTTCGCACGTCCGGCCCGAAACGGAGATCGAGTTCCTCCGCAGAGGTCTGCGTGTCTTCGATCGTGTCGTGCAGAATCGCCGCCTGGAGCAGAGCGGTATCGGAAACACCGCCGAAGATGGCGAGCACCTGCGCAACCTCGATCGGATGATTGATGTACGGTGAGGCCTCCACGTCTTTGCGCCGTTGTTGAGAATGCTTCACCGCCGCGAAATGCGCGGCGCTCAGTAACTGGGCTGACTCGTGGGGCTGGATCATAGGCTGAAACGAGTATGCGCGGGGAAGCCTCTTTCCGCCAGACTCGCGCTTCGGCGGGAACACGCAAAGAGTCAGATTCCCCGCCCTTGATCCAGTTTAACCAAAGTCGAGGCGGCACGACTCTGCCGCCTTCCACTTAACTCCTCCTAAAACCGAAAACGTCTTAGGCTCGACGCGCACGCACGCGGCGAACGAGCATGGAGCCCACGGCGAGGCACGCAGCCATCGAACCGATCCAAGTGGACGGCTCCGGGACACTGGAGACCACCCGGATGTCGTCGAGGCCGGTGTAATTGTTTCCGATGGGCGTCGTATTCGTGAAAACGAGGTCAAACGATCCGGGAGTGGCCACCGTAAAAAGCACGTCAATTACCTGCCAATTCACCGTTCCGATGGAATTCGTTGTATTGAAGAAATTGCCAAAATTTACTCCGCCCAGCATGACCGAGACGCTGGTATCGCCAAAGTAGTTCGGACTCGCCGAGCCGGTATCATTGATGCGGCCGAGGAAAAACTCCAAGTTGTAGTCACCGGCCCCGAGGCTCAACGTCTGCGTCACGCTATTCGCTCCCGTATTGCCGACGCCAGTAATGTCGAGGGCGTTGGCTCCGCTGTTCGGATTGAACGTGAGAGGTCCGGCGCCGCTCGCTTCCGAGTACGTCTGATTGATGACGATAACATCAGCGCCGCCCACGAGCCAGTTGCCGTTGATGGACTGGCCCGTGAGATACTGAGTAAAAGTTCCCGGAGTCGTCGCCGGGGTCTCAAAGCCCCCATTCAGGACCTGCGCTGAGACAGAGGTGGAAAAGGCGAGCGCGATGGCGGCCGCGGATACACGAACATGCAAATTTTTTGTCACGCTTTCTGCCTAACGTTGAGGAGGATCGGCGTCAATCAACAACTTGCGCAGGACGTGAGATATTTTCCCCGCCCGTCACTCTGACCTGATTCGGCCTGCTTTCCGCCGCGCGGCAAGGCGCGGCCGAACAATCGCGGCGCTCACAAACAACCTTCGCCGGCGGTTTTTCGACAACGCGACGCCTGGAACCATTGTTCGAACGGTGGCCAAAACCGGCGTCGCCAGCGGTGAAGCCCGCTCGGAGTGCTGGTT
>JBBRQH010000021.1:0-78623 GCA_038226705.1 Chthoniobacterales bacterium | reverse complement strand
ACAGAGGTTGCGGGCGAAAGGAAACAGCGGCGTTTTGTCACTCGGGCGTTTGTTCATGGCCCTAGTCCACAAGCACCATTCGTACCGCGCCTCGACCCAGGCTTGTGCGCTACGAACTATTCCTTAACTGAGTGCCATTCGTCCCTGGGGCGTCCCTAGGGCCAATTGATGCTTTCCGAGTGCGCAGGCGCTCGAGCAACGCTCGCAGCTCAGCGGAAATGGGAGCCTTGAACGCCGCGCCAGTCTTTTGCCGCCTAACGTTTACGAATTTTTCTCCGATGTCCTCCCACCGCAACGACGAGACCTCTGCCTGTCCCAGTGCGGCTTCGGCAAGGAACTCCACGAAATCGGCGCTTTCCTCCGGGTCTGGAGCAAACTGTTGCCGACGAATCTCGGCAATGATCGCCGCCAATTGTTCGGGTGTGGGTCGGCGCCTAACGGGGGCTTGAGGTCGCTTCCAAGATGTTTTCACATCGGCGAAGGGCGATTTCGCTGATTCGGTCTGCTACCGCGATTCATGCGCTTGCTCCGAGGCAGAGTTCGTGCATCTTCCCGTTCCGTTTTCTCCCGGGGGTATAGCTCAGTTGGTAGAGCGCTTCGTTCGCAATGAAGAGGCCAGGGGTTCGAATCCCCTTACCTCCAAGATCCTGCCGTGCAGGACTTGGCGGGGAGGGGATTTGAACCGCGGGTTCGACTGCCGCGCGCGTTGAGCGCGATCCCAAATCGGTGAAGCCAAACCGCAGAGCGGCGAAGCCGATAATCCCCTTACCTCCAAGATCCTGCCGAGCAGGACTTGGCGGGGAAGAGATTTGAACCGAGGGTTCGACTGCCGCGCGTGTTGAGCGCGATCCCAAATCGGCGAAGCCAAACCGCAGAGCGGCGAAGCCGATAATCCCCTTACCTCCAAGATCCTCCCGTGCAGGACTTGGCGGGGAGGGGATTTGAACCGCGGGTTCGACTGCCGCGCGCGCTGAGCGCGATCCCAAATCGGCGAAGCCAAACCGCAGAGCGGCGCAGCCGATAATCCCCTTACCTCCAAGATCCTGCCGTGCAGGACTTGGCGGGGAGGGGATTTGAGCCGCGGGTTCGACTGCCGCGCGCGTTGAGCGCATTTTGAAGAGTGCGAAGCCACTCTGCAGGTTCGCGAAGCGCACCGTCCCTTTACCACCACCACTTTTTTGACGTTCCGCCGGGCGCACCCGAATCCGCTCTTCCGTGGGGTGGGTCCTTGCGCCCGTGTCCCTCGAAATCGTGGCGGCGCGGAGCGTCGATAGACCGCGCAGGGAATCGCACCGGGCCAGGGCGTCTGCGAAAGGCCCTCCTCATAGCGTTTCCCTGATACAACAATGCATGTGAAGCACGCGTTCTGCCCGCGCAGAGAATTCCGCGAATTTCCGCGGTGCAAAAGGGTTACGTCACATTGTAACCTTATCGCACCATGTCGCCCCGCCCCGCTCGATTCACCCCCCGCGTTTCCTCACTCACGCATGTTCTGATCGCCCAGTTGGCGATCCTCCCCGCGCTGCTGGCGCAGGGGCCGCTTGCTCCGCTCAATCCACCCGCCCCCACGATGAAGGCCCTCGATGAAATCGAGCCTCGGATCAATGTGCAACGCGCGGTCAATCCTTTGCCCAGCGACGGGGCAAATCAATACATCATCAACACGGCGGGTTCCTACTATCTCAGCGCGAATATCGGCGGGGTCGCGTCGAAGGCCGCCATCCAGATCGCGGCGGATAATGTCACTCTCGACCTCGGGGGGTTCTCGATTTTGAACACGGGTGGGACCAGCGGCGTGTCCGTTGTCGGTCCGCGCAACAATGTGCGCATCCACCATGGCATCATCGTCGGCGGGACGAACGGCATTTCCGGGGGATCGGGAAACGGGTTCGTAGTGGAGGATGTTGTGATCGACGGCCCCAGTGCGGCCGGCATCTCGTCGGCGGCGCGAAATGGGCGCGTCGAAGGCGTAACGGTGCGCGGCGGGTACACGGCCATCTCGCTTGGCTTTAGCCCTTCGTTAATTTCCCGTTGCACGGCGTACAACACGAACGGTTCGAATGGTGCCGCGGTCTTCGTCGCCGAATCCGTATTCGATTCGAGCGTCAACGGCGCGACGAACTCCAGTGCGTTCTCCGTGATCTCTTCGACCAACGTGACCCGCTGTACCGTCGCGTCTTGCGCGGGCAGTGGCGGCGGCACCACCAGTTACGCGATTAACGCGACCGGAATTGTCAGCGACTGTTATGTGACGAACTGTAGCGGCACGCCCGGTTTCACCGGAATCAGCGCTGGCAGCGTCTTCAACAGCACCGTTAACAGTTGCAGCTGCACGGGCGCGGCCACCGCGATCAGCGGGAGCACGTTGGTTTCCGGTTGTACGGTCTCGGCCTTCTCGTGCACGGGCATCATGATCGCCATCAACAGTGTCGGAGGCATGGCTCGGGGCTGCACGGTCAGCGGCGTCACCCAGACCGCCTCCGGCAGCCAAAGCTGCACCGCTATTTATGCGCTCCAAACGGAGGACTGCCAGGTCAACACAGTGGCTGGCAATAGCAGTGCGCCGGCCCTGGGGATCTCCGGTGGGACGCGCGCGGCCCGCTGCTTCGTGACCGCGGTGACAAATACGGGGACGGTCGGCCAAGCCTTTGGGATCGCGCTTTCCACCACGTCGGGGCTCGTCGATTCGTGCACGGTGTATAAGACGGGCGGGGACGGGATCTACCTGGACGCGAGCGCCACGCGCGCCGCCGTCACCAACTGTGTCGTGACGAACAGCGGAATCTCCAACGCGGGAGCGGGCGGCATCACCGCTCTGGGCGACTTTCAACGGATCGATGGGAACACGATTTCCGCGGGCAAGATCGGGATTTTGACCGGCGGAAAGAGCGTGGTGGTACGCAACCTCGTGCAGAATTGCGTAACGCCCTACTCTCTTTCCGCCACAGGAATGAACGGCGCCATCAATGTCACGACGGGGATCATCGCCGCGACAGTCGGCCCGTGGGCAAATTTTCAACAATAATGAGGTGATGCCGCGCCTCAGGGGGCATTTCGTTCCAGTCTGCAACTTCGAAGGTTAGGCCCGAAGAGTGCCGTCCCAATAGCGCGGGGGAAGACGCGTTTCAGGCGACGAGCGGCCAAGGAAGTCGATGGAGGTGAAAGGGAGTGCGCCGAACGATTCTGGAACGGCGAAATGCGCCAGCGTGATATGCCGCGGGCAATTTTCGGGACAAAAGGGCGATCGCTTACCGCATAAACATAAGCGCACCAGGACCCATTCGCGCGAAAGGAATGGCATCCCAACCTCGTTCTGCTGCGGGCGGCTGCCACCGGTGGCTGAAGAGTGGTTCCGGAATGGTCGGATCCCCCTTTTCCCACTCGCGTGCATGGCCTTTAAAAAAAGAGAAGAACTCACGACGCGCGCGGCTCGTGCGCGGCGGGAGATGGACGACGCGACCGCAGCTCTCCAGGCGGGATGGGATTTGCCGGGCAAGGCGCGCCACAACTTCGCCCGCCACTTTTGGGAATGGCTAATGGGGGCGTTTCTCTTGGGCGGGCTGCTCCCGTTTTTGATTCCCCGCAGGACTGCCGGTGCAGAGCTCGCGGATCGAGCGCGTCAGGCCACCAAGCGCGCGGCGGCGGTTTTCGAGCGGCCTTCGGGTTTCTGGAAAATCGTCCTCGGCTTGGCGACGCCCGTGGTGCTCGGGCAGTTGAAGGGCATGCTGCCGCAGTCGAAACCGCCGCCCCCGCCGGTGGAGCGATCCGTCCCAAAGGAAAACAAAGCGGAATCCGCCGATGCGCCGAAGGAGAGTGGGAGCGTCGATGGCTCCGCTCGCGTCGACCTCGCCACGGGTTTCACCCTTCGCTCCATTTGGCCGCTCTTTCGCGACGCCGGGGCCGATTTCATGAAGGACAATGCGCTGCGTCTTTCCGCCGCCCTTTCCTACTATTCGATCTTCTCCCTCGCCCCTTTGCTGATCATCGCGATCGCCATTGGGAGCCTCGTTTTCGGCGAGGATGCGGTTCGGGGAGAACTGAACGCGCAACTTACCGGCTACATCGGGAAAGGGGCCGCGGAAGCGGTGGAGTCGATGGTGAAAAGCGCGTCGGGTGCCACACATGGTGCTTTTGCCGCGATCGTGGGCTTTTGTGCCCTTCTCCTGGGTGCCTCCGGCGTCTTCGGCCAGCTCAAGGACGCGCTCAACTCCGTCTGGGAAGTCGAGCTGCGACCTGATGGGGGAGTGAGGGAGTTCATCCGGAACCACATTCTTTCCTTTGGCATGGTTCTGACGGTCGGCTTCCTGCTCTTGATTTCGCTTGTCGTGAGCACCCTGCTGGCCGGCATGGGGCAGCTCACCGCGCACATGGTTTCCGTGCCGACCTTCGTTTGGACGATCTTGAATTTCGTCATCTCGCTGCTGGTGAGCAGCGTCCTGTTCCTGGCGATCTTCAAGTTGCTGCCCGACGCGCGCATTGCCTGGAGCACCTGTATCTTTGGGGCGGTTTCCACCGCCATCCTGTTCGAGTTGGGCAAGTTCCTGCTGGCGTTTTACCTCGGTCGCGAGAGCACCTCTTCCGGCTATGGCGCGGCCGGTTCGGCCGTGCTCATCCTCTTGTGGGTCTACTATGCGTCCGCCATCCTGCTTTTCGGGGCGGAGCTGACCCAGGTATATGCGCGGCTCGCGGGCCATCCGGTCGCGCCCGGAAAGCACGCTGTCTCGGTGGGCGCCCGCGCCGACGACAACCCAGCGCAAGTCGCCGAGTTCACCGGCAAGGACCTAAAACCGACCTCATGAGAACCCTTCAAATCGATGTGTGGAGCGACTACGTCTGTCCCTTCTGCTACCTGGTCGAACCCACCCTGGCTCGGATCGAGCAGGAATTCGCGGAAAACACGAAGGTGGTCTGGCGAGCATTTGAACTCCGGCCGGAGCCCGTTCCAACGCTGGACCCCGACGGCGCCTACCTCCGTGAAATCTGGGCGAGCTCGGTTTACCCGATGGCGGAACAGCGCGGAATGACGCTTCGCCTGCCGCCGGTGCAGCCTCGCAGTCGTCTCGCGCATGAAGCAGGTGTGCATGCGCGAGTCCACGGGCGCTTCACCCCCTTGAACGATGCGATCTTCCGGGCGTTTTTCAAGCAAGGCGCAGACATCGGGGACTTGAACGTACTCGTGAAATTGGGCGGAACCGTCGGCCTGGAGGAGACTGAGTTGCGCAACGCCCTCACGGACGGTCGGCATCGGCAGCATGTGCTTGACGATGAAGCGCTCGCCGCCGAAATCGGAATTAGCGGTGTGCCGGCGCTGACCGTGCGCCCCGTGGAGGTGCCCCTTGCGCAGGCGGTCTTCATCGAGGGAGCGCAGCCGTATGAGGTTATTCGCGAAGTTCTGCTCCGAAGCATGGATGCCTCCGGTATCGCGCGACCGAAACCGCAGTATTGATGCGGCGTGCCCCGGTCAACCGCCGTGCGCGTCTCGGTTCGAGATCGCACGTCTCGGTCTCCGACTTCGCGCAGTTCCATCAATTCATGCGTGCAGGACCACTAGCTAGCGGTGGTCCTAATGAAGCGGAGGGAAGCGCGAATCTTGCGAAGCCGCCCGTTGCCCAATCCGCCGCGTAACCCGCAGCCCACTTTCCGGGTCATCGTTGCCAGCGTATGCGAGCCTCCCCACCGTCAGAGATTTCCCAGCCTTTCCGTCGTGACCGGAAGCATCTAAACTCTCCGCACGACATGGAGCCAAACAAGCGCGGTTTTTGGTGGAAGGCGATCCTCGCCGGACTTGTGCTCATTCTGCTCATCGTTTGGAAAGTGCGCAGCAGTATTCCGACGGCGCCGGGAGGGGCCCCGGCTCCCGCTGAAACCGGCGGTGGAGGACGACGGGGCGGCGGCCCGGGCGGCCCCGGAAATTTGCCGGTCCCCGTCACCCTGGCGATTGTCGAGACGAAGGATGTGCCGATTTATCTCGATGGGCTGGGCACGGTGCAGGCCTTTAACAGCGTCACCGTAAAAGTGCGCGTCGACGGAGAGCTGAAAACGGTCGCCTTCACGGAGGGCCAGATCGTAAAGATCGGTGACCTTCTCGCCGAGATCGATCCCCGCATTTACCAGTCGGCCCTCGATCAGGCATTGGCGAAGAAAGCGCAGGACGAAGCCCTGCTCGCCAATGCCCGCGCGCAGTTTGAGCGGTCCTCCGAACTCATGGCCAAAAAGGTGCTCGATAAGCAGACCTTCGACACGCAGCGCTTCGCGGTCGATCAGCTCGCGGCGAGTGTGCAGGCGGACCAGGCGGCGGCCGATAACGCCCGCGTGCAACTCGGTTATACGCGCATCCTCGCTCCGATCGGCGGTCGCACCGGGGTGCGTCTGGTCGACCAGGGGAATATCGTCAAGGCGAGTGACCAAACGGGCATTGTGGTGATCAATCAATTGCAGCCCATCTCCCTCGTTTTCACCCTCCCGGAGCAAAACGTTTCCGCGATTCAGGACGCGCTCCGGAATGACGGCAAGCCGTTGCGGGTGGTTGCGGTCGACCGTGACAACACGACGACGCGCGGCGAGGGCGAGCTCGCGGTGGTCGACAATCAGATCGATACCACGACCGGCACGATCAAGCTCAAGGCCTCCTTCCCGAATGCCGATTCGAGACTCTGGCCGGGCCAATTTGTGAATGCGCGCCTCCTGGCCCGCACTTTGAAGGATGCGCTGGTGGTACCCACGCCCGTGGTGCAGCGCGGTCCGCAGGGGACGTTTGCATACGTGATCAAAGCCGATCAAACAGCCGAGGTGCGCCCCGTCAAGGTGGCGATCAGTGAAGACGGCATTTCGGTGATCAGCGAGGGACTCAGCGTCGGCGAGCAGGTAGCCGTGGATGGGCAATACCGACTGCAAGCCGGCGCCAAAGTCATGGTGAACACGGGCAATGCGCCGGTCGCGGGCCCGCCGGATGGCCGCGCGCGGGCGGCGGAATCCGCCGGGCCGCCGCGTCCCCGTCGTGAAGGAGGGCTGGGTAGTGGACCTCGCCCAGGTGGTCCGAAGGACGAGGGCGCAGCAGGTGCCAAGCCGGAGGCGGCCGATGGAGCACCCAAGCCCAAGGCGAGTCCCGGCAAGCCGGCGCAATGAGCATTTCCGAACCGTTCATCAAACGACCGATCGCCACCACGTTGCTGATGGTGGCGGTGGTGCTGCTGGGCGTGCTCGGCTACCGGCTGCTGCCGGTCTCCGCGCTTCCAGCGGTGGACTTCCCGACCATCCAGGTCACCACCCAGCTGCCCGGGGCAAATCCGGATGTCATGGCGTCGCTCGTGACCACGCCACTGGAGCGGCAATTCGGCCAGATCGCCGGCGTGGAGTCGATGAACTCGACGAGCTCCTTTGGCGTTTCCACGATCACCATCCAGTTCGTGCTCAGCCGTGACATCGATGTGGCGGCGCAGGACGTGCAAGCCGCGATCAACGCGGCGCGGGGCGTGTTGCCCAACAACCTGCCGAGCCCACCGACGTACAATAAAGTGAACCCGGCGGACACGCCCATCATGTCGCTTTCGCTTTCGTCGGCCACGCTGCCGCTGGCGAAGATCAATGACTTCGCGGACACGCTGCTCGCCCAAAAACTCAGCCAGGTGACCGGCGTGGGTCTCGTTTCGATCCAGGGCAACCAGAAGCCGGCAGTGCGCGTGCGCGTCAATCCCACGCAGCTCGCCTCGCTGGGACTCAGCATCGAGGATGTTCGCACGCTCCTGGGCCAGGCGAACGTCAACGCACCCAAAGGCAGCTTCGATGGACTCAAGCAGGCTTATACCATCGGCTCGAACGATCAGATCTTTTCCGCCAAGGAGTACGGTCCGATCATCCTGGCCTACAAAAACGGTGCGCCGATCCGGGTGAGCGACATTGGTACGGTGGTGGACGGAGTGGAGAACGAACAACTCGCGGCCTGGGTCGGCGACCAGTCCGCGGTGCTGCTCGACATCCAGCGCCAGCCGGGCGCAAACATCATTGAGACGGTCAACCGCATCCGCCAGCTCCTGCCGCAGCTGACCTCCTCTCTGCCGCCCGCGGTGAAGGTGTCCATTCTGAGCGATCGCACGGAAACCATTCGAGCCTCGGTGCACGACGTGCAGTTCACTCTCATCCTGACCATGGCGCTCGTCGTCATGGTGATGTTCGTCTTTTTGCGCAAGCTGTGGGCCACGGTCATCGCGAGCATTGCCCTGCCGCTCTCCCTGCTCGGCACCTTCGGCGTCATGTACTTATGGGGCTTCAGTCTCGACAACCTTTCGCTCATGGCGCTCACGATCTCGACGGGGTTCGTGGTCGATGACGCCATCGTGATGATCGAGAACATCGTGCGCTTCATCGAGAAGGGGGAATCGCCTCTCCAGGCGGCACGCACCGGGGCCAAGCAGATTGGATTCACGGTCGTGTCGTTGAGCGTCTCACTCATCGCGGTCTTCATTCCGCTGCTTTTCATGACCGGCGTACTCGGTCGGCTCTTCCGCGAATTCGCCATCGTCTTAAGCGTGGCCGTCGTGGTGTCGGCGATCATCTCGCTGACGCTCACGCCCATGATGTGCGCGAAGCTCCTGCGCGCCGAGCACGAAGGCGAAAAGCACGGGCGGTTTTTTCTCTGGACCGAACGATTCTTCGATGGGATGCGCGATTTCTATGCCCTCGGCCTGCGCTGGGTTCTGCGCCGGCAAAAGCTCACGCTGCTGACCGCGCTTGGCACTCTCGTCGCCACGATCTGGCTCTACATCTTGATTCCGAAGGGACTGCTGCCGCAGCAGGACACCGGACTTATCGTGGGCGTGACCGATGCGGCCCAGGACACGTCCTTTCTCGCCATGATGACGCGGCAGCGTCAGGTCTCGGAGATCATCATGCGGGATCCGGATGTGCAGAGCGTGAGCGCCTTTGTCGGCGCCGGAAAGGTGAATGCGACGCTGAACACCGGCCGACTTTCGATCATGCTTAAACCGCTGGATGAGCGAAAGGCGCGCGCGCCGGAAATCGCCGAGCGCATTCGCGTCGCGACGGCGGGTGTGACGGGCATTTCCCTCTTTTTGCAGGCCGCCCAGGATCTGCAGCTCGATACGCGGGTGAGCCGCACGCAATTCCAGTACGTGCTGACGGACGCCAGTCTCGAGGAGCTCGTCGAATGGGTGCCAAAGCTCGTGGCCAAGCTGCAAGAGTTGCCGGAACTCGCGGACGTGGCGAGTGACCAGCAAGCGGCGGGTCTTCAGCTCAATGTCGACGTCGATCGCGACAAGGCTTCGCGTCTCGGGGTGCAGCAGCAGTCCATCGACGACACGCTCTACAGTGCGTTTGGACAACGCCAGGTTTCCATCATCTTCACGCAGCTCACGCAGTATCGGGTCATTCTCGAGGTGGAGCCCGCCTTCAAGACGGGACCACAGGTGCTGGAAAAGCTCTACGTGAAGTCAAATGCCGGCAAGCTCGTGCCGCTCAGCGCGTTCGCCACGTTGCGCACCAGCACGGCACCGCTCTCGATCGGGCATCAGGGGCAGTTCCCAGCCGTGATCGTGTCGTTCAACCTGCGCCCGGGGAAATTCCTGAGTGACGCCTTGCCTGCCATTCAAAAGGCCGAGCGGGAAATTGCCTTGCCGGATACGATCGTGGCGAGCTTCACTGGCACCGCGGCGGAGTTTCGCTCGTCTCTCTCGAGCACTCCCTGGCTGCTGGTCGCCGCGATCGTGGTGATCTATATCGTGTTGGGCGTGCTCTACGAGAGCTACATCCATCCCATCACCATTCTCTCCACGCTGCCAAGTGCCGGTGTCGGGGCGCTGCTCGCGCTCGAATTCTGCGGCATGGATCTCTCGATGGTTGCGTTGATCGGGATCATTCTGCTCATCGGCATCGTGAAGAAGAATGCCATCATGATGATCGATTTCGCCATCGAAGCGGAGCGCGAGCAGGGCATGTCGCCCGAGAAGGCGATCTATGAAGCGAGCCTGCTGCGCTTTCGCCCGATCATGATGACCACCGCGGCCGCGCTCCTCGGTGCACTCCCGCTCGCGCTCGAAAACGGCACCGGCTCGGAACTGCGCAAGCCGCTGGGGATCGCCATCGTCGGCGGACTTCTCCTCTCGCAAATCCTCACGCTCTACACCACGCCGGTGATCTATCTCTACATGGAGCGACTCTCGCGCTGGATCCGATCCCTCCGCGGCCAGCCCACGAACCACGCCGAAGCCGAACCCAAGCCGCACCCCGAACCGGAAATGGCCGGCATCGCCCGCGCGAGCATCGGCTGAGTCAGCAGTCCTCTAATCCAAGTGAACATCTCCGAGCCGTTCATCCGACGCCCCGCCGGCACGACGTTGCTGGCGGTCGGCGTTTTCTTGATGGGGTCGGTCGCATATTTCTTCCTCCCGGTCGCGCCACTGCCGCAGGTGGATTTTGCGACGATCAACGTGAACGCCAGCCTCCCCGGTGCGGATCCCGAGACGGTCGCGTCCTCCCTCGCCACGCCGCTCGAGCGCCGCTTGGGGCAGATCGCGGCGGTGAATGAAATCACGTCCACCAGCTCGCTCGGCGGCGCGAACATCTCCGTCCAGTTCGACCTCGAGCGTGACATCAACGGCGCCGCCCGGGACGTGCAAGCCGCCATCAACGCTTCCTCGGGCGAACTCCCGCCCGGGCTGCCGAATCCGCCGACCTCTCGCAAATCCAATCCCGCCGATGCGCCGGTCATGGTGCTCGCGCTGACCTCCGACACGATTCCGCTCTCGCAAGTCTACAATCTGGCCGATCAGATTCTCGCCCAGCGCATCAGCCAGGTGCCAGGGGTGAGCCAGGTGAACATCAACGGCGGCGCCAAAACGGCGGTGCGAATTCAAGTCGATCCCGCCGCGGTTGCCGCCATGGGGCTCAGCTTCACGGATGTGCGCCTCGCCGTTACCCGGCTGAACGCGAACTCGCCCAAGGGCAGCCTGAGCGACGACGCGCAATCGATGTCCATCGCCAGCAACGATCAGCTCTTCACTGCGGAGCAGTATCGCTCGCTCGTCATCGCCCAAAAAAATGGCACCCCGATCACCCTGGCTTCGGTCGCCAAGGTCATTGATGCCCAGGAAAACGTCCGGCAGGCCGGCTGGTTCAACTCGAAACGGGCAGTGCTGCTCACGGTGCAGAAGCAGGCCAGCGCCAATGTCATCGATATCGTGGATGATATTCGAAAGCTCCTGCCCCAGCTCGAGCGCTGGCTGCCGCCGGCGGCGAAACTTTCCGTCCTGGCCGATCGCACGCAGACCATTCGCGCCTCGATTCACGAGGTGCAGTACACGCTCTCCGTTACGATCGGGCTCGTGATCATGGTCATGTTTATTTTCCTGCGGCGTTTCTGGCCCACGTTCATTTCGAGCGTCACGATTCCCATCTCGCTCGCCGGCACGTGCGGCGGGATGTATCTGCTGGGCTACAGCATCGACAATCTCTCGTTGATGGCCATCACGGTCTCCGTGGGGTTCGTGGTGGACGACGCCATCGTCGTGATTGAGAACATCGTGCGCTTCATCGAGCAGGGCGACAGCCCCTTTCAGGCGGCGCTCAAGGGGGCGCGGCAAATTGGCTTCACCGTCGTCTCTATCAGCATCTCGCTGATCGCGGTCTTCATTCCGATTCTCTTCATGGGGGGTCTGATCGGGCGCATCTTCCGAGAGTTTGCCGTCACGCTCAGCCTCGCCATCGCCGTCTCGGCGGTTGTCTCGCTTACGCTCACCCCGATGCTTTGCGGGAAGTTTCTGCGCCCCGAATCGCCCGAGGAACAGCACGGCTGGTTCTTCCGCCTGACGGAGCGCGGCTTCTCCGCGATGCTCCGCTTCTACGAGCGCGGGCTGCGCTGGGTCCTGCTCAAGCATCGCACGCTGATGCTCGCGCTCACGATCGGCACCTGCTTCCTGACGGTTTGGCTCTACACCGTGGTCCCGAAAGGGTTTTTCCCGCAGCAGGACACCGGACTGCTCATCGGCTTCACGGACGCCTCGCAGGATATCTCCTTCGCGGCGATGTCGGAGAAACAGCAGCGCGTCGCCGCGATCGTGCTGGCGGATCCCGCGGTGGCGAATGTCGGCTCGTTCATGGGCTCCGGCGGCGGCTCCTCCGGCAACAACGGCCGAATGTTCATCGCCCTCAAGACTTTCGGGAAAGAGCGGAAAGAGACCGCGTTCGACGTGGTGAACCGGCTTCGGCCCAAGGTCGCGCAGCTCCCGGGCGTGAGCCTCTTCTTGAACCCCATTCAGGATATCCGGGTGGGAGGACGCGCCGGACGCAGCCAGTTCATTTATGCAATGCAAGGCTCGAATCTGAATCTTCTCTACGAATGGGTGCCCAAGCTCGTGGACAAACTCAAGACGATCCGGGAGTTGCGCGATGTGAACAGCGATCTCCAGCAGCGCGGGCTCCAGCAAAACGTGGTCGTGGATCGCGTGGCGGCCGCGCGTTTCGGCATCCTCCCGCAGGCCATCGATGAGACCCTGTACAACGCCTTCGGGCAGCGCCAGGTCTCCATCATCTACACGCAGCAAAACCAGTATCGCGTCATTTTGGAGGCGGATCCGAGCTATCAGATGGATCCCTCCTCGCTCGCTCAGATCTATGTGCCTTCGCCCTCCGGCGCACAGGTGCCGCTCTCGGCGCTGGCGAAATTCGAACTCGCGAACACGGCACTCTCCGTGCAGCACCAGGGACAATTTCCCGTGGTGAATTTCTCCTTCAACCTCGCGCCGGGAATCGCGCTTGGCGAGGCCACGAAAGCCATCGACCGCGCTGCGTTCGATATCGGGCTGCCGGGTGAGATTCGTGGCAGTTTCGCCGGCACTGCCCAAGTCTTCGCCGCTTCACTTTCCACCCAGCCGCTCCTCATTCTTTCCGCGTTGATCGCGGTTTATCTCACGCTCGGCATTCTCTATGAGAGTCTGATCCACCCGCTTACGATTCTCTCCACGCTGCCCAGCGCCGGCGTGGGCGCGCTCCTCGCGCTGATGGTTTTCGGCACGGAGCTTTCCGTCGTCGCGATCATCGGCATCATCCTGTTGATCGGGATCGTAAAAAAGAACGCGATCATGATGGTGGATTTCGCGCTGGAGGCGGAGCGTGAGCAAAAGCTTTCGCCCGAAGACGCCATCATCAAGGCGTGCATCATCCGCTTTCGCCCGATCATGATGACCACCATGGCCGCGCTCTTCGGTGCCCTCCCGCTCGCGCTCGGCACCGGCATCGGCTCGGAGCTGCGCAAACCGCTCGGGATCGCGATCGTGGGCGGTTTGATTCTCTCGCAGATCCTGACGCTTTACACCACGCCGGTCGTGTATCTCGCTTTCGAGTCGCTCAGCACGCGCTGGCGGGCCTTCCGGCAGCGACCGCGCGGTGCGGCAGCGCCGGCACTGGCGCGGTAGGAGTGATTCGCAAGTTCGGCGAAGCGTCAGTTCCCCGAGAGGAGCTTTGGGCTTGGGGCGATCGCGTCGGGAGACTTCCCGCGGGCCATCGCTACTGGGACCCGCGGTACTCGAGGTCCGCGCGGCCATTGAAGAATTTCGTTGTTCGCGCGGGATTTCAGCGCGCCATCGGGCCCGTCAGGAGAGCCGAACGCTATGCCTTCGACTCTGATGCAGGGACAGGACCTATTGGCGTCTCATTTTTGGGGAGCACCGCCCCGACGACAGTACCCTCCCGCGGATCGACCGCTTGGCTCTGTCTTGAAGCGGTTCCAAGATTCACAAAGTCGCCGGGATATTTCCGTTGTTCGGCATACAATGCAAGACAGGTAGCCTTGAGGTCATTGCCGACGCTGGCGGAAAGGGAGTACTTAATATTCCAAATCTCCCAGAGGATGTCTTGGGTCGAAGGCGAAGTATTCACAGCGTCGGCAGCAGTTCGTCAGGCGAGCAAATTGTGGGCAGATTATAGCCCAACGAGGCGATCAGAACACGCAAATCTTCGCGAACGTGGGCGTTTGCAATATGGCGAATATTCCAAATCAAAAAGATGTTCATCCGGTGGAATGTCGCAACGCCGATATGAAGCGCGCATGTTCAATGGGAGGATCGTTGGGAACCTCGTTGCGAGCCAGATCTTTGCCGTCAAGGGATGTATCGGGATCGCACCCCGTAAAACGCGCGGGCGAAGAAATCCTGCGGCCGACCTCCACCTTGTCCGTCTCCTCTTGGTGAAATGAATACCTCTACCCTACTCCAAGACGAACAACGCCAGACCGTCCGCGCGCGCTACGGCGCCATGGCGGAAGCCGGCGCGGCCTGCGGCCCGGAATCCTGTTGCGGCGGCACCGACACCAAGGCTTACGCGGCCGCCCTGGGCTACTCGAGCGACGAACTCGCCGCCGCGCCCACCGGCGCGAATTTGAATCTGGGCTGCGGGAATCCGCTCGCGATCGCTTCGATTCAGCCGGGCGAAACCGTGCTCGATCTCGGCAGTGGCGCCGGCTTCGACGCCTTCCTGGCCGCGCGCCAACTCGCCGGCACAGGCCGCGTGATCGGCGTGGATATGACTCCCGCCATGGTCTCCAAGGCCCGGCGGAATGCCGCTGGGGCCGGCCTCGCAAATGTGGAGTTTCGACTCGGAGAAATCGAAGCACTGCCGGTGGCCGATGCGACCATCGACCTCGTGATCTCGAATTGCGTAATCAATCTCTCGCCCGACAAACCAGCCGTCTATCGCGAAGCCTTTCGCGTGCTGCGCGCCGGCGGGAGAGTCGCGATCTCCGATGTGATCGCGCTCCAGCCGTTGCCGCCGGAATGGCGCAACCAAGCCGACCGCCTGACGGGCTGCATCGCTGGGGCCGAGACAGTGGAGACCGTGCGGCGTGGGCTGGCGGAGGCGGGTTTCGTGGGGATTCGGATCACGCCCCGCAAGGAGAGCCGCGAGTTCATTGAAAAGTGGGAGCCAGGACAGGGCCTGGGCGATTACATTGCGTCCGCCGTGATTGAGGCGCAGAAACCGCCGGCCGCATGAACATTACCGAGCCAGACTTCGCCGCCGACGTACTGGAGTTCGCGCCGAAACTGCAGGCGTTTGTCGCGCGCCGGGTGCCGGATCGGCACACCGCGGAGGACATCGTGCAGGAGGTTTTCGTGAAGATCTTCCGCGCCCGCGCTTCCCTGCGCGATGCCGCCAAGCTCGACGCCTGGATTTTCCAGACGGCGCGCGGGACGATGATTGATCACTTCCGCAGGCAGCGCCCGGCCGCCCCGTTGCCGGAGTCGCTGCCCGACGAAGACCGGGATTTGGATGAAGTCGGAGAATGCATGCAGCGATCCGTGCGCCGTTTTCTCCTCACGCTGCCCGCCGCCTACCGCGAGCCGCTCGAACTGGTGGAACTCCGTGGGCTCTCCGTGCGTGACGCGGCGGCCCGGCTCGACCTGACCGAGTCGTGCGTCAAGAGCCGGCTCTCGCGGGGCCGGGGAATGCTCGGCGCGAAACTGCTTAGTTGCTGCCAGCTGAACTTCGATTCCTACGGGCGCGTGATCGACTTCCGGCAGCGCGCGGCCCCGGTCTCGCGCGGCGGCGAATGCCGATGCCCGGCTGCGACATATGCGCTGGCCCGGGAAACCGATGAGCCGGCGATCCGTCGCTTGCTGGAGGCTGCCGGACTCCCAACCTCGGACCTGACGCCGACGCATCTCCTCACGTTTCTGACCGCAAAGGTCGGCGGAGAAATGGTGGGCTGCATCGGCGGCGAGATTTATGGCGAAGCAGGCTTGTTGCGCTCCCTGGCGGTCGATCCGGCGTGGCGGTCCGCAGGCATCGGCACACGCCTCGTCGCCGAACTGGGCCGGCTCGCCGCCCAGCTGGGCCTGCGGGAAATCTTCCTACTGACAACCACGGCAGCAAAATTCTTCGAGCAGCATGGATTCCAGGAAGCGTCGCGCGAATCCGCGCCCGCCGGCGTGCGTACTTCGCCGGAGTTTGCCGCGCTCTGTCCCGCGAGCGCCGTGTTGATGCACCGGAGAGCGGAGGCACGCCCAGCCAAATCCGACTGATCCGACTGAGGCGACCGACCTGACACGCGCGAGGCGAGGGCTCTGCTCTTTGCTCTCGTCCGCCTTGTCTTCCCCTCGCGTCCGCGCTCCGGTGCGGCCATGAAGATTTCCGTTTCCTCTGCAGTTGCGAAGGCGGGGCTCACCCGGATTCAGTTTTTCACCAAGGAGGAGCGCGCGGAGCTGCCGTTGCCGCTCACGGAAAAAGAGCTCACCCTCGCGCCGAATTCGCTGGCGCACCTGTATCACGTCAAGACCCTTGTGGTCGGACTGGGGGCAGGCGCGGAAGTCACCTCGGATACGGTACGGCGGGCCAGCGCCGCGGCGGCGAAAGTCCTCCGCAAGTCGGGCCATGCCGAATACGCGCTCGACCTCCGCGGCTGGGAGCCGCATGCCGGACCGGCGGTGGAAGGTGTGCTCGCGGGCAGTTATCGCTTCGAGGATTTCAAACCGGCCGGGAAGGCGACCCCGGCTCCGACTGCGCTGCAGCTCATCGCGAATGCCGACGATGCCGACGCGGTAAAACGGGCGACGCAGCGCAGTCTCGCCATCGGCCAGGCGGTGAACCGCGCGCGGCAGATCGGCAATCAGCCGCCGAATCTCTTCTTCCCGCAAACCCTCGTGGCTACCGCCACCGCCATCGCGCGCGAATTCAAGCTTGGTTTGACCGTGCTGGACGAGAAGGCGCTGCGCAAAGGTGGTTTCGGCGGAATTCTCGCCGTGGGCGGCGGCAGCGCGCGGCCGCCGCGAATGATCGTCTTGCGCTATTCGGGGGGACGCAAAGGCGAGGCTCCCATCGCGCTGGTCGGGAAAGCCGTGACCTTCGACAGCGGCGGAATCTCCATCAAGCCGGCGCTTGGGATGGAAGACATGGTTTGGGATAAATGCGGCGGTTGCGCCGTCCTCGCGGTGCTGGCTGGCGCAGCCGCGTTGAAGTTGAAGTTGAACCTCGTCGGGATTGTCCCCTCGGCGGAAAATCTTCTCGATGGCCAGTCCTACCGCCCCGGCGACATTCTCACGGTCTATGACGGCAAGCGCATCGAGATCAACAACACCGATGCCGAGGGCCGCGTGATCCTCGCGGACGCCCTCGGTTACGCGGTGAAGGACGTGAAGGCGCGCCAGATCATCGATATCGCCACTCTCACCGGCGCCGTGCAGGTCGCACTGGGGAACTACGTGTCGGGCCTTTGGAGCAACGACAAGAACTTGAAAGTCGCCCTGCTGGACGCCGCCGAACGCGCGGGCGAAAAGACGTGGCACATGCCGCTGTTTCCCGAGTACGAGGACCAGATCCGCAGCGACATTGCCATGATCAAGAACAGCAGCGGCCGCATGGGCGGGGCCAATACCGCGGCGACTTTCCTCAAGACTTTCGTGGGCAAGACGCCGTGGGCGCACCTCGATATCGCCGGCACCGCCTCGGCCGAAAAGGAGAGCGCCACGCTCGCCCGCGGCGCGACTGGAGCCAGCGTACGGACGTTGCTTGAGTATCTTTCGGGGCAGTGAAGTACGGCCATGATCCATCACCTCGACCATTTCGTGCTCACCACCCGCGACCTCGCGGCCTGCATCGAATTTTATACCCGGGTGCTTGGCATGACGTCCGAGTCCTTTGGCGGCGGCCGCATGGCCCTCAAATTCGGGGAGCAGAAAATCAACCTGCACCTGGCCGGACACGAGTTCATCCCGAAGGCGGCCACGCCGACGCCTGGCTCACTCGATTTCTGCTTTATTGCGGCCGTGCCCCTCGACGACGTGATCGCGCACCTCGGTCGCGAGAATGTGAGCATCATCGAGGGACCCGTGGCAAAAACCGGCGCGATGTATCCGCTCCGCTCGGTGTATTTTCGCGATCCGGACGGGAATCTGGTCGAAGTTTCGGAGCGGGCTAAATGAGCCTGATCGAATCGAAATGGCGCGCTCGGCAAACGCGCTGCGAGGACGGGATCTTTTACCCATCCGATGAATTTGCCGAGCTTTGTGGCGCGCCGGACGAAGGCTATCGGGTCGACTTGCGGGCATCTTTGTCAGTTCTGCTTCGGTCCGTCCCCGACGGCTGGACCCAGCTCGAGGAAAACTGCTCGGCACAAGCGGGGGATTTCGCCGTTTTCGCTGGCTCGACCGTGCGGGAAGGTGCCGGTTTCATTGCCGTCGAGCGCCGTTCGACGGGACGGCTTCTTTGGCTGCTGCATCTCGCCCATTCCAAACCTTTCGTGCAAATCTCATTCGATGGATCAACCATTCAGGCGGTCGCCGCGGAGTATCCCTTCCGATCCGAGTGGCAGATCCCGATCGAGGCACCGGAAAGCGTGAGCGTCTCGCAAGTCCATGACAGGTGAGGTCGGCGCGGGAACGCTTGACGTGGCAAGGGACGGTCTTTGATTCGATCTTTCCGAGGCCTCGCGGATCGTTCAGGATCGCGCCCATGCGCTTCGCGATGAATATTTGAAGTGGTATACGGAGAAGGGCCGGCTCAAGTAGCGCACAGCTCAAACTTCCGATTCCGTTGCTGCCGCCGGCGCCACTGCCATGTCGACGCCTGCCGCCTCTGCCTTCGGGGTCTTTTTCGCGCGCGGCTTGGCGGGCTTCGCTTCTGCGGGGGCGGCTCCCTCCGCCGTCCCCGCTTCCTGGCCAAAGCGGACGAATCCGCGCGTGATGCCATCCTTTAAGTATTGCTCACCCAGGGCCTGGGCGCGCTCGGCGTGGCGGGCGAACGAGACGCTCACCTTCAGCGGCTCCGCGCGCTTGCTCGAGAAATCGGTCCAATAGACGACGAACGGAAAACTGCCTTCTTCGGCGGCACGCTCGACCACCACGAGCTTGCGCAACATGTCGTCGCCCTTGGTGTACACCTCCCGCCGCACCACGCGCGGATCGCCTCCCGCGGTCTGGCTCGAAGCGGCGGGTTGCGGTTCGCCAGGTTGTGCCAGGATTTGTTCGATCCGTGCGCCCCCCTGCGCCAGGGCCTTGTCCTCCCGAAAGCCGCTGAAGCGCGCGAAGGTGAGCCGCGGAAAAGAGCCGAGCCCTCCGAAACGGTAGGCGCTACCATCCCAGGCGAGAAGCTGCGTCTTGTTCTCGGTGCGGCCCGTGGTGGTTACGAGGTCCTCGCCCGCGAGTTCAATCATCAATTCGGGTTTTACGAAATGGATGGTGCGGCCATCCGAATCGGTCATGGCCAGCGGCGCCTCCACTTTGAGCGGTCCCAGCGCGGCGAGCAGACCGGTGCGCTGATCGTCACTCAAGCCCGACCCCACGCGCGCGAAGGCCTGCAGCCAGAGCGGCTTCTGGCCGTCGCGCGGATAATTCAGCGCCGTGAGTAGCGAGGTGACGCCGTACTTGCCTTCAAACTCGCCTTCCACGTAGCCGATCACGACCGCGTCGACGGTCCGCTGGGGCTTTGTCTTGATAATCTCGGGCCGACGCAGCCGTCGGATGACGAGCCCTTCGCCGCCGCCCGCCACGATGCTTTGGAACTCCGCGGGCAACTCCGTTTCGTCCCGCTCGCAGCCGGGCACGCGGTGCGAAGGTTGTGTCGGATCCTCGCCGAAGAGCTTGCCGAGCAGCTCCCACGTCGTCCCAAAATCCGCCTGCTGTGCGCGCAGATCCCGGCCATCCAGCATGATGGCATCGAAGACCGCGAGCCGGAGCGCCTCGACCTCGGCCGGTTCACCGCTGAAACTGGCGCGGATGACTTCGGCCACCCCGAGGCGCCGGCCGTCACGCTCGCCGGGTACGAAAAGCTCGGCTCGAAAAAGCCCCTTGCGGTGGCCCGCCTTTTTTAGCTTGGCGGCGGCGTCGTCGACCGCCGCAAAGCCGAAGCGGACGCGGCCGGAAGGCGCGCTGTAGAGAAAGGTCGGGCCCGTGGCGTCGAAATAAAGGAACACACCCTCGCCATCGATTTTCGTGCTCGAGAGAACCTTTTCCCCTCCGGCGAACCGGCGCGTCAGGTCGGCGGGTGTAATCGCCACCATCTTCCGGCTGACGTTGTTCTCGTACTCGGTCGCTACGGCGAGCAGCGTGGGATCGGTGATCGCACTGGTGGGTGCGAAGCGGTAGGTGCCGCGGGCCTGCAACTTGGCGGAATCGATCATGGGAAAGGGCGGGGAGGGGAATCAGGCGGTGGCGGGCGCGGCTGGAGCCTTCAGTTCCATGTCGCTGAGGAGCAGCAGAAGCCTGTAACGGTCGGCTTCGGCGCCGGATCCGACTTCGCCGAAGAGAAAGGCCCGATAGGGGTTGCCTTTCTCGCGCACCACCAACGGAGAATTTCCCTTCGCGCCGGCGCCCAGCAGCGCGATCTCGCCGCGCGTGTGCAGGTCCCGCGCGAGACCGTGCAGGAACTCGTAACTCAGGCTGTCCGTATGGACGATCTGCAGCGTCTGACGAAAGACGAATTGCGTGAGGGCTTCCGCGAGCGGCAATCGCTTCCCGGCCTTCACCGGGAGCAGTTCGTTGAGATTCGAACGCCGGGTCGTGTGGGGGCGCCGCTCCTTTTCCGCGCCGCTGGCATCGTGGAGGATATCGATCTCAGCAAAGTCGCCGATGGGGCGCGGGTCGCTCGCGGAGGGATCGTAAAACGCGGTGGAAAGTTGCTCGCGCTCATAGACCCGGCCGGCGGCGGCCAGGTCGAGTTCGGGATCGGCTTCCACCAGGCACGCCAGGCTCAGAGCGGTGGCAGCGGTGCGCGGGGCCACGCCACTGACAACGCGCACGGATTGCACCGGCCCCGCCGTGGTGCGCTGCACCACGAGCGGCGAAGGACGAGCTTCGGGCAAGGCCTGGAGCTGGAGCCGCGCGCTCTTGCCGCCGACTTCGAGATGAATGGTTTGCATGGTCGGGAAAGGAAGCGCCCTACATCATGGCGAAGTCGAGGCCTTCCTCGTCGCTCTCTTCCTCGGCGGGAACGGCATCGAAGAAATCGTAGACCACTGCCTGGCCGACGAGCGCACTGTTCTTGAAGGTGCCGGCGAGGAGAAAAGTGGCGTCTTTGCGCGCGAGCACCAGCGCATCGGAAGGTTGGTGCGCCTTGCGGTAGGCGAAGCTGGTCTGGTAGAGACCCTCCGGCAGAATCACGTCGAGGAGAGGGTAGACGTCCTTCGTGCAGAAGCCGACGAGGATGCTCAGCGGCACGGGGATCAGCGGACTCTTCGTTTCGAAGGAACTGGGCCGCAACTCCGCCGGCTGGCCGTCGATTTCGCTGACCGCGTCCTCCACGAGCGAACCGTCCGGATCGACCTTCGCCGTCGTGAGTTCTCCGGCGCGCAGCAGTTGACCCGTGGGACTGAGGTTGCCGCGCGCGAGCGGGACGCCGTTCTTCTCGACGATGCGCCGGGCGTAGCCGTAGAGCGATTTCTTGTCGATCTTCGTGCCGAGCGTCGCTACGAGCGACCGATCCTCGAGGATGAAATTGAGACCTTTGGCCATGGAGCAAGGCTAGGGGGTGGGGAACGCCAGGGGGAAGCGATTTCGGATGGTCGCCACCTCCGCCATTGCGTATGGGTGGAGTTCTCCGCATTTCCACTCAATCGTCCATGGCCAAACAACCTGTCATTCTCATTATTCGCGACGGCTGGGGCATCAATCCCGGCGGCAGCACCACCGCCGAGCGCGATGGCAACGCGACCTTGCTCGCGCGCACTCCCTTCCACGATCATCTCTACGCCACCTATCCGATGGGTTGCTTGAGCGCGAGCGGGCTCGAAGTCGGTCTCCCCGTCGGCCAGATGGGAAACAGCGAAGTGGGTCACCTCAACCTGGGTGCCGGACGCATCGTTTATCAGGATCTCACGCGCATCAACAAGGCGGTCGCGGAGGGCGATCTCGCCGGGAACGAAGTTTTACGGGATCTGTTCGCGAAGGCGCGCGGCCATCGGCTGCATTTCCTCGGGCTCGTTTCGGATGGCGGCGTGCATTCGCATCAGGATCATCTCATTGCCCTGGCCAGCGCGGCGAAAGCGGCCGGGGTGGAGGATCTCATGGTCCACGCCATCATGGATGGCCGCGACACCTCGCCCACGGGCGGGGCGGGGTATTTGACGGAACTGGCCGCGGGTCTCGCGCCGAGCGGCGCCAAAATTGCCACCGTGGTCGGCCGCTACTGGGCGATGGATCGCGACAAGCGCTGGGATCGGAACAAGCTCGCCTGGGACGCCATGTTCCTTGGCCGCGGGGAGGCGAGCGAGCAGGCGCCCGCCGCGGCAGTGCAGGCGCGTTACGCCGCCGGGGAGACGGATGAATTTCTCAAGCCGCTCATTTTCGCGCCGCAGGGCGAGGTGCGATTGCGCGACGGCGACTCCGTCCTGTGGTTCAATTTTCGCGCCGACCGCGCGCGGCAGATTTGCACCGCGCTCCTGCAGCCAGATTTCACGGGATTCGACCGGGAGATCACGCCGAAAGTTCACCTCGTTACGCTGACGCAATACGACAAGAATTTCGGAGTGCCTGTGGTGTTCGAGCCGCAATCGCTCGCGAAGATCCTGGGCGAGGTGGTGAGCGCGGCCGGGTTGCGCCAGCTCCGGATCGCCGAGACGGAGAAATACCCGCACGTCACCTATTTCTTCAACGGAGGCGTAGAACAGCAATATCCCGGGGAAGAGCGCGTGATCGTGCCTTCGCCCAAGGACGTGGCGACGTATGATCTCAAGCCGCAGATGAGTGCGCCGGAAGTCACTCGCCGGGTTGTGGAACTGCTCCCCGAGTTTGACCTCGTCATCCTGAATTTCGCGAATCCCGACATGGTGGGACACACGGGGGTGGTCGCGGCGGGCGTGAAGGCGGTGGAGACCATCGACGAATGCGTGCGGCAGGTGATCGAAAAAGTGCTGGCGCTCGGCGGGCGCGCGCTCGTCACGGCCGATCACGGAAACTGCGAGTTCATGATCAACGCCGATGGCACGCCGAACACGGCGCACACGACGAACCTGGTGCATTGCCTCTATGTCGCGGGCGACGCCGAGGGGAGAAGTGTCAGCAACGGCATCCTGGCCGACGTCGCGCCGACCTTGCTAGCGCTGCTCGGGCAACCGCAACCGAAAGAGATGACGGGGAAGAATTTGGTGATGTGAACGAAGGGCGCTCGCGGGGGCATGAGTTCCCGCGGCTTGACCCACCTCGGCCGTGACGGAGTATTCACGGTATGGTGGAAACCCTTCGAGAACTCACTGAAATCGCTCTGCGTCTGCCCAGGGATCAGCGCCTATCGCTAGCGTCTAGACTACTCGAAGCAGACGAGGCAGAGGGTCCAGGAGTGCAGGAAGCTTGGGAGCGCGAGCTCAAGGCCAGAATTGAGGCGATAGATTCGGGCAAGACTGCCGGCGCATCCTATGACGATGTGATGCGCGACGCGGCGGCACGACTGGGCCGATGATGGTTCGATTCCTCGAAGAGGCTCGCGACGAGTTTCTCGATGCAATCACGCACTACGAATCTGCTGAACCGGGTCTGGCGATGCGGTTCAGAATCGAAGTGGACCGATGCCTGGCTCATATTGCAGCAGATCCCGCCCACTATCGCACGCGGCCAGGCGGGTATCGCAGGGCGAACCTGCAAGTATTTCCCTATTTCATCGCTTACGTAATACGTGACAGAAGTTTATGGATCGCAGCAGTCGGCCATGGACATCGACGGCCGGATTATTGGTTGGTCGGCGCAACATTCTCCGATAGCGCAGGGCTGCGTTGAGGGGAGGTGCTGGACGGAGTCGACAGACAAATGGTTGCGCGCGTCCTCACGCCGAATTTGCGCGTTCTGGCGCGATTCTTCTGGTTCGCGAATTTGGCGTTACCTTTCCGCGGCCGGCAGTGTCCAAGACAGCAACTTCGATCGCACCATGAAGATCCTGTTTGCTCGTCTCTGCACGCGTGGCGTTTTCGCCCTGCTCTCGTTCGGTTCGCTGGCGGCCGGAATGCCGGGCGAGGTGGAATCCGCCTCGCCGGACGAGGAGCGTGCCCGTATCGTCCATGCCCTCGATCGCCTCGGCTACGGCCCGCGTCCCGGCGAGATTGAGCGCATTCGCTCGAACGGACTGGAGAATTTCCTCTTTCTCCAGCTCCATCCGGAACAAATCGACGAAACCGCGCTCGAGGCGCGACTCGTCCTTTTCGACACGTTACGGCTGCCCAGCGACGTGTTGATGAAGGATTACTTCGCCGAGATCAAGCGCTTCATCGAGAACCAGCGCGCCAGCGGGAATGCGGCCGGCGTGAAGCGCCAGTTCGGGATCGAGATTGGCCCGGGCGGCACGAAGCCGGTGACGGCGCCCGCCGAGGCTGACAAAAAAGCGCAACTCCAGGAGATGATTCGGAGCTTGCCGGACCGGCTTTCTCTCCGCGTCGTTGGTGACCTTCAGACTGCCAAGCTGGTGCGGGCCGTCGAATCGCGGCGCCAGTTGCAGGAGGTGCTCGTGGATTTCTGGGGCAATCATTTCAATATCGACGTCTCGAAACAACAATGCCGCGTGCTCAAGCCGGCGGACGATCAAGGGGTCATTCGCGCTCACGTCCTCGGGAAGTTTCGCGATCTGCTCGGCGCCTCCGCGCACAGCCCGGCGATGCTGAGCTATCTCGACAACAATGAGAACACGACCCCCTTCGAAGTGGGCGCCGTCGAGCAATGGATCCGAGGCGTCATGGTCAAGCGCATGGTCGGTGCCGACATAAAGCCGGCGACGGGCAAGGCGCGGATGGAAGGCGGCCGGAACGAGAACTACGCGCGGGAGCTGCTCGAATTGCATACTCTCGGCGTCGACGGCGGCTATACGCAGAAGGACGTACAGGAAGTCGGGCGCTGTTTCACGGGCTGGGGGTTCAAGGGGTTGACCGGCGCGTTCGAGTTCGAAGCGAGGAAGCACGACAACGGGGAGAAAATCGTGCTCGGACAGACCATTCCCGCCGGGGGCGGAATCCGCGATGGTGAGCGCGTGCTCGACCTGCTGGCGGCGCATCCTGCGACCGCGCATTTCATCGCGCTCAAACTTTGCCGGCGTCTCGTTGCGGATCAGCCTCCCGCCAGCGTGGTGGAACGCACGGCGGCGGTGTTTCGCGCGGCGGGTGGCGACCTGCGGGAAGTGGTGGGCAGCATCTTGAAGAGCCCGGAGTTTTGGGCACCGGAGGCCCGGCGGGCGAAGATCAAATCGCCTTTCGAGTTTGCCGTCTCCGCCGTGCGCGCGCTCGACGGTCATCTGGATTTCTCCGCCTTGCCCGTCGATGGCCGTGCGCGGCGTGCGCTGGAAGGCGCGGCGACGCTCGGCTACGCCGCGGAAGTCGTCAGCACGCTCAAGCCACCCACGCTGAACTGGTCGGTGCGGGAGATGGGTCAGTCGCTCTTTGCCTTTCAGGCTCCGACCGGATTCCCGGAGGATTCGCAGCGCTGGGTAAATGCGGGGGCGCTGGTGGGTCGCTTGAATTTTGCCCTCGCGTTGACGAGTGCAGGAGTGGCCGACGTGCGGACCGACACCCGCGCGCTCACGGGTATGGCCGATGCCGATGACACCGAGGCGGTGTTGCGCCGCGTGGGCGAGGCGCTCGTTCCCTCCGGTCTTTCGCCCGGCACGATCGCGGTGCTCCGGAAGAAGGCGATGGAAGCAACCAGCGGCCTGGTGAATGCGGCCGGACTCGCGGCGCTGGTCTTGGGTTCACCGGAGTTTCAGCGGCACTAAAATCTGCATCCCATGAGCCTCTCCCGCCGATTCTTCCTGCGCCGTGGGGCGCTCGCGCTCGCCAGCATCACCACGCAGCCGCTGTGGGGTCCGCTTTTTCTGCGCCAGACGGCGCTCGCCGCGGCGGAGAATAGTCGGGGTTCCCGGCGCAAGACGCTCATCTGCCTCTTTCAGCGCGGTGCGGCGGACGGGCTTTCGATGGTCGTGCCCTTTGGGGATCCCAACTACTACCGGCTGCGGAAAGAGATCGCCCTCGCCGCCCCCAGTCGCGGCGCAGCGGGCGAGTGCGCGCTCGATCTAGACGGGTTTTTCGGCCTGCACCCGGCCATGGAATCGCTCCTGCCCATCTTTCGCGAGAAGCACGCCGCCATCGTGCACGCGTGTGGCTCGCCAAACCCGACGCGTTCGCACTTCGACGCGCAGGACTTCATGGAATCCGGCGTGGGCGGTTCCAGCCAGGCGCAGACGGGCTGGCTCAATCGGGCGTTGGCAGCCTGCCCGGAAGATCGCGCGAAAAAGACAGCTTTCCGCGCGGTTGCGATGACGTCGGCGGTGCCCCGGAGTTTGCAGGGCGAGATCGAGCCGCTGGCCATTCCGGATTTGCGCACGTTTGGGATTGGCGGGAAGACCGGTGCGACGGGGGGCGCTGGTTTTGAGGGTCTCTACGAATCCGCGGTGGGGGACGTCCTCGGCGGCGCGGGGCGGGAATCCTTCGAAGCGCTGGCGCTGCTGCGCGCCAAGGCTGATCCGGCGCGTTACCAGCCCGCGGCGGGCGTGGAGTATCCGGCCTCACCCTTCGGCCGCCAACTCGCGCAGATCGCCCAGCTCGTGAAAGCCGAGATCGGGCTCCAGGTTGCCTTCGCCGAGACCGGCGGTTGGGATACGCACGCCAACCAGGGCTCCGCGGGCGGGCAACTGGCGGGCCGCCTGTACGATTTCTCGCGCAGCATTGCTGCGCTCTACCGAGATCTGGGGGATCGCATGGCGGATGTCGTCATCCTGACGATGAGTGAGTTTGGCCGCGCCGCCGCGCAGAACGGAAACGCGGGGACCGACCACGGCCACGCGACGTGTTTCTTCGCGCTCGGCGGAGCCGTGAACGGCGGCCGGGTGCTCGGGAAATGGCCGGGACTCGAGCGGGAGCAGCTTTTCGAGGAACGCGATCTCGCCGTCACGACCGATTTTCGGGATCTCTTTGCCGAGATCGCCCAACGGCACTTGGGCGTCACTGCGCTCGGGCGTGTTTTTCCGGATCACGCGCCGGACCCAACGCGGTTTCGGGGATTGCTGCAGGCATAGATTGCCCCGTCCTCCTCGTCGAGCGAAACCAAATGCTGGGGGCGCTGATCCTCCGCGCGCAATTTGCGCCTTCGGCGTTTGTCTTGGATTGCCAGACAGGAAGAGGAGCAAGGCAAGGGTTGTCTGGCTATCTCGCTGCTCGGCTCGAGGACGAGGACGACGACAACGGGCGCCGACTTGCAGGCCGGCCCAGATTTATCATGTCCCCGCGCTGGATCGCAGCGAGCCCCGGCATGAGAATACGGGCGTGAGTGAGCTCCGCGCCCTCTTCGTCGACTTCAACTCCTACTTCGCCTCGGTGGAGCAGCAGGAGCAGCCGGAGTTGCGCGGGCGCCCGGTCGCGGTCGTGCCGATGCAAACTGATTCGACTTCGTGCATCGCGGCGAGTTACGAGGCCAAGGCCTTTGGCGTGAAGACTGGGACAAATGTCGGGGAGGCGCGCCGGATGTGTCCCGGGATCGTGTTCGTCGAATCGCGCACCCGCACCTACGTCGAGTATCACCACCGCCTGATCGCCGCGGTCGAGTCATGCCTCCATGTCGAAAAGGTGCTCTCGATCGATGAGATGGTCTGTGAGCTGGCCGGCCGCTGGCGGGAACGCGAAGCGGCGCTTTCCCTCGCGCACAAAATCAAGGCAACGATCGCGCATCACGTCGGCGCCTCGATGAAATGTTCCATCGGGATCGCGCCGAACCGATTTCTCGCCAAGACGGCAAGCGACATGGAAAAGCCGGATGGGCTGGTCGTGCTTGAGCAGCGCGATCTGCCGCACGCCTTGCATCGCCTGGAACTGCGCGACTTTACGGGCATCGGGAGAAAGATGGAGCAACGTCTCCACGCGCACGGCATTTACACGTCAGAGCAACTCTGCGCGGCGGGTCGAGAGAAACTGCGCGAGGTATGGGGCGGCATCGAGGGTGAGCGCCTGCACGATGAACTGCGCGGCGACTTGGTGCATCGCTCTGCCTCCGAGCGGGGCACCGTGGGACACTCGCATGTGCTCGGGCCCGAGTTTCGCAATGAACCCGGGGCGCGCGCCGTCGCGCATCGCTTGCTGCAAAAGGCTTCGGCCCGAATGCGTAAACTTGGATATGCCAGCCAGTCACTCGCGCTTGCCATCAAATACGTGGGGGGAGCACGATTTGCGGATGAAATGCGCCTTTCGGCCACGCAGGACACGCTTGCGCTCGAACGTGCCCTGGAAGAACTCTGGGAACGCGGCCGCCGCACTGAGGCCGACCCGTTTTATGTCGGAGTCACGCTGGGTCGGCTGTTGGAGGAGAACGAGTTCACGCCATCGCTCTTCGAACGTGACCAACGCCAGGCGCGGCTCGCCCGCACAGTGGACGACCTGGCGGAGAAGCTGGGCAAACATGCCGCCTATTTTGCCGGTGCCCATGCCGCCCTGGGCAGCGCGCCACCACGCATCGCGTTCCAGAGCATCCCGGACCTCCCCGGGGTGCAGAAGGATTTTGTGCCGCCAGAGTCGATGGTGATCCGCGATGCCGACGCTTCGGAAGGATAGTCAGTGCGTTCTGCATCTGCCACGATTCGAGGACGCGCGAAAATGAGTCGCATGTGTACCCACGGGCAGAGCGGAGATGTCAGCCGGAAATCCTCGATCTCGAGCAGATGGTTTCAGTAGTCTCCACCCATGAGCTCACCCTCCAGAAATTTCCATGGTCTCCGCACTTGCGGCTATCGGGTGGGCGAAAAGCTTCTTCAGGCCAAGGCCTGGTATGAACGGGTACTTGGTTTTCCGCCCTATTTCGATGAGCCATTTTACGTGGGCTTCAACGTGGGTGGTTTTGAACTGGGGTTGAATCCCGATACGCCAGGTCCCGAACCCGCGAAGGCCCAGGGCGTCATGACGTATTGGGGCGTGGACGATTGCGGCGCGAGTTACCATCGTCTGCTCGCCCTCGGCGCAAGCGCGCACGAGGAACCGCAGGAGGTGGGCGGCGGGATCAAGGTCGCCTCGGTCCGGGATCCGTTTGGAAATGTCTTTGGTGTGATCGAGAACCCGACCTTCAAAATCGAGGATTGAAGGCATCTCGCGATTTCCTCCTCGCCAGCCGTGCGGCAAATCTGAAATCATCCGCCCGAAATCAGCCAATTTTCTCCATGCATCCCGAAGATCTCAATCCTGCCACGTTCATCCCCGCGCGCCGTCTCGTGCGGATCGACGACTCCGCCAAACTTCCCCGCGCAGCGGCGGAAGAAGTGGTCAACCGACTCAACGCGGCGGTGAAGGCGCGCGGGACAGCGACCCTGGCGCTGGCCGGCGGTTCGACGCCGAAGGCGCTCTATCGACTCTTTGCCGATGACGATGGCCTGCGTGCGCGCATGCCCTGGGCACACACGCATTTCTTTTTTGGTGACGAGCGGCATGTGTCGCCCGATCACGCGGATTCCAATTACCGGATGGCGCGCGAGGCGCTCTTCGATCGGCTCCCGGCCGGATTGCTTCCGGCCGCGCAGGTGCATCGCATCCTGACGGAGAATCCGAGCGCGAATCATGCTGCGACCGACTACGAAAAAGAACTGCGCAGCTATTTTGGCGACAGCCTGCCGCAGCTTGACGTGATCCTGCTCGGGATGGGTGGAGATGGACACACGGCCTCGGTCTTCCCCGGGACCACGGCGTTGCGCGAGAACGCTTCGTCAGTCTGTGCGGTGTGGGTCGACAAACTCTCGACCTATCGCGTCACGATGACGCCGCCGGTGCTGTGCAACGCACGATGTGTGCTCTTCCTTGTCGCCGGGGCAGACAAGACACGCACGCTCAAGGCGGTCGTCGAAGGACCATCCGAAACCGATCGCTATCCCTCCCAGGGCATCATCGCCCACAGCGGCGAAACCATCTGGATGCTGGATCCGGCGGCAGCGGCGGAGTTGGCGTAAGCGCAGACCGGCCGTATCCCCGACAACGAAAGGGCGCTGCGCACAACGGGTGCGAGCAGCGCCGGAGCGTCTCGGTTTCGGTGGAAGTAGTCTCAATACTTCACACTGCACCCGTACGACTGGGTCGTCGGCGTGGTGACCGGCTTGCCCGCCATGGCCTCGTCGAGGGCGGCTTTCACGTAGTTCGTGGCCTTCGGAATGTCATCCTGCTTGGCGCTCTTGATCGAGTCGATCGCGCCGGCGTAGACCACTTCACCCTGCGGATTGATGATGAACATCTGCGGGGTCGTCTTGGCGTTGTAGAGGCGGCCCACTTTTCCGTCGCCGTCGAGCAGTTCAGCGGTGGCGGCGATGCCTTTGGCCTTCGCCAGCTCATTGAACTTGGCGGGCGCATAGACGCCTTCCTTGCCGGCGGCGCCGGTATTGATCATGAGCCAGACCACGCCCTTCGCGGTATAGGACTTCTGCAGGCTCTGCATGTTGTTCGAATCGTAATGCTTCTTCACGAAGGGGCAGTCTGGATTGTTCCATTCGATGACAACCCACTTGCCCTTGAAGGACGAGAGCGAATGCGTCTTGCCGTTGGTGTCCGTGAGGGTGAATTCGGGTGCGGGCTTGCCCACGGAGACCTCGGCGCGCAGGAGAGCGGGCGCCGCGGCGAGGGTGGCAGCGAGAGCGAATAGGACGATTTTCTTCATCATGAGTCGTGCGGTGATTCGGCGGATGGCGGGGAGGTCAGCGCGAGCCGGCCGAATCTTCGGCAAGCGCGACTTTGCTGGGACTGGAAGGGGCGGCGAGTGCTTCGAGGACGAGGCGCTGTGTCAGAAGTTCGGGGAGGACTTGCGGCTCGGGATTGCCCGCTGCATACACAAGGTAAAGCGGAACCCCCGCGCGTTGATAGCGCCGGAGCACCCGGGTAATTTCCGGGTCGCTGCGAGTCCAGTCGCCCTTGAGCGCGAGAAAGCCGCGTTCGCGCAAGGCCGCGCGAACGACATCCGTTTCGAGCACGAGCCGCTCATTCGCCTTGCAGTTCACGCACCAGTCGGCGGTGAAGTCGATGAACACCGGCTGCTTGGCCCGGATCGCGGCTTCGAGCCGGGCCGGCGAGTATTTTTCCCAGACGATGGCGCCGCTTTCGGGCGGGGTCTCGCGGATTTGCGCGAAGCTGAAACCGCCGAGACCGAGCACGAGCACGGCAATGGCGGCAAGACCAGCGGCGCGCCCGCCGCCCGAACTGGAGAAGGAGACAAAGGTGCCGTAGATCCATCCGGCCATGGCGAGGGCGAGCAGAAGAACCCCGGCCCAAATGACGGCGTCCACTCCGGCGATTTTCCCCAGAACCCAGAGCAGGAAAAGGATGGTACTGATCAAGAGGAACCCTGTGAGCTGTTTGACGCGCTCCATCCAGACCCCGGGCTTGGGCAGAAATCGCATCCAGCCGGGGCGCGCGGTGAGGAGAAGGACGGGGAGCGCCATGCCTAATGCGATCGCCCCGAACACGGTGAAGACGACCGGTGCGGCCTGGCCCAGCGCAAAACCAAGGGCGGTGCCCAGGAATGGCGCGGTGCAGCTCGTCGCCAGCACGGTGGCGAGCAGGCCTTGAAAAAAGGCGCCACTCAGGCCTTCGCGGGTGGTGGCGCCCGACAGACGATTTTGCATGCCGCCGGGCAACACGATCTCAAATACTCCGAGGAGATTCAGAGCGAAGACAAACGTCACGGCGCTCAAGCCCGCCAGAAAAAGCGGTCGCTGAAAGAGGAAGCCCCAACCCTCCTCGCTGCCGGCCGCGCGAAAACTCACGAGCAGCGCGGCCAGACCCAGGAACCAAACAAAGACCCCCGTAGAGTAGGCCAACCCCAGATGGAGGACGCGGCGCGGTGCCTCGCCCGCCTGCTGCATGAAGCCAAAAATCTTGAGCGAGAGCACCGGCAGAACGCAGGGCATCACGTTGAGGATGAGACCACCCAGGAAACCCAGCCAGAGGAACTGGAGCAAGCCGCGCTGGCCACCCGGAGGTGGCGCGGAAGCGATCGAGCTCGAAAAGGAAGCTTCGTTCATTTCAAACCCCTCTCGTTTTCCACCCCGTTCGAACGCCATGACGCCAACCACCTTGCCCGCGTTCGCAGACGTCTCGCCCTGCAGCGGAATACGCACGAGAACGCGATCGCCGGTGCGCTCGACGATCGGAGCACTGATTACCACCGAGCCATCCGCTGGCGGAAGAGGGAAGAAGTAGACATTCTCCAGTTCTCCAGGCGACAGACCGGTCACCGCCAGGACAATTTCCTTTTTTGTGATCGAGCGCGCGACCTCGAATCCCGCGCCTTTTCCAAAGCTCCGCGGCAGACTGGCGCGAGCCTGCGCAAAGGCGGCCTTACTGGCAGCGTCGTCAGTTGGAGAAGGGTTCAGCGTCAGGTCGGCGTCGCCCGGGACGCAACTCTCCTTGCAGACCAGCCACGAGACCTTGGCCTTGATCACGGGAAAGGTGGTGGCGCCGGAAGGTGGCGTAATTTCCGTCAGCAGCAGAACTTCGTCGCTGTACCCAAAAGTGATGATGTTGCCGCCATCCATCATGCGATTGGGCAGCGGCCACTGGATGGCGCCAGCGACGTAGCCGGAAGGGAGCTCCCATTTGATTTCCGTCGGCAGCCCGAAGTCGCCGGAGTATTGCCAGTACGTGTGCCAGTGCGAGGCCATGCGCATCCGCAGGCCGACGGTGAAAGGCTTGCCGGGATCCTTCGTAGCCGGATCGAGCAACAGTTCGGCTTTAACGAGTTCGATGCCTTGAAACGTCTGGGCGGATAAGGGCGCAACTAATACGACCGTGAGGGCGAGCGCATTGAGAACGAATCGGAAAGTTGCACCCATGGCGGAGAAACGGACGAAGTGCCCGGGTGAGACCCGAACAAGATCGCGCGTGTTCATTTGGAGTAACGAACCTACTCCGGAATTCCCTTAGTTACACGCCCGCTGACGGCGTGTTGGCAAGATCCGCACGTTACGCCACTCAAGCGCGGGCGCGGCGCCGACGCGCAACTGCGACCGCACCAACGAGCCCGGCCGCGCAGATTGCCATCGCGCCAGGCTCGGGAACGGGGGTAAGGAAGACGGCGAGATCCACCACGTCGAATCCAGTGGTATTGCCGACACTCGTGAGACTCCCATTCGCGAGATTGACGCGGAAGAGGGTCGGCGGCAGGAAACCGTTCAAACCCGGGCTGCCCGCGTTCAACGATCCAACGACGTATCCCGTCCCATTCGTCGCGCTAATGTCGAAGCCGAGCAAAGTTCCACTCAAGAAGAAACCGGAGGAGCCAACGGTGAAAAGTTGTCCACCATTCGGGGAGTTTGGAGTACCTCCGACGTTTCCGATCGTGATGAGTCGGACTGAACTGGCAGCATCGAGTCCATAAAGCGTGGTACTTGTCGCACCTGCAAAATTGTTGGTGTAAGCCGCTCCCACAACGAAGGGATTGGCTCCCTGGTTCGGATCGCCTGTCGCATATCCCAGCGTCGTGTCGGTAAACGCGAGCGCGCCGGTGCTGGGATTAAACCGATAATTTGTGTCTGCCGACGTCACGATGCGGAGGCGATCTGCCACGGGGTTGAAATCAAATCCAAAGCTCGGGTTTACCCCGCTGCCGGTGAGAGTGACCCCCGAGCCGACAGTCGACAGCGCCGCGGTCGCAAGGTTGACTGTATAAAGCTGCGAAAACTCGGTCTGGCCATTATACCCCAGAGCGTAAAGCTCGCCTGTAAGCGGCCGAAAATCGATCCCGACCAAGGTCTGGCCTGAACCCAAGCCCGAAAATGATCCCACCAAGCTCGCAGTTCCAGGCGAGGCGCTGTCGAAGCTGACGAGCTGTGAACTCGAAGTAAGTCCGTAAATGAGTTCCGCTTGCGCCGGAAGGGTAAAAGTCGCGGAGGCGACGAGGGCGAGCGCGGTGAGGAGCGTCGGTGACTTCATGGTCGAACCTAAGCAGTTTTACGTGCTGCGCGGCAAGGGAGAAATGCAAAAAAGGGGCATCACCGAAGAAACCGGGCAGGCTTGCAAGATCGACATTTGCGCGCGTCCTGCTTTGGTCCGGCGCAGAGTAACACTCCAAATGGCCGATTCAGGCAAACCATCTTCCGCCGATCCCGATTCCGGAACTCCGCGCTTTCGTCGCGCCGTCCGATCGGATGCTCTGCCAATGGCTGCTCCTGTTGCGGCGGCGCCGCCCAGCGGTCGAGGCCGCGCGCGGCCGGCCGGCGAGGTGGATCCGCGTTCGGTCGCACTTGCCGTCAGCCAGGAGGAAATGCTGCGCGATCCCATCGGACGGCGGGCGCTTCGCACGCTCGGGCGGGCAATACTTCTGGTTGTCGTGCTCGCCGCGGCGTGCGCATTGGCGTGGAAGCTGGGCTTCGAGCGGGCCGAGAAGAATGCGCATGAAAGGCTCATGCAGCGCCAGATCGAAGAGCAGGCTAAAACGAAACCGCAGACACCGCGCCCGCCCGCGACGCTCGCGGCGGATGCGCTGGCGGCGCTCGAGCGGGCCTTGAAAGCGGAGCAAGTGGGTGATGCGGTGGCAGCCGACGCCGCGCTGGCTGAAGTGCAAACGCTCTCGCCGACCACGCCGGGGGTGCTTTTCCGGCGCGCGAAGTTCGCGGTGCGCCGTCGCGATTACCAAGCGGCGGAAGGATTCCTCGCCGAGGCCGCCCAGCGCGGAGAGCGGCTGGGAGAGGCGCGCAACCTGCGTGCACTCCTCGCCGCTACGCAAGGACAGCCGGAACTCGCGGAGACCATGTTCCGGGAGGCAGCCGATGCGGATCCCTTCGATGGCCGGACGTTCTATTGCTGGGGCGAGACCCTGCGCAAAAATGGACAACTGCTGCGGGCGGTCGAGAAACTCGACGGTGCGCTGCGACGCGACTTTGACCGTGCCGATCGCGGGCTCTATGAATTGAAACTCGCCTTCGCCCGCCTCGAATTAGCGCCGGAAGGCGAATACGCGCGCGAGGTCAACGCCGAGACCGGAAAGTCCGATCTACCGGCGCCGAGGCTTGCGGTCGGCGCGGCGGCGCGCCTCCTGGGAGGAGATAATGCGGGCGGGGCAGCACTGCTTGCGCGATTGCGGCCGGCGGCACCGCCGTGGCTTTGGCGCGAGATCCTCGTGGACCCGCTCATCCGTCGATTTGGCGCCGACCCCGCCGTCGCGGCCGAGCTGCGCCCACAGTAGTCGATTCGGAAACGGGCCGCGCGTTTCAGCGACTCCATTCGAGCATGCGGAGCAGCGGCGCCTCTGCGCGCTTGCGCAGATCTTCCGGCATCGTCAGCTCCGGCTCCAGGCGCACGAGTGCAGAGTGCAGTTTTTCCATCGTGTTCATCTTCATATACCTACAGTCGGCGCACGCGCAGTGATCCGTGGGTCCCGGGATGAATGTCTTGCTTGGAATCTCCCGTCGCAGGCGATGTAGCATGCCGCTTTCCGTCACGACGATGATGGCGGGGGCGGGCGACGCCTTGCACCAGTGCACCATTTTCTCGGTCGAGCAGACCTCGTCCGCGAGAAGTCGAACCGCGAAGGTGCATTCCGGGTGGGCGATCACCGGTGCTTCCGGGTGTTCGGCGCGAATGCGTTCGATGCTCTGCCGGGTAAACTCCATGTGCAGATAACAATTTCCCTGCCACAAATCCATTTTTCGCCCCGTCTGTTCGATCACCCATGCCCCCAAGTTCTGATCGGGGACGAAGAGGATGTTCCGATCCGCCGGAATGTGTTCGACGATGCGAACGGCATTCCCGCTGGTGCAGATCACATCGCTCTGCGCCTTCACTCCGGCACTGCAATTGATATAGGCGACCACGTAGTAATTTTTCTCCGCGTGCCGTGCGAGGAACTCCGCCAGTTTTTCGGGCGGACAGGAGTCGGAGAGGGAACAGCCGGCGTTCAAGTCCGGCAGCACGACCTTTTTCGTCGGGTTCACGATTTTCGCGGTTTCCGCCATGAAATGGACCCCACAGAAGACAATCACATCGGCCTTGGCTTTTTGCGCCTCATAGCTCAGTCCGAGCGAATCGCCGACGAAGTCCGCCACTTCCTGGATCTCGGCGATTTGGTAGTTGTGGGCGAGGATCACGGCATTCTTCTCCCGCTTGAGGCGCAGGACTTCGGTAGCGAGATCAGTGCGGATGGGAGCGGCAGCGTGGGGCGGGGCTTCGAGGACGGCAGGCATACGGAAACCTGCGGCGCCCGGGCTGGGGGTCAAATGCCGTGGCTGTCCGCGGCGGATTTCTCAATTCACGGGTGCAGCACCGCCGGTTGGCTGCTAACGATTTCCGATGAAGATTGCTTTCCTCGGCGCCGGTAAATTGGCCACTGCGATTGCGCGCGGGGTGCTCGATTCCGGCCTCGTCAGCAAGGCTGATGTCACTGCGTCCGCGCGCACCCGGAAATCGCAGGCCAATTTCGCGCGGGCGACCGGGGTTTCCGCCTCCTCCGACAATCTGGCCGCTGCGGCGAAGGCCGAGGTGATCATCCTGGGGATGAAGCCGCAGGATCTGCTCGCCGCCATCGCTCCCTGCCATGGCAAGTTTAGCCGGAAGCTCGTAATCTCGCTGGCTGCCGGCATCCAGATCACGGATCTCGAGTCCGCATTGGGTCCAGACGTGGCCGTGATCCGGGTCATGACCAACACGCCTTCATTGGTCCGGCGCGGTGCCGCCACGTATGCCTTGGGCGCAAGCGCAACGGGAGCGCAGGCCGGGATCGTGGAAAAGATTTTCGGCGCGGTGGGCGAGATTCAACCGCTGAAGGAATCCCTCCTCGACGCGGCGTTGGGAGTAAGCGCCAGTGGCCCCGCGTATGTCCTCACGATGATCGAAGCGCTAGCGGACGGCGGCGTGCTTATGGGACTGCCCCGGGGTCTCGCCGCCCGGCTCGCGGCGCTGACGGTGGCGGGAACGGGTGACCTCGTTCTCCAAACGGGCGAGCACCCGGCGGTTCTCCGTGAAGCGGTGACCAGCCCGGGTGGAACGACCGCGGCGGCGCTCGAGCAGCTCGAGCGGGCCGGCTTCCGTGCCGCCGTGCAGGCCGCAGTGCGCGCAGCGTGCGAGCGCTCCATCTCGCTGGGGCAGCGCGGAAAGCCGATTTAAGACACACTCTGCCTCCCGCGGACTTCCCGGCTACCGGGAGATCCCGCGAGGGGGAAGGGCCAAATCGCCCTCCGCCCTGCATCCAAGCCGGGACGAGGGAGCGGAAGAGCGGTTGAAATGAACGACAGATTCGCTATCGGAAACGCCGTGTTGGTTCGACTGCGTTTTCTCTTCGTCCTGATTTTTGCCCTGAGCTGCGTGCTCGCGCCGCCGGCCGACGCCGCGAAACGGAAGAAGCACGCCCGTTCTTCCTCAGGGCCAGGACCCGCCTATTCCTCTGAGCCGGAAGCGCCCGTTCTAGTTCAGCCGGGCCTTTCGCAGCCACCCGCCGTGGCCGCGAAATCTGCCATCGTGCTCGATCCGCGCTCCGGTCGCGTCCTGATGGAAAAGGGTGGGGAGGTTCCCCGCCAGGCGGCGAGCATGCAGAAACTCCTGACGGCTCTGCTCGTCGCCGAGCACGGGCGCCTGGGAGATTCGGTCGAAGTGGCGTATGAAGATACGTCCTGCGAGCCGAGCAAAATTGGACTCCGACCCGGCGAGGTTTATCGCCGGAGCACGCTTTTGCAGGCACTGCTGGTCAAGAGCGCCAACGACGCTGCCCTGACCCTCGCCCGGACGGACGCCGGAAGTGTGGCAGCGTTCGCCGGGGAGATGAATCGCAAAGCGCTTTCACTCGGGCTGACCAACTCACATTTCGTTAATCCCAATGGGCTGCCAGCACCGGGTCAATACTCGACGGCCCGCGATATTGCCCGCATCGCGCGATACGCGTATTTCAACCGGACCATTCGCGAGATCGTGCAAATGCCGACGCTTGTCTTTCAGTTCGCAGATGGCCGGGTGCGTCAGCTCACCAACACGAACCGGGTCCTGACCATGAACCCGCTCTGCAACGGGATGAAAACCGGCTTCACGAACGGAGCCGGACATTGCCTCGTCGCGAGCGGTACGTACAACGGCCGCCATGTGATCACCGTCGTGATGGCGAGCCGCAAGTCCGTCTGGAACGACGCCAGCGCGCTCCTGACGTGGGCTCTCGCGGGCCAGGGATGACGAACTTCGTCCCGGAGTAGGAAATTGGGTTGGGTGGGGCTCGAACCCACAACCTAATGATTAAGAGTCATTTGCTCTACCATTGAGCTACCAACCCGTGGTGCGAAGGGCGGGGAGCTTAACGAAAGCCCCTCCCATCGCAAGTGGAATCTGGGCTGGCGGCAAGGGATTTCAACGCGGAAGGTGAGCCCAAGGCAATGATGACTGCCTTCCGATTCCCGATGCCTGCGAGCAGTCCCCTTCCCACTCCGCTGCCTGATGGAGAGCTTAACGCCGACGCGGATTGGATTGACACGCTGGGGAGTCTCGTCGCGGCCACGACCCACGAATGCAACAATCGGCTGGGCGCGGCCATCCTCGGCGCTTCCACGCTGCTGGATCGGCTTGATTCCCTGCGAACTGCTTTTGGGAGCGAGGCGCTGACCAAGAGAGACCTGGAACAGATGTTTCATGTGTCGAAGCAGGCCGGCAGCCTCATTCGCACAAATCTTGATCGCGCCGCGGCACTGCAGACCGGGCTCAAGCAACTGGGGCGCGGCAGTGCTTCCGCGTCAAACGCGCGACTCGAATTACTCGGGCATTTTCGGGCGATCGCACCGCTTTTGCTGCTGCCCTGGAAACACGGCGGACACACGGTCGTGGTGCACGGCGATGAAATGCTCGTGGCGGTGGCGCCACGCGCTGCTTCCGCCCTGCTCGCGGGCTTGGTTCGGATCGCCTGCGAGGCCTCTCTCCACGGCCGGCAGGGCGGCTCAATGCAACTGTGGATCCAGAGGGCGGAACGCGGGATTGCGCTGACATTTGCCGAGGATGGACGCTCCCTCAGCGCCGAGGATATCGGAACGACGACAGCGGGGAGCGAGCGCGGACAGGACGCGACGGCGCGCCGCGTCCGCGCTCTCGCCGCGCTGGCAAAGGAGCATTTCAAGGGCGCGCTTTTGCATTGGCAGGCTTCGCCGGACGGTGGCAACGTCTTCCGCATCGATTCCGCACTCGACGCACAATGACGCCGAGTCCGCCGCCGCAATGACCGACCCCGAGCAGCCCTATGTATTCGCCAACGAGGCGGTTCCCGCGCCTCCTGCTGCGGAGACCTCTGTATGGAAGGTGATGATTGTCGATGACGAGGAGCCGGTGCATCGGGCGATGCTCCTGGCCTTGGAAAAGTACGAGTTCGAGGGGCGCCCGATCCTCCTCCTGAATGCGTATTCGGCGAACGATGCGCGCGAGTTGCTCCAGCGGCATCCGGATACGGCCGTCATGTTTCTCGACGTCGTGATGGAAGACCGGAATGCGGGTCTGCGTTTCGTGGAGGAGATGCGCGCGAAGCTGGGGTATCGGCTTGTGCGGGTGATACTGCTCACGGGTCAACCGGATGAGGTGCCTGAACACGCGGTGGTGCAGCCCTACGACATCAACGATTACAAAAATAAGACCGAGCTCACCCAGCAGCGCCTTTTCACGACGCTCACGACCACGCTGCGCGCCTATCGCGACCTGCGCGGGGTCGAGTTCGCGCGGGCCACGCTGGAGGAAACCGTTCGCCGGCAGATGGACGATTTGCGGGAGAAGAATCACCGCCTCGAGGCTACGCTGTTACAGTTGAAGCAATTGGACGAGGAGAAGAGCACACTTCTCGGCATCGTGGCGCACGACTTGAAGAATCCGCTCTCGGGCATGGCGGGTCACCTTCAACTCCTGCTGGACGAGCCGAACATGACGCAGCCGGAACGCGAGGAAAGCCTGCAGACGTTGATGAACGGTGTCTCGACCATGTCGAGCCTGGTGCGACGGCTTCTGGATGCGAAGGCGATCGAATGCGGCGAACTGACGGCGCATCCCGAGCCCTGCGATCTCGTCGCCATTTGTCGCGAGGTGGCAAAGACGTACCAGCTCAAAACTCAGGCCAAAAAGCAGACTATTGCGTTGGAGGAGCTGGCCCACACCTCCATCGCGCTCGTCGATCGCGCCCTCACCCATCAGGTCGTCGACAACCTGGTCTCAAATGCGGTGAAGTTCTCGCCGCCGGGCAGGCCGATCCATGTGCGAGTGAAGGATGACCCCGCGGGTGCCTTGCGGATCGAAGTGGAGGATGAGGGGCCGGGAGTCACGGCCGACGATCATTCGCGGCTCTTCGGGAAATTCACCCGTTTAAGTGCGCAGAGCACCGCTGGGGAGGATTCGACCGGACTCGGTCTTTCGATCGTCCGAAAGTTGGTGGAGCTCATGCAAGGTCGGGTTTGGTGCGAAAGCGAAGCGGGCCGTGGCGCCATCTTTGTGGTGCAGCTTCCCCGCCCGGTTTTCGTCTAAGAAAAAGGGGAGATCGGGGCCGAGGCGAAAGGGCGAAATCTCGTCTCCTCCCGGCGCGCCGCTTGCGTCAGTGGAGCGTAAGGTATTAATCTCACCAGACATGGCGTTCTTCTCCAAATTTTTCTCGCTGTTTCGGGGTAAACCGTCGGTTCAGCCATCCTCGGGATACGATCCTTACGCCAGTTCGCCGCCTCCGGCGGAAATGCGCGCCGCGCCCAAGACGCGACGCATCGGTCCACTGATCCCGCCCGGGGGTCCGGCCCCCCTGATTCCGCCTCCACCCGCCGGGGCGAAAAAATCGGGCATCTTCACGAAGATGATCGGCAAGAAGCAGCCGGAGAAGCTCTGGCAGGATCCGCTCTGGATTCCGGCCAGCAGCGAGATGCAGCAGATCGCGCGGCAGGAGGAAACGCGGAAACGGGTGCTGGTGGTCGACAATGACGCGCTGGCGGTCGCCGATTGCAAGACCATGCTCGAAAGCGAAGGGTTTGCGGTGGAGACGGCGTTCGATGGTGAAGACGGCGCCGAGAAGATTCTGCAATCGAATCCCGACTGCGTGATCATGCGTCTGGTGCTGCCCAAGATGAGCGGTTTGGACCTGATCCGAAGACTCCGCACGATGGAGCCCTTCCAGCGCATGCCGATCATCGCGCTGGCCGAGCATGGGGCCTCCTTTGGCGAAGCCGAAGCGCTCGCGGCCGGCGCCACCCGGGTCTTTGATCGTGGCAACGCGACCGAGGAGGATCTCTTCCTGGCGCTGCGCACCGCGCTGCGGAAGCGGGTCTTCACGCCGAAGCGCGGCATGTTTCAGCCAGCAACGACGGGACCGATCAAGCTCGGCTCGAGCATTGTCGCAATGCCCGAGGAATTCGGCCGCGTCATCACGGGCACACCGACTTCGCCGGTAGCGCTCCCGCTCAATTTTTCGCCTGGCTCCCCGAATCTGGCCACGCCTCCGCGCGAGATGGCTCCACCTCTCGCAGCACCTTCTTCGATTCCGACGGCTCCCGTTCTGTCACCGCCGGTTCGGCCAGTGATACCCCGCGCAGTTTTTCCGCCCGCCGGGGAGGCACCGGCGGCCGCGGCCGCTCCGGTTGCGCCCGTCTCTCCGCCAACCGGCACGACCGCCGTCCCGGTGGTGGCGTCGGCCGCGAAAAGGATCCTGCTGATCGAAGACGAGGAAATGGTGGCGACGATTTACCGGGCCCGCCTCGCCCGGGCTGGCTACATCGTGGATCTCGCCCTCGACGGTGAAACCGGCGTGGCGCATTTGCGCCAGTCTCCGCCCGATGCCGTTTTGCTCGACGCCCATCTTCCCAAAATGGACGGGCTCCAGGTGTTACAGTTGATCCGGTCCGATCCATCGCTCTCCGGCCTGCCCGTCATCCTTTGCACGGCGGCGATGAATCCGCGGATGCAGGAGGAAGCCATGCTCGCAGGCGCAGTCCGCGTGCTCGACAAGACGGCAATTACTCCACTGCAAGTGGTGGAAGCGGTCCAGTCGCTTTTTTCCGAGCAGAAGAATGCCGCTCTGGCCGTGCCGAAGGACGCGACCGCCACAACCATCCGCAAGATCACGACGCGCGTAACGCCGGAGGCGGCACCGGGCAGCCACGTCCCAGACTATCTCCCGCCCGACGACGCGGCCTTCGAGGCGGAAATCAAGGAAGCATTCCTGCAGGAAGCTCCGCCCAGCGTCGCCACGATCCAGGCGGATTCGAAGGCGCTGATGAAGACTGCGCCGGGATCGGCGGAGCGGGAACAATATATCAATGCGCTCTTCAAGATAACCCACAAGCTCGCGGGAACTTCGGGCTTGGCGGGTTTCAGCCAGGTTTCACGGCTGTCCTCGGCGATCGAGGCGTTGCTGCTGAAGATCCAGGAAAAACCCGAGCGTTTGAACGCCTCTTGCATGCGCACCTTGGTGCAGGCGGTCGATTATATCGGCTTGCTCTTCAGCCGGGCAAGCGCCTTGCGCGATTTCGCCCGGCAGGAGGCGCTCGCGCTGGTCGTGGATGACGAGATGATTGGACGCCGGTACGTGGCTCATTCCCTTACGAAGGCTGATATCGCGTATCAATCCGCCAGTAATGCGGTGGAAGCCCTCAAGCTGATGCAGGAAAACCGCTTCGACATCGTGTTTCTCGATGTCGAAATGCCGGGCATGAACGGTTTCGACCTGTGCAAGCATCTGCGCGCGCTGCCTGGGTATGAAAAGACCCCCGTGATCTTCGTGACCTCGCTCAACAGTTTCGATGCCCTGGCGAAATCGAGAATCAGTGGCGGCACCGACTTCCTCGCGAAGCCATTCTCCTACGCAGAGCTTTCCGTGAAAGCGCTCACGCAACTCGCCCGCCGGCAGATGGAATTGCTGCCCGAGGCGGATCAACAGAAAGTTGCGGCGGCGGCGGCAGCCCTGAGCCAGCATGCGCCTCCCTCCTGATTGGAGCCAGGAGGGTAAGTCTCCCCGGAAGGCGGCGGCACGCTCGGCCGCCGCAGCCATCAAAACGGGATGTCGTCGCCTTCGTCGGCCGGTTCAGGGCGCGAACGCGGTGCAGCGGGACGGGGCGCCGGGCGCGGAGACGGAGGCTGACGCGTGTAGCCGCTCTCTTCGTCACTCGGACCTTCGCTGGTGGGAGGACCTCCCGCCGCTCCGTCGCGGCTGCCCAGGAATTGCATCGATTCACCGCGGACGCGAAGCCGGCTGCGCTTTTGCCCCGTCGCCTTGTCGTCCCAGGTATCGAGCTGCAATCGGCCTTCGATGAAGACCGGCCGGCCCTTTTTAAGATATTCGCCGGCGAGTTCTGCGAGCCGCTCCCACAAAGTCACGTCGATGTATGTGACCTCCTCTTTTTTCTGGCCGTCCGCGCCCGTATAGACGCGGTTTACGGCGAGTGCGATGTCCGCCACCGCGGTTCCCTTCGGCGTGTATTTCACCTCGGGATCCCGGGTGAGATTCCCGATCAGCATTACTTTGTTGAGATTCGCCATGGAGGGTAGGGGGGTTCGAAACAGGAGATCGCGATGTAGGCGTTCACGCGCCTGCCGTCGAATGATTTTTCGCTCGGCGCAAAGTGGGAACGCTTACTTCACCGCGGCTTTCGCCGGGGCGAGGCCGTAATATTGGCGATAGACCGCCGGATCGAGCTTGAATTTGGCGAGGAGCTTTTCGCAGGTTCCGGGCGCCGCATGGAAGACGTAGTTCACGTAGAAGCCGGCATCGAGCTTGCCCGAGACGTAGCTGAACGGACGCTTGTCCATCTTTTGAATGTGATCGATTTCGGCGCCTTCCTTCACGAACTCTTTCTCGAGCCGGTCGATGGTGTCTTTCACGGTGTCCTCTTTGCCTTGCGTGTCGAGGATGAGGAGCGCTTCGTAGTGTTTCTTGGTCATTTCAGGGGTTGTTTGCGGTGGTTGAAATCTTTTCGTCCGCGGGAGGTGCGGGCTCTTTCGGTGCGGAGTTGAAACGCGTCATGGCCGCTTCGAGCCCCGCCGTCCAGGCCGTCTCGACGGCATCCGCCGCGCGCGCCACGGTCTCCCGCAGCGTGCTCTCCTCCTCGGGCTCGAATCGCCCAAGCACATGCTCCACTTGCGCGCCAGGACGGGCGGAACCGATCCCCACCCGCAAGCGCGGAAAGTCCGTCGTATCGAGATAATCTGCGACCGAGCGGAGTCCGTTGTGTCCGCCGTCTGATCCTCCGGGACGAATCCGAATGCGCCCCAGCGGGAGCGCGGTGTCGTCGGACACCACGAGCACCTCGGAGGGGGGAATCTTATAATAGCGGGCCAAACTCCCCACGGCCTCGCCGCTCAAGTTCATGAAGGTGAGTGGCTGGAGCAGATGCCGTCCCTCGGGCGTACGAGCATGGCGCGCCTTCCACTGGCGGAGATTCGCAAGTGGCGTGCGCGCGCGTGCGGCTAGTTCGTCGATGACGAGGAAGCCCACGTTGTGCCGCGTTTGTTCGTAGTCACGGCCTGGATTTCCCAATCCTGCCACGAGTTTCGGCTGGGCGCGTAACGCCGCGGATTTGGGATCGGCGAGCGTCACGACCAGGCGGGAGCAGCAGCCGGCGAATTACTTCTTCGCCGGAGCTTTCTTGTCAGCGGCCGCTGGAGCGGCGGCGTCAGGCTTCTTTTCCTTGATCGCCTCAGGCTGCTTGGCAGCTTCGGCCACTGCCGGAACGGTCTCCGCCGCGACCGTCGGAGGATGCACCACAAAAACCGTGAGGGCACCTTCCACCTGGGGCGTGACGCCTTCGGGCAAAACGAGGTCCCGCACATGGAGGGACTCGCCAAGCTTGATGCCGGAGACATCCACCCGGATGACCTCGGGCAGGAGGCGGGGAAGACATTCAAGATCGAGCGAGCGCAGGCTTTGATCGAGAATCCCGCCGCCATTCTTAACGCCAAAGGGCTCGCCGAACGGCTCAATCGGCACGTGCGCGCGCAACATCTCGTCTTCCGCCACGGCATGAAGATCGAGGTGGATGACGCGGCGCGTCACGGGGTGATGTTGCACCTCCTGCAGGAGCGCCATCAGCGGCTTGCCTGCGCCGATTTGCACGTCCACGAGCACATTCTCCGAAGCGGCGTGCTTCAGGAGCTTCGTGATGTCGCGCGCGGAAAACTGGATGTTCTCCGACTTCACGGACTTCCCGTAAATGACGCCCGGGATCAGACCCTTGACTCTGACTTGGCGGTTTGGGCCGCGACCCATACTGAGGCGCGGTTCGGCAATGAGTTTAAGCGGAGTAGCCATCGGAAAACGGAATAGGTGGAGTCGAGAAGGGCGCGGAATGTGGATGAAACCCGCTCCTTTGCAACTGAAATGGTGAGTGACTTCCTTGTTCCAAGCCACTGGGCGGCGACTTGCGCAACTTCACCTGCACCCGTTTCCGGCCGGTCGCGCGTCACGGCCCGTTCGCTGTTCAGGTCTGCGAGCCAATCGCGCCGCCCTTGCGCCAAACAACGGGCTTTGCGGGTTTGTCGTTCCTCTCAGGAAATTGGGCTCCTTTGCCGCCAGGAAATTCCGCACGTCTTCATCAGCCTGACTCGTCCGCGTCAGGAGAAAGTGATCTCCGCCATCGTACGTGGCGAGCGGCGAATCTCCTTCTGCCTTAAATAGGTCAGATGGGTTGTTCTTTTAATACGCCATGAGTCTGGTCGGCCTGGAGTGTGGCGGCAAATTGCCAGCCCGCCTTGACCGCTTCACGAGCTGTCCTCCAACGGAGGCGGGACATGCCCCTGACACTGTTCCAGAGGCGTTCGAGCTTCGGCTCGGCCGCCTGATATCCGTCCCGGTAGTGGCTTAGATGCTGGTCGAAACCAAGCCGGTAGGCGGGTGCGTAGTCTTCATACGACGTCCCGAGCTCGTAGAATGGCTCCGCCTGGTAGGTTGTACGCCAGTGGCTCTCTTCTGCGGAGATGGACACTTCCGGGGGGAGGGTCTCGGCGGGGAATTCCATGCCGGTGAGGGCGCCCATGACGGCGCCCACCGCGCCTCCGAAGGCCGCGCCAATGGGTCCGGCCAGAGAGCCTGCCATCACCCCGACCGCGGCGCCGCTGGCGATCCCCATCGCCGTGCCAATCGTTCGTGAAACGTCCTGGGAATCTGGGGCTTCGGAAGGAGGCGAGGGGAGTTCGGTAAGGGCCATAAAGTTACTTTTGCTCAAACTTCGCGGCTCCGGTTGTAGCCGGATGTGTCAACTGGCTGACGTTCTGCAGCCTCGTAAATCAGGACGCGCGCTGAAGTCGCGCGTCCAAAAAAAGCGCGGAACGACCTTCGTCGTTCCGCGCCGGATATTCTGCTTTTGGTGCCTAGAGCTCAGCCATCATATCGGTCGGGCGCTCTTTCTTGTTCAAGGCGCGCCGCAGCTTGGCGAGGGCAATGTTCTGGAGCTGACGAATGCGCTCACGCGTGACGCCAAACTTCTTGCCGACTTCTTCGAGGGTCTTCGGCTTTCCGCCGTCGAGCCCAAAGCGGGAGAAGATGATCTTCTTCTCACGTTCATCGAGCACTTCCAGGAGTCCGTCCACTTCGTCCCGCAAATTCTTATCGCGGAGCAGTTCGAAAGGAGTCTGCGCGTCCTCGTCGCCCACAATTTCGCCGAATTCGGTCGAATCGTCATCGCTGATGGGCGCATCGAGGCTGGCCGGACGAATGGAGACCGTCTTGAGCTGCGAAACCTTGCCGGACGCGAGGCCGATTTCCTCGGCGAGCTCGTCATCGGTGGGTTCGCGACCCAATTCCTCGCTCATCTGGAGCGCGACCCGGCGCATCTTGGAGATTTTGTCCACCAAGTGAACCGGCAGACGGATCGTCTTGGACTGGTTGGCCAGCGCACGCTTGATGCTCTGCTTGATCCACCAGGCCGCATAGGTCGAGAGCTTGCCGCCCTTGGCTGGGTCAAACCGTTCGACAGCCTTCATCAGGCCAATGTTGCCTTCGGAGATGAGGTCGAGCAGGGGCAGGCCGAGATTCGCGTAATCGTGCGCGATCTTCACGACTAGGCGCAGATTCGACTTGATCATCAGAGCGCGCGCTTCGCGGTCGCCCTTCTTGATCTTGGCGGCGAGGTCAATTTCGTCCTGGGGGGTGAGAAGCGGGATCTGCCCGATTTCCCGCAGGTAAATCTTAATTCCGCTATCGCTGTCTTCGGCTCCCATGTTCGTGTCTGTTAGGTGGTGTGGTGTGAAAAAGGTGACGCAGTGATTCTTTAAGCAATATTCGTGCTGGCGGACTTGACTTCACGATTCAGCTTTCAATCTTGCCCATTCCCCGCGTTGCATCTCTAAACGAACCTCATCCCGTTTTGGATGCGTCCGCTGTGAAAATTGTTCAAGTCCCCTTCGCTACCGCGCCAAATTGGCTGCGTGAGTCATGTTAGCGCGGGTCTTTTCGACCGCCGTGCAGGGAGTCGATGCGATCTCGGTGGAGATCGAAGTCAACAACGGGCCGGGAGTCGATGCGGCGAAATCGTCCATCATCATCGTGGGTTTGCCTGATACGGCCGTGAAGGAGAGCCGGGATCGGGTTACGACCGCGATCCAAAACTCCGGCTTTCGCTGGCCTTGGGGGCATACGGTGGTGAATCTCGCCCCGGCCGATGTCCGGAAGGAGGGTCCGAGTTTCGATCTGCCGATCGCGGTGGCCATGATCGCCATCACCGCCGAACTCGATCGCCAGCATCTCGAATCTTGCTGTTTTGTGGGCGAACTCGCCCTAAATGGCGCCGTTCGCGCCGTTAAAGGCATCCTGCCCATTGCGTTGGAAGCTCGCCGGGCGGGCCGCAAATCGCTCTACGTCCCCGCCGAGAACGCCAGCGAAGCTTCCATCGTGGAAGGATTGCAGGTCTTTGGCGTGGCAAATATTCGGGAATGCTTCGAATCCGTCGCCGGTCTGCGCCTGCTCCAGCCGGTTCGGTCCGACGCCGTGGCACTTTTCGAACGCCATCGCCACTACGATCTCGATTTTTCCGAGGTGAAGGGGAACCACCACGTCAAGCGCGCGCTTGAGGTTGCCGTGGCGGGCGGTCACAACCTCCTCATGATCGGCCCGCCTGGTTCCGGAAAGTCGATGCTGGCCAAGCGGATTCCGACCATCATGCCTCCGATGACACTCGAGGAGGCCATCGAGACGACGAAGATTCACAGCGTGGCCGGCTTGCTCGATTCCTCCCGCTCGTTCGTTTCGACCCGGGTGTTTCGTTCCCCGCATTCCACCGTCTCGGACGCCGGATTGTTGGGCGGCTCGGCCACCCCGAGCCCGGGTGAAATCAGCCTGGCGCACAATGGCGCCTTATTTCTCGACGAACTCCCCGAGTTCAAGCGCTCGGCGCTGGAGACGATGCGCCAGCCGCTGGAGGATGGGAAAGTCACGATTTCACGGGCCGCCGGGACCATGACATTTCCCGCCGATTTCATGCTCGTAGCGGCCATGAATCCATGTCCGTGCGGGCACTATGGGGATGTCAAGAAGGCCTGCCGGTGCTCGTGGTCGCAGGTGCAGCGCTACCGCGCGCGCATTTCCGGACCGCTCCTGGATCGCATTGACCTGCACGTCGACGTGCCCGCGATCGAATACCAGGAACTCGCGTCGGAGGCGAGCAGCGAAGCCTCGAGCGAGATCCGCGCGCGGGTGGCGAGCTGCCGCCAAAGACAAATCGCCCGGAGCGGCGTGCCTAATGCCCGGCTCAAGCCGCGCCAGATCAAGGCGCTCTGCAAGCTCGATGAAGCGAGCGCTGGAATGCTACGGGCCGCCATGGCGGACATGAATCTCAGCGCACGTGCTTACGATCGGATCCTGAAGGTGGCCCGCACGATCGCGGATCTGGCCGCCAGCGATGCCATCACCCCGGATCACATCGGTGAGGCGATCCAGTATCGGACGCTCGACCGGGGGATGTGAGGAGGGGAGGGACGAGCGGCGTCCGTATCACCTGATGCCTGCTTGGGGCCGCGCAGACTCAGGTCTTGGCGGAGGGGGCGGCTTGGGAGAGTTTCACGAATGAAAACGTCGTCTCCTTACCGCCATAAGATCGATGCGCTGCGGGAAAGCTGCCCGGTCAAGGTGGCGCTGGATGTCATTCGCGGACGTTGGAAACCATCCATTCTGTTCGAATTTCGGCATGCCGGCCCAACTCAAGGCCTACATCGACCAGATTGGGCGGATCGGACGGACGATTGCCTTCAATCCCCGCGCCCCTGACCCGTATCCCCCGCTCATCCCATCGAAGCCGGTCGTGATCATCACCTCCACGGAAGCGGGCGGTTATGAACCTGGAGGCGAGATGGCGCACCTCACTTTTCTTGAACCCCATCTCAAGGCGGTCCTCGAGTTTGTGGCCTATCGGAGATTACTTTTGTCCGCCTGGCCTTCGAAGAGTTTCAGGATGACCGGTTGCAGCGGGCGATCGACTCGGCCGAGGCGGCCGTGGATCGCCTCCTCGAGTCCGGCGTTTGAAATGCTCCCGTTGACCCGCGACTCGAACCCATTCTTTGGTGCAAAGCACTGCCGCCGGGACGATGCTGAACCATGGTCTTCATTAAAGAATTCAAATCTTTCATCGCGAAAGGAAATGTCATGGATCTGGCGGTCGGCGTCATCATCGGCGCCGCCTTCGGCAAGATCGTCGATTCGCTCGTGAAGGATATCATCATGCCGGGACTCGGGATGATCATCGGAGGCATCGACTTCTCGAATATGAAGTGGGTCCTGACGCCGGTCGTACTGAAAGACGGAAAGGAGATTACAGCAGAAGTCGCCATTCGCTACGGCGCTTTCCTGCAGATGACGTTCAATTTCATCGTCATTGCCTTTGTCATTTTCTGCCTGGTGAAGGGTGTCAACTCTTTGCGCCGCAAGCACGAGGAACCGCCCGCGCCGGCGCCGGAGGATCCGGCGGACGTCAAGCTCCTGAAGGAGATTCGCGATCTCCTCGCGCAGCGCCCGGTGGGCAACCCCGAGCGCTAAGCGTCGGTCCTGCGGACCGCCCAGGGGTTTTCCTTTTATCCGCGACTTGACCGCGGCCCTTGTGATATGATGATCATCATATCATGCGTTACGCCGTCGAGCACAAGCAGCGCACACGGGCCCGCATCGTCCGGGCCGCGGGCCGCGTCTTCCGCCGGCGGGGATTGAACGAGGCCGGGGTGGCGGAAGTCATGCGGGCCGCCGGGCTCACCCACGGTGGCTTCTACGCACATTTTCGGAGCAAGGCGACGCTGACCGCTGCGGTCTTCGCGGAAGCCCACCATGCGCTGCAGGCCCTGCGCAAGGCGGTCGAGGAATGGAAGGCGGCGGGACGTGCTCATCCGCTGGTGCGCATCTACCTGAGCCGGTGGCATTGCGAGCATCGGGACGTCGGCTGTTTGCTGCCGGCGCTGGCGGGGGATCTCACGCGCGCCCCCCGGGCGGTGCAGCGCGCCTTCAGTCAGGCTCTGCCCGGCTACGTCGCAGAGATCAGCGCGATGGCGTTCGATGGCCGCCGGGATGACCCGCGAGCGGTGCCCCTTATCGCGGCGTTGGCCGGCGCATTGCTCCTGGCCCGGGCCGTCGGCGATCCCGCGGAAAGCGATCGCATTTTGCGCGCCTGTCGCCGCACCATCCTTGCTACGTTCTTCCCTGAAAATCCGCCCCCATGAACTCTGCCGCCTTCACTCCCGATCTCGAAACCGTCCGGCGCTTCGCCGACCGCAACACTGCCGTGCACTTGGGCATCGAAGTGACCCGCTACGATGCGGAGGGGGTCGAACTTACCATGCCAGTCACCGACAAGTGTCGTCAGCCCATGGGGCTGCTGCACGGCGGAATGAGCATGGTCCTGGCGGAATCTGCCGCCAGCATTCACGCCTGCTGGGGTTTGGATCTTACCAAGACCATTCCTGTCGGCATTGAGATCAACGGCTCGCATTTGGCATCGACGGCCGATGGGACGGTCCGGGCGATCGCCCGGGTCTTGCGGCGCGGGCAAAGCACGATTGTGCATGAGATCGAGATCACCCACGTGGAAAGCGGCAGATTGCTTTGCGTTTCCCGGGTGACCAATTTCTTCAAGCGCGTTGCGGGATGAACGCCGGAAGTAATCAGCGCGGCGGCTGACTTTCTTGGTTCCCCGAATTAAACATCCCCCCCATGAGCACCTCCTCCCAAATCGTTTCGGAACGCCAAGGCGCAATCCACCGCCTGGCGTTCAATCGTCCGGAAAAGAAAAATGCGCTGAGTCTCGCGATGTATGTCGCGTTGACCGAGGGATTGAGCGGGGCGCAGGAAGAGCCGGGGGTTCGCGTGATTCTGCTCGAAGGCTCGGAGAGTTGTTTCACGGCGGGAAACGACATTGCGGATTTCGCCAGCGGCGCGTCGGCGGAAAAACTTGCGCCCATCTTTTCCTTCCTTGAGGCGCTGCACCGCTGCACCAAGCCCATCGTGGCGAGCGTAAATGGAGTGGCGGTGGGAATCGGCACCACGGCGCTATTGCATTGCGATCTGGTTTTTGCCGGGGAGAGCGCCCGATTTCAGCTGCCCTTCGTAAACCTTGGACTGTGTCCGGAGGCAGCCTCGAGTCTGCTGCTGCCGCGCGCAATCGGGTATCAGCGCGCGGCCGAGTTACTGATGTTGGGAGAGCCCTTCACCGCCGCCCGGGCGCACGCCTTGGGTTTGGTGAATCACGTCTCGCCGGATCCTGAGACGCGCGACGCCGCGCGGCACGCCGCGGAGAAGCTGGCCGGCCAACCGCCCGCCGCTTTGCGTCTGACGAAAGAGTTGCTGAAGAAAGGCCTCGCCGCACAAGTCTCCCAGACCATGGCGGACGAAGGGCAGCACTTCCTCGCGCGACTCGCTTCGCCCGAGGCCGCGGAGGCGTTCATGGCCTTCGCATTGCGCCGAAAGCCGGATTTCACCCAATTTTCCTAGGAAAGGCCGGCCGGCTTCGCAGTTGGATTCGGGCCGTATTCCCGGCGGGTAATTCTGCCGGGCTATGGCCGCTCCACCGCGGCGGCAACGGCCGCTCCAAGTTCCGCCGTCGTTGCTTTCCCCCCGAGGTCCGGAGTCCGCGGTCCATTCGAGAGCACGGATTCGATCGCCCGCATCACGTCCGCCGCGGCCTCCGGCTGCCCGAGGTGTTCGAGGAGCAGGGAGCCGCTCCAGATCTGGCCGATCGGATTGGCGATTCCTCGGCCGGCGATGTCCGGGGCGCTGCCATGCACCGGCTCGAACATCGAGGGGAAATTCCGCTCGGGGTTCAGATTCGCCGAAGGGGCAATCCCGATCGTGCCGGTGCACGCCGGGCCGAGATCGGAGAGGATGTCCCCGAAAAGGTTGGATCCCACTACGACGTCGAAACGCTCCGGCTTCTGCACGAAATGGGCCGCCAGAATATCAATGTGAAATTGATCGACGGTCACGTCGGGATAGTGCGCGGAGACGGCTTTCACGCGCTCATCCCAAAATGGCATGGTCACGGTGATACCATTCGACTTGGTGGCCGAGGTGAGGTGCTTCCGCGGCCGCGAGCGGGCGAGGCGGAACGCATGATGGAGAATGCGATCCACGCCGAAGCGAGTGAAAATCGACTGCTGCACCGCCGTCTCCTGGTCGGTGCCTTCATAGATGCGTCCACCGATGGAGGAATACTCGCCTTCGTTGTTCTCGCGCACGATCACCATGTCGATGTCGCCGGGCTTTTTATCGGCCAGCGGCGAACGCAGCCCGGGCATGAGTCGAACGGGACGAATATTCGCATACTGCTGGAACTCGCGCCGAATCGGGATGAGCAAACCCCAGAGCGAAACGTGATCCGGGAGAGTCGGCCAGCCCACCGCGCCGAGATAGATTGCGTCGTGGCCCCGAATCGAGGCGAGCCCGTTTTCCGGCATCATCCGGCCATGGGCGGCGTGGTAGTCCGAACTCCACGGCAGATGGTCCCAATCGAAGGCCAGACCGTGGCGCCGGGCGGCGGCGTCGAGGACGCGAATCCCTTCGGGCATGACTTCCTTGCCGATGCCGTCACCCGCAATGACCGCGATGCGATGGTGCTTCATGCGCAGAGAATCGTGGTACGCTGCGGATCCCGCAACCGCTTCAAGCTGCCATTAGGCCCTGCAGTTTCTCGATGCTCGCGAAAAGAATCTCGAGAGCGCGGTCGATCTCCTCAGCCGTGGTCAGGACCCCGAGGGAAAAGCGAATGCTGGCTTTCGCGCGCTCGGCCGGAAACCCCATGGCCCGCAAAACGTGCGAGGGATGCACGGAACCCGTGTGACAGGCGGACCCGGCGCTGGCGTACAGTCCGGCCTTGTCGAGGAGCAGCAGCAGCGGGCCTGCTTCGAGTCCGGGAAAGAAAATGTTGCTCGTGTTTGCCAGACGGGGCGCGCCGCCGCCGTTGACCGCACAACCGGGCAGGCGTTGGAGAATCTCGCCTTCCAGTCGGTCGCGCAGGCGGTGGACCTCGTGCGCACGCGTGCGGGCCAATTCGGCGGCCCGGCCAAGGGCGACGATCGAGGCGAGATTCTCCGTGCCAGCCCGCCGGCCATCCTCCTGCCCGCCGCCGTACAAATAACTCGTGAAGGGCGCGCCCCGGCGGACGAAGAGCGCACCAACGCCTTTCGGCGCGTGGAGCTTGTGCCCCGAAAGAGCGGCGTAGCGCACTCCCGGGATCGCGCGAAAATCGATCGACTCCTTGCCGACCGCCTGCACGGAATCGGTGTGAAAGAGCACGCCGCGCTCTGCGCAGACCGCGGCGATGTCGGCGATGGGCGAGAGGACGCCGGTCTCGTTATTCGCCCACATCACGGTCGCGAAGAGGGTGTCCGGCCGGAGCGCCTCGGCAATGGACCCGGGATCGACTTGTCCGTCGCGGTCCACGCCGATGCGGGTGATCTCGTAGCCGCGCCGGGCAAGGAATTCCGCGTGCTTGAGGATCGCGCTATGTTCGACCGCGCTGACAACGATGTGCCGCCGATCCGGAAAAGCGCAAAGCGCAGAATGGAGGGCGGTGTTGTTGGCCTCGGTGCCGCTGCCGGTGAAAACAATTTCCTCCGGCTCCGCACCGACGAGCGCTGCCACCTGCGCCCGGGCCTTTTCCAGCGCCCGGCTGGCATTGGAGCCGAGGCGATAAGCGCTCGAAGGATTGCCATACTCCTCGTTGAGAAAAGGGCGCATGGCGTCGAACACCTCCGGCAGCACCCGGGTCGTGGCGTTGTTGTCGAGGTAGATCGGCGCGTTCATGCGAGGGCGATTTCCGCGGGAGAAACGCGGGACGCAATCTGGAGTGCGTGTCAGTCCGCGTCATTTGTCTGGCCCGCAGCGGTCGTGTCCATGGTCGCAGACGGCCGAAGGATGAGCCAGAGATTCCGCGCCGCAATGAAGGGCGGAAGGAGTGCTCCGATCACCAGGGGCATTTTTCCCACATGAATCGTGTAAATGAGCATCATCACGCCGCCAACGAGGCTGAGATACCAGAAGGCAACGGGAATGACGCTGCGTTTCAACTTTTCCGAGACATACCACTGGACGGCAAAGCGCCCGGCGAAGCAGGCGTTGGCCAGGAAGCCAAAGAGCGTCCAGCTGGTGGGTTCCCCGCCGCCGATGTTCTTGAGCAGGTTGTCGAGGAACGACGCGAGCAGTGGAGCTTCCATGGGTTTGATGGTAACGAGTGCGCCCCCGCCAACAAATTCTGCCTTCGTCATGTCACCCTGGGATTTCGCCGCACCGCAACTTCGCCAACTCGTCGCCTATGAGACCGGCAAGCCGATCGAGGACCTGGCGCGCGAATTGGGTTTGCGCACGGAGGAAATCGTCAAGCTGGCCTCAAATGAGAATCCCCTGGGCCCGTCCCCGCGGGCGCTGGAGGCGATGCATGCGATGCTCGCCCGGGCTCACTTCTATCCGGACGGCGCGGGCTACTACCTGCGTGAAGCGATTGCGAAAAAGCAGGGACTCGAGATGGAGAACATCGTGCTCGGGAATGGCTCGAACGAGATCATCGAGTTCCTCGGCCATGCCTTCCTCCGCCCGGGCGACGAGGTGATCGCGGCGAAGCATGCCTTTGTCGTCTACAAGCTCATGGCGACGATTTTCGGCGCGACGTTCATTGAGGTCGATGATCCCGGCTTCGCGCACGATCTGCCCGCCATGGCCGCCGCGATCACGCCGCGCACCCGGCAGCTCTTCATCGCGAATCCCAACAATCCGACCGGGACGATCGTCACGCAGGAGCAGATCGACGATTTCATGGGACGCGTCCCGGATCATGTGACGGTGATCTTCGACGAGGCGTACTACGAATTCCTCGACCATCCGCCGGACTGCCTCAAGTTCGTGCGGGAGGGTCGGAATGTGATTATCCTGCGCACGTTTTCCAAAATCCAGGGTCTCGCCAATTTGCGGATTGGCTACGGCATGGGTTCCGCGGAAGTGATCGAGATTCTGGAGAAAACCCGCCAGCCCTTTAACGCCAACGGAATCGCCCAGGCGGGTGCTCTGGCCGGCTTGGGGGATGACGAACACCAGGCCCGCACCAAACAGGTGACCGATGTAGGCCGCGCGTATCTGCAGGCGGAGTTCGTCGCGCTGGGCCGGCGCTTCGTGCCGAGTTTTGCCAACTTCGTGCTGGTCCATGTCGGCGACGGCAAGCGTGTCTTCGACGCTCTGCTGCGCCGCGGTTTGATCGTTCGCCCCATGGGCGGCTACAAGCTTCCGGAATGGCTCCGAATCAGCGTGGGGACGATGGAGCAGAATCGGAAGGTCATCGCCGCGCTGCGGGAAATTCTTCCGGCTTGAGGCGCTGGAGCGCTGGAGCGCTGGAGCGCTGGCTGAAATGGCAGTCGCAAGTCTTGCGATCAGCAGTCGCAGAGACTCGCAGAGCAGTTCGTTCTCCCTGCGTTGACCAGTGGCAAGTAAGAGCGACAAGACTGAAACCGCGTGACACCGGAGGCCGGCAGGCGTAGCCGGAGGCATCGAAAAGACTGCCAACCCGCCTGACCTGCACCTCCGCTGCGGGTGTGAATTCATTTACGATTCGCTCGGGATTTCGCCGATCTTCCTGAATCTCCATGTCCGTGATCGGCCGACTCAACTTGTTCTTGAGGAACGCTGGTTCTTCACGCCGGGAATGCCGACCCTCGACTATCAGGATGCGCACGGGAACACGATCCGGAGTCACCGCCTGGCTTCCGGGCGCAACACCGTGCGCTACGATGCGGTTATCCGCGTTCCAGCCGCGCCTGAATCCGGCCCGGAGGGCAGGGACGCCGCGCGCGTCGAAGATCTGCCGGTGGAATTACTGCGCTATACGCTGCCGAGCCGCTACTGCGATTCGGATCGGCTCGTCGCTTTTGCCAACGACAAGTTTTCGCAGTCCGCGACGGGTGGCGAGCGCGTGCAGGCCATTTGCGACTGGCTCCATACGAACTTGGAGTATCGCACCGGGAGTGGTTCTCCGCTGACGGCGGCGAGCGAATTTCTAAATCAGGGATACGGAGTTTGCCGGGATTTTGCGCACGCCGTGGTAGCGCTTTGCCGGTGTTTCAATATCCCAGCCCGCTACGTGACAGGCTATCTGCCGGAGATCGGCGTTTTTGATCCCGGGGTGCCCAACGATTTTCACGCCTATGCGGAAGTGTGGCTCGGTGGTGGATGGGTGACGGTGGACGCCCGTTTCAACCGAAGGCGAATCGGGCGAGTGCACATTGCGCAGGGTGCGGACGCGGTCGACGGCGCTTTCGCAACCGTCTTCGGTGCTGTCCAATGGCACTATTTCGAAGTCTGGGGCTACCAAGTTCCCGCCGGGCTCGCCAGCTTGGACCGGCCGCGCAATCTGGCCGATCGAATTTGCGGCACGACGACGGTGCGATTGGAGTAGTCCAGGCAGTCGCGGCGCGGATAGGCGCTACTTCTTCGCGAAAACGTCAGACCACTTCTGGGTGACGTTCGTCTTTTCGCTGTTCTTGTTGTTGATTCCTTCGACTTGGAAACCGTCCTTGGTGAAACGAATATTGACTTCGAGGTCGGGCTTGCCGATTGGCTCGTCCATGGTTTCGGTGCTGTACTCGTCGCCTTCCGCGAGGCCCTGGAGAAACGACATGTAGGCCGCCATCGTATAGGCGACGAAGTTGTCCCGACTGATCCCCGCGCTCTCGGGGCAATCCGCGGCGAGTTTCACCTGCATCGTGACTTTCTCACCCTCGGAATCCCCCTTGTACATATCATAGCGCGTGATGGTCATCTTTCCTTCGTCCTTCTTGACGAGGTCGGCCGAAAGCTCCTTGCGCCACTTCGGCTCGTCGGCCTGAGCTACGGTTGAGAGGAGGGCGAAAGACGGCAGTACCAGCGAAAGCAGAAGCGATATCTTCATGTTTGGCGGTTATGCCAGAATGACGCTCGAAGGCAAGAAACAAGGGTTGGCATGACAAGGCGACGGTGGAGCAACATCCGGCCTGGTTGCCGCCCAAGTTTGGCGCGAATCCGCGCTCTCCAGCCGACCGTCCCGCCTCTGCCCCGTGCTCAGCGTTTCTTCGTTGGAATACTCTTGAGCATTCCCACGACCATCGCCGGGTCGAGGCTCGGCTCGACCTCGGGTGCCGCTTCCTGGCGCGGCTTCCATTGCGCGAGCCCATCTTGCCAATGCGCGAAGTTCACGAGCGCGCCCATGCCGGCGAGTTCTCCATAGGTCGCATGGATCGGCAGGCCATCTGCGAAATGCAACTGGGCCGTCTGGTCCTTATGATCGATCTGCAGGGCCCCATTCCCGTGTTCGCGCGCGAATTGCTCAATGAGGTCGATGAGCGGGCGCTCCGCCAATTGATAGAACCCGGCGCGGGGATCGAGGCGCGCCCGCGGCAGCACGTAGAGCTCGAGTGGAGTGGCTTTCGTGACGGAGCCGTCGCTGGCCGGTGGGCGCTCAATCGCCGTATCGATCTTCAAGCGCGCGCGGCGCGGTGTGCGCGATTCTTCCTCGGCCGCATCCGGGGTGAAAAGTGACATCACCTCCTCGGGGGGAAGGGTATCTTCGAGAATCGTATCGATGGTGAACTCCGCTCCCTCGTCCGATTCCAGAAAAGCGCGCGTCGCGTCGTCGCCAATCCAATGCATGGGAATCGCGTCGGGATTCGCGCGCTTGCGCAAGGCATCGAGTACCCTGTCTCGATTTGTCTCGCCCAGTTCCACGGCGACGAGCAGGGCGTCGGCCGGCATGGCTTCCGCCAGCATGAGCCCTTCCGCCAGGTCGGTGGTCGTGATCAATTGAAAGCGCGGATCCTTCGCGTAGCGCTGTCGGAATATCCCGAGCTTCGCCGGGTCATCGGCGATCAGGACAATGCGGGTGCGGTTTTGAGCCATGCGGAGCGCCAGCATCGACAACATCCGCGATTGATCAACGATTCTCATCGACCCACCCCTGTGCGCCGTGACCAGCGCGCTCGCCGGTCGCGAAGCATCCCTGGAGCAAATATCCCCCTGTCGGCGCTTCCCAATCGATCATCTCTCCCGCCGCAAAGACGCCCGGTAAACGCCGTAACATGAGCGTGTCTGTGAGTTCCCCCCAGGCGATTCCGCCGGCGCTCGAGATCGCTTCCGCGAGAGGGCGTGGTCGGAGGAGTGACAACTCCAGGTGTTTTACCGATCCGATCAGCGCGTCGGGCGAATCGTTCCTGCCGTGGTGCCGGATGAGGGTCGCCGCGGCCAAACCGAGCTTCCAGCGAACCAGGGGATCGCTTGTTCCCGCGGTCCGGCGCTGGAGCAGTTCCGCGGGGACACCCGGTTTGAAATCGATCGAGAGCACCGGTTTGGTCCGCAGTTCGCGGGAGAGTTGGTAGAGCGCTCCGCCTTCGAGGCCGTAGCTGGTGACGAGCAACTCCCCCAGGACGGTACGCCCGCCCGCCGTCACCGCGAGGTTCTTCAAAGGCAGGCCTTCCGCAGCCGCGAGCACGTGCGGATGCCACGCGATTTCCCAGCCGCAATTGGTCGGTTCCCAGGGTCTGATTTCCACCCCGTGCCGGCGCAGCAGCGCCGGCCAGTCCCCCTCCGAGCCAGTTTCCGGCCAGGAAGCGCCACCAAGTGCGAGCACGACGGCCCCCACCCGCAGGTTCAGGCCGGAAAAGAAGCGTAGAACCCAGGAGTCGCCGTCGCGGTCAAGCTCCTCCAGACGCTCTCCCACCTGAAATTGCACCTCCATTGCGCGGAGCCGCGCCACCCAGGCTCGAAGCAATCGGGCCGCCTGCTGACCCCGAGGGAAGACGCGCCCGCTGGTGCCGACATAGGTCTCGAGGCCGAGCCCGTGCGCCCAGGAGCGCAAATCCTCCGGCGAAAATCCCGCGAGCAAGTTCTGCCAGCGCTCCGCCTCGTCGCGATAGCGGGCGGGGAAATGCGACACCGGTTCGCTGTGGGTGAGATTCAATCCGCCGCGTCCGGCGACGAGAAACTTTCGCCCGACCGAGCGCATTCGATCGAAGAGCTTCACCTGCCGGCCGCGGGAAGCGAGAACTTCCGCGGCGCGCAATCCCGCAGGGCCGCCGCCAATCACGGCCACATCGCATTCATTCTCGGAATTCTCACCAGCTCGCGCCACCCCCCACCTTTCCCGTACTTCGCAGCTTGAGCATTCGACAATTGTCGTGGTTCGCGCAACCCTTCCGGCCTTGGCGCGGAATTGCCTGTTGTGAAAATCCTCGAAATCGTGCGGCGTGCGCCGCGACCACCGAAGCGGCTGCTCGGCGTGGGCATGGGCGCCGGATTGATCGGCGCGATTTTCCTCGCGCTCCGCTACTTTTTCCGCCGCCCGACCGGGCAGCGCATCCCGGACGCGATTTCGCCTGCGGTTTTCAAAGCCAAGGTCTGCTCCACTTCGGGAGGACAAATCGTCTACCACGAATCCGCTGCGCCGGCCGCGGGTCCCACGCTGCTTTTTCTCCACTCCATCGGCGTCGGCGCTTCGTCCTACGAATGGTCCAAAGTTTATCCGGAGTTTGCCGGCCGGCATCGGGTTCTGGCGCTCGATTGGCTCGGATTTGGCGAGTCCGAGCGGCCCCTGCGTCCCTTGAATGCCGAACGGCAGGCGCGCGCCCTGGCGGATTTCGTCCAGCGCGTGCATCGCAGCGGTCGTCCATTGGTGGTGATCGCCAGCGGGCAGGGTTGCGGTCTCGCTGTTCACATGGCGGCCCAACATCCGGAACTGGTCGACCGGCTGGTCTTGCTCGCGCCGTCCGGCCAGCCCGATACGACCCGTTCGCTTCGTCTTGCCAGCCAATTGTCGAGCTTGAACGGACTGCTTTATCGCTATTGGCTGGCGCGTGAAAAATCGATGCGCGCCTGGCTCGAACGCGTCGTGTTCGCGCGTCCGGGTCGCGTCACGTCCGAGATGGTGGAGGTCTTCACGGCTTCCGCGCAGCAGTCCCGGGCGGAGTTTGCCGTGCACCATTGGTTGCGCGGCGGCCTGAATGTCCGGCTCGAGGCGCGTCTCGCCGAGCTCGAAAAGCCCGTCACCGTTTTCTGGCCGCTCCGTCTGCCCGGTCCACTGCCCGACCGCGCGCTCGGACTCGCGCGGGCGAATCGGCGCGTAAGCGTTCGGGCGGTCGAGGAGGCCGGCCCCCTCGCCGCGCTCGAAGTGCCGGAGCAAGTTGCCGCCCTGCTCGAGGAAGAACTGCGCCCCGATCTGCGCGTGTTGGAACGCGCCGGTTGAGGGGAATGTTTAGCTAGAGCAGCCCGGTCGTTTCGGCGGCGCCGATCATGGCGTTGAAGCACTGCACCGCCTGCCCGGAGGCGCCTTTCATCAGGTTATCCTGCGCGCTGAAAAGGATCACGCGGCCGGTGCGCGCATCATGCCGCCAAGCCAGGTCAATGAAGTTGGTGCGCGCCACATCGGCCATGGTGGGGAAGCGATCGCCTTCCACCCGGCGAACGAATGGCTCCGGGGCGAACTGCTCGCGCCAGGCCGTCTCGATCGCCTCCGGCTGAATTCCCTCCTCCGGCGCCGCGTAGATCGTCGCGAGCATGCCGCGCGTTACCGGGATGAGATGCGGCGTGAAAGTAACGCGAACGGTTTCCCCCGCGGCGTCGCTCAATTCCTGCTCGATCTCGGAAAGATGCCGGTGCTTGGGGGCTCCGTAGACCCGGGCGGATTCGTTGCATTCCGCAAAGAGCAGGGAGATATCGGCCTTGCGCCCGGCTCCGCTCACGCCGCTCAGCGCGGTGATCGTGATGCTGGCGGGCTTCAGCAGGCGGCGGCGCAACAAGGGAACGAGCGGCACCAAAATACTCGTGGGATAACAGCCCGGCGCCGCCACGAGCGCCGCGCGCCTGATTTCGTCCCGCCGAAATTCCGGAAGGCCGTACGCCGCCGTGGGCAGCAGATCCGGAGCCGGGTGGGCGTGCCCATAGAATTCCGCATAGACCGAGGCATCCCGCAGCCGGAAGTCGGCGCTGAGATCGATGACCCGCAGCCCGGCTTGCAGCAGCGGCACGGCGAACTCAGCCGCGAGGCCGTGCGGCAAAGCCAGGAAGGCAAACTCCGCGCCCGAGGCCGCGATCTCCGCGGTGCCGGAATTCACAAAACGAATCGTGTCCGCCTGGGGCAAGCCACGGAAGCGCGGAAAGACGGAGTCCAACGCCCGGCCGGCCTCGCTGCGTGAAGTGAGGCAGGCGATCTCCGCTCCCGGGTGCCGCAGCAGCAGACCCACGAGTTCCTCGCCCGAATACCCGCTGGCTCCGACGATCGCGATTTTACGTTTTACGGGCATGAAGGGGAGTGCGTGAGTTTTTTCGGGTGCGCAGTTCTCAGTTTGGAGTGCGACTTTCACACGGGCGTGACGATTGGTCAGCCGGTTTTGAGTGTCCTGCGGCGCGAGCGAGAGCCATCGTTCCGTCCATCGTCTCCGTCTTTGCTCGTCACATGCGCACTGGACGCGCAGCGCACCGGGACACAAATTGGCCAATCCCATCTCCCGTGCCATGACCGCCATCGCAGAAACTCCCATCGTGCCCGTCTTTCATGACGGAAAATTTCACACCTCCAGCGCCGCGAAATATCAGTCGGTGCACAATCCCTCGACCGGGGAGGTCATCGCACGCACGCCGCTACTGGGCGCCTCGGAAGTCGACGCGGCGGTACAATCGGCGGCGAAAGCTTTCCAGACCTGGGGTCGTTCCTCCATCACGAAACGCGTGGCAGTGATGTTCAAGTTCCGCGAGTTGCTCGAGTCCCATTTCCTGGAGCTCGCCCAGCTCGTGACGCGCGAAAATGGCAAGACGCTCGATGAGTCCAAGGGGGACGTGCGGCGGGGCGTGGAGTGCGTGGAATGGGCCTGCTGCCTGCCCCGGCTCGCCCAGGGCGAAAACCTGCCGCAGCTCGCGGAAATGATCGATGGCAGCACAAGCCGGGAGCCGCTCGGAGTCTGCGCCGGCATCGTTCCGTTCAATTTTCCGGCCATGGTGCCGCTCTGGATGTTCCCGCTTGCCATTGCCTGTGGAAACACCTTCGTCCTCAAGCCGAGCGAGAAGGTGCCGCTCACCGCCAACCGCATGGCGGAACTCCTGCGCGAGGCGGGCCTGCCGGACGGCGTTTTCAACGTCGTCCACGGCGGGCGGGAAGTCGTCGATGCGCTCTGCACCCATCCGGGCATCTCGGCGGTGAGCTTCGTCGGCTCTTCGCCTGTAGCGCAGCATGTCTACGCGCTGGGCGCCTCCCATGGGAAGCGGGTCCAGGCCGCCGGCGGCGCGAAAAACGTCCTGCTCGTCATGCCGGATGCGGAGCCTGATTCCACCATCCGCGCGGTGATGGGAAGCGCCTTTGGCTGCGCCGGGCAGCGCTGCATGGCCGGCTCGGTCCTCATGACTGTGGGTGAGCGTGCCGACGAATGGCGCGACCGGATGGTGGGTGCGATGGACGCGTTGAAGGTCGACGATACCAGCACGAATCACGAAGCCGGCATGGGTCCGGTGATTGACGGTCAGGCGCAAGCGCGCCTGCGCGATCTCATCGGCGCGGGTGAAAGTACGGGAGCCACGCTCGTGCGCGACGGTCGCAAGCTCCAAAAGGAGCCCGGCTTCTTCCTCGGACCGACGCTTTTCGACAACGTCGACGCCGGGATGAAAATCTTTCGCGAAGAACTGTTTGGCCCTGTGCTCACGATGTTGCGTCCCAAGACGCTCGACGAAGCCATCAAGACGATGGGGGAGCTGAGCTTCGGCAACGGCGCGAGCATCTTCACCACCGATGGCGGCAGCGCGCGTCAATTCGTGCGGGATATGCCGGCCGGAATGATCGGGATCAATGTGGGCGTCCCCGCCGCACCGGCGGTCTTTTCGTTTAGCGGCTGGAACGGCTCGTTCTTCGGCGATCTTCACGTCATGGGCACGGAAGGCGTAATCTTCTACACCCGGCAAAAGATGGTCCTGAGCCGCTGGGATGCGACCTATCGGCGCGTCGGCGGCTGGTAGCCTCACGCTCTCCCGATGCCTACCTTCAATATTCCATCGGCCATCGTCACAGGGGCCGGTGCCAGCAGCGAGCTTCCGATTCACGCCCGCCGTCTGGGCGGCCTTCGCGCCCTCATCGTCACCGATGAATTCATGGTGAGTTCGGGCGCCGTCTCACCCTTTGTCGTGATGCTGCGCGGGGCGGGGATAACTGCCGAGGTTTTTGCGGGGGTCGAACCGGATCCGTCGGTGCAGAATGTGGAGGCGTGCCTGGCCGCGCTGCGGGCCGCCCAGGCGGATTTCATCGTGAGCGTGGGAGGGGGTAGCCCCATGGATTGTGCGAAGGCAGTCGCCATTCTCGCGACCAATGGCGGCGAAGTGCGGGACTACATGGGCTACGAAAAGATCCCTAAGCCCGGCCTGCCGCACATCGCGATCCCCACCACGGCCGGCACCGGCAGCGAAGTGACGCGCGCCTCCGTCATCACCGATACCGCGCGCGACGAGAAGATGCTGCTCATGAGCGTGCAGCTCGTCCCGAGTGTCGCGCTGGTCGATTTCGAGCTGACGATGTCCATGCCCCCAGCGCTCACCGCCGCGGTCGGTGTCGATACGCTGACCCACGCCATCGAAGCTTTTGTCTCGCGGAAGGCGAATGGGGTCACGGATCCGATCGCACTCTCGTGCGTGCGGCTGGTCTCCCAGCATTTGCGTCCCGCCTTTCATGAGCCAGGCGACCGGGTCGCCCGCGAAGGCATGGCGCTGGCAGCATGCCAGGGGGGTATGGCCTTCGGGAACGCCAGCGTGTGCCTCGTGCACGGCATGAGCCGGCCCATCGGCGCGCTCTTCCACGTCGCTCACGGTATCTCGAACGCCATGCTGCTGCCCACGGTCACGCGGTTTTCGATCAAGGGCGCCGTCGAGCGCTACGCCACCGTGGCGCGCACGTTTCGCGCCGCGAGCGGCGCGCTCTCGGATGCGGCCGCCGCGGAATCCCTGGTCGATGCCCTGACGTCGTTGAACCGCGACCTGGGCGTCCCCCGGCTGCGCGAGCATCCGCGGATGGACGAATGGAAGTTCTTTTCCGCCATCGAAAAGATGTCTGCCGACGCCCTGGCTTCAGGCAGCCCGGCAAACAATCCCATTGTGCCGACGGTGGAGGAGATTGCTGCGCTGTATCGCGAAGCGTGGTGAGCCAGGCGGCGCTTCTGCTTGCTCGAATGCGATTTGCATTCGAAGCCCTGCGTTCGTGCTTGTAATGCGCGCCGCAGGTTCTAGAAATTCCAGATCCGATCCGCGCACTTCTGCTGGCGCGGTGGGCGGGACGGATGCGTCTAACCGCATTCCGATTACCCCCCATGAAACTCGTCCTCCCTTTGCTGGCGGCAGCGAGCCTTGCCGCCCAGCCGACCTTTGCTGCGGATTCCATCCGCGTCGGCCTGATTGGCCCCTATTCGGGCGGTTCTTCGCCGATGGGTCTCTGCATGCGAAATGGCGTTCGCCTCGCCGCGGCCGAGATCAACGCTGCCGGTGGTGTGCTCGGGCGGCGCTTCGAATTGCTCGAGCGAGACGATGAAGCCAACAATGAAAAGGGCGCCCAACTGACGCAGGACCTGGTCGCCGTCCAAAAGGTCCACGCCGTCCTGGGTTACATCAATACCGGGGTGGCAAAGGCCTCCGTCAAGATTCCTCTGCAAGCCCGCGTGCCCACTATCGTCAACGTTTCGACGGGCATCGCCGTCAATGAGTACTTCAAGGACGAGACTGGTCGCCCGGTCGATAACTACATTTTCCAGACCAGCGCAAGCGACCTCCTGCAAAGCGACCTCATTGTCACCGAGTTGGTCGATCGCTTTGGCTTCCAGCGGATCGCCGTGCTCAACGACGACACAGGCTACGGCATGAGCGGCCGGGCCCTCGTCCAGGCCGAGTTGAAAAAGCGCGGGCTCGAACCGGCTTACCTCGGCACCTTCAAAATCAAGGATACCGAGATGCAGCCCATGCTCCAGGAGGCCAAGAGCGCTGAGTCCCAGGCCATCGTTGTCTACGGCATCGGACCGGAGAATGCTGCGATCGCGCGGGCGCGGGGCGCCATGCAATGGCGCGTGCTCATCGTCGGGAGCTGGACCATGTCCATGTCCAACTTCATCGACAACGCCGGCTTGAGCGGCGAGGGCGTCATGATGCCCCAGACCTTCATCCAGGACGCCGCGGGCACGAGCCGCCAGAAGAAGTTCGTGGCGGATTATCTGCGCGAATTCAAGCCGGAGAACGATCGCATTCCTTCCGCGGTCTCGGCCGCGCAGGGCTACGATTCCGCCTATCTTTTGGCCGAGGCGATCAAGCAGGCCGGCAGCACGGATGGGCCGCAGGTTCGGGCTGCGCTCGAAAACCTGGCCAGCCCCGTGCGAGGCGTCGTCGCGACCTATGCGAGACCCTTCTCGATGACGGCGCATTCGGCGATTCGCAAAGAACAGGTCGGCCTCGGCGGCATCAAGGGCGGGCGCGTCGCGCTGGTCACGGCGCCTCTGGAGCCGCTCAAGGAGTGAGCTGAAAGCTTGAGATCGCGAAACCGGCGATTCCATGATTCGGAAGAGGAATTCCGAAATTGCATGCAATCCGGGTTGCATCATCCGGCGAGGGTCCTACGATTCCGTCGACCGCGCCCCCCAGGTTCAAGCGTCGAGTGGTTCGAGGCTTGGACAAAAAGGCGCGAGGTTCCCTCGGCAACCCCAACTTATTCCCTCCCATGCTCAAACGCATTCTCACACTCCTCCCCATGGCCGCGCTGGCTGCGTCGGCGCTCGCCCAAGAGCCGATCAAAATCGGCGTCATTGGACCATACACCGGCGGTTCCACTCCCATGGGCGCGTCGATGCGCGATGGCGCGCGGATGGCGGCCAAGGAAATCAACGCCGCCGGCGGCGTTCTGGGCCGCAAGATCGAACTCGTGGAGCGCGATGACACTTCCACCAACGAGCGCGGCGCGCAGCTCACACAGGAACTCATCGAAAGCCAGAAGGTGGTGGCGATTACGGGCTTCATCAACACCGGCGTGGCCAAGGCCAGCGTCCGCTATCCCGTCGAGAAGAAGGTCCCCTGCATCATCAATGTCGCCACGGGCATCATCGTAAACGATTACTTCAAGGACGGTGAGGGGAAGGATCAGGACAACTATCTCTTCTCGATCAGCCTCAACGACACCATCCAGTCCGATGTCCTCGTCAGCGAAGTCATCGACAAGAAGCATTACAAGAAAGTGGCTATCCTGGCCGACGACACCAACTATGGCCAAAGCGGACGGGAGTTCGTCGAAAAGGAGCTGGCCAAGCGCAACGTCAAGCCGGTCTATATCGGGAAGTTCAAGATCAAAGATACCGACATGACCCCGCAGTTGCAGGAAGCGCGGGCTGCGGGAGCGGACGTGCTCATCGTTTACGGGATCGGGCCCGAGGACGCCCAAGTCGCCAACGGTCGCAAGAAGATCAGCTGGAATGTGCCGATGTACGGCTCGTGGACCATGTCGATGTCGAATTACATCGACAACGCCGGCACGAACGGCGAAGGCACTTTCCTCGCGCAGGCGTTCATCCAGGATGCCGCCAAGACGGACAAGCAGAAGAAGTTCATCGCTGAGTTCGTCAAGGAGTACAAGCCCGAGGACGGCCGGATTCCCTCCGCCATGTCGGCGGCGCAAGGATATGATTCCATCTACATCCTCGCGGCCGCGATCAAGCAAGCGGGCAATACGGACGGCAAGGCAATCCGGGATGCGCTCTGCGCCCTGAACGGCTCGATCGAGGGCGTTTCGACCACGTACAACAAGCCGTTTAGCGTGACGGATCACATCGCCCTGAAGCGTGAAGCCGGCCAGCTCGGGATGATCAAGAACAGCCGCATCGCGCCGGCCAACTAAGCGCCGGCTAACTAAGCGCCTGCTAACTAAGCGCCTGCAATCTTCCCCCCGCCGGCGCCCGGATGGCGCCGGACGGGGCGGAGTCCTTCCAGCCGCCGGCCAGGCATTTCTCGCTTAGGCCGTGAACGGGGGCTGGACATGGGACTTTCTTTGCCGCAGAAGCCTTTTGTCTCCGTAGATATTCGCGCATGAACTTTTCCGCCGAGCTCGTCCAACTCCTCTTCAGCGGCGTCGCGCTTGGGATGGTCTACGCGTTGATCGCCTTCGGCTACAACATTACGTTCTCCACTTCGCGGACCCTGAATTTCTCGCAGGGCGATTTCCTCATGCTGGGGGCCTTCGTCAGCCTTTCGATTCTCGGGCGCAAAATGCCGGCCTGGCATTGGTGGGTCCTGGCGGTGCTCGCCGCGGCTGTGGTCGGCGCGTTTCTCGCCGTCATCCTGCAATATGTGGCCATCAAGCCTGCCCTCCGCACCGGCTCGGACGTGAGCTGGATCCTGGCGACCATTTCGCTTGGGATTGTGGCTCGAAATGTGGCGGAACGAGTGTGGGGTACCGACGACTATCCCATCACCAGCCCCTTCGGCCGTGACCCGTGGGAACTCTTTGGCGGAAAGTTGAACATCAATCCACCCGAGGTGATGATCATCGTGGCCGCGGCGCTCGTCATGGTGGCGTTTGAACTCTTTCGCCGGAAGTCGCTTTTGGGTAAAGCCGTTACGGCAGTGGCGGCGGACAAGGATGCCGCCTCGCTCATGGGTATCAATGTGCCGGTCGTCATCGCCTTCTCGTTCATGGTTAGCTGCTCGATTGCCGCCATGGGCGGCGTTTTTGTTGCGCCCCTGACGTTTGTCAGTTCCACCATGGGCGCGCTCCTGGGCGTCAAGGCTTACGCCGTCTCCGTCATCGGGGGCTTGAATTCCGGCCTGGGCGTCATCGCTGGCGGCCTGATCCTGGGCTTGAGCGAGCAGCTCACTGCGCGGTATCTTTCCACTGGCTACAAGGATACGCCCGGCTTCGTGCTCTTGATCGTGATTCTCCTCGTCAAGCCCGACGGCCTTTTCGGCAAGGCCGCCATTAAAAAGGTCTGACGCCTGTTTCCTCGAATTACCCCACTTTTTCTTTCCCTGTTTCCCCTAGCATGGATTTTTTCCGCCGCTTCGGTGTCACGCTGCTTGTCCTCGGACTCGCGTGCATCCCGCTCTTTTATCACAACGAATACATCGTGCATTCCGTCCTGGGGAAGGTCTGCATCTATGTCATTATCGTGGCCGGGTTGGATCTGGTGGTGGGTTATTCCGGGGACGTCTCGGCCGGTCACGCGGGACTGTTCGCCGTGGGTGCTTACGCGTCGGCCATCATGATGTGGAAGCTCCACGCGCCGTTTCCAGTCTGCGTGATCGTGGCGACCATTCTAGGCGCGCTCTTTGGCGTGATCCTCGGGGTGCCGGCCTTGCGGCTGAAGGGACCCTATCTCGCGGTCTCCACCATCGCCTTCGGCATCATCATCCAGACGTTCATGAACGAAACGGTTTGGCTGACCAAAGGTTCCTCCGGCATCCGGGAGATCCCACGGCTGAACTACTTCGGCATCAGCTTCGATGGGAATTACTTCCTTTACATCATCTTCCCCTTCACGGTTCTCGCGCTGCTCATGAAGCACGGAATTGTCACCAGCTATTGGGGCCGCTCGTTTGAGGCGCTCAAGGAAAGCCCGATTGCCGCCGCCTGCTCGGGCGTGAGCCGGTTTCGGTTCAAACTTTCCGCGTTCGTCACCAGCGCCGCTCTCACCGGTTTCGCGGGCGCGTTTTTTCCGCATGTGGACAAGTACATCGGTCCGCCAACGTTCTCCTTCGAGCTGTCCGTGAGCTTCCTCATCATGCTCATCTTCGGCGGCACGCGTTCGATTCTCGGGAACGTCCTTGGCACGCTCTTCATCATCATCCTGCCCGATTTGTTCAACTTCATCAATGATTGGCGCCTCGCCATCTACGGGGGCTTGCTCCTCTTCACTCTTTATTTCCTGCCCCGCGGAGTCGTCGGCCTTCTCCACACCATCGGGGACCGTTTCATCCCGAAACCATTACCTGGGAGCGCGGCCATTTTGGCGGCAGAAAATCTCAAGGCGGGCATCGAGGCGGTAAAACTGCGGCCGGAAGCCTTGCAGACGCCCATCGGCGATTCTTTGCTGGAGCTCAAGGAACTCACCATCAAGTTTGGCGGTCTCACCGCGGTCAACAAACTGGACATGGTGGTGAAGCGCGGCCAGATCCACGCCCTCATCGGTCCCAACGGCTCGGGCAAATCGACCACGGTCAATTTGATCACCGGCATTTACGTCCCCACCTCGGGCGAAGTCTTGTTGCGCGGGAATCGGATCACGGGTGCGCCTGATCGCATCAGTGGGCTGGGCATTGCCCGGACCTTTCAAAACGTGGCGCTTTTCGGCGACATGACCGTGGTGGACAACGTCATGGTCGGCCTGCACCACAGCTTCAAGGGCGGATTCCTCGACATCGTGCTTCGCACTAAGCGCGCGAAGCGGGAGGAATCGGATGCCCGCGTCCGTGCCCTGGCTCTCGTGGATTTTGTCGGCATCGGCCATCTCGCGGAGGAACGCGCCAAGAATCTTCCCTACGGCAAACAGCGTCTGCTCGAGATCGCGCGTGCCCTCGGGTCCGACCCCAGTTTACTCCTGCTCGACGAACCGGCGGCGGGTCTCACCTCCGGGGAAATCGGCGAAATGGAGGCCATCATTCGCAAGGTCCGCGATGCCGGCGTCACCGTCTTCCTCATCGAGCATCACATGGATCTCGTGATGGCGATTTCCGACGAGATTACGGTGCTCGATTTCGGCCAGAAGATCGCGCAAGGCACCCCGGCCCAGATTCAGGCCGACGATCGCGTGATCAACGCGTATCTGGGCACCTCCGGTACGGGACATCACATCCCGGCGCACGATGCCGCCGCAGGTTCCCCGGAGCCAAAGCCCTGAGAATCCGCGCGACCCCCACCGCCCCGATTTCGCCAAAATGCTCAAGGTCAAGGATCTCCACGTTAGCTACGGTCTCGTGCGCGCGCTTCAGGGTGTTTCCCTACATGTGCCGGACGGCAAACTCGTCTGCGTCATCGGTTCGAACGGCGCCGGAAAAACGACGCTTCTGCGCACGATTTCCGGCCTGTTGAAAGCCCAGTCCGGCAGCGTGATTTTGGGCGATAAGAACGAGCTCATCGGGCAGAAGCCGCACAAAATTACGCGGGTGGGCGTCGCGCATTGTCCGGAAGGCCGCCGCGTTTTTCCGGATCAGTCCGTGACGGATAACCTCATCCTCGGTGCTTACACCCGCCTTAAGGAGCTGGGCCAGGCGGAGGTGCGGCGGGACATCGACAAGATTTTCGAGATTTTTCCTCGATTGAACGAGCGCCGCGAACAGCTCGCCGGCACGCTTTCCGGGGGCGAGCAGCAGATGCTGGCGATTGGGCGCGCGCTCATGTCCCGGCCCCAAGTGCTGCTGCTGGACGAACCATCGATGGGATTGGCGCCGATCATCATCGATGAGGTCTTCAAGCGCCTTTCAGAATTGCGAGCGCGCGGAATCACCATGCTTCTCGTCGAACAACTCGCCTTTCGCGCCCTCGAGGTGGCCGACTACGGGTATGTCATCGAGAACGGAAAAATCGAGATCGAAGGCACCGCAGAGTCGCTCAAGGTCGATCCGCGGGTCAAGGAAGCGTATCTCGGCGGAGGCTAGGCCGAACGTCACCATCCCTCGCGCATCACGCGCAAACGCTCCCGCAAGGCGGCCAGCCGCGCGTCCAGCGGCGCCAGGCGTTTGTGGGCATCCTTCACTTCATCGGTAAAGGGCGAGCAACCCCGCTGAATCTCGGCGTAAACCACGCCCAGTTTGCCGCGCAGCCGCTCTTCCACCTCGCGGGCAAAGCGCTCCCGACCCTCGTCGAGCGCGCGCCGAAAATCCCGGATGAGACTGTGGCGCTTGAAGAGCACGAACAATCCCGCGCCGGCCGCCGCCAACCCGGTTAGCAATCCGCCGGTGATGTCCACCACGAGCACGTGTGTCACCGCTGCCGTGACCACGCCGATCACGGTGGCCACCCCGGCGCCAATGGTCGCAGGAATCGCCGCGGTGCCGGAGCCAGCGAGCGCATCGGCGAACCGGTCGTCCTCGAGCAATTCGCGCAGCTTGGCGATCACGCCGTCCGCGCTTTCGCTGTGCCATCCGGGCAGCTTCATGAAAATCTGCGGGGCGTTCACGTTGCCCGCCGGCCGGGCGCGTTGCAGATCGACAATGAGATCGTTCAGCAGCAGCCGCACGCCGTCGAGGTAGTGGTCGGCGCCCTCCTTCGCGAGTTCCGCCACCCGTGGCGCGAGTCGGCGGCTGAAGCCCAGCTTCAATTCCTCAATCCATTCCCGGAAGTTCTTCGACTGCCCGATCAAGGGGCCGAAGGTGCGCGCCAGCAGTCCGCCGATGGAAAGCCCCTTTTCGAATTCCTCCTTCAGGTCGGTCGCGAGCAGGTCATAGCTTTTTTCCAGCCGCGCCACGAGGGCATCGATCTCGCGGCCGGAGCGCTGCTCCCCGGCCGTGATCCGGGTCTCGATCTGGCGTGCGATCGCCTCGTCGGCCCGCAGGCCGGCGCGTTGTGTTTCCAGGCCTTCGCCGATTTCGTCGAGCACTTTTGCCGCCACGCTCGCCGCGCTCTCCAGCTTGGCCCGGGCGGGCTTTGCGCCGGTGACAGTCTCGCGAATGAACTCGCGCACCTCGCTGAAACCGCTGCCCTTGTCCCCGCTGCGCTCGCGCTCCGCCGAGGTGGCGAAAATCGCGGCATCGCGCAAACCGCGCTGCACCGCGTATTGGGCCACCGCCCGGCGATTCACCTCGAGTTCCGCCGCCGTCGCCCGGTCGGACTGCGCGAGGATGAAAACGACTTTCTTGCGCCACTGCTCCTTCACGAAGTCGAGCATGTCCCACGCCGCCCCGGTATGCGGATTGGTGGCCGCGAAAACGAAGAGCGCGAGATCGCAATGCGGAATGAAGTTTTCCGTGATCGTTTGATGCTCGCGGATGATTGCGCCCGTGCCGGGGGTGTCGACGATGGCAATCGCCCGCAGGATTTCGGCGTGGACCCCCACCTTGCGCAGGAGCGGAGATAATTCGCGCTCAAAGGGTTCCTCGGCGAAGACGATCTGATTGACCCGATCGGTGCAGGGATCGGGCGCCACGGCGCAAACTTCCGCGCCGAGCAAGGCATTGATAAAACTGCTCTTGCCGGCCTTCACTTCACCCACCACCACGAAAAGGAACGGCTCACCCACGCCCCGCCGTACGTCCGCCAGCGTGGCCGCGCGGTCGCGGGCGCCCAACTCCTCGGCGAGAGTTCCCACTTCCCCCAGCAGGATCGAGAGCGCGTCGCGGCGGGAGTCGTATTCGCGGTCGAGCAAATCGGCGGACATTTTCGGGGAGAGCGACAAAGGCAGCGGTTCGACGGGTCGGAAGACTCCCCGCCATATCAGACGAAGCGCCCAACGACAAATCGCCGCGTCTCCGAGACCGGCCCCGCGGGGAGAATCGGCTCTTGGCTCTTGGCTCTTGGCTCTTGGCTCTTGGCTCTTGGCTCTTGGCTCTTGGCTCTTGGCTCTTGGCTCTTGGCTCTTGGCTCTTGGCTCTTGGCTCTCCGCAGCCCTCTACCCATACTGGATATCCAGCTCCAGCAGATGGCTGCGCAACTTGCCAATCAACTTTGCGGCCTCCTCGAGCCGGCCGGCGCGCGTGGCTTCGTGGGCGCGATCCGCCAAGCTGCTGGCGCCGCCAAAGCCGTACATCGCAAAACTGCCCCGCAGGCCATGAGTCAACGTGCGCGCACGTCCGTCTTCGCCGGTGGCGAGGATTTTCGCGCACTCGTCGAGGACGATCTCCTGTGCGGCCAGGAATCCCGGAATGAGATCGCGGATGGCCGAGTCGAGCCGCACGACCTCCCGTCCGGGACAGAGCGCATTGAGCAGCTCTTCCTGCAGGCGCCGCTTTGAGACGGGCTTCGTCATGAGGCGGTCGAATCCGGCGCCGGCGCAGCGCTCGCGCATGACCGAGTCTTGGTAGCCGCTTAGCGCAATGATCACGGGACTCGGCCTGCGTTCCGGCCGGCCCGCCTGCCAGGCCCGAAAGGCGCGCACGACTTCGGGGCCGGTCAGGCCGGGCATTTGCACATCCAGCAGCGCCACCGCAAAGGGCCCCGCGTGTTGCAGCATTCGTAGAGCCTCGCGGCCGTCGCTGGCGAGATGAATTTCCAGCGGGAGACCCTGGAGAATGCGCTTCAAGTAGGCGCGATTGGCGGCATCGTCATCGGCCACGAGGACTGCGGCAGTCGGGTGGTCCGGTGCCGCGAGTCGCCCGGCCTCCCCGGCCGGCAGATGGTCCCGCGCGGTCCGGAAGGCTGCGGCCGCCTCGGGGGTGGGCGCCGGCAGCGTCACGATCATGCTGGTGTGTCCCGCCCGAGAGGCGTCGAGCCGGATGGATCCCCTTTGCGTCTCGGCCATCAGCCGCGCCGAGTAAGTTCCCAATCCGCTGCCTCCGGCTTTTCCGGCGGTGGCGTAACGCTCGAAAATTCTTTCCCGAATCGCTTCGGGTACCTCCCCCGCATTTTCCATGGAGGTATCCGTGCGTCCTTCCCGCATGCAAAATTGAATCGTGACTTCTCCTCCGGGCGGAGAGGCCTCCAGCGCATTGCGGAGGAGGTTGTGCAGGAGGCTATGGGTCAACAGAGGCTCGCCGCTTGCCAGCGCATCGTCCGCGCAATCTTCCCCGAAATCCATGCGAACGCGGATCTCTTTTTCCCGCGCCGCCAGCGAATGCTCCGTCACGACTTGTCGCGTCACTGCAGCCAGATCGAAGGTCTCCGGTTTGAGCACGTAACCGCCCCGCTCCATTTTCAGCAGGTCGAACGAACCGTGCACCATGCTCAGCATGGAATAGCCTGCGCTGGCCACGATGCGGGCGTGGGCCGCGCTCGAATGCGCCGGGTGCAGCTCTTCCGCAATCAACTCGGAGAAGCCAATGACGCCCGCGAGGGAAACGCGCAGGTCGTGTCGCAGCATGCGTTCCACGTCAGCCTGCAATTTCGCAGCCTCGCGGAGTTCGTTGTTTTGGGCCGCGAGTTTGCTCTGCGCTTCGCGGAGCGCGAGATGCGTGCGCACCCGCGCCCGTATCTCCGCGATGTGGAAGGGTTTCGTCACGTAGTCCAGACCGCCGGCTTCGAAGCCGCGCACCTTGCTCTCCGCGTCGTCCAACCCGCTCAGAAACAGGACCGGGATCTCACGGGTGCTTTCGTGCGCTTTGAGCCGGGCGCAGATCTCAAAGCCATCCAAGCCCGCCATCACGACGTCGAGCAGGATGAGCTCGGGCGGCTGCGCCACGGAATCGGCGAGGGCGGTTTCGCCATCGAGAAACGAACGCACCTCATGGCCGGCGCGTTCCAGGATGGTGCGCAGGGTGGCCAGTTGTTCGGGCGAGTCGTCGACTATGAGGATGGAACCCATCAAAGGTGTTGAGCAGAGGGGGACGAAAACGGTTCTTCCGCGAACGAATCGCCCGCCAGCCCCCCGATGGATGGGTCAGCCTCCTCGCCTCTCCGTCAGGATGGATAGGTTCCCTCTGCTGACTCCGGGGGAATCCCGCTTCTGTCTGGCTGAGCGGGCGCCCAGACTGTATTAGGCGGGGATGAAACTGGTCATGCCCGGCGGCGGCGGCTTTTGCGGGCGCCTTCTGGTGCGGTATTTCGCCGCCCGGGGCGACGAAGTCATCGTGCTTTCGCGCACGCCGACTGAGACGATCGATGGCGCGCGAGTGTTGTCATGGGACGGCGTCACGGCCGGCTCGTGGACGGAATGCCTGGAGGGAGCGGGCGCGGTTATTAATCTGGCCGGACGGACCGTAAATAGTCGTTATCATGCCGATAACTGCACGCAGATCTATGCTTCGCGACTCGACTCGACGCGCGTGCTGGGCGCGGCGATCGCGGCGTGCCAGGCTCCGCCACCCGTCTGGCTGAACGCGGCCTCGGCCACGATCTATCGGGATGCTTATGACCGGCCGATGGATGAAGCCACGGGCGAGCTCGGCAAGGGCTTTTCCGTCGATGTCTGCCGGCGCTGGGAACAAGCCTTCTTCGATGCCCCCACGCCAGGAACGCGCAAGGTCGCCCTGCGCTCCGCCATGGTTTTCGCGCCGGGGAGGGGAGGCGTCTGGGACGCCTTTGCCGGGCTGGCGAAGTTCGGCCTAGCCGGTTCGATGGCAGGCGGCCGACAGTTCGTGAGCTGGATCCACGGCGAGGACTTCTGTCGTTCGGTCGAATTCCTGCTGGAGAAGAAGGCGCTCGCTGGGCCCGTGAATCTGGCCGCGCCGAATCCACTGCCCAACGCGGCGTTTCTGGCCGCGTTGCGGAAGGCGCTGGGCGTCCCGTTCGGTCTGCCGACCGCGCGCTGGATGCTCGTGGTCGGCGCGTGGCTGCGGCAGACCGAAACCGAACTGCTGCTCAAGAGCCGGCGCGCGGTGCCAGGCCGGCTCCTGGAGGCGGGCTTCGCCTTTCGCTTCCCCGATTGGGCGGCGGCCGCGCAGGATCTCGCCCGAAAATGAAGCTCCATCTCGCCCGACCGACCGAAGCGCAGGTTGCCACGTTCCTGGCGGCGCAGTCCGCGGATTCGTATTCCTACCCGAGCATTGGCGCGACGAACCGCGGGGAGCGCGTGGCGGGTTTCGACAACGATCACAACCGGGTCCTGCTTGGCCGCGGGGAGGCCGTCTTTCGCGCTGCTGTCGCCGCCTTGCGCAGCTGGCAGATGTTTCCGAGAGATTGGGTGTATATCGCGCCGGATGGCGCCCCGATCGTGACCGGACAGATAGTGGCCATGATTGCCCGGTCGTTTGGGCTTTTCTGGATGAGTGCCGCGCAGCTCGTCTACGTAATCGACGAGCCGCGCCGCGCCGGTTTTGCGTATGGCACGCTCGCGGCGCACATCGAATGCGGGGAGGAACGCTTCCTGATCGAATGGGGTCCGGACGATGGCGTCTGGTACGACCTGACCGCCTTCTCGCGTCCCCGACGGCTCATCATCAAGCTCGGCTATCCGGTGGCGCGCCTGCTCCAGCGGCGCTTCGTCCGCGATTCCCAAGTGACCTTGAAACGGATGATCGGGAAGGCGACCGATTGAAGGCGGGCGACACCTCCACGAATTTGCCGATCCCGTCGCTGCAGGGCAGGCGAGCCCGCCGATTCAGCGAGACTTTGGCTTATCGCCGCCTTTTGCACGCCCGGTGGGCGGTTTCGCTTTCACGGCCCGCTTGGTGGGTACTTTAGGCAGCGGCTTCGCCGGCGCCGGTTCCGAAGGTCGGATGGCATTCTGCAGCTCCCACGCATCGTCGGCTGCCTGACGACGGATCTCCGCGGCCCGCATGTGCTCGGAGAACGCCTCGGAGGATTCGCCCAGGAGAGTCACCGCCTTGTGCATCACGTTTCGTTGCTTGTGGTCAAGGTATCGCCACATGGCGGCGGCCGATTGCTCGCAGGAATCCTGTTGGATTCCGGGCTGGGCGAGGCCGAAACGCCAATGGTTCTTGGTCGCCTCCTGCCAGGAGGGAGGATCCTCGATCCCCGCTCCCCAACCCGGATGCCAGTCACGTGGCAAAAACCGATCACGGATGCGGGCAACGACCGCCTTCGCACCTCTTGCGATGTGCTCCGTCACGAGAGGACTTCGCTGCGTCTCGGCTGAAAACATCGGGCCCTCCACCGCGAAGAACCGGAAAACCTGCCGCATGACAATGCTCGCGCCCATGCCGAACCCTATTGGCGAGAGCGACTGCACGAGTCAACGAGCTTTACAGCGGGACGGCACATTGCGAGGCTGGGCTTCCTTGCCATGAACAGCGACCTCGATTCCAGCGCGACAAACCTTCCCGGGGCTGACACCATTTTGGAGCAGGCGGCCGCCCAACCACCGCCGCCGGGGGCGGAGGGTGGGTCGGGTTTGGAGGCTCTAGGCGATATCGCCGGGGCAGTTGTTGATGAGGTGTCTGGCGAAGGGGTTGGTGGTCTTCTCGAGGGATTGTTTTCGATCTTCGATTAGGCCGGGGGGATTTCGCACGCTCTCGGGCGGTTGCGCTTTGCTTCTTCTTCTGCTTGAAGCGCGCCCGGAGGCGGTCAATGGCCGGCTTCAGCTCCGGCTTCCCGGAGTAGACGCTGATCATCTTGTAGAGCCCCCGCGAAACCGCGAGGTGCCCCGAGCCGATTAGCGCGCCGATCTCTTTGTACCGCGCCGCCACTTGCGAGGCAGTCACTCAAAATCTGGGGCCCCCGGCTGACACCGATGGCAAAGACACTTGGCCCTACAACGCTTACCGCACGTGCGAGATTCCGGAGTGTCTCACTCTGCATTTCGTGGCGGGCAAGTTGTACGCGTTGTGTTCTCCGCTCCGGCGGGATAACCGAAGTGCACGGGTGCCCGACGCCTATTCCTGCCAAGCTCGACGAACCGGCTCCTGCGATTCATGATTGGGCATGGACCTAAATATCCTCGTCGAGATTCTGGGACTCCTGCTCTACCAACTGCCGGCGGTGCTCATGTGTCTGGCGGCCTGCATCGTCCTGCTGTCCAAGTGGCAGTCGGATTCCGCGCCATTCCGTTGGGCCCTCGTCGGATTTGGCATCCTGATGTTGATCGGGCTTGTCATCCCCACCACCCAGGTCTTTTTGCAGCACTGGCTTCGGGAGTCCGGGAATGCGGGGAATGCGCGCCTAGTTTACGGCATTTCTGGCGGGATCTGGTCCATCTTGCGCGCGGCCGCCTACGGCTTTCTCCTCGCCGCGGTGTTGAGCAGCCGGCGCAGCTGAAGCTTGTCGTTGGGTAGCACCCCGCATGTCATCTCCTCATGAGCGCATCCATCGACGACCCGCTGTTTTATCTCCTGTTTGTGGGGGCCTACCAGATCGCGCTTGCCACAGTCTGGGCGGTTGTGTTGGTGCCGCTGTTCCAGTCCTTCACCGGTCAGGGTTATCGCCGGGTTCTCAGTCGCTACGCGCTGATGAACATTTTTCTGCTTGCCTGGGGCGCCTTGGGAAACGCGCTTTGGTTTCACTTCACCTCAGGTCGTCTCGCGGTTGCAGACGACGCCCCCGTCTGGGCGCCGTTCATCCCCTTCGGCGAGGGGGTGCTTGATAGTGCGGCCGCCTCATCGGCTTTTTGGCATCTGCTGGGCGACACGACCCTACCCCAGCTTCGAATGGCACTCAGTTAAGGAATAGTTCGTAGCGCACAAGCCTGGGTCGAGGCGCGGTACGAATGGTGCTTGTGGACTAGGGCCATGAACAAACGCCCGAGTGACAAAACGCCGCTGTTTCCTTTCGCCCGCAACCTCTGT
>JBBRQH010000020.1:0-82521 GCA_038226705.1 Chthoniobacterales bacterium | reverse complement strand
GATCGCCCCGAGCGTTCGCTCACGGAAGCGATCCGCAAAAACGGTGGCCGTAATCACCACGGCCGCGTGACCGTCCGCCATCAAGGTGGCGGACATAAGCAGCGGTATCGGCTCGTTGACTTCAAGCGCTCGAAGCATGGCATTGTCGCCGATGTGCTCGCGGTGGAGTACGATCCAAATCGCACCGCCCGCATCGCCCTGATCAAATACGCGGACGGCGAAAAGTCTTATATCCTCTGGCCGGTCGGACTCGCAGTCGGCGCCAAGGTCCAGTCTGGCCCGACGGCCGCGCCGGAAATCGGCAATGCCCTCCCGCTTTCCATCATCCCGCTCGGCACCACGGTGCATAACATCGAGTTTCGTCCGGGAGGCGGCGGCAAGATTGCCCGCTCCGCCGGCCAACTCGCCATTCTCAGCAATCGCGAAGCGGGGTACGCGCTTCTCAAGCTGCCCTCCGGCGAAATCCGGAAGATTCATGAGAATTGTTACGCCACGATTGGCCAGGTCGGCAACATCGACCACATGAACGTCGTCAGCGGCAAGGCCGGGCGCTCGCGCCACTTGGGCATTCGCCCGACGGTGCGTGGCATGGTCATGAATCCGGTCGATCACCCGATGGGTGGAGGCCAGGGCAAGAGCAAGGGCGGTGGCGGACGCCATCACCCGGTCAGCCCGTGGGGCCAGCTTTCCAAGGGTTTCAAGACCCGCAAGAAGCACCGCCCGAGCAACAATTTCATCGTGCAACGCCGCAACGCGAAGAAGCCGAACTAATCTTTCACCTCCAAGAACCACACCATGGGACGCTCCCTCAAAAAAGGCCCGTTCGTCGAGGCTCACCTCATCGAGAAAATCGAGAAGCTCAACAAAGAGAACTCGAAGAAGCCGATCAAGACCTGGTCGCGCCGCTCGATGATCATCCCCGATTTCGTCGGCCACACTTTCCTTGTGCACAACGGCAAGATCTTTGCCTCGGTCTTCGTGACCGAGAACATGGTCGGCCACAAGCTCGGCGAGTTTTCCCCGACCCGCACGTTCAAGAAGCACGGCGCCCACACCGCGAAGGTCGCCAAGTAGTCGCCCGCGCGGCGCTCATCGTCACAGCCATGCGGCGTCTGCTGCAGCGTTGGACGACCGGGGCGCTCGCGCTGCTCCTCCTTGGCGCGCTCAGCGCGGCCGGGGCCGAGCCCGAAGAAGAAGATTCCGAAACACCACCAAAACCCCCAGCCAAACAGGAGGAGAGAGAACAGCTCCGCGATCTCGTAATTGAAAACGAGGTGCTGCGGCAGAACCAAGAAACCATTCAGCAGACGCTGCGGACACTCACTGAGTCGCTCGCCGTGGCGAATGCAGAAGCGGAAGTTTTTCGGCGCAAATACGCGGACATGCAGTCGCGTTTGGAAGCGCTGGGACTTTCGCGAGCCCCTAATGCCGACCGCGAGGCGCTGGAGCAGCGCCTTCTTAAAGCAGTGTCGGATCTCGAGACGATCAGGACCGCATTTCGGAAACTGGCCGACCAGGTCGCCGCCCTTTCCGAGGCGTCCCTGCGATTCTCGAAAAGCGTGACCGGCGCCAGCGCCGCAGCCCGCTTGGAATTGGAAGCTCAACTGCGTTCAGCCAGCGAACTCCTCGGTGTCACCGCCGCCTCCGCGCCCAGCGCGCCGGCCGCCCCCGCGAGTCTCTTTGCAGGAGCTCTCATCGGGATCAAAGACGAGTACGCCCTGCTCGTCCTGAACATCGGCAAAGCGCATGGATTGCGGGTCGGCATGCCGGTGAAAGTGGTGCGCAACGATCGCATCGTAGCCCGCGCCCTCGTCGTGGATGTCCGCGAAAAGATTGCCGGTGCGATTCTGCAGGAACCCCTGCCGGCAGGTGCCAAGCTCTTCGTCGGCGACCAGGTGCGCGTCGAGAGCGAACCCGCCTCGCTCAGCCGCTGACACTCTTCTCCCCGTAAAATTTCTGAACATTTTTGAGGCAAGTTTCTGAAACTCGTTTAGATTCCCGACCCCTTTCGCCCCGCGCGATCGATTTCGTTTTCGCTTTTCCCCGTCTCTCACGCTGATCCCGCCATGGAAGTTCAATCGCTTTACCGCTTCGCGCGCATCTCCGCCTTCAAGGCCCGGCAGATGACCCGAGAGATCCACGGCCTGCCTGCGGCCGAAGCCCTCGACATCATTCAGTTCAGTCCGATGAAGGCCTCGCAGCTGGTCGGTCAGACGCTCAAGAGCGCGATCGCGAACGCGGAAAACAATCACAACCTGGATGTCGCGAAGCTCACCGTAAAGGAAGCGACCGTCGGCGAAGGTCCCTCCCTCAAGCGCATGATGACCCGGGCCCGCGGCAGCGGGGCGACGATTAAGCGCCGCATGAGCCACATTCGAATTATCCTAACCGACGAGCGCGAGATGCCGGTTCGCGGCAAGGATCGTCAGGACGCGCGCCGCGCCGCGTGGAAGGCCAAGCAGGCGGAGAAGAGCGCCAAGTCGAAGAAGAAAACCGCACCGGCTGCGGCGTAACCAATTTCCGATTCCAAGCGAACCACACCGATCTTATGGGACAGAAAGTCAACCCGATCAGCTTCCGCCTCGCCGTCAACAAAGACTGGCGCTCCCGCTGGTTCGCGAACAAAAAAGATTTGCCGGACATGCTGCATGGCGATCTGCGCATTCGCCGCTACGTCAAGAAGAAGCTGGCGCTGGCGGCCGTGGCGAAGATCGTGATCGAGCGCGCTTGGAACAGCCTGCGCGTCACAATCCATACGGCCCGTCCCGGGCTCGTCATCGGCCGCAAGGGTGCGGAGATCGAGACGATGACCAAGGAGATCTCCGGGATGTCCGGCGGCAAGCAGGTTAAGATCGACATTTTCGAAATCAAAACGCCGGAGCTCGAAGCCCAACTGGTCGCGGAGAATATCGCACTCCAGCTCGAGCGCCGCATTTCCTTCCGCCGTGCGATGAAGAAGGCGATGCAAACCACGATGGAACAGGGTGCCCTGGGCATCAAGGTGCGTGCCGCCGGCCGTCTCAACGGGGCGGAAATCGCCCGCGTCGAGCGCTCGAAGGAGGGCAAGGCTCCTCTGCACACGCTCCGCGCCAACATCGATTACGGCTTTGCCGAAGCGAAGACGCTCTACGGCACCATCGGGGTCAAATGCTGGCTCTGCAAGAAAGACGCACCAGTCGCGGAACCCACCCCTGCGACGCAGGAGCAGAACTAGTCTCTCTCACCTTTTTCCCTCCGAGGAGGAACGATCATGCCTTTGATGCCCAAACGAGTGAAGTATCGGAAGACCCAGCGCGGGAGCCGTGCCGGAACCGCTTCACGTAATATCAACATCGCCTTTGGCGAATACGCGCTGCAGACCCTGGATCGCGCCTGGATCACGAATACCCAGATTGAAGCCGCCCGTGTTGCTCTGACCCGCAACATGAAGCGCAAAGGCAAGCTCTGGATCAAGATCTTCCCGGATAAGTCCGTCACGTCGCGTCCACCGGAAACCCGGATGGGCAAGGGCAAAGGCGCGCCGGAATACTGGGTGGCTGTCGTTCGCCCCGGCAACATCCTGTTTGAGCTGGACGGCGTGCCTGAGTCGGTGGCGAAGGAATCGCTGCGACTCGCCGCGACCAAGCTTCCGATTCGCACGCGCTTCCTCAGCCGTCACCACGCCATGGCGGCCTAAGCGGTCCGCCGGATTCTCTCTCCACCTCGATTCTCGATTCCCATGAAGGCCAAAGCCCTGCGCGAACTCAGCCAAGACGATCTCGTCACCAAGCGCAAAGACCTGAAGGTCGACAATTTCAATATGCGCATCCAGCAGCAACTCGGCCAGCTCGAGAAGCCGCATCGCCTCCGGGCCAACCGCCGCGATGTCGCCCGCATCAATACGCTGCTGCGCGAGCGCGAGCTGGCCGCTGAAGCCAAGAAGTAACGCGCCGTCCGCCCGCCCGATCCTGCCCCTGAATATCCCGCCATGAGCGAAATTTCCGCACCCGAAGCCACCGCCACCGCCGCCTCCCATACCAAAAGGGAGCCGATCCGCAAGACACGTGTCGGTGAAGTGGTCTCCACGAAAATGGCGAAGACCATCATCGTGCAAACGATCACCCGCGTGCCCCATGCCCGCTTCGGCAAGATCGTGAAGCAGCGCAAGAAGTTCTACGCCCACGATGAAGAGGGCAAGGCCGCCCTGGGCGATCTCGTTCGCATCGAGGAAACCCGCCCGTTGAGCAAGCTCAAGCGCTGGATGCTCGTCGAGGTCCTCAAGCACTAAAACCGCCTCCTTCTCTCCGAGTCCTTTCCCCAACTTTCTCCTCTTATGGTCCAGCTTCGCTCCCGCCTAGACGTCGCCGATAACTCGGGCGCCAAAATGGCGACCATGATTGGCGTGATCGGCAAGCAGTCGCTTTACGCCCACATCGGCGACGTGATTACCGCCAACGTGAAGGAAGCCACCCCGGGTGGCACCGTGAAAAAGGGCGACGTGGTCCGCGCGGTCATTGTGCGCACCCGCACTCCGGTGCGCCGGGCGGATGGTTCCTATCTCCGCTTCGATCACAACGCCATTGTCATCATCGACAAGGACCTGAATCCCCGTGGCACCCGTATCTTCGGCCCGGTGGCTCGCGAACTTCGCGACAAGAACTTCATGAAGATCATCTCCCTCGCTCCCGAGGTGCTGTGAAATGAAAAAGATCAAGACCCGCTCACCGCAGACCAGGTTCCACGTTCGCTCGGGCGACACCGTGGAAGTTATTGCCGGCAACCACAAGACCAAGTCGGGCCGTGTGCTCAGCGTCGATCGCCAGCGGCTGCGTGCGCGAATCGAAGGCGTCGGCATGATCAAGAAGCATGCCCGCAAGTCCAAGCAGGATCCGAATGGCGGCATCGTGCAAACCGAAGGTTCGATCCACGTTTCGAACCTCAAAGTGCTCGAGAAGTACAAGTACGTCCCGGCCAAGAAGAAGTAAGCGACGCCCGACGTCAATTTTCCCCGAACCGTTTCGATTTATGGACTCCGCTCCCGCCCTGCTCGCCGAATATCGCGAGAAAGTCATCCCCGCGCTCAAGACGAAGCACGGCTACAAGAACGTCTACGAAGTGCCGCGCCTGGTAAAGGTGGTCGTCAATACGTCGATCGCCTCGGCCACCGACGTAAAGGCAGCGCTCGACGACGCCGTCAACGATCTCACGACCATCACCGGTCAAAAGCCCGCCACGACGAAGGCGAAGGAGAGCATCTCGAATTTCAAGCTGCGGGAAGGCCAGGTTATCGGTGCCAAGGTGACGTTGCGCGGCCGCCGCATGTATGAGTTTCTCGAGCGCTTCATCCGCATGGGTCTGCCCCGGATTCGCGACTTTCGCGGTGTCTCACCCCGCGCCTTCGACGGAAACGGCAACTACACCCTGGGCGTGAAAGATCAGTCCATCTTCCCCGAGATCGAACTCGACAAGATCAAGCGCAACATCGGCTTTGACGTGACGATTGTCACTACGGCCAACACCGACGCTGAGGCGAAGTCGCTCCTCACCGAGTTCGGTTTCCCCTTCAGTGACAAGAATCGCAAAGCCGCCTAACCGCACCCGTCCATGAGTAGCAGCGCACCAACGTCCGATCCGATCGCCGATTTTCTCACCCGCCTGCGCAATGCCGGCCGGGCGAAGCTCGAGACGATCAAGCTCCCGCATTCCCAAATCAAGGCCCAGATCGCCCGCGTTTTGAAGAAGGAAGGCTACATCACCGATTTTTCGGTGGAGAACGTCGAGGGCAGCGTGCGCAAGACGCTCGTGGTGAAGTCGAAGTACGTGAACGGCACTTTCGCAATTGCCGGCCTCAAGCGCCTCAGTAAGCCGGGCCTCCGCCGCTACGTCGGCGCGAAGGAAATCCCGCGGGTGCTCGGCGGCGCCGGCATCTCCATTCTCTCCACTCCGGTGGGGATCCTTTCGGGCCGCGAAGCGCGCCGCCAAAACGTCGGCGGCGAACTGCTCGCCCTCGTCTACTAAGAACTATTCTCTCCAACCTCCGCAGGCCATGTCCCGTATCGGCAAGAAACCCATCGACCTCCCCGAAAAGGTGAAGGTGTCCGTTGGCGACGACCAGAAAGTCGTTGTTGAAGGACCCAAGGGGAAACTCGACTTCACGCTCCCCGCCACCATCACCGCGAAAGTGGACGGGAAGAAGTTGGTGGTCGAACGCGCCAATGACGACCGCCAGGTCCGAGCGTTCCACGGCCTCAGCCGCGCGTTGCTCAACAACATGGTCATCGGCGTGACCGCCGGCTTCACCAAGGATCTCGAGATCCACGGTGTCGGCTTCAAGGCCGCGTTGAAGGGCGACAAGCTCGACCTGAACGTCGGGCAATCGCACGACCTGCTCTTCCCGATTCCCGCTGGAATCAAGGTGACCGTGACGGACGCCACCAAGATCAAGATCGAAGGCTTCGACAAGAAGCTCGTCGGCCAGGTGGCTGCCGACATCCGCTCGCACTACCCGCCCGAGCCCTACAAGCAGAAGGGCATTCGCTACGTGGGCGAAAAGATCATCAAGAAGGAAGGCAAGACCGTTCAGTAACGCTGCCGACCGCAACAGCATTTTCCATCCAAGCACGCCGTGCCGTCCCGCATATGATTACGCCGACCAATCGCAAGGCCAACCATCGCCGCATCCACCAGCGCATCCGCAAGCGTCTGGTCGGGACGGCCGAGCGTCCGCGCCTCAGCGTCCATTTCTCGGGCAAGAACATTTACGCCCAGGTGATCGACGACGACAGCGGGCACACGCTCGCGGCCGTGAATACGACCGAGAAGACGGTGCGCGGAGATGCGTCGCCCCGGGCGAACGTCGCCACCGCCGAAAAGGTGGGCAAGTTGCTCGCCGAGCGGGCGCAGGCCGCCAAGGTTACTCGCGTGGTCTTCGATCGCGGTGGTTTTAATTACCATGGCAAGGTCAAGGCCCTCGCCGACGCAGCCCGCGCCGGCGGCCTCGACTTCTAAATTTTAGCAACCCGACCCGCATTTTTATGGCAAACGAGCGCAGCTCCCGACCCCCCCGCCGCGATGACCGTGGCAAGAAGAACGACGAAGCGAAGGATGGACTGATCGAAAAGGTCGTCTTCATCAATCGCTGCGCCAAGGTCGTGAAGGGTGGACGCCGCTTTAGCTTCAGCGCGCTCATCGTGACCGGCGACAAAGCCGGCCGCGTGGGTTGTGGCTTCGGCAAGGCGAACGAAGTGGCCGAGGCGATTCGCAAAGCCTCGGATTCTTCGCGTCGCTCGATGCACAAGTTTCACATCGCCGACAACACCATCCCGCACGAGGTGACGGGCGAGTATGGCGGGGGCCGCGTTCTCCTGCGCCCTGCCAGCCCTGGCACGGGCGTCATTGCCGGCGGCGCCATGCGCTCGGTGGTCGAAGCGGTGGGAATCAAGGATGTCCTCGCGAAGTCGCTCGGCTCCAGCAATCACGCGAACGTGGTCAAAGCCACTCTCGCCGCGCTTTCAAAACTCCGTCTCCGCGCGGACATCATGCGGATGCGTGGCGTGACCACGGCCGCGGCCGATGCGGCGGCTTAACCGCCTGACTCACCACTTATCCCGTCACGACCATGCGACTGAACGACATTACACCCAACCCGAAGGCCCGCCATCGGCGCAAGCGCCTCGGCTGCGGCGAAAGCTCGGGCCACGGCAAGACTTCCGGCAAGGGCCACAAAGGCCAGAAGGCTCGTTCGGGCGGGAGTATCCGCCTCGGCTTTGAAGGCGGTCAGATGCCGCTCATCCGCCGTCTTCCCAAGCGCGGCTTCAACAATGCCGCCTTCAAGAAGAACATTCGCGCCATCAATATCGAGGATCTCGACCGGCTTCCCGCCGACGTGACCACGGTGAACATGGAAGTTCTCCGCGAGCACGGCTTTGTCCGCGGCCAGGCCCGCTACATCGACGGCGTGAAGATTCTCGCCGGTGGGGATGCTACGCGGAAGTGGAACATTACCGTCAGCCACATCAGTGCGCAGGCGAAGGAAAAGATCGAAAACGCCGGCGGTTCTGTGACGCTGGTGGCGCTGAAGACCATGCGCCCCGGGAAGCCGAAGCGCGTGCGCAAAACGGCCGCGGCGGCCGCGCCGGCCGCGAAGTGATTCTTTCCGCAATTCTCACGAGCGAGGTGCCGCCCGCCGTCTATTGACGGGTGCCCTCGCTTTTGATTTTTATCCGCCCCATTTTCCGTTTCGACCTAACCAGATTTTCATGATCTCCGCGTTCGCCAACATCTTCAAGGTGCCGGACCTGCGCATCCGCGTGCTCTTCACGCTCGCGGTCATCGTGGTGGTCCGTATCGGATCGCAGATCACGACGCCCGGCGTAAATGTCGCCGTGCTGCACCAGTGGTTCCTCACCGAGCTTAACGAGCGTGCCGGCGGCACCGTCGCCGCCTTGCTCAACATCTTCTCGGGCGGAGCGCTGGAAAACTGCGCCATCTTTTCGCTCGGCATCATGCCTTACATCAGCGCGTCGATCATGATGCAGTTGCTGACGGCGGTGCTACCACGGCTTTCGAAGATCGCGAAGGAAGACGGCGGCCGGCAGAAGATCATGCAATACACGCGCTATGCGACGCTGGCGCTCTGCATTTTCCAAGGCTATCTGCTCGCACTTTCCTTCGAGAATCCGGGTTCAAATCCGTTTCTCCCGGGCATCCAGGATACAATCAACCGTCTCGGCATTCCGCTGGTGGTAAACCCCGGGTTTGCGTTTCGCTTTCTCACGGTCATGACGCTGACAGCCGGCACGATGCTGCTCATGTGGCTTGGCGATCAGATTACAGACAAGGGCATCGGTAACGGCATTTCGCTCATCATCACCATTGGGATCGTGGCGCGCCTCCCTGCCGCCTTGATCCAGGCGTGGAAGACCTTCATTCCAAGCGGCGGACAGACCAGCCAGGTCAGTCCGTTTGTGCTGGTCTTCATGGTGGCGTTCCTCATTATTTGTATCGCGGCAGTCATCGCCGTGACCCAGGCGCAGCGCAAAGTGAGCATCACCTATGCGAAGCGCGTGGTGGGCCGCAAAGTCTTCGGCGGTCAAACGCAGTATTTGCCGCTCAAGGTGAACTACGCGGGCGTCATGCCGATCATCTTCGCGCAGGCCATTCTAGTCTTTCCTTCCACCATCATCAGCATGATGTTCAAGGACAGCGCCTTCGCGAATCGTTTCGCCGCCATGCTCGCCTCGGGCTGGCTCCACTACGTGCTCTACGGCGTCCTGATCTTCTTCTTCAGCTATTTCTGGGTGGCCACGCAGTTTCAGCCCACGCAGATCTCCGAGGACCTCAAGAAGCAGGGTGGATACATTCCCGGCCAGCGTCCCGGTAAGGCCACGGCTGAGTTCCTGGAATACACCATGACGCGGCTGACCTTTGCCGGGGCGATCTTTCTCACCGTCATCGCCATCGTGCCGCAGGTCATCATGGAGTGGCAGAAGGTGCCCTACACCGTGGCGCAGTTTTTCGGCGGGACGAGTTTGCTCATCCTGGTTGGCGTCGTGCTCGACACGATGCGCCAATTGGAAACCAAGCTCCTCGAGAAGCAATACGACGGCTTCCTCCGCAAGGGCGTTTCGGCCCGGAATCGGTACGCGGGCGGAGTCGTGAATCGCGCCGAGCAGGAGAAACAGAGCAACATGGTCTGGATTTGGGTCGGGGCCGCTGTCGTCGTCATCGGCGTCGTGGCGTTTCTGTTCGCGCAGCGGTAAACGGCCCGCGGCTTGGCGCAGCTATGCGAACTTGGAATGCTTCCAACGTGCGGCCCGCTCCGCACGTTGGTGAAAAGCGTGTGAAACTGGCCCGAATTGCGCTTCGTTTCCCGCCGCCATCCTTCCCGGAGGCGTTTCGCGCATGAGCATCGTCATCAAGAACCCCCGTGAGATCGAGCAGATGCGGCTGGCCGGACACTTGGCCGCGCAGATCCTGGAGGAAGTCGCTGAATACGTGCGACCCGGCGTCACCACGGGCGAGGTGGATCAATTCGCGGCAGACCTCATGCGGGAGAATGGGTGCAAGAGCGCATTCCTGGGTTACCGGCAGTTCCCGGGGAATATCTGCATTTCGCTGAACGAGGAAGTCATCCACGGCATCGGCGGCCAGCGGCGGGTGCAATACGGGGACGTCGTAAAGCTCGATATCGGTATCTTCCGTCAAGGCTGGGTGGGGGACAACGCGACCACTGTGGCGGTGGGAATCATCGCGCCGGAGGTCCAGGCGCTGCTGGATGCGACCGAGGAATCGCTCTATCATGCCATCAGTTTCGTGCGCGAAGGCCGGCGCCTCGGCGAGGTCTGCGCGGAAATCGAGGCCTACGTGGTGCAACGGGGCTATTCCGTCGTGCGCGAGTTCGTCGGCCACGGGGTCGGACGCAAGCTGCACGAAGACCCGCAGGTGCCGAACTACGGCAAGCGTGGCTCCGGCCCAAAGCTCAAGGCCGGGATGACCCTGGCCATCGAACCCATGGTCAACATGGGGGTGGGAGCGGTGCAAATCCTGGCGGACAAATGGACCGCGGTCACCGCCGACCGCTTGCCCTCCGCTCACTTTGAACACACCGTCCTCGTGACCAAGGGCGATCCGGAGATACTGACATGGCGCGAAAAGATTCTATCGAAGTTCAAGGCAAAGTGATGGAGCTGCTGCCGAACACGATGTTCCGGGTGGAACTGGAGGGCGGGCACATGGTTCTGGCCCATATCTCCGGAAAAATGCGCCTCCACTTCATTCGTATCTTGCCAGGGGACAAAGTTGTGGTAGAGATGTCGCCCTACGATTTGACCAAGGGCCGGATTACGTTCCGTCACCGTTAAATCAAGGGCTTCGCACTCAGTGCGTTACACGCGCCGGGCGGTCATACCTCCGGCGCATTTTTTCCCCGAAATCCCAGCCTTTAACCGACCGTCCCCGCAAGCCATGAAAGTGCGCGCCTCCGTCAAGCGACTCTGTGAGTCGTGCAAAATCATCAAGCGTAAGAACGTGATTCGAATCATTTGCAGCGCCAATCCGCGCCACAAGCAGCGCCAGGGCTGAGGTTCCTTCCCACCGTTTTCCTTCTCCATCCCCACTTCCCATGCCCCGTCTCCTTGGCGTTGATATTCCCGGCGAAAAGCGCATTGAAGCTTCGCTCCCCTACATTTACGGGATTGGCCCGATCACCGCGAAGCGGATCCTCGAGCGGGCGAGCGTGGATGGAAACATCCGCGCGAACAAGCTGACGCCGCAACAGGTGACGGACATCATCAACGCGATCCAGGACAGCAAGCTGATGATCGAGGGTGATCTTCGCCGGGAGTTGCAATCGAACTTGAAGCGCTTGCAGGGCATCAATTGCTATCGCGGCATCCGCCATCGCCGCGGGCTGCCGGTGCGCGGTCAGCGCACCTCCACCAACGCTCGCACCCGCAAGGGACCGCGCAAGACTGTCGGCGTACAGCGCGCCAAGGACGCCAAGGGCGGTAAATAAGCTCCGCACCGCCGCAATATTCTTTCAACCGCACGACTGAATCCCATGCCTGAAGAGACCGAGAAGAAAGCCGCCGAGGCTCCTGCCGTCACCGATGCCACTGCGGCTGCTCCCGCCGCCGCCGCCGCCGCTGTCGCGGTCAAGACCAAGGAGCCAAAGGCTCCCAAGGCGCCCAAGAAGGACGCCGCGGCCGCACCCGTCGAGCCGCCGAAAGAGAATCTTTCCCTCGATCCGAACGACATCGAGAAGCCGAAGATCGTCCGCGCGAAGGGTGCAAAAAACATCACGCACGGCATCGTGCATGTGTTTGCCACTTTCAATAACACTTCGATCACCATTACCGACCTCGTCGGCAATGTCATCGGCTGGTCGAGCGCCGGAAAATGCGGGTTCAAAGGCTCGCGCAAGAGCACCGCTTACGCTGCCCAGATGGCCGCCCAGGACGCTAGCCGCCAGGCGATGGGCCACGGCCTGAAGGAAGTCGAAGTGCGTGTCAAAGGCCCCGGTGCCGGCCGTGAGTCCGCTGTGCGCGCTTTACAGGCGGTTGGCCTCGAGATCAGCGTCATCAAGGACGCGACGCCAGTTCCCCATAACGGCTGCCGCCCGCCCAAGGCGCGCCGCGTGTAACGAAGTTCCCTTACCCTAAGCTTTCCCGTTTCCCATGGCGCGTCTCACCGGTCCCAAATCAAAAATCAGCCGCCGTTACGGAGTGCCGCTTTTCGGCCCTTCCAAGGCGCTCGAACGGAAGAATTATCCCCCGGGCATGCACGGGCCGAAGGGCTCGCGCCGCAAGCAGAGTGAATACTCGCTCGCCCTCGCGGAGAAGCAAAAGCTGCGCCTTATGTACGGTTTGATGGAGCGTCAGTTCCGCGGCTACTATGAGAAGGCCGCCGCCAAGCGTGGTGTCACCGGCGTGACCATGCTTCAGATGCTCGAAATGCGTCTCGACAACGTCGTTTTCCGTCTTGGCTTTGGTAACACCCGTCGCGCCGCCCGGCAGATGGTCGGTCATGGCCACGTGCAGGTGAATGGCCGCAAGGTCGATATCTCGTCTTACCAGGTGAAGGTGAACGATGTCGTCGCCGTGCGCGAAAAGCCGAAGTCGAAGCAGCTCGGCGCCCGCGGCGCGGAGCTCACCCAAATCGTCCCCGTGCCCGATTGGATGACGGTGAATCGGGAAGGTCTTTCAGGTCAGATTGCGCGCGTCCCCACTCGTGAGGAAATCGCGCCGATCGTGAATGAGCAGCTGATCGTCGAGTTGTACTCGCGGTAAGCTGTGCGCGCCACGGTTGCCCCTGGCAGCCGGCGGCGCAGGAGTTTGAAGGGCGGGCATTGTGCCCGCCCTTTTTCTTGCCCTCGTCGCGGGGTGCTTTGCGACCGCCCACGCGTTCGCACCGTCAAAAAGTCGCGCGGAAGCCGGCAGTGACGCTTCGTCCCGGCAGCGGCGTGACGTCTTTCAGGAAGCTTACGTGATTTCGTTCTTCGGCGTTGGCCAGGTTGTTTCCCTTGAGGAAAATCGACCACTGCACGGGACCGGTGACCAGCAGGTATTGCACGGACGCGCTGACGTCGTTGTACGCAGGGGTGGGCGTCTCGAACAGGTCCACGCGATCCTGTCGGAAGACGCGGCGGAAGTCGACGCGCGCTGAAGCCCTGGCGTTCGTGTAAGCGAGGCCGAGGCCGATCCGGAGGGGAGGGATACGCGGCAAAGCGCCGCCCGTGGCGCGGTTTCCGGCCCGCGTGTAATCGACCCGCAAATCGAGAAAGAGGTCCGATTGGTTCGGCTCCGCGACCGAGGCTGGCCCCGCCTTTCCCGATTCGCCCGCCGCGACCACACGAGCCTTGGTCGGCTCGGCCCCAGCAGCCTTGACCGGCCCGAGCAGGTGGATCTTCGCTTCGGCCTCGAATCCCCGGAATTCCGCCGGGACGCCGGTGAAACGGAAGGCCCGGATCTGATCTTCCAACGTGGCGTCGGACGGAATTCCCACTGCGGGATTCGCACGTGGCACGAGGCGCCGACTGGCGGTTCCATTGGCCAGTGTCAGGCTGACGAAATCGAGGCCGGTGTCGATCAGGTCGATGTAGTTGTCGAAGCGGTAATAGAATGCGCTGACGGAACTCGTGACCATGCCGGCGCGCTTGCGCAGGGTGAGATCAACTGCGAGCGACTTTTCCGGTCCCGCGTTCACCGTGCCGAGTTCGTATTGAGCTGTGGCGAGATGGGGACCGAACGCGAAAAGTTCCTGCCCGGTGGCTAGGCGTGCCGTGTGGCTGACGGACAGGGCGGCAGAGATGTCGTCGCGGGACCAGACGAGAGAAGCCGCCGCGCTGAAAGTTGTGAAGCGCCGCGTGGCCGGAGTCGATGCCAGTGCATCGAGATCGACAAAAGAATTCGGGTCGAGCGCCGGGAGGTCAGCCACGCCGGCCGTGCGAACGAATTGGTGTTCGACCCGAGCGCCGACCTCGAACCGGAAAGGTTTGAAGGCGTACTCCTGGAAGAGAAAGATGGCCTGATTCAGCGTGCGCGTTGGCTGCTGGAAAGCTTCCTCGCCGATGGCTGCAAAATTCCCGCGCTGGATCTGGTACCCAATGACACCTTCGAATCCTCCCACCTTTGCATTCCGGAGTTCGACCCGGCCTTCGTACCCTTTGTTTTTGAACAGCGTTCCCACTCCTTCGTCGTTGATCTCCTGGTGATGGTATTCGGCGTAGCCAAACTTGTAGTCGATCGACTTGAGGAACGGCAGGGGATGGTCGAAGCGACCGCTTAGATCGAATCGACGCTGGTTCAGCTTGATCTTCACACCCTCTTCAAAGCCCGGGACCCCATAAAGCGTGTGATAGGCGCTGATTCCCACGCCGAAATACCCCGCCGACCACGTGTACGAGCCACCTCCGGCGATTTGCTTCGTCGAATAACCGCTATCGGGAAGCGTCCCGCGGATCTCCGACTCGCCGTCCGGCAGGGGACTCGCGGCCCGCAGCGCCGCGCTTCGCTTGAAACCCGGAATGTCGTAGTCGTCTGCCTCGCGATACGAGGCATCGAGATGGTAATTGAAGCCGCGCAGGCCTCCCTCGAGCAGCGCCGCTCCGCTGCGGGCATTCCCGGCTGAACCGAATGAGAAGTCGACCGCGCCGCTTAGGGGGGTCCCAATGGGTGCATTTGGGATGCGATTACTCGTGACATTCACCAAACCGCCGACGGCGTTTGTCCCGTAGAGGAGCGCGGCTGGACCCCGCACAATTTCGATTCTTCCCGCGCCGAGGGGCTCAATACTCACCGCGTGATCAGGGCTGGTGTTCGAGACGTCGAAGACCCCCAAGCCGTCGGCCAGGACGCGCACGCGATTGGCGTCGAGTCCGCGAATCACGGGCCGACTGGCCCCCGCCCCGTATTGCGTTCCAGTCACCCCGGGCTCGTTTGCCAGGGTTTCACCCAGCGTGGCTTGAAGTTTGCGCTGCAACTCGGGCTGTTCCAGGACCGTGACAGGCCGGGCCGAGTCGAAAATTGTGCTGGGGATCGGTGAGCCCGTCACAATCACCCGGTCGGGAGCAAGGGTTGGGCTTTCCTGCGCCACCGCCTGGTTCGCGAAAACGATCGCCAAAAAGGGGACAAATCGGATGCATTGTCGCATCTTGTCGCAATACATTTGCACATCGGTAATGCAAATACATTGCGGAAAGAATTCGCACGTGAGCAGCGCGAACCCGTGCTACGTCTTTGCCCGCAGCATGACCAAATCGCTCTACAACGCTGTTCTGCGACCGTGGCTCTTCCGCAAAGATGCGGAGGAAGCGCATGAATTCGCCCTGCGCTGGCTGGAGCGGGCGTCGGACGGGGGCGCACTTCTTTCGCTCCTCCGCACGACGGTCGGACGGGCGGATTCGCCGGCCTCGGCGAGGGAGGTCTTCGGGCTGCGCTTTCCCAACCCCATCGGGCTGGCTGCAGGGATGGACAAGAACGGGGTCGCGCTGCGCGCGTGGGACGCCTTGGGCTTCGGTTTCATTGAAGTGGGAACGATTACGGCGCAGGCGCAGTCAGGGAATGAGCGTCCGCGCCTCTTCCGCCAGCCCGAACAGCATTCGCTCATCAACCGGATGGGCTTCAACAACGAAGGCGCGGAAGCGGCGGCGAAACGATTTGGCCGCCTCCGCGCGGATTCCAAGTGGCCCGGTATTCCGGTGGGCATTAATCTCGGAAAATCCAAGGCGGCTTCGCTTTCCACGGCCGAACAGGACTACCTCGAGTCGTTCAAGCGATTGCATCCGTATGCGGATTACGTGGTCGTGAATGTTTCGTCACCCAATACGCCGGGACTGCGCGAATTGCAGGATCGCGACGCACTCTCCCGTATCCTCGCAGCGCTGCAGTCGGCCAATCGCGTACTGAGCCGTCCCAAGCCCATCCTGGTCAAGATCGCGCCCGATCTCACCGAATGGCAAATGGCCGACGTGGCGGAAATCGCGGGGGAGCTGGGGATCGCCGGCCTCGTCTGCACAAACACCACGACCGACTTCACCGGGCTCCCCGAAATGCTGCGTCAGAAAATGCAGGGGGGTGTCAGCGGCCGGCCTCTGCGCGACCGTGCGACTGCGGCGGTGCGCTTCATGACGAAGAGATGGAAACTGCCCATCATTGCCGTCGGCGGGGTCGATGACGTCGCCAGCGCCAGGGAAAAGCTCGAGGCGGGGGCATCACTCGTCCAGCTCTACACGGGATTTGTTTACGGCGGGCCCGCGACCGCCCGGGACATCGTGCGCGGATTGTTCCCGTAATTGAGTCAGTAGATCGCCTTCTCGCGCGCCGCTCCCTCGCGGCGCAGGCGGCCCAGGAAGGCGGCGTCCTCCGAAAGCCAGAACATCAATTTGCGGTACCAGCCCGCGGGGGCAGGGCGCATCGGATCATGCCATTGGCTTGCCTTGCAATAGACTGACGCCGCCGCGAGAAAGTGCGCGGACGCAAAAATGGCGACTGCTCCCAGTGCCCAGCCAGCTGCGGATGGTGTCGTCAGTTCCAATTGGGCGGGATACATCGCGGCCGCGATCCAGCCAAAAACCAGCAACGGGGCGCAAAGCACAAAATCTCGAAAGAGCGCCGTGCGGCGGAGGGGCCAGTAGAATTCCTCAGGCGGAGTAGGCGCCCGGCGCGCGCGGACGGCCAGCGGCGGCAGATCGACGCGGACTGCGAGCGCGAGGAATTGCTGCCAGGTGAAAAACGGAATGAAAACAAAGCCCGCCATGAACGTCGCGAAGGCGGGATGGGCAAGCATCCATTCTGCCGTCGCCCCGACGAGCAAACCGAGAAGCCCAAAAATAAAGAGTGCTTCGATCATGGCGCGATCCTCGCGCTAGCCCGGTGGCCAGGTCAACTCGCGGCCGGCGAGAAGATGTACGTGCAGGTGCGGGACGGTTTCGCCCGCATCGCGGCCATTGTTGATCACCACCCGATACCCGGACTCCGCCATGCCGAGTTTCTTGGCAATCGTCTGGGCGGCGAGAAGCATGCGGCCGAGGAGCGTGGCGTCTGCCGTTTGCGCCTCGCCCAGGCGCGGAATGCAACGCTTTGGCACGATGAGCACATGCACCGGTGCCTTGGGCGCGACGTCGTGGAATGCGATGAGATCATCCTCTTCATGAACGATTTCGGCGGGAATCTGCCGGGCGGCGATTTTCTCGAAGAGCGTCATGGCGGGCATCCTTCGACCCGACGCTAAGAAAAGAGCTCGGCCTGAGCGTTGTTCTTCTTCGGCCGCTGCGTGAGCTGCTTGATCTCGTCGATAAATTCGCCGACCTCCTCGAAGCGGCGGTAAACCGAAGCGTAGCGGACGTACGCGACTGCATCGAGCTTGTGCAGTTTCTCCATGGCTTTGACGCCGAGGAGTCGGGAGGGGATTTCGCGGTCGTGCGCGGCTTCCAGTTCCTGGATGATGTCGTCGGCGGCTTTCTCGATGTCCTCGATTTTCACCGGACGCTTCTGGCAGGCGGCGACCATTCCACCCAGAAGCTTGTTCCGATCGAAGGGTTCGTGTTTTCCGTCGCGCTTCACGACCCGGGTGTCGACCCGCTCAATTTCCTCGTAAGTCGTAAAGCGAAAGCCGCACTTTAAGCAGACGCGGCGACGACGAATTCCCACGTAGTGATTGACCGGCCGGGAATCAATCACTTTGTCTTCGGAGCTTCCGCACTTTGGGCAACGCATCGGTTAATCGCTAGTCAGCACAACGGCTAGTGGCTGTCAACGCTGGTATCACCACGGGCTGCAGTGTCAATTTGCGTTGCCGTACGCCTGAGGCCGTCCACATTTTAACTAATGAGCATTGATTCTTCCCTCTCGTCCGTCCGCGTTTCGTTCCTTGGCCTTGGGGTCATGGGCTTCCCGATGGCTGGCCACCTCGCGGCCAAGGGGTATTCCGTGACCGTCTTCAATCGCACTCCGGTGAAGGCGGCGGAATGGGCCCAGAAATACGGAGGTGCCACAGCGCCGACCCCGGCAGCTGCGGCGCGGGACGCCGACTATGTTTTCATGTGCGTGGGAAACGACGACGATCTCTGGCAAGTCGCGATGGGTGCGCAGGGAGCGTTGCCAGCCATGCGCCCTGGCACGGTACTCATCGACAACACGACGGCCTCCGCGGATATCGCGCGCAAGCTCTACGCTGAAGCGAAAACACTCAGCGTGGGTTTCCTCGATGCCCCCGTCTCAGGCGGTCAGGCGGGCGCCGTGAATGGGCAACTCACGGTCATGGTGGGGGGCGATGAGGACATCTTCGCCCGGGCTCAACCCGTCGTTAACTGCTACGCGAAGGCCGTGACGTACATGGGCGCGGCCGGCGCAGGGCAACTCACGAAGATGGTGAACCAGATCTGCATCGCCGGACTGGTGGAAGGAATCTCGGAAGGACTCGCCTTTGCGGAGAAGGCGGGCCTCGATGGTAACCGCGTTCTGGACGTCATCACGAAGGGAGCGGCCGGGTCGTGGCAAATGGAAAACCGCGGGCGGACGATGCTGCAACGGAAGTTTGACTTCGGTTTCGCGGTCGACTGGATGCGCAAGGACCTCGCCATCGTAAAGACCGAGGCAGTTCGGCTGGGAGCAAAGATCCCAGTCGCCACCATCGTGGACGAGTTCTACGCCGAAATCCAAAAACGCGGCGGCGGACGCCACGATACGTCGAGCCTGATTTCGCTCCTCTGAGCGACGCGAAGTCCGAAGTCCACCGAGTCGTCCGGGACAATTGGGGCTACGCGAAGTCGCGGCGAAACCTGCCCCCAAGTTTCGACCAGAAAGACGACGGAGTCCTTTCCCAGACGCCGCAATATTCGAGCTGGGTCTCTTCCCCGAAGTGCTCGCGCAGCACCTTGGCGGATCTTCCGGTGGCCTGTAGCGCGCCTTGGAGGAAGGCGCGGAAGGCCTGACTATCCCAGACGCTGCAATGTTCCCGCCGCGAACGGGCCCGCTCCACATGATGTTCGATTCGGAGCGGGACCTCCTCGAACACATGCGCACCTGCGCCACGCAGGAAATCGACGTAGCGTTCGTCTGGCACCTCCTTGCGACGCTGGCGGAAATCCGCCAATAGTGACTCGAGGGGAGTGATTGCCCGGGTGCGATCAAAGGTGAAGCGCTTGTCCGGGGCGGCGATGAGAGCCCGTCCCCCGTTTCGCAGGACGCGGAAGATCTCGCCGATGACACGCACGGGATTGGCCACGTGCTCGATCACGTGGCTGAGCACGACGAAGTCGAACGTCTCGTCGCGGAACGGCAGGGGATCGCGATCCAGATTGCAAATGACATCGGTCGTGACGAGCCGCGCATGATCGATCTCCGGGAAGAGCGAGATGGCTTGCTCACGCGAAATCGCATCGACATAACGCACGCGGCACGTCTCCGGGAGCGGGGCAGGCTCGTGCTGAGCGCCGATCTCAATCCCGTCGCCGCTCAGCAGCGCATAGCATTCGTCACGAAGTTTCATGCGGAGGCTCTCCATAGCTCGGCAGCCGGCAGCCCTGCAACGGCTGAATCGGTCGGCGGAGACCACTTGCCTTGACAAGTGCTCTGCCTCTCGGCGACGAAGACGCGTGCATTCCTCCCGTGCCCGCGAACTCCTTGGTGCACTCGGAGGCAAGCGCATTCTCGTCGTGGGCGACCTGATGCTCGACCAGTTCATCTACGGCAAGGTCGCGCGTATTTCACCCGAGGCTCCCGTGCCGGTGGTCGAAGTCACCCGGGAACTTTCCTACCCCGGCGGCGCCGCGAACGTGGCGCGAAATCTTCGTGGCTTTACGGCGCAAGTGGCGCTGATGGGAGTGGTGGGACCGTGCGAGCACGCCACTCGTCTCCGCGGACTGCTCGGCGAGCAGTGCATCGGTTTGGATGGGGTTGTAACGGATCCCGCGTACCAAACCATCGTAAAGACACGCATTATCGCGCGGCAGCAACATGTCGTCCGGGTCGATCGCGAACGCCGCGGCGCGCCTTCCAAGGCCAGCCACGCGCAAGCTCTAGCCTGGCTCGCGGAACACGTGGCCGAGTTCGATGCCATCATCCTCGAGGACTACGCGAAGGGGTTTTTGACCCAGCCGTTCGTCGAGCAAGTGGGGGCGCTGGCGCACGCGTGCGGCAAGCTCGTGACGGTGGATCCGAATCCGAACAATCCCCTCCGCTGGCCCGGCGCTTCGGCCATCAAGCCGAATCGGATCGAGGCGTTCGCCGCCGCGGGGGCTCCGCCGAGCGAACCCGTGGATCCGGCCACGGCCGATCGCGCTTTGCTTGCGGTGGGCGCGGCGCTTTTGAAGAAATGGAACACGCCCGTGCTGCTCGTGACTCTCGGCGAGCAGGGGATGATGCTCTTTCAACGCGATCATGCTCCTTTCTCGTTGCCGACCCGTGCGCGCGAGGTTTTCGATGTCTCGGGTGCGGGCGATACGGTGATCGCCCTCTTCACCCTCTGCCTCGCCGCCGGGGCCTCCGCCGAGGAAGCCGCCGAGATGGCGAATCACGCGGCCGGAGTCGTGGTGGGCAAACTCGGCACCGCCACCCTCACGCCGAAGGAGCTGCTCGAGAGCTTCACCCGCGAGGAATGACGTTTCGTGGGCTCCATTCCCCGCCCGTAGTCATGACGCGCGAGCAGCAGATCTTTGACCTCTTCGAAGAGCGTGGCGTGGTCGTTCGGGCGCAGGAAGAGGACTTGCGGGCCGAGGGGACGAACAACGGGAAAAGCCTCATGCAGGCCATGATTGACTTCGGCATTGTCACCGAGACGCAATTTTACGAGACGATCGCGGAAGCCATCGGTGCGGAATTTTTCGATCTCAGGGAATACGAGGTGCCCCCCGAGGTGCAGCGGCTCGTTCCCGGCGGCATGGCGCGCTTGCACGGCGCACTCCCCATTGCCGAACAGGAAGGCGCCATTTCGCTCACGCTGCTCGACCCGCTCGATACCCACGCGCTCGAAGACTTGCGCTTCGCGCTCGATCGGGAGATTCATCTCGTTGTCTGTCCGGCGCATCAGGTCGAGGATCGCATCCGCCGCTACTACGGGGCCGACACCGCCAACCTTGAGGACGTCCTCAAACAACTCGGTTCGGCCGGGGAACTGACCTTTGGCAGTGCGGTGGGCGATCCGGGGAACGCGGAAGCGGAGGCCGACTCGGCACCCATCATCCGGTTCGTCGACCTGATTCTTTGCCAGGCCATTCGCGACCGTGCGAGTGACGTCCATTTCGAACCCTTTGAGCGCGAGTTCAAAATCCGCTACCGCGTCGATGGGGCACTCTACGAAATCACGCCGCCGCCCCGCCACCTCGCCGCGGCGGTCACGAGCCGGGTCAAGGTCATGGCCGGACTGAATATCGCCGAGCGCCGCCTGCCGCAGGATGGCAGAATTCAGCGCAAGATCGCCGAGCGCGTGGTCGACCTCCGCGTCTCTACTTTGCCCACCCAGTTCGGTGAGAGCCTGGTGCTGCGCGTCCTCGACCGCTCCGTGGTGAGCCTGGAACTCGAAAGCCTCGGCCTGCCAAAGTACGTCTACGACTATATTCTGGCCACGATCGAGAAGCCGAATGGCATCTTCATCGTCACGGGTCCGACGGGCAGCGGCAAGACGACGACGCTTTATTCCTGTTTACGGAAGATCAACACGATCGACTCGAAGCTCGTCACGGCCGAGGATCCGGTGGAATACGATCTCGAGGGGATCGTGCAAGTACCGGTCAATGACGGCATCGGACTGAGTTTCGCGCGCGTTCTGCGCGCCTTCCTGCGCCAGGATCCCGACCGCATCATGATCGGCGAGACGCGCGATCTCGAGACCGCGCAGATCGCGATTCAGGCTTCGCTCACCGGCCATCTGGTTTTCACCACCCTGCATACGAACGATGCGCCCGGAGCGGTGACGCGCCTCATCGACATGGGGGTCGAGCCGTTCCTCATCAGCGCCACGCTCGAGGCGGTGCTGGGGCAGCGCCTGATCCGGCGCATCTGTCAGGATTGCCGCACCGAATATCGCCCCAGCGAGGCGGTGTTGCGCTCCATCGGATTGACCCCCACGCAAATTGGCGATAAGCGCTTCCATTACGGCAAGGGTTGTCCGGCCTGCAACCAGACGGGTTACCGCGGGCGCAAGGGTATCTACGAGTTGATGGACATCAGCGATCCGCTCCGCGAATTGATCAACCGGCGGGCGCCCTCCGTGGTGCTGAAGGAGAAGGCGGTTGAGCTGGGTATGGCGACGCTGCGCGAGGACGGATTGCGTTCGATTTACGAAGGGGATACAACCATTGAGGAAGTGCTGAAATTCACGTAACCACCTGAACGAGAACTCTCTTGAAATCGATTTTACGTGTCGAAATCCCTTCCTCGCTGGGCGTTTGCCAGCGCTCTTGAACTTCGCATTTCGACTTCCGCCGAGTTTCCTTCCCCCATGCCTCGCTTCGTTTACACCGCCCTTGATGCTCGCGGCCAGGAATCCAACGGCGTTCTCGACGCTGCTTCGCAGGGCGAAGCCGTGACCCAATTGCGCCAAAGCGGCTTCTTCCCGACGAGCGTGGTCGAAGCCGGCAAGACCGTGAAGGCGAAGCCGGCCACGGGTGGGAAAGTAGCGAAGGCCAGGACAAGCAGCGCGGCCGCAACGGGCGCGAAAAAACGGGGCCAGATCGTTCTGTTCCAACGGAAGACGGTTGCGCCGAAAGCGATGATGATTTTCACCCGTCAGCTCGCCACGCTGATCGACGCGGGTCTCCCGCTTCTCCGGGGCCTCACCGTGCTCTCGAAGCAGGAGCGTGATCCCGTCCTGAGAGGGGCCATCGAGAAAATTGCGGACTCCGTGCAGGGCGGCAGCACGTTTTCGGAAGGCCTGGCCCAACATCCGCGCATCTTCAACCAGCTCTTCGTGAGCATGGTCAAGGCGGGCGAAGTGGGAGGCGTTCTCGATCTCGTTCTCGCCCGTCTGGCCGAGTTCCAGGAGAAGGCGGCGAAGGTGAAGAACAAGGTGAAGTCCGCGCTGTTCTACCCCATCACGGTCCTCGTCATCGCGGTGGTGATCGTCTCGTATTTGATGATCGCAATCGTGCCGAAGTTTCAGCAGATCTTCGCGGATCTATTGGGTGGCAGACCGCTGCCGGGACTCACGCAGTTCGTGATCGGTGTCAGCAGCTTCGTGAAGGATCAGATTATCTGGCTCGCGCTGGGAGTGGGCCTGATCGCCACCATTTGGATCTGGTTTTCCGGCAGCGTGCGCGGCCGGCGCATTCTCGACCGTCTCGCCATTCGCATCCCGCTCTTCGGCGAACTGGTGCGCAAGAGCGCCATCGCCCGTTTCAGCCGCACTTTCGGCACCCTTGTGACTAGCGGCGTGCCCATCCTCCAGGCCCTCACCATCACCAGCGAAACCGCCGATAATTCCGTCATCTCCGATGCCATTGGCAAAGTGCACGACGGCGTGAAGGAAGGCGAGTCCCTTGTGCAACCGATGGAAGCGAGCGGAATCTTTCCGCCCATGGTCGTTAGTATGGTGGATGTCGGCGAGGAGACTGGTCAGCTCCCGGAACTGCTGCTTAAGATCGCGGAGGTATACGACGACGAGGTCGACAGTGCCGTGGCGGGGCTCACCTCCCTGCTGGAGCCGATCATGATCGTGTTCCTGGCCTTGATCGTGGGGACGATCGTCATCGCCCTTTTCCTCCCGCTTATCACCATCATCGAGACGATGGGGCAGCAGCAGAACTGATCGAACTCAATTCTTTGGGTTCGCCCGTTTCGCCTGACGCCATGAACGATTGTCCGTCTCGCTTCGCTCACCGAATTCGAGCGCTTCGATGCGATGGATTCACGCTCATCGAGCTGCTGACGGTCATCGCGCTCATTCTGATCCTTGTCGGCATCACGATCGGGGCCTTCAGCTACGCCAATAACAAGGCCCGGCGCAGCCGAGCGGAGGGCGAGATCTCGGCGCTCAGTGCGGCGATCGAAAATTACAAACTGGATAACGGGGAGTATCCGCACACGTCCGAGACGGACGGATTGGACCCGCAGCGGATGTTCAATCCGGCGGTGTACCAAATTGCGGGCCAAAAGCTCTATTATACGCTTTCCGGGCGGGACCAAGGCGGAGCCCTGCAGGCGGGTGCGAAGTCGTATTACGAGTTCAAAACCAATCAAACCCTGACAGACCCCGCGACAAATCAAACCATTCTGAGCGATCCGTTTGGAAAATCTTATGGGTATTCGACCGCCCGCGACGCGCAGATGTCTCCACCCCGGTCGGGAACTGGCGGCTACAATCCGACTTTCGATTTGTGGAGCACGGCGGGACAAGATGCCTTGGATGCCAAGACGGCGAACCGCGTCTGGATCAAAAACTGGTAAGCAATGTCAGGCCGCGTCGGTTGGCGATTAGAACCCAGGCCTTTGGCCATAGGCTAAGGAAAGTCGACCGTCGGACCGCGAGAAAGACACGCTCCAGAGCCCTGGTGCCTTTGTGTCTTTGTGTGAGAATATCTTCCCTCCCACCCGCCCGGCGGTCAGCCGAATCGCCGCTGGGAGCGGCTGTGTCCTCACTTCCGTCGTTCCGTTCCAAGCAGGCAGAGTCACGAAGACACAAAGGGGAGGAATAAGGTCAGGGGCGAGACTGTCACGCGCATAGATTTCGATCAGGACGTCACGCGTCGCGCGGACCGCGATTGAATTGACAAGTAATACTGGTCTTAGTAAGACTTTGCCATGACGATCACGGTCAAGGGGCAGGTCACAATCCCTCAAGCGCTCAGGGAACGCTTTTCCTTGCTGCCTGGAACTGAAGTCGAGTTTATCGCCGACGGCGATGCGCTGCGCCTGAAACCCAGGCGGCGCAGCAGGCGCGGCGCCACGGCGGCGGACAGTTGGCTCTCCAAAGCTGCTGGGTCGGCGGCGACGAAGCTCACCACCGATCAACTCATGGCCATCACCCGGGGAGAAGATTGACGCATGGTGCTGGTGGATACCAATGTGTTACTCGACATTGCCACGCGAGACCCCCAATGGTTTGCCTGGTCAAGTGCCCGGCTTGCTCCGCTCATCAATAAGCGTCAGGCGGCGATCAATCCGGTGATATATGCGGAACTCGCGCCTTGCTACCCGCATGAGCGCGCACTCGACCTGAATCTTCTTCCTGCCTCGGATTTCAAGCGCCTCGCTCTCCCGTATTCTGCCGGTTTTCCTGCGGCGCGTGCTTTTGCGGCGTACCGCAAGGCCGGCGGGACACGGACGGCGCCGCTGCCCGATTTTTTCATCGGGGCCCACGCCGAGTCGGAGGGCCACACCCTCCTGACCCGGGACGCCGCGCGTTACGTCACGTATTTTCCAAGGGTGAAGCTCATCTGTCCTCCTTGAGCACCGTCAACCGGAGCGGAGATAAGGTCGCAAAACATCTGGCCTGCGAATGGCTCGAAAAACACGGAATACCGAAATTAGGTCTGAGACCTTTCTACTCCCGCTCGGAGCGATGCCACCAAGCGCATTCCTCGGTCGCTTTCCCCAAACGCCGAAAGCGGGGATGGCGCTGGTATTCCCAGCCGGATTCCGCGCCCTGGCGCAATTGCAATTCGGCCTCCTCCCAGTCGACAAATTCTTCCAGGCTCGGACGTGTTCGAAGGAGTCGACGAATCTCGTCGCGCACTTCGACGAGGCCGAAGTCCAGCGCGCTCATGACCGCGCAGCCGATGAAGTCGTCATCCGGGTTCACCTCCTGCACCGCGGAGAAAATGAAATGACGGGTCAGGATCGGCGCGACTTCCTCGCGCTTCGCTTCTCCCCACGCGACGAGCGAAATCAACGCGTCAAACAAGGCGAGGCGGTAGTGGGCGTCGCCCGTGCTTTCCACGAAGGCCCGATTCAACGCCGCGGGACCGCCGGACTCGCCCGCGGTCGCCGCCAAATGGCGGGCGGCGTCTTCCGTGATCATGTCGGCCACGAGGGTGTCGCGTTGCGCGCGCGGAAGTCCATAGAGCCGGCAGAGGAGGGGAAAGGCGCGGTTGTCGCGGCATTCGGCCAGCAGATAGATGCCATACGTGGCCAGTTGCAGCATCGCTTCGTCCGGTTTGTCCGGCGTGGCGAGGACGGTCTCGAGCGCGCCTAGAAGAACCGGGGTCATCGTCTTCCGATGCGCCGAAGCCGCGCGGAGCGCGGCCACCGGCACGAGCCGGTGTTGCTGGCGGAGTTCGAGGATGATCTCCTCGATTTTCATCGGTTTCATCGAGAGAAGCGTCAGCCAAAAAAGGGTGGGATCCCGGTCGCAAAAAGGCGACCCGCGCGGGGGAGCGGCGAAGGCGTCGTCATGCGGCCAGATAGGGTTCGAGCGCGGAAGCCAGTTCGCCGCTGCTTTGCACGCAAAGGGCAGAGCCAGCGCGGCAGCGGACGACGGCACCATCGGGTTGCACCAGATCGAACTCGACGTGCTGGGCGCCCGGATGGGACGCGAGAACCTGGCGAATGCCGGTGAGTCGGTGGGAAAACGTCTCGTCGATCGCAATGCGCAGTCGCAAGGCTGCGTCGGCCAGGACGGGCAAGGAGTCGGATTTCGCTTCAGCCTTGGGCAGTCGACCCGAGCGACGCGTCGGCCCGGGCTTGGCGCCCGGCGTGAGGGGCGGCGGCTGCTTTACCGGTTTGATATCATCGATGGTGATGCGCAGCTCTTCCCCGCGCTTGTCCACCTTGCCGCGCACCTGCACGACTTTGCGTGCTTCAAGCAGCGCCGAGTGCTTTTCGAACGCCTCGCTCCAGACCATGGCCTCGAGGCTGTGCGTGAGATCCTCGAGCACGACCACCGCAAACGGACGGCTGTCCTTCTTGGAAAACTTCTTCTCGACCGAGACAAACATCCCGATGGCGTGGAACGAAGCGCGATCTTCGAGTTCCCCGAGCGAAATGAGCGGCCGGAACTTTTCGTTCTCGAAAAGCGGCCGGTACGCGTCGAGCGGATGCCCGCTGACGTAGAACCCTAGCAGCTCTTTTTCGTAGCCGAGTTTTTCCTCTTCCGGCCAGGGGGTGAAGACCACTTCGCGCACGCCTGTGCCCATCGCCTCGGGTTCTCCGGTGGCTTCGTTGCTGCCAAAGTCGCCGAAGAGCGAGATCTGTCCGCTCGCCTTTTCTTTTTGTTCGCGCTGAGCCGAGGCGATCACCTGATCCAACCGCGCCACGGCGGATTCCCGCGCCTCCCCGAAGGCATCGAAGGCACCCGCCTTAATCAGGCTCTCGAGCGCTTTCTTGTTGAGCAGGCGCGAGTCGAGCCGGCGGCAAACATCATCCAGGGAGGCAAACGCGCCGTTCGTCTCGCGTTCCTGCACGATTTCCGTCACGGCGGCCTCCCCGACGTTTTTGACCGCCGCCAACCCGAAGCGGATCGCGGCGATTTCGCCTTCGCGGTCCTCGGGTTGAAACTTCAGCCGACTGCGGTTCACATCCGGGGGGAGGATGGGCACCTGCATGCGCTGGCACTCTCCCACCAGCGTGGCGATCTTCTCCGTCGCATCGCTGGCATTGATGGCGTTGCTGAGCGTGGCCGACATGAACTCGACCGGGTAGTTGGCCTTGAGAAAGGCCGTCTGGTAGCTCACCCAGCCGTACGCGGCGCTGTGGCTGCGGTTGAAGCCGTAACCGGCGAACTTCTCCAGCAAGTCGAAGATCTCGTTCGCCTTGGTCTCGCCGATCGCATTCGTCTCGGCGCAGCCTTTGACGAACTTGCTGCGCTCCTGCTGCATCTTCGCGAAATCCTTCTTGCCCATCGCGCGCCGCAGCAGATCGGCGCCGCCGAGCGAGTAGCCGGCGAGGATATTCGCGGCCGCCATGACCTGCTCCTGGTAGATCATGATGCCGAACGTATCGCCGCAGATCTCCTCCAGCCGCGGGTGCGCGTACTTGATCTTCGTCTTGCCCTTCTTCCGCGCGATGTAGTCGGGAATCAGGTCCATCGGGCCCGGCCGATAGAGCGCGATGAGCGCGATGATGTCGTCGATCGAGGCGATCTCGAACTGCCGGCAAAGACTGACCATGCCGCCGGATTCCAACTGGAAGACGCCGACGGTTTCGCCGCGATTGAGCATCGCGATTGTCGGTCCGTCGTTCTCCTGGTTCGTCTCCTCAAAACGAAACTGCGGGGCGCGCCGGGCGCGAATGAGCGTGAGCGCATCCTCGATGACGGTAAGGGTTTTCAGCCCGAGGAAGTCCATCTTGAGCAGGCCGAGGTCGTTCAGCGTATTGCCGTCGTACTGCGTGATGACGTTTTCGTCCTTGTCCCGGGCGAGGGGGACGAAGTTGGAAAGATCCTCCGCCCCGATCACGACGCCCGCCGCGTGCACGCCCGTGCCTCGCACCAAGCCTTCCAGCACGAGTGCGTAGTCCCACACTTGCTTCGCGTTGCCATCGGTCTCGATGAGTTTCTTCAACTCGCCGTTAACCAGAATCGCCTCGGGCAGATCGTAGGGAACCTGTCCCTTCAGCGGGATCATCTTCGAGAGCTTGTCCCCATCCGCGTAGCTAAAACCGAGCACGCGGTTCACGTCTTTCAGCACCGCTTTCGAACTCAACGTGCCGTAGGTGATAATCTGGCTCACCCGGCTCTCCCCGTATTTCTGGCGGACGTACTGAATGACTTCATCGCGCCGGGTCTGGCAGAAATCGACGTCGATATCCGGCGGGCTGACGCGTTCCGGATTGAGAAAGCGCTCGAAGAGCAGGTTGAAACGAATGGGATCGATGTCGGTGATCCCGAGGGCGTAGGCGACGAGCGAACCGGCCGCCGAGCCGCGTCCCGGGCCCACCGGGATGCCGCGATCCTTCGCAAACCGGATGAAATCCCAAACGATGAGGAAATAGCTGATGAAGCCGGATTTTTCGAGCACCCCGAGTTCGTACTCGAGCCGCTGTCTGAGCGTCGTGTCGCTCTCGGCGCGTTCCCCGAAGCGTTTGGCCAGGCCTGCCCAGCAGAGTTCGCGGAGGTACTCGCTGCGCGTCTTGTCGGCGGGCGGCTCGAAGTCGGGATACTTCGGCCGGCCGAATTCAATCTCGAGGCTGCAACGCTCGGCGATCTCAAGCGTGTTGTCGCAGGCGTCCGGCAGCTCTGCAAAAAGTATCCGCATCTCTTCGGCGCTCTTGAAATAGAGCTCCGGCGAGTAGTGCATGCGCTTCTGGTCGTGCACCATGGCCTGCGTGCCGATGCAGACGAGCACATCATGCGCGTCGTGGTGGGAACGCTCGAGGAAGTGCACGTCATTCGCCGCGGCGAGACCGAGGCCCAGGTCGCGCGCCATCTGCACAAGTTGCGGGTTGTTCTTCCGCTGCGATTCCATCCCGTGGTCATGCAGTTCCACGAAAAGATTCTTTGGCGTGAAGATGTCGCGCAGTTCCCCCAGGGCGCGGAGTGCCTTCTCGGGCTGGCCCGCATTGAGGAAGGAGTTGACCTCGCCTTTGAAGCATCCGCTCAGCGCGATGAGCCCACGGGCATGCGTGGCGAGGATTTCCTTGTCGATGCGGGGCTTGTAATAGTACCCCTCGAGGAAGCCCGCCGTGACCAGCTTGGAGAGGTTGGCGTAGCCTTCCGCATTCTCCGCGAGGAGGGTGAAATGATAGGCGGCTTCGCGCGCCGAACCCGCCGCGCGATCGCGTCGGGAACCCGGCGCCATGTAGACCTCGCAGCCAATGATCGGCTTTACGCCGGCCTTCTTCGCTGCCCGATAAAACTCGATCGCGCCAAACATGTTTCCGTGATCGGTCATCGCGACCGCCGGCATGCCCAGGCCCTTCACCTTTTTCATCAGGTCGCCGGCGCGCACCGCCCCATCGAGGGTGGAATAATGCGTGTGCAGATGAAGATGAACAAACGAGGACGCCGCCATCCGTAGAGACTAACGGATGCCCTCACGCATTCAAAACGCAAAACGGCCCGATTTACGTTACAGTAGCCGTGTTTGAGACAGTGTAATTAAGAGGAGATTCAAGAGTCAGAAATCAAGGGCCAACGGGATTCAAGATGAAGAAAAGAGCGGACAAGACCGAAGTCGGAATTCCAGGCCAAAGCGACGGAGCCGGGAGAAAAGGCAACCCGACGCTCGCTGTCTCCTCGGGGTTCATCCGCACTTTCTCCATCCTGACTCTTAAAATTTTTTCGGATCTCCCTGTTTACTTGATTACTGACTCTTGATTCTTCCCGCCTCAGCCCCTCGTCCAGCGCACAACATGAGCGACGAAAAAGAGGGCGTTCAGAGCCAGGAGGACCCCCGTGAGGCGGCGCGCTGGACGCAATTCGCGCGGACGCAGGCGCGGCATCGAGAATGACAAAAGCGCTGCGAGCGCGAACCAGGCGACGTAGTTCTGGAGCGGTGGCCAGGCCGGCGGATTCGCCAGGTTTGGATACCAGATCCAATAGCCGCGGACCTTCCAAGCCACGAACTCGAGATTCACATCCGTCAGCAGCGCAACCATTCCGATGCCGCAGGCGTGTCCAAAACGAGACAACTCCGGCCATCTCTCGAGCAGTGCATAACGTGCCGAGAGAAGGATCACCAGCCACGCGAGCGGGATGGCGACCGGCAGAACGCCGAGGATGAGCGGACCAAAAGCCTCGGTGTAGCGGTAAGGACCGAAGGGATATCCGGTCGTGGCACCGACCCATTCGATGGCCCCAGCACCCACGAGGCAAATGGCAGCGAGAAGTCGAGCGCGACCAATCCCCTCGGCTGCGACGACGTGGTAGTAGATGACGAAGGTGGCAAAGACCATCCAGATCAGATCGGCCCAGCTGAGTAGGGCTGTCGCGACGCGGAGGGCCAAAGGATGCGAGAGGTGGCGGCCGAGCGTTTGCGCATCGATCCCAAACGGAAGTACCGCGGCACCCACGCAGGTCCAGACGAGGAACAAGCGCCAGGCGACCGTCTCGGCCCTGCCGTACTGGAAGAAGCGGTACGAGGCCGACGTCATCGGGGCGAGGCGTCTCCCGGATTGGCCCGGCGAAGAATGCGTTCCGCGATCATCTTTCCGCTCAGCGCGACCAGCGGCAGACCGCCGCCAGGATGAGTGGAACCGCCGACGAAGTAGAAGTTCGAGACGCCCTGGGGCTCGAGGCGGGGGCGGCGAAAGGCACTCATGACGCCATGTGACGCGAAGCCGTAGAGCGCACCGCGATGGGCGAGAAAGCGGGTTTCGAGATCTGCCGGGGTGAAGACTTCGCGGACGGCAATTTGCTGGCGCAGACCGGGAAAACCACAGCGCGTCTCCAGCAGATTGAGGAGGTGCTCCGCGTACGACTCGCGCAAGTTTCCCCAATCGGGGCCGACGCGATCGTCGACCGCCGGCGCGTTCACGAGCACGAACCAATTCTCGCAGCCGGCCGGGGCGCGGGCGGGATCAGACTTGGAATGGATGCATACGTAGATCGTGGGGTCATCGGCCGGGCGCTTCTCCTCGTGCATCTGCGCGAATTCGCGCGGGTAGTCGTTCGAGAAAAAAATGTTGTGATGCGCGAGGCGGGAGTGTTGCCCGCGCACCCCGAGGTAGAGGATGAATCCCGAGGTTGAGAGCGGTAGGACGCCGAGGTGGGTGCGGCGGAATTGTTCGTTCAGGTCACGCGGGAGGAAGCGCCGGGTGGCTGTGAGCACATCCTGATTGCAGACCACCACATCGAATTTTTCCTCGCCGGCGTCGCTGACCAGCGTCCAGCCGCTGACGCCGTTGTCGAGCGATTCGCTGCGATGAACTTCGCACGCCGTGCGGATTTCCACGCCCATTTCAACCGCTGCCTTTCCGAGCGCCTGGGCCAGGCTATGCAGTCCACCGCGCACGTACCAGCCCCCGAATTTCGCCTGGACGTAGGGGATGATGTTGAAGGCGGCCGGCGTGAGGTACGGGGAGGATCCGTTGTAGGTGGCGAAGCGATTGAAGAGCTGCTGCAGATGGAAGTCCTTGGGAAAAAAAGTTCGGACTTTTTCCGCCATCGAGCGCATCGAGGCGATCTTGGGCAGGTGGCGCAGTCGCGGAAGAAATCCCGGGGTGAGCTGGCGCCACCAGTCTTCCAGGGGGTGGTTCAGGAAAGCATCGGAAGAGAGGTCGTAGAGACCTCTCGCGTAGCGCAGAAACTGTTCGACGTCGGGCCGCCGCCAAAACTCCGCGTTCTCATCGATGACGGTGCCATCGGTCCAATGATAACGGCAGGTGGATTCCAGCCGAATCAGGTCCACGTAGTCCTGCAGCCGCCGCCCGACCGCCGCAAAAAGCTCCTCGAAGACGTGCGGCATCGTCAGGAGGGAAGGCCCCGTGTCCCACGAGTAACCGTCGCATTCGAGCCAGCCGAGTTTGCCCCCGAGCGAAGCGTTGCGCTCGAAGAGCGTCACCCGCATGCCCGCATGCGCGAGCCGAAGCGAGGCGGCGAGGCCGCCCACGCCCGCACCGATGACGGCCACGCGTTTCATGGGGCCGCCGAGTTGTCCGCGGAGTCCCGCGAAGTCAAGTCACTCCGCACGTCGCTTGATCTGCGCGATCGCCCACGTGGCGTGTTCCGCGATGAGCGGTTCCGGGTCGCGCGCGGCCTCCTCCAGGGCCGGCAGGTCCTCCGGTGAGCCCGTATTCCCGAGGGCGACGCACACATTGCGGAGGAAACCGCGGCGCTTTGCACGTTTGATGGGCGAGCCCCGAAACCACTCGCGAAATTCTGCGTCATCCAAGGCGAGATACCGCCGGAGCGGCACTCCGCGCGTCGCCGTCCGGGCCTGGAAAGATGCTTCACGCGAGGCGGTGGCAAAGCGGTTCCACGGGCACGCGTCGAGACAATCATCGCAACCGTAGATGCGGTTCCCCAGCGCCTCGCGGAATTCTTCGGGAATGGCTCCTTTGTGCTCGATCGTCAGATAGGAGATGCACCGCCGCGCGTCGAGATGATGTGGGCGGGTGCGCGAGATGGCCCCCGTCGGACACGCATCGAGGCAGCGGGTGCAGCGCCCGCAGCGATCGGGCAGGGGCTCGTCGGCCGGCAGGGCCAGCGTGGTCAGGATCTCCGCGAGCAGGAACCACGTGCCGAGCTGCGGGTGAATGAGCATCGTGCTTTTCCCGTGCCAGCCGATCCCGGCTTCCGCCGCGAAGTCGCGTTCGAGCACCGGCCCCGTATCCACGTAACAGCGCTGGATTCCCCCGTGCGTGGCTAGGAGCTTGTCCAATTCAGCCAGGCGCCCGGCGATGAGTTCGTGGTAGTCGTCCCCCCAGGCATAGCGCGCAATCCGTCCGCCCGGCGGCGGCTCCTCGCCTTGCCAGTAGTTGAGCGCGAGAACCACGATGGTTTGTACGCCCGCGAGCACGAGGTTGGGATTGGAGCGGCGCTCCCGGCTGCGCTCCAGCCACGGCGTCATGTCTCCCGCCTGACCCGCCCCCAGCCAGCGCGCGAACTCCGCGGTGTGGGGCGGCGCGGCGGCGCGCGCACATCGACAGAGCGCGAAACCGAGCGCGGCCGCCCGAGCCGCGAGGTCCTGCTTGAGCTGGAGGGCGTCGCTCACGCCGCGGGAGGTCGGGAAGCCAGGAAAAACGAGACGACGAGCTCATGCACCGAGGTCACGACCTGCTGGGCGGTGAGCCCGGAGGTGTCGACGCTTACGTGCGCCGCCGCCGAATAGAGCGGCTCGCGTTTCGCGACGGTTTGCGCGAGGGCGGCGCGGGGATCGAGCACCTGCAGCAGCGGACGATTCATGTCCGTGGCAACACGGCGCCAAAGCACTTCGAGCGAAGCGCGCAACCAGACGACGCAGCCCATGCTGCGGAGGGTCTCGACATTTTCGGGAGTCTCCACGATCCCGCCCCCCGTTGCGATGACGTGGCGCGACCAGCCTTTGAGTTCCAGCAACGCTTCCCGCTCACGCTGGCGAAACGCAGCTTCGCCTTCGCGGTCGAAAATCTCGGAGACGCGCTGACCGGCCCGTTGCACGACGAGGCGATCGGTATCGGAAAACCGATGCCCGAGGAGCGAAGCGAGCGAGCGAGCGGCCGACGATTTTCCGCTCCCCATCGGACCGATGAGGATCACGCTGCCGATCACGACGGGCCGCGGCGGGGTCACCCGCCGAGCCTAGCTGATGCGGACCACGTTGCGAGCCTTCGAGCCCTTTTCGTCCGTGAAGAGTTCGTATTCGACGGACTCGCCTTCATTGAGAGTGCGAAATCCATCCGTTTGAATCACGGAAAAGTGGACGAAGATATCGCCCGGCACTTCGGGATCATTGATGAAGCCAAAGCCTTTCTTTGCATTAAACCATTTAACGGTTCCTCGACATTTTACGGCGGTTTCCATGACAGACTGGGAGTGATGGGTGGTGGTCTGGGAGGGCTGCAGCAAACGCTCTTGGGGAGCAAACACCCGTCCTGCAAGCCGGGGTGGGACGGCTTGGAGACGACGTGCTTGGTGCTTTCATGCAGATTCTGTAACGTGCTGGCAATCATGAATTCGTGGGCTGTGATTATACCGAAGGGAGGGAAGGAGCCGGAAAGGCTCGCCCGAATTATGCGAACTCTACTGTCCGAAGCCGGTGTCCACGTGGCAGATGCAGATGCCGCGGCGTCCGCGCCCTTCCACGTTTTTCTCGGTGGCGATGGCTCCGAGCCCGCGGATTTTGCGCAGAAGCGGGTGGACGCGATAGCGCTCTGGGTACCCGTGGGGGAGGGGCCCGTCGCAGGACTGGACCGGCTCTGCACGGCTCCGGCGGCAGCCGTCGCCACTTTTGCCTTGGGCGAGCCTGGCGCGCGCAATGCGGCGCTCTTCATCATTGCGGCGCTCGCTTCGGCTGGCGATTTTGGGCGGCGTGAATTTCTCGACTCCTTTCGCGCGCGCCAGACCCAGACGGTGCTTGGTCAGACCCTGCCCGATTTGAAGTGATCACGGAACTGCTTCCCGCCCAAACCGAGGCTGAGATCCAGGCGGCCGTGCTCGTCGCGGTGCGCGAACTCGCCCGCGGCGAACCCATCGTTGTTCCCAGTGAAACCGTCTACGGACTCGCGGCCGATGCGCTCAATCCGACCGCTGTCGCGCGGATTTTCGAAGCGAAAGAACGCCCGTTTTTCGATCCGCTCATCTGTCACCTGCCCACGCACGACTGGCTGGCGCGTCTCACGCGTCCACTCGGAGACCGTGGTGCGCGTGTCGTGGGCGAGCTCACCACGGCGTTTTGGCCCGGGCCTCTTACGCTCGTTTTGCCGCGTGAGGTCGAGAGCGTGCCCGACCTGGTCGCGGCTGGTCTCCCGACGGTCGCAGTCCGCATGAGCGCGCATCCGGTTCTTCGCGCCGTGCTGCTTGCCTTCGACCGTCCGCTCGCGGCCCCGAGCGCAAATCGCTTCGGCCGCATCAGTCCGACCACCGGGGCGCACGCCTTCGAGGAACTTTCCGGGCGCATACCGCTTGTGCTCGAAGCCGGACCGACCGCTCATGGCATCGAATCGACGATCGTGCGGGTCACCGATGAGGGAGAGATGGAAGTGTTGCGCCCCGGTCCGATCACGGTGGAAATGCTGGTGCGTTTTGGACCCGTGCGGGCGGTTGCGCGGGGTGATGCTCTGCCGGTGGCGCCCGGCCAGCTCGATTCCCATTACGCCCCAACCACGCGCCTGCGGCTCCTCGGGGCCGAAGACGCGGAGCCCGCGGCGCGGAAGGGATTGCTGGCCTTTCGGGCGGGGGGGCAGCAGGCGGGCTATGTGCTCGTGGAGGTCCTCTCTCCCGAGGGCGATCTACGCGCGGCTGCAGCCAATCTTTTTGCTGCGCTCCGTCGGCTGGATGCGGCGGGGCTTGAATTGATCGAGGCCGAATCCGCACCCCCCGAAGGTCTGGGAGTCGCGATCAACGACCGCCTCTTCCGCGCGGCGACGAAGTAGCGTTGACGTCACCGCCTGGGCGTGCGCTGCCAGGCGAGGAACATGAGCAGAGCGAAGAGCAGATCCACGCAGCCGGCCGCCAGTGGCATCCAGCCGCAACGCCCGAGCGAGAAAAGCACGACCGCGGCGGCGCCAAAGGCGACCTTTTCGAGCAGCCCCGGGATCATCATCGGGCGATAACGAACCGGGTCCCGGGCGATGAGCACGAACGCGAGCTGCCAGGCAAACGCGACCCCGAGGAAAGCGTAAAAGAATTCGGGATGCGTGATCGCCGGCGGGAAGTCGCGGCCGGTCTTCGCCTCGAGAAAGAACTGCGGGGGGATGGCCAAAATGCCGTAGAGCGCCGCGATCCAGAAAACACGGGAAACGAAGGGGGACATGGCCCGAGTTCTATCGCGGGACGTTGCGCGATCAACTCAAACTGCTCCGGCAAAGCAGAATGATCCCCACTAGCGCGGCCGGCTTTCCCACGGCAGGCGAAACCAGCGAACGGCGCGCAACGTGCCCACCCCGCAAAGGAGAAGCCACAAAAGGGTGGTGGCGATGGAACCGATTTCCCACCACGCCACATTCTCCGGCGGCCAGAGCATGAGCCCGCCCGTCAAGGCGATCAGGAGAAAGGAAACCGCGCGCGCCGGGTAGCGCAGAGCAATCCAATCGGGATCCCAGCGAAAGGCCGAGGCGAGCACGAGCGCGGCAAACGCCCCAAAAAAGAAGGACGCAAAATACCCGACCGTATGCAGGATCGTGGCGAGCGAACTTGCCTCCACGCCGCTCCCCGGCGGCGATAACGCGAGGAGCGCGAGCGCAACGCCCTGCAAGCGCAGCAGGAGCAACCCCGCCGGCACCCAAGGGGTCGGGTGCAAGGCGGCACCCACCGCGAAAGAGGTGAAGAAACAGGCCAGCGCCCAGCAGCCAAGCGACGCCATGGCCACCCAGGCATGCGGTCCGCGCACGAGATGGGAGATGAATGAGCCGGTGAAAGACCCACCCGTGTAGAGAAGGCGCGCGACGAAGATTCCATCCGCACAGAGCACCGCGCAGACCATCGCAACCATCGCGATCCGCGCCGCGCGGCGCTTCTGGGCTTCGAGTACGTAAGACATCAGGGGGCGGAGGACGGAAACGGCGGCGGAGTGGCGTCCAGGCGCGCGTAAGCTTTTCTCATGGCTTAGTTCCCGGCCTTGGCGGTCCCGGTGTCGCGGATCAGCCGCTCCAGCGCAGGATCAGGCGTGGCGCCGAGCGCGGTGGCCTTGCGATAGTGCTGATCCGCCAGTTGGCGGGACGGCGGTTGGTTCGTGGCGTACACGACCGCCAGATTGAAATGCGCATCGGCGTAACTCGGATGGAGCGCGATCGCCTTCTTGAATTCCTGCTCGGCTGCTTCCGGCCAGCCTTTGCGCCCGGCCACGATGCCCAAGTGATTGTGGGCGGAGGGGCTCTTGGGATCGAGCGCGATGGCTTTCGTCAATTGTTCGATGGCCTCGTCGAGCTTGTTGCCGCGGTAGTAAACGATCCCGAGCGCGGAGCGCGCAAAGGCATCGTCGGGACTCGCCGTCAGCGCGCGTTTCAACGTGATCTCCGCCTGGCGCAGCTTCCCCTGCCGCAACTGCGCCACGCCCAGGTTCGAGCGCAGAAACAAATTCTGCGGCTCCTTGGCCAGCCCGCGCTCGCACATCTTTTCCGCCTCTGCGAACCGTCCGGCGTCCAGATGATCCTTCATCTCGCGCGCCAGGGGCAGCAACTCATCCGGCACGCGCGGATTCACACTGGTCTCGACCTGCGGACCCGTCGGCGGCGAGCTTTGGGCGGTTCCGCTCGCGTCGGCCGCGTTCGGATCGTCTCGCCGATCCGGCTGCCGAATGATGTCGATGGCGCCTTCCAGCACCGTCCCCCGCGCCGCGGTGGAGCGAATCTCGGTATCGCGGAACATCGCGCGAACTTCATCCGTCAGCTCGATGGTGGGGCGGCCGAGTTCCGCGACCCGCGCCGAGAGTGCTTTCGAGCGGGGCTCGAGCCGGTCGAGCTCGGCTGTGAGCAACTTGACGGATTGCTCGCGTTTCGCCTGTTCCTTGAGCTGTGAAATCATCAGCGTCTTGAGCAGGTCGCGCTCGTGCATCGCCTTTTTCATCTCCTCGTCGGTCACGCCGCGGAGGCGCACATCCGTGAGATCTTTGGTCGTTTGCTCGAGCGTGGCCCGCAGTTCGGTGATCGCAGTCGCGGCGCGGTCATTCTCGTCCTTCGACGCCTTCAATTGGTCGCGAATGCTGACAATCTCGCCGCGGAGCGCCTCCGCCTCCCTTTGCTTCTGCTCCGCGGCAGCGTTCAGCCGGCGGACATTGCCTTCGGCGGTCTCGAGCTTGATTTGCAATTCGGAGTTTGAGGCGAGGAGCGAGTCGATGCGCGTGTTGGCATCCCGGGCTCCGTCGGCCCGCTGGTTCGCGGCATCGCGTTCCCCGGTCAGTTCCTCGACCCGCTGAGTCGTCTCGGCGAGCTTCCGCGCCGTCTCTTCCTTTTCCTTGTCGGAGGATTTCGCCTGATTCTGGGCTTCAACGACTTGTTTCTTCAACTCGCCGATCTGTTCGCGGAGTTGCTTGCGCGTCTCAGCGGCATCGGGGCTCTTCGTCAGTGCCTCCTTGAGTGTCTCCTGCGCCCTCTTGAGCTGGCCTTCGAGATCGGAAACCTCGGTGGTCGCGCGCTCCGCCTTTTTCTTTTGGGTCTTGAGCTCGAGTTCGCGGGAACGGAGTTCCAATTCGATTTTGTCCCGCTCGTCCTTGGCTGCCGCCGCGGTCTTGCGCAGCTCCTCATTTTGACGCTGGAGCTTCTCGAGCTTGGAGGAGACTTCCTGCGTGCTGCGGCTGATCGACTCCGGAGCCGTAGCTTGAGCCGGGAAGGCGGCTGGCACGGGGAGGCGCCGGTTGGCAGGAATCTCCGGCTCGTTCGTCGGAAGCGGATCGGTCCCATCACCGGACGGAACATAGCGGGGCTGTCTTCCGGCCGGGATTGTCGGCGGTGGGGTGGCCGGCAAGGGGGGCGGCGTAGGCGCCGCCTCGAAGGCGGTGGAGTCTCCCGGGCGTTCCAGCGCGGCCCGTTGCTCCGCGCGCTGGATGGCTTCGCCCGTCTTGCGCGTGCGATACTGGACGATGAGCGGCTGCCAGTTGGGATTTCGCTGCGTGATTTGCTCGAGCAGAGTGGACGCGAAGCGGTACTTGGAGATCGCGAGCTTGATCTTTCCGTCGCGTTCCAGCTTCTCACCTTGCTGGACGGACGTGAACGCCTTCAGAAAAAGTTCGGAAGGATCCTCATTCTCCTGCTGCGCGGAAATCTGGCCGCACCCCAGGAGGACCACCAGCGCGACGGCTAAGAGACGTTTAAGACGTCGAAAGTGGAACACCGGCAGGGCGGACGAAGTCATTCAGAAAAGGGCGCGCATGGATAGCATCGCGCCCGTCTTTGACAAACGCCGCCGAGTTCGCGCGTTGCCACTAGCGCCCGCCAAATCGCCCGTCCTGACCCGCAATGGCGCCGAGCGCTCCGGTGCCTTCCCATTTCTCCGGCTTGTTCCACGGCAGGGTATCCGGCCGCTTGCCGTCTGCGAGATACTTCGAGTTGTCGGTCGATTCCACAGATTCGCACGCACTCAATCCCGCGAGTGCGCACGCGAGAACAAGGAGAAGACCAAAACGGACAACAGTGGCTTTCAACATATCGGAACGGTGCGCGGAGGGGCGCCGCAGTCAATTACGAGCCGGGATAAATGACGCGATCCCCGGGTTGGACGACGAGTCCGGGGGCGAGGGAGGACGGCACGATATCGGCGATCGATTGGGAAGGCTCCACCGACGTGATCCGGACTTTTCCCACCATTGCTCCGCGCCGCATGACCAGCATTTCCGCGTTCGGGGTTACGCCCTGCCGGTCTCCCAAGTTGAGCACGACGAAATTCCAGGATTGATTGACGGCGAGGACTTCACCGCTCAATCCGCGCGCCGCCACGCCTACCTGGCGCCGTTGTTCGGCAAGTTGCAGTCCCCGCACGCGACTTTCCGTCGCGGCCAGTTTGTCGTCGAGGCTGGTCTTCACCTGGCTCAGCTCCGCCACTTGGGCCTGCAATTCGACGAGCCGGCGCTGGGACTCGTCCGGCGCCCCGGGCTCACCGCCGGGTTTGGCGGTCGCCACCTGCGCCTTGAGTTGCTCAACTTCCGTCTGCTTGGCGGCGATCTGCAACTGTAGATCGGTGATCTGGCTGTTGACGCGTTCCGACTCCGTTTTCGCCTGGGCGAGATTCGATTCCAACGCGGTCACCTTTGCGGCAGAAGTCGTGAATTGCTCTTGCATACCCTTCAACTCCTTCTTGGTCGAGCCGAGATCGGACGTGGTTTTCGTAAGCTTTTCCGAGCGCTCCTTGAGTTGCGTCGTGCGCTCCTTGAGCCGCGAAAAGTTCATGTAGCCCAACCCCGCCGAGGCAAGCAACAACGCGGCGGAGGCGTAGAGTAATAGAGTCGGCATTTTGCAGGCGGCAGGAAGAGAGCCGCGAGTTGTAAGCATTGCGCGGTAAACCGCAAGAACGCTGACGGTGAAATTATTTGCGTCACGCGCCGGGTCGCGGATCATCCCGGCGCCAGGGACGATGGATAGCAGGCGGGAAAACCCCGCCAGGACCGGAAGGTAGCAACGGTATTCTGACCTGTTCTGCCGTCGCTCCCTGGTCCTTTTTGTACGCTCGACGGGAATCGGCGGACGGGTAACGGTGCAGATGTGAACGTTCTCGTCACCGGCGGAGCCGGGTTCATCGGATCTCACCTGGTCGAGCGACTGCTCGAGGCGGCTCATTGCGTCTCAGTGCTGGACGACTTCAACGATTTCTACGAGCTGCGACGCAAGGAAATGAACCTCGCCGCGGTCCGCGATCGGATCGAATTGCACCGCGTTTCGCTCGAGGATTCCGCCGGGGTGGGACGGGTCGTTTCGGACGGGGGATTCGATGCCATCGTGCATCTGGCCGCGCGCGCCGGTGTTCGTCCTTCGATCCAGCAACCTCAGCTCTACGTGGACGCGAACGTCACGGGCACCTTGAATCTGCTCGAGGCGGCCCGGAAGGCGAACGTGCCGCAGTTCATCTTTGGCTCGTCGTCGTCGGTCTACGGTATTTGCAAGACCGCCCCCTTCCGGGAGGATATGCCGCTGCAGGCGACGATCAGCCCGTATGCCGCCACGAAGCTCGCGGGCGAGCACCTTTGCTCCAATTACGCGCACCTCTATGGGCTCCGCGTGGTGTGCCTCCGGTTCTTCACGGTTTTCGGTCCCCGCCAGCGGCCCGATCTCGCCATTCATCAGTTCACCGATCGCATTCTCTCGGGACGGCCCATCCGCCAGTTCGGCGATGGCTCCACGCGGCGGGATTACACGTACGTGGCTGATATCGTCAGCGGAATCATGGCGGCACTGGACTTCGAAGGGCCGCGCTTCGATATCTTCAATCTGGGCGGCAGCGAAACGACGTCACTCGCGCGGCTCATTGAACTGCTGGAGGAATTGCTGGAGCGAAAGGCGTTGATCGAATATCTCCCCGAACAGCCGGGCGACCTTCCTTTGACCTACGCGGACATCACGAAAGCGCAGGCGGAACTCGGCTACTCCCCGGCGACGCCCCTGCGCGCGGGACTCGTGAAGTTCATCGATTGGTTTGGCGCGCAACATCGCCCCTTGAAGCATGCGGGAGTCCTGAGCGGAACGCCGGCATGAGCGCGCGGGAGTGGGATGTCGTCGCGTTGTTGCAGGAGCTCGTTCGCATTCCGAGCGTCAATCCCACGGCGACGAATGACCCCGCCATCGCGGGCGAACAGCGCTGCGCCGAAGCCGTCTCGGCGCATCTGCGTGCGCTCGGCGCCGCGGAGGTTACTCTCCCGGAAGTATTGCCGGGGCGCCCGAATGTTTTGGCGCGCTTCCCGTCCGACCGGCCGGACAAGCCGCGCCTGCTGCTGGCGCCGCATCTCGACACCGTCGGGGTGGAGGGCATGACCATCGACCCGTTTGCCGCCGAGGAACGCGCCGGGCGGATCTGGGGTCGGGGCACGACCGACACCAAGGGCACCATGGCGGCGATGCTTTGTGCGTTGCACGAATTGCACGAGGTCCTGCCGCTCCTCTCGCACGAGGTTTGGTTCGCGGGGTTGATGGGAGAAGAGGCTGGAAACGAGGGAGCGCAGTGGCTGGTGGACTCCGGTTACCGGGCGGATTTTGCGCTCATCGGCGAGCCGACCGAATGCCAGGCAATGCACGCGCACAAGGGAGCCCTCTGGCTGCGCCTGCGCACGCCCGGAGTAGCGGCGCATGCCGCCTCGCCGGAGCGCGGCGTGAACGCGATTTACGCGATGTCCGATGTCATTCGCGCCGTGCGGGATGTTCTCGGGCCGGCACTCGCCGCGGAGGCGGATGCCGTGCTTGGCGCTGCCTCGGTGAATATCGGAATCGTGCGGGGCGGACGGAAGATCAATGTCGTGCCCGATGAATGTGAGGCGGAGCTCGACGTGCGGACGCTTCCCGGCCAGCAGGATGACGCCTTCATTTTGCGAATCGCGGCGATCCTGCGCTCGATGTGCCACAGCTTGGAGGTCGAACTGATTCGCCGGCATCCGCCCTTGCTCACGGATCCCGCGCATCCACTTGTGAGACGTCTCGAGTCGCAGGGAGCCACCCTGACGACCGCGCCGTGGTTTTGCGATGGCAGCCTGCTGGCGCAAGCCGGCATCCCGAGTGTGGCCGCGGGTCCTGGCTCGATTGTGCAGGCGCACACCGCCGATGAATTCATTGAGATCGCTGCGCTCCGGCGCGGCGTCGAGTTTTACCGCGGGTTCCTTGCTTCGCTGAAGGTTTGACGATCGGTGTCGCCTTCGCGCGCTTTTGGCGCAGATCTGCGCGCGAGCCTCGCCAATTCCGTCCTTCCAAATCGGGGCCGATTGTGGCCGTTTTTGACCGGCTGCGGGCGTAGGAACGACGGCAAAGGCGGTTAATCAAATTTTGCGATATCTCGTAATCGCGCTGGAGGCAAAGGGGTTAGGCGGAAGTCCCCACAGTGGCGCACTACGTAGTTCCCGCATTTGAGATGGAGGCCGCGATTCGCGACGGAGTACGCATGTCTGACAAACGCGCCAATCGTTCCGCCGCCGCCAATAAATCGACAAATCCCAAAGGCTCCAAGTCGAGGTCCGTTCGCCAGCGTGCTCCCCGTCAGTTTGTCCCCAAGCCGATTCCCGCAGTTCGCCTCGCGTATTGCCAGGGCACCATCTGGCCGGTGTTATCGGAGAGGCTTCGTCTCGAATTTTAAGCTGTGGTTGTCTTGGCCGAATCTGCGCAGTCGTCGGGCGGCGGCGCAGGTGCGCGGCAACCGCCGGTGCTCCCTTGCATAAGGATCGCGTAATGGCGGAACCGGTTCTTCACTCTTTTTTTCGCTTCCGCGGCTTTTTCTTCCCAGTTTTTGCGCCGGACGCGGCCGGTTTGACGCGGGGACGAAGGGGTTTTTCGGGAAGTGCCGGATTCTCTCCGGCTTCGATCTTGCGGCGGTCCTCCAGCGGCAGTTGACTGAGCAAGTTCTCGCGCTCGTGGCTGCGCCATTCGACGAGCAATTCCGCGATTCCCTCTGGAACTTCCTTGTCCGTTCCCACCGGAAACATTTTGTCCCAATGTTCCGCGATGTAGCCCACCTGACCATGGACGCTGCGGTCGAGTTCGCCTAGCAGGGCGGAGAGATCGAGCATGATGTCGTCCATCATTCCCCGCTCGAAGCGGCCGTCTGCGATGGCGTCCTTCGCGGCGAGGATCCGCTCGGACAATTCGTCCGGGTCGATGCCCGTCTTCGCGATTCCGTCTGCGCCCTTCTTCAAGCCCTCCGCGAGTTTTTCCAAGGCGTCCTCCATATCGGCGAACATGACCATGAGGTCGAATTCATCGATCGGTTCATTCTCGGGAGCTTCGCTCATGTCGGCGCAAGAAACTGCGGGAGGGGCTTCGCGCAACGTCGAGGTTCGCCGGCGCAAAGGAAGACCGGCGCGCCGTGCCCCCGCCCGAGAATTCGGGCTTGGGCAGCGGTCGCGCCGGTCGAAGAGAACTAGCTGAGTGAGCTGGCTCAATCGTCGATCACAACCCGGCTGATCACGCGATCTTCGCCGGTCCGGACGTATTGCACGCTCACTGGGCTGCCGAGCTTCACGCGGGTGCGAACTTCGTCGTCTTTGAGCACCTTGCCGCTCTTGGTCACATAGGTCACGGTCTTGCCGTAGGTGTACTTCATTGGGCCGGTCGTCTCTTTGATGACGAAGGTCGTGCCGGGGGTGTATTCCGTGAGAGTACCGTTGCTGGTCGTGGTGGTCGTGGTCGTCTCGGTGACCTGGCCAAAGAGGCTAGTGGCGGCAAACGCGGCACAAGCGATAGGGAGGAGGAGTTTCATGGTTTGTTGTTTTGGGTAAACTGCACTTGCGATAACCGTAGGCCCCGAAGCAATTGCTCCAGTCCTGCGCGCAAGACCTATTCGTGCCCCGCTCGGGTGATGGCCGTGTTTGCCCGTAAACGGCTCGAGGTCTTTCGCTTGCTGCAGGCTTCCTGCCGGCGGCGCGGAGGTTTGGATGTTCCTCCGGGCTCGCTGCGCGGAAAAGTGTTGCCTGCGGGCGCGTGCGGCCTACATCCTCCGCCTGTTCAAAAATTGCCCGAGCCTATGCACCAATCGAACGGACGGGGTAGCGGCGGCCCGTTGTCTTAACCCCCACGAACATGCGCATCTTCGTGCCTGCAGAATTGGATCCGGACGAGCCGCGGGTGGCCGTCGTGCCCGCCAGCGTGGCCAAGCTGATCAAACTCGGAGCGGAGGTCGACGTCCAGGCGGGCCTCGGCCGGACCATCTTGTTCTCCGATGCCGACTACACCGCGGCAGGGGCAACCGTGTTGACGGATCGCGCCCAAGGCTTGAGCACCGCGGACATGGTGCTGCGCCTGCGCAAGCCGCCCGCAGAACAGTTGAGCGGGATGAAGCGAGGTTGCATCCACGTCAGCTACCTCGATCCCTTTGACGATCTCGATTTGCTCCGGCGCCTGGCCGAGGCTGGCACCAGCGCAATCTGCATGGAGATGATCCCGCGCTCGACCATCTCGCAGAAGATGGATGCGCTCAGCTCGCAGGCGAATCTCGGCGGCTACGTCGCGGTGCTGCTTGGCGCGACTCGCTTGCCCCGCATTTTTCCGATGATGAGCACGCCCGCGGGGACGATTCCGCCCGCGAAGGTCCTCATCATCGGAGTAGGCGTCGCGGGATTGCAGGCCATCGCCACGGCCAAGCGCCTCGGCGCGGTGGTCGAAGCCTTCGATACCCGGCCCGTGGTGGAGGAGCAGGTGAAATCGCTGGGCGCGAAGTTTGTCAAAATCGATCTCGGCGAGACCGGCCAGACGGCGCAGGGCTACGCGAAGGAACTCACCCCGGAGCAGTTGGACAAACAGCGCGACGTCATGGCGCAGCGCTGTGCGCAGTCGGACCTCGTCATCACCACCGCGCAGGTCTTTGGCCGCCGGGCTCCGCGGGTCCTCACCACGGCGATGGTGCAGGCGATGAAGCCCGGCAGTGTGGTCGTGGATATGGCCGTGGAGACCGGCGGAAACGTCGAATGCTCAAAGCTCGGCGAGGAAGTCATCGTGAACGACGTCTGCGTCCTTGGACATGGCAACCTGCCCGGCCGCGTGCCCCGCGTGGCCAGCGAGATGTATTCCAACAACCTCTACAATCTGGTCGAGCATTTCTGGGACCGGGAGGCGAAGATCTTCAAGCTCGACCCCGAAAATGACATTCTCAAGCATTGCCTCGTCACCCACGCGGGCCGGGTCAGTAACGATTCTCTCCGCCAGTTGATCGAATCCAAATCCACTCCCGCCGCATGAATGCTGAAACCCTGATTCCGGCGCTCTACGTCTTCGCCCTGGCGGCCTTCCTCGGCTACCTCGTCCTCTCGCGCGTCCCGCCCCTGCTGCATACGCCGCTGATGTCGGCCACCAACGCGATTTCGGGCATTTCGCTCGTCGGTTCCATCGTCACGGCCGGTGCGCAGCACAGCACGGTGAGCGCCGTCCTTGGCTTCGTGGCGGTGCTCTGTGCCACCATCAACGTCGTGGGCGGGTTTTGGATCACCGAGCGCATGCTGAAGTTCTTCAAGCGCAAGGAGGCGATCGCGCCCAAGCCGGACAAGGAATAGCGCACCGCCATGACGTCCTATTTCATCGAGTTCAGTTACCTCACGGCCTCGCTGCTCTTCATCTACGGACTGCGTTGCCTCACGCATCCGGAGACCGCGCGGCGGGGCATGCACGCGGCCGAGCTGGGCATGCTGCTCGCGGTCATCGGCACCCTCCTGCACAAGGACATCATTGGGTATCAGTGGATCATCGCGGGGCTCATCATCGGCGGCACGATCGGCGGCGTGATTTCCTACTGGGTGCCGATGACGGCCCTCCCGCAGCGGACCGCGCTTTCCCACGCCTTCGGCGCGCTGGCGGCTTCGCTCGTGGGCGTCGCGGAGTACTACACCCACGGCGAAAATCTTGGTGGCTTCAAGATGACCGCGATCAGCTTTGAGGTGCTCCTCGGCTCGCTTACCACCACGGGAAGTCTGATCGCCTGCGCCAAACTCCAGGGGATCCTGCCCGGCGCGCCGATGACGTTCAAGGGGCAGAAGGTGTTCAACGCGGCGCTCATCGCGGTCACCGTCGCGCTGTTTTTCTATCTGCTCTTCAACCCTGGGGCTTCGTGGGCGTTTTATCTGATGCTGACGCTCGCATTTGTCTTCGGCATCATGCTCGTGCTGCCGATCGGGGCCGCCGACATGCCGGTCGTCATGGCCCTCCTAAATTCGTACGCGGGGCTCGCGGCTGCGGCGACGGGATTCGCCATTTCCAACAACGTCCTCATCATCGCGGGCACGCTCGATGGGTTCTCCGGTTTCATTCTCTCCGTGCTGATGTGCAAGGCGATGAACCGCTCCATTTGGAACGTGCTCTTTGGCGCCTTCGGTAGTGTCTCCGATCAGGAATCGGGCAGTGCCGAGGGCGACATGCGCGAAGTCGGCCTGGAGGACGCCGCCACCCAAATGGCCTATGCCCGCCAGGTTGTCTTCGTGCCCGGTTACGGCATGGCCACGGCCCAGGCGCAGCACGTCGTGCGGGAGTTGTCCGATATGCTCGAGAAGCGCGGGGTGACGGTCAAGTTTGCCATTCATCCGGTGGCCGGCCGCATGCCCGGTCATATGAACGTGCTCCTGGCCGAGGCGGACGTCCCCTACTCGCAGCTCTACGAACTCGAGCAGATCAATCCCGATTTCCCGAACACCGACGTGTCCGTGGTCATCGGTGCAAACGACGTGGTGAACCCAGATGCCCGGGACAACCCGAAGAGCCCCATTGCGGGCATGCCGATCCTCGAGGTTGACCGCTCGAAGGCGGTCATCGTGCTCAAGCGCGGCAAGGGCAAAGGCTTTTCCGGCATTGAAAATCCGCTCTTCTTCAAGCCGAATACGGGAATGCTCTACGGCAACGCGAAGGAGACGCTCTCGAAGCTCGTGCACGCGGTGCAGGATGCCTAGAATGCAACACGCCGATCCAGAAAAAATCTTTCGTCCGAGCCGCGAGAAAGGGTGGCTGGGTTTTGCCTGCGGTGCGCTTTTTTTTGCGGCGGGATGTGCGTGCTTTGGAACGGTCGGGTCGCACGTGTTTTCTTACGCCTTTGTTGGCCTCGGGCTCCTCGCCGTTCTGGCGTTCAGCGCTTTCCTGCTCCAAAAGGTCGTTGTCACCGACGCACGAATCGCCAAGATTCCCGGATTCTCAGCCACATGGGGTGAAATCGAATCTTGGGCGATGGAAGATCGGCAAGGATCAAGCGATGGGGATTCATTTACGGTGGCGGCTGTGAGTTTCAGGATCCGGGGTTGTCGGCTACCCAGGACCGTCTATGACTCCGATACCCTTCACCCGGGATTCCTATTTTTCCTTTCAGCAGTAAGAGCTTATGCGGGAGAGAAAGAAGTCGCCGGACACGGAGCCGAGTAGTTTCTACGCGTTTTGCTTTGCCGTGGACCCATTTGACGGGACTTTCAGTTTCCAGCGGACGCAGCGAAAATCGAGGCGAGTCGTGAATCCGAGTCACTGATTCGACATCGCAATAGCGTGAGAAAAGGCGAATACTTGAGGCCCTTCGGCAAGCTCAAGGTGACAAGAATCTGATGCGTCCGCCGGGAGCAGGCGTGTCGCGGTTTGCTTGCCATGAACTTCGCGGCTCCTCAGGCTGGACCAACCGAAAGGTTGGCATGAAATCCAACGAGATGGCTCGCGAGCAGCCGCGTTCGTCGCGAATAACGAACCATCCTTTGGAGATCCTCGCCTAATAACGATCTTTCCCCGCAAAAGCTCATGGAGCCTTCATGATCACCGGAACCCGCTTTGTCATCGCCGTGCCGGACCTGCAATCGTCGGCGGCGTTTTATCGGGACGTTCTCGGTTTCATGATCCATGCGATCTCGGATCCCGGTTGGCTTTTCTTTAGCTCAGGCGCCTGCACGATCATGGCGGGCGAATGTCCGGGCGCGCTGCATCCCTCCAAACTAGGCGACCATTCCTACTTCGCCTATCTCGAAACTGCAGATATCGATGTGCTTTACGAAACGGTCTGCGCAGCCGGCACCCGGATCTGCAAGAGTCTGCGAGATGAAGCGTGGGGGATGCGAGAATTCGGCCTCGTCACGGCGGACGGTCATCGCATCATGTTTGGCTCGGCCCTCGGGGGTGCCCCAGGCCGTGCCCTTTCGACTTGAAGGCGTCGCGTCCAATTACGATAACAAGCGATGGCACAATCTTCCAACCTTCGGGTCTTATTGCGGGAACCATGTAGCCGCCGAAAAACCCCGCCTCCAGGCCTCTGGTTAAATCGCGCCGCAAGAAATCGTGGCGCGAGAAACTCGCCGATGACAAGGATCTCCCGAAAGTCGTTAAGCTCAGCGGGGACGCCGCAGCGCGCTGGGGTGGACGCACCCTCGTAATTCCCGCGCCCCGCGAGGTCGACGCCTTGATGCGCCTCGTGCCACGGGGAGAACTCACGACGATCAATGACCTCCGGAACGCCGTCGCCCTTCAGCACGCGGCTGACGTCGGTTGCCCTGTCACGACCGGGATCTTTGCCTGGTTCGCGGCCCACGCATCCGACGAGGCAACCGCGGCGGGCGAGGCCGAAGTCACGCCCTATTGGCGCACGCTCAAGCTCAAAGGAGAACTGAACCCGAAGTATCCCGGCGGCATCCCCGCTCTCACGGCGCGGCTCGAAGCGGAGGGCCACCGCGTTTTCCAAAAGGGGAAACGGTTCTTTGTGCGCGATTTCGAAAAGTCCCTCGCGCGCGTTTAGCAGGCCCCGGCGCTCTGGCGCTCCGGCGCTCCGGCGCTCGCGCCTCAACTCAAGCCGGCGGGGGGCGGCACGAGTTGCTCGTAATGTGCCACTCGCGCGTCAAAGCGTACCAACAGCTCGCGCGCTTTTGCTGGGACGTGCGCCGTCTCGACATCGTCCCCCACGAAGGCTTTGATCGCGTGGAGCGAGTCGAACCACATCGTCGTGAGAAACTCCACCTCTCGGCCAGAATCGCGTCGATTGACCGAAAATCCACGGTAGCCCTCCGGCAGCCGCGCCGCGATGGCCGGGAAGATCTCGCCCAGCAAGAGGCGTTCGTACGCAGCTGCATTTTCCGGAGTCGTCCAACCCCGCCAGATCCGTGTGACCATGAAAGGTTGAGAGACGCCGGATATGAGCGTATTCCCCGGTCCCGCCACCCCAATTACGGCGTGGTCGCACGGAGGCGGGCGAGGATCTGGCCATTCGCGGGCGCTGGCACGGTCACGCGATAGAGATCGGTCGACGCATCGACGGTCGAAAGATACGTGCCGGCGCCGGCGCTGGTCCAGGATTGGAGGTCCGTGGAAGTCTCGACGATCACGCTCACGGCGCCCAAGTTTTTCCGCAGGCGGAAGGTGAATGTCGCGTTCGTGCCGTCCGTCGCAAAGGTTGGCGCTTGGGCGTTTGAGTTCGAGAGCGGATCCAGGTTTTGCACGAACTCGAGGAGGTTCGAGATCCCGTCGCCATCGGGGTCGCCAGTGGGGGTGGTGTTGGCGCCGCGGCCCCAGGCAATGCCACTCGACCACGTATTATAGGTGAGGTGCACCGCGAGAGTGGCCGCCGCGCTGGTCGCTGTGCCCCTGAAGTTGGTCACCGCGACCGTATAAGATCCCGCAGCGCCGAGCCCGACGCTCGGCAGCACGAGCGTGGCGCTCGTCGCACCACCAATCGGCTGCAAGTCTTTGAACCATTGGTAGGAGAGCGCAGGCGTGCCCGTGGCCATCACGGTGAAAGTGACGGTGTCGCCCGTGTTGACCGTCTGGCTGGCCGGATCCTGCGTGACGAGCGGCGCCTGCGCCTGAACGAGGGTGATGCCGATGAGAATGGGATCGTGATCGGAGGCGCGGTAGGGTGTGCCCACATTGAGGGCGGCCTGCGCGGGAGTCTTGTTCTCGAGGTTGTAGTCAAGGAAAATGGGCTCGTCCGAATTGTTGTGCCAGGCCTGGGTTCCGGTGACCTGACTGGTGAGGCTTGCGGTTGCCAGCGCATAGTCGAGGTGGCCGAACTGGCCGGCAAACGCGTAGGAATAGCCGCTCGCGCCTTCGTAAGTACGCGTGAGATCGGTGTAACCCGCGCTCTTGATGGTCATGATGGGATCTTCCATCGCGTAGGAATTCAGGTCGCCGATGATGAGGAAGTCCGGGTCGCCGCTAGCGGTGGGATCGGTGGCCAGCCACGACGTGAGGGCCATGGCCTCCTGCACGCGCAGGTGGTTGTTCGTCGCCTGCCCGTCGCCTTGGTCGAGATTGAGTGGATCGCCTGCGGCGGCGCTGCCTTTGGCCCGGAAGTGGTTGACACAAACGGTGAGCTTCTCGCCGCTGGCGATTTCCTGGAAGGTCTGCGCCAGAGGGGGCCGGGCGCCGCTGAACGAAACGTCATTGGTGGTGGCCGGCAGGCCGACCGGCGTAACCGTCTCATTGCGATAGATCAGGGCGACGCGAATGAGATCCGTGCCGAGGGCGAACGAGGGAGCGATCGCAGTGTAGGAGGTTCCACTTGGTGCCAGCGTGTTCAGGCCGTTGACGATATCCTGCAGAGCACTGGTGGGTCCGTAGCCGTCGTTCTCGACTTCGGTCAGGCCGTAGATATCGGCGTTCAGGGCGGAAAGTGCCCCCACCACTTTCGCGCGTTGCCGGGCTAATTCCGCCGGCGTCGTGGCTCCACGCGCGGTGGGAAACCCCCCGCCCAGCCCATCGCCGTTGAAGTAATTCAACACATTGGCGCCGACAACGTGGACGTTTCCGCCCACCGCCGGAGGTGCCGGCCGCGGATTCGCATCGACGAAAACGGGCGTGCTGGTCGGCTCGATACTGTACGAACCAGCGATATAAGTGACCACGCCGGTCAGGCCCGTAACAGTGTTGCCGGTGCGCAAGGTGGGGCTCGCGCCGAATTCATACGGGGTGGGATCCACGTATTGGCTGCTCGAGCCGTCGTCCACCTTGATGCGGTTGAGATTATTTTGAGCCTGCAAAGCGTTCGCGGCTGCCCCTGGGGTGGTCACATTGGTTGGCTGCGCGAGACGCCCCAAGGAGATTTCAATTTCTCCGAAGTGTCCGAGGTCAAAGTTATTTGTGACGGTCAACGTCTGCGGCAGAACCACGCGCATTCCCTCATACCTCTCGAGGTCTGTGGCACTCGCGAGCGGTAGCGTGAGTTGCACGGCGTTGGGCAAGGGCGCAAATCCGTTGATCTGCACGGAGAGAGTGGGCGAAAGTTCCGTTAGTCCGTTGAATTCTGTAACCGTGCCGATCACGGTCACCAAGTGTCCCTGCAGCACGGCTGGAGCATTGCCATTATCGAAAACGAAGATGCCTTCCGAAGTATTCGGGTCGTTGTCGGCATCTGCATCCTCCTCCTGAACAAAGAAGCCCTTCAGGCCGTTCGTCGTGCTCTGGAAAGAGCCGGTCACCACGCCCTGGATGCGCACATTTGTGCCCACGATCGGACTGCTCGCACCGCTGCCCTGGATGTCGTGAATGAAGGTCGTGCTGAGCGGGGCCGCGACGGTGCTGTAGCTGAAGGTGTAATCGGCCGGGAGATTCAGGCTCGTGTTTTGGTCCACGATATTGGCCGCCACGAAGGTCACCGAAACGGTTTCGCCGAAGGCCAGTTCGGTCGTCGGCTTGAGCGAGAAAGTGGAAGGCCCGCCCGTCACGGTGGCGGCGTGCGTGCCGCTGGTAGTGCCCGTGATCTGATACCAATTGCCGGTCACCGTGACCGGGTGATTGAACGTGACCGACAGGCTTCCGTTCGGAGCCTGGTTTACCGCCCCGTTCGCCGGGGTGGTGCCGGTCACCGTCAGCGGTCCACCGCCAGCTGCGCTGGTGAACGAAAAGTCATCGATAGCGAGTCCGTCGTCGGAGCCGGCATCGTTGGCGTCGTTCCAGCGAATGACCAGCGTCTGCCCGGGAGGCCAGAGGAGTCCGGCGACTTGAGCGGTGAGCGCGGATTGGTTGCCGGGCAGCGTGCCGTCGAGGGCGGCTGCGGTCGTTCCGACCACGGGCGAGACGAGATTCAGGGTGGTGACTTCCGCAAACGTCGCCGCGGTATCACTAATGCTCGCAGCCCCGACGGCGTACGAGAACCGGAGAGTGTTGGCGAAATTCGATCCGCCATTCCGCCATTGCTGGCCGGTATAGCCGATCGTGACGCTCGTGATGGTATTGCCGGTGCCGTTGGTGAAGATGGCGCCGAAGCGTGAGATGGTCGTTCCACTGGCGACCGAGCCAAGCGCACGGTTTGTCGCGGCGCTCGCCCCATATGAGTACGCGGAGCCAGAATTCGAGGCGCCGGTATCGACGCGGAAGAGCGTGTTGGTGCCGCTGCTGCCGGGCACGAGGCCGATGGACCAGCCCGCCATTCCGGCCGCGTTGATCGGCGCCGCGTCGAGGGCGATCGGCCCGGCGCCGCTGAGCGTGTACGTCCCGGAGTTCGGGAGCGTATTGAAGTCTTGCGTGTAGGTGCCCCCGGTATAGCTGATTTGACCGAGGCAGGAGCTCGCGAGCAGAAGGGTCGCGACGAGGGAGGCGCAGATACGGTAAAACATGGGAGGAGCGGCGTCATGACACAACCCGGTGATTGCGCCAGCCCCAATCACGAGGGGAGCTCGCCTATCCGCCCCGAAAGGGACGCGCATTCTCGAGGAAGTTTTTTTGTAAAGCGCACGTCAATAGCTTGTTACGAGCACGCAGCTGGTCTTGCGGTTCGGGTCGGCCGGGCGGATGCGTCGTAAAATTTTCGTGGTGGGTCGGAATCGCGCTGAGAAACGAGTGAGAGTGGCCTCCTTCGGCACGGCGTGGCGCATGAAGGTCCAGGGGCAAATGCCCTCAGCGTCCAAACGTTACCTTGGCGTGTTCGGATTGGGGTCGGCCGGAGAGGGGGTCTGGAGGCGCGGCGGGATTTGCGCGCCTGGAGACCTGGGTTGGCTTTCCGGGAGAGGCAAGTCCGCGACTGTATTTCTTGCCTTCAGCTCTACGCTCTACGGCGTGGAGGGCGCATTCGTCCGCACAGAACGTGCAGGCTTTCGCGCAAAGAAGGTGCAGCTCGCTCGTCGCTGCCGAGGGCGCGGCCGCGTCCGCACAGAGGCGGCAAATCTGGGCGCAAAGGGCGCAGATTCGCGGGGTCTCCGGTGATTCGCGCCGGAGGAATGAAGCTGTCGACCGAGAGATATCCGCGGCATCCGCGCAGAGATCTCCAAACTTCGATCGCCCGGGAGCGGTCAGCCGCGCTTCCTCCGCGGCCGCCTTGTCACAGATCTCGATGCACTTCTCGCAAGCTTCAAGGCAGGCTTTCACGTCCGCTTTTTCGGTCGGGTTAGACATGGCAGCCAGGGTTCGTGGCTGAGATGGGTGTCGGTTGTAGTTGGCGGTTGGTGGCGAAGCGTGTCGAACTTCGATCGAAGATCGAAGGTCGTGTTCCCTGCTTTAGCAGCCGCTCTTCGGACGAAAACGCCGACTCGTCCAATAAGAGCGCCGGCTCTTCGCGCAAGAGCGCCGGCTCTTCGAATACGAGGGCCGGGTCTTCGGAAAGAGCGCCGACTCTTCGCGCAAGAGCGCCGACTCTTCGCGCAAGAGCGCCGGCTCTTCGCGTAAGAGCGTCGGCTCTTCGAATAAGAGCGCCGGCTCTTTGGGAAGAGCGCCGACTCTTCGGATGAGAGCGCCGGCTCTTCGCGCATGAGCGCCGGCTCTTCGCGTAAGAGCGTCGCCTCTTCGAATAAGAGCGCCGGCTCTTTGGGAAGAGCGCCGCCTCTTCGAGTAAGAGCGCCGACTCTTCGAATAAGAGCGTCGGCTCTTCGCGTAAGAGCGCCGGCTCTTCGAATAAGAGCGCCGGCTCTTTGGGAAGAGCGCCGCCTCTTCGAATAATAGCGCCGACTCTTTCGGAAAGAGACGTTTTGGCTCAATTTTTTCCGTTTCCCTCTGAAAGAACATAAATACCACCAAATGCGGGCCCCCTCCGAAGGCGCCGCCTGTTCCTCCTTCCGTCCGCTTTCTCCACGCCTATGACTCACCCGGCGTCGGGGCGTTCCTCGGCGGTGCAGGTCCGGAGCCCAACTGCACCCTTTTTTGTGCCGGCACCGGACGCGGGAACCGATTCGCACCAGCCGGTCGTGCAGGTCCTTCAGTTCGCGTCCACGGGGGCATCTATCCATTTGCCGTGTTCGCGGATCAAATCCTGCAAGCGCTCGACGGCTTCGGCCTCCGGGATATTGAACTTCACGGCCTTCTTGCCGACATAAAGATTTACCTTCGCGGGCGCGCCGCCGACGTAGCCGAAATCGGCATCCGCCATTTCGCCCGGCCCATTCACGATGCAGCCCATGATGGCGATTTTCACACCTTTGAGGTGCCCGGTGGCAGCGCGAATCTTGGCGGTGGTGTCCTGGAGGTTGAATAGCGTGCGTCCACAGCTCGGGCAGGCCACGTAATCGGTCTTGAAGATACGGGCCCCGGCCGCCTGGAGGGTGTTGTAGGCGATGCGCAGGGACTGCCCCGGCGTGTTCCAACCGTGGACCATGACCGCGTCGCCGATGCCGTCGCAGAGAAGCGAACCGATGCTGGTGGCGGCGTCGAGCAGAGCGGCGACGAACTCGCGGTCACTGCAGCCTGGTGCCATGGGCAGCAGCGTATCCTTGAGCAAAATCGGATGGCGTTCTGCGACGCGTGCGGCGAGGAGCCGGTACGCCGTGATGGTGGGCAGATTGGTGAGGCCGTCCTGCACGGCGACTAGACGCGCCAAAGGCGAGGCGTTGAGCCCCGCGATGGCATCCTCATCGCGTGGATCGATTTCGACGATTTCGCCCGCGGCGAGAGCGGCTTCACGCACAATTTCGGGCTGAAAGTCGCCGAGTTGGGCGAGTTTGTGGGCCACGGCGTTGAACGTCTCCTCGGCCACTACGACGCGCGGCACTTCCTCTCCGCCCAGCGCGACGCCCTGGATGACAACGCGATGGGTTTCCCGGCGCTGATAGGTAAACGGATCGAACGGCAGATCCTCCGCGGATAGTTCGGAATCCGGGATGCGGCTGGCATTGAATGGTGCGACGAGCGCCTGCGCCACGGGGATCTCATGCACGCTGTCCTCGGTGAGCGAGACGCGGACCGTGTCGCCGATCCCATCTGCGAGCAGCGAACCGATACCGGTGGCGCTCTTGATCCGACCGTCTTCGCCGTCGCCAGCTTCGGTGACGCCGAGATGGATGGGATAATTCCAGTCCGGACCGAGTTCATTCAAGCGCGCGACCAGGAGGCGATAGGCATTCACCATCACCTTTGGGTTGCTCGCCTTCATTGAGAAAATGAGGTCGTGACAGCCGAGGTCGCGGGCGACTCGCGTGTATTCCAAGGCGCTTTCGACCATGCCGAGCGGGGTATCGCCGAAGCGATTCATGATGCGATCGGAGAGCGAACCATGATTGGTGCCAATCCGGAGGGAAATGCCGCGTTCGAGGCAGCGCCGCACGAGCGGCGTAAAGCGTTCGCGAATTCGCTCGAGTTCCGCTTCGTACTGGTCGTCAGTGTATTCGCGGACGTTGAATTTTTTCGAATCCGCGAAGTTCCCCGGGTTTACGCGCACCTTTTCCACCCATTTTGCGGCCTCCATGGCGGCATCTGGCTTGAAATGAATGTCAGCCACGAGGGGCACATCGCAGCCGCGAGCCAGCAGACCGGCCTTGATATGCTCGAGATTGGCGGCGTCCTTCACGGTGGGAGCCGTGATGCGGACGATCTCACATCCTACCGCGGCGAGATCGAGCGATTGCTGGATGCACGCGGCGGTATCCATCGTGTCGCAGGTGATCATCGACTGCACGCGGATCGGATTCGATCCGCCAACCCCCACCTTGCCCACGCGCACCGCGCGCGACTCCCGGCGGGTATATCGAAAAGCGTTCGCGACAAAGGAGAGCGGGGCAGCAACAAGGGCAGGCATGGCGGGGTGAAATGAGCGCGAAAGATACCAGCGATCGCCGGAAAGTGAACCCCGACCGTGCCCGGTAGCAGTCAAGTGTCCCGAGGACCGCTATTTCGTCACGGAGTGCAGACTGCGGATCAAGCCGCCGCTCACTTCATAGGTCAGGACTGACTCCTCCGGCTTCCGCGGATTCGTGGCGCGGATCATTGCGACGTGATCGACCACGGTGTTGCCGGTCACGGTTCGTTTTACGACCTGGAGATGGAGTGACGGGGAAGCGGCAAATTCCTTCTCCAGCGACTGACGAATTGCCGCCGGGCCGGTCTCGCGGATCTGGTCGGGTTCCCGGGAGAACTTCGCCTCTGGCGCATAGGTAGAGAGGTACACTTCAACGTTATGGGCGTTGAAGGCGTTAACCTGCCGTTGCACGACCTCCTCCGGCGTCTGCTCGATGAGGGTATCCGCGTCGTAAACGTCACCGCCTTTAATGACGGTCTGAATGTTCGCGGTGTTCCCGATCGCTTCCAACGGGTTGGCGCGCAGGATAACGAGGTCGGCCAGTTTGCCCGCCGCGATTTCGCCGGTGTTGGCATTCGGCCCAAAGACCCGTGCGCCATTCGCCGTGGCACAAGCGAGAATCTGCATGGGCGTAAGGCCCGCTTCGGTCATGAGGACAAATTCACGAAAGATGGAAGGGCCATGCAGGGTGCCGATGTTTCCGGCATCGGTGCCGGCCGCGACCGTCACGCCGCTTTCAAAAAGCGCCTTCAAATTCCGCTTCACGATGGAGAGCACGAGCTGAATCGCGCGTTCGTTTCTTTCCGGCTCGCTCATGGCCTGCTTGATCCGCGCGGGAAGGAGATCGGGCGAAAGATGCCGGATATCGGTCAGCGTCCCGACCACGGCGGGGTTTGCGAAGCGGAGCTCGGCCGGGAGGAGATTGAGCGAGGCGCCAAAGGTCCGGTAGTAGCGTTCATTCACCACCAGCGTCGGGATGATGATTACCTTGCGATCGCGCGCGAGCTTGATGAAATCCGCATCCACATCGGTGTCGCTCACCATGTGAACGAGTACTTCAGCGCCTTCCTGGACGGCAGCCCGGGCGGTCTCGAGTTCCGTGGCATGGACAGCGACGCCACCTTATGGGCGTGGCTCTCCTCGATCGTGGCTCGCACGATGGGGCGGAAGTTTTCGACGTCCTCGGGCGTGCGCCGGATGTACCAGATCTTCACAAAATCGGGCTTTCGTTCGACGAGCCGGCGCACGAGTGCGCGCGCCTCTTCCGGCGTCTTGATTTCGAGGATGGGAGGATCGCCGAGATCGAGCGCTTCGCGCGAGACGCTGGAAATGAGCGGACCCGCGACGGCCACACGCGGGGCAGCCTTGGTGGCGCGCGCCTGGTCGCGCATGTCGAAGTTCCAAAACGGACCGCCGACATCGACCACGGAAGTCACGCCGCTGCGCAGCCAGCGTTTGAAGGTGTCCGGCAGATTTTTCTTAATTCCGGCGATCTCTTCCGGATACGGGCGTACCGCGCGCAGGTCGCAGCCATCCGGGCGGGTATAGAGGCCGCCGGACTGGAAGAAGTGCACATGGGTATCGATCAAGCCGGGAATGATCCAGCGTCCCCTTGCGTCCACGCGTTCGGCGGCGGCGGGAATCTTCACTTCCTTGCCGGGGCCGGCCGCGCTAATGCGGTCGCCTTCGATCACGATGACGGAATCCTCGATCACCCGGCCGGAGGCGGGATCGATGAGCGTGCCGCCGACAATTGCCTTTGTCGCAGGTGCGCCCGCGGCAAAGGGCAGGAGAGCGAGAGAAGAGATCGCGAGTGCGAGCAGGGAACGCGGCGCCATGAGGATTACCTCGTGCCAGCGCCTGCGCATCGGGTCAATGCCGGGCTGGCAAACCGTGACCGGTCAAAATCTCTTAACGGCCCACCGGGATCGCTTTTCGCACGGGAATCTCGGTCGGTTTCGGTGCCGGTTTGGTGCGGTTTTCGCGTCCGGGTGTCGGCGTGGGCTTGGGCGTGGGCGTGGGTGGCGCCGAAACTTCTGGCACCACCGTAGGGGTGGGGGAAGCGAAGACGACGGGCGTGTTCTTCGGTGCCATGAGATCGATACTCGTGGGTTTCTGACCGGCGCGCTCACACTCACCGAGCAGCAGGTCGAGCTTTTGGAGCTGGTCCGCGTAGCGGGTGCGATCGAGCCCGTAGCCTTCGACTCCAAACGTGACGAGCAAACCACTGCGGTCCCGTGCCACGAGGGCGTAGCCGCGCGAGACATCGATGTCCTGCACCGCGAAGCGCGCAGCCACGGGGCTGTCGCGGTGGGCGGCCAGCCAGCGGAGGGCCGACAAGGCGGCTTCGTGCTGCAGGGTCTTGCCGGGCTGCAGTTCTGCGGCGGAACAGCCATGTACGATAGGCAGCGCAGCTTGTTCGGGCGAAGGCTGGCGCACGTGCATAAGGACTCCGTTCCTGTCAGCCAGGAGGGAGTGCGCTTCGGCCACCACTTGTTCTCGCGACGTGCCGGCGCCTTCCGCCACAAACCAAGCCACCGGTTTGCGCTCCACGATTTCGATCACGACGGTCGCGGGGAAGAGTTTGCGCAGATTCGCCCGCTCCACCTGAGGCAATGCCTCCAGACGGCGCCCGGCCTCCGCCAGATCCAGCCGGAAAAGATTCACGCCGAGTTCGAGTCCTGCGGCCCGCAAGATCGCGTCGCGCGCCAGCGTGCCGTCGGTCTTCACTTCCAGCTCCTTCAACTCGTAGTGGGGATTCTCGATGAAGAACCGGGTGCGAATGTGGAGAAAGGCATAAGCGCCGCCGAGGACGATCACCCCGAGAAGCAGCGTCGCAAAGGCAACCTTCCAGGTGCGTCGCCGGCGTACGGCCGCCACGCGCTCCGGCCGCGCCGTGACCGCCAGGATGTCGCGTTTCCCGGCCACGGGCGGGCGTCGCGACGGCCGGGGTTTAGGTTGATCGCGCTGCGCCATCGCGGCATTTATCGAGCGAAGGGGCGGGCCGCAAGCCGGAGGCGGGGGAAATGCGCCGCAAACCGCGCACGCCGGGCTGATTTTCAATACCGTTCGGTCCAAGCGGGATGGGCATATCTCTCGGCGGCCAGCCTTTCGCCGGTGGCAAGGAACGCGCTCGATGGCTCCCACGCGATTACCGCGGAGGCCAATGCGGTGGGAAACTCACGAGCGAGCGCGGCGCGCGGAAGTTCCGGGCGAACGCGCTGGACGCTCCCCTGGTGCAGAAGGCCAGCTCGAGTGCGGCGTTGTGCACCCCCGGCGATCTTTTGGTCGGCCTGCAAGACATCGGCACAGACCGGACGCGCGAAGCATGGCGCCGCGTCGCGAGAGGGCGGCGAAAGTGCCTCTGCTCCGGAAAGGCGAGCGGTGATGCCGCAGCGAATGAGGGCAGCCGCGAGCGCGGCATGGATCAGGCCATAGCTGTCCCGCGCCGGGCTTGCACAAACTGGGTGCGCCCGCGGAATGGCCAGCGCGAAAGTGAAATCACCCACATGTTCGACCGCGCCCCCGCCCGTCCAACGGCGAACTGGAACGCACTCGAGAAAGGTGGCTCGCACGAAAGCGATGCGGTCGAAATAGCCGAAAGAAACGGAAGGCTCGGCCCACGCATAAAATCGCAGCAGGGGAGCGCCGATTTCCACGGCTCTTTCGAGCAGGGCCTCGTCGAGCCCCATGTTGAGTGCCGGCGTGCGGGGAGTTGAATCCTGCCAGACGCGCAGCTCGGCGAAGCAGGGACAAATGCTCACAGGATGGTCCCGGCCATCTCACAGGCAATCCACTCCGCGGCGAGCGCAGGATCCTCATGCTGGGTGATGGGTCGGCCGATCACCAGATAGTCCGCGCCGGCCGCGGCGGCTTCGCCGGGCATCATGATCCTTTGCTGGTCGTCGCCGGCGGGCGCCTCACCCCACGACGGGCGCACCCCGGGGACAACGAGTCGAACCTCGTCTCCGAACGCGGCCCGAAGCGCTCTTACCTCGTGCGGACTGGCGACGAACCCGCGAAGGCCCCGGGCATAGCCGAGCCCGACGAGGCGGGCGACTTGCTCGACCGTCTCGGATTCGACGCCGGTTTCGCGCAGGGTCGCATCCGTGTGGCTGGTGAGTACACTGACGCCGAGCAGAACAGCACCCGATTCCCCCATGGCGTCGAGGGCGGCTCCCATCATCGCACCGCCTCCCGAAAGATGAATGGTGAGCATGTCCACCCCCAGCGCCACCGCCGAGCCCACGGCCTTCGCGACGGTATTGGGGATATCGTGAAACTTTAGATCGAGGAAGATCCCGGTGCCCTCAGAGGCGTCCCGCACCTTTTGCACGATGGAGGGACCGCAGCGCGTGAAGAGTTCGAGTCCAATCTTGAAGAGGCCCACGGAGCCCTTCAGCCGCCTGGCCATCGCGACGGCCTGCACCTCATCAGGGAGATCGAGGGCAACAATTATTTGGTCTTTCGCCGATTGGGGATCTTTCACAATGTCCGAATGATGAAACGCTCAGCCCCGGCGAAAATCAACCTTTCGCTGCGAGTCCTAGGCAGGCGCCCCGACGGTTTTCATGAACTCGAGACGCTAATGGTCCCACTTGGCCTCGCGGACGAAGTTACGCTCGAAGCAGCGGAAGACTTCGTTTTCTCGTGCTCCGATCCGTCGCTGCCCGCGGACGATTCAAATCTCGCGGTGCGCGCCGCGAGGGTTTTTGCCGAACGCACCAACAGGCCGCGCGGCGTTCGAATCCACCTGGAAAAGCACACCCCGCATGGCGCCGGATTGGGGGGCGGAAGCAGCGATGCTGCCGCGGTTTTGCTCGCTCTCAACGGCTTACATTCCACCGGTCTTGGAAGCGATGACCTCGCGGCCTTGGCAGCGGAGTTGGGATCCGACGTTCCCTTCTTTATTTACGAAGCGCCGGCCTGGTGCATGGGCCGGGGCGAGATTGTAGAACCGTGCGCTTTTCCGCAGGCACTGCCTGTCCTGCTCGTAAAGCCACCCTTCCCGGTCCCTACTCCGGCTGCTTACAAAGACTGGGCCAAGTCGCGGGAGTTGCCGGGCATCGACTACACGCCGCAGGAGCTCTCCTGGGGCACGTTGCAAAACGATTTGGAGAGGCCTGTCTTCGAAAAGTATGTCTTCCTGGCCGCACTGAAGACCTGGTTGCGGGCACAACCGGAGGTGGAAGGCGCTTTGCTGTCGGGCTCCGGGTCCACGATGTTTGCGGTCTTGCGCGACGCGACCGAAGGCGAACCTCTCGCGGCGCGCACGCGGGCACATTTCGGCGAGTCCCTTTGGACATGCGTGACCCGTGTTGCCGTCAGTCCTTGAGTGAAAGCTTCTCCGGCTTGGATGCATCTTTGTTCCAAATCCAGGAACCCTCGTCGGTGCGGAAGAAGACGGTGTGCTGATCCGGCGCGACACAAAGGAAAGTAATCCCATTGTTGGCCTCCCAGGTGTCCAGCGGGACGAGCATCTTGCGGAACAGCTCCCAGGTATTGCGCACGCTCGACTGATCGACCGCCCCAACCCGCTCCGGCCGGGCGAGGCGGACCAGATCTCCCCACCCGGACCCGCCCATGCGGCTGACGTGGACCAGCATTCGCTCGCCGGCGACGACGACTTCCCGGGCGCCTTCCCCGGAGGGAGTGCCTTCATCTGTCTCGCTCGCGGCCAGCGGGGCCAGACGCGCGGCGGTGAGCACCCCTCGAATCGTGCCCCCCGGGGCGCCCTCGGTGTCATGCACTTCGATCGAGCCCCGCCAGACATCACCATCCGCGCAGAAGAAAAGTTCGCCACTTTCGGTGAAAAACGGCGCGTCGCCCACCCGCTGCCGACGCTCGAACACGGGCACGAGCGCTTCGCGCCGCGGCAGCTTGAGCCAGGTACTTTTGCGGCTCACGAGCAGCAGCGCATTCGAGTTCGGTTCGAGGGCGACCTCTTCGATTTCGGAGCCGTCCGGTGTCCGGCAAAAGGTCTCCAGTTGGGTCACGGGCGGATCCCAGCGGCGCAGCTCGGCACCGATCGCGAGCCGCAAGCCGCCATCGCCGCCCCGCACGATCGCGCGGATGACGGCATCCTTCGGCACCCCGGCGGAAAGGTCGTGCATGGTTCGCTTGCCGCTGGCGAGGACAATCTCCTCGACGTGGGCGGAACCATTCTCAAGGCAGTAGACGCGCTCGCCGTTGGCGGAAAATGCGGCGTCGCCCGCTGGCAGCGGGGAGAAGAAGCATGTGGAGAAAAGGATAAAAGGAAACAGCAACCGGACAGGACTCATGGCGCGACGATAGCGAACTTCTCGCGGGACGCCCGTGCCTGACTCATTCGTTCCGGCTAGACCGGCGCGGAAGGGCCCGGTATAGCCTCCGCGAATGCCCGAAGCCGACACACTTAGCCCGCATGATTTGGACCCGGACAAATTGGCGGAATTCGACGCGCGCGTGCATCGCGAGCAAAACTTCCTCCGCGGCTTGGCGGCCGGTGCCGGCGCGGCGCTGATCGGCGCGGCGGCCTGGATACTTGTGACAGTCATCACGAAGTTTCAAATCGGATTCATGGCCGTGGGGGTTGGCCTTCTGACGGGCCTGGCGATTCGCCGCTACGGCAACGGCGTGGATCCGATCTTCGGTTTGATGGGTGGTGCGCTTTCCCTCCTGGGATGTCTATTTGGGAACTTTTTTTCCTATCTCGAGTTCATCTCTCGCGCGCGCCACGTCGGCGTCGGAACCTTGCTCGCGAACCTTCCGCCCGCGGGGATCGTCAACGTCATAAAAGCGGGCTTCAAGCCGATGGACGTGCTCTTCTCCGGGATCGCTATTTACAGCGGTTACAAATACGCCTTTCGCGTGATCAAATCCGAGGAGTTGGAAGCGATGCGCAGGCCTTAGGTTGGCTGGTGTTCCAGGGGGTTCGCATTCGGGACCTGTCGGGCAGGCGCGGTCCGTGCTAATGCGCGCAGTGCAACTCCGATTGATCGTCTTCCTGCTGGGCTGGTTTTTCGTCGTCACCAGCTCCGTGCGCGGGGCGCGCTTTTTGTTCGATAACACCAAGGCCGAGACCGCCGGTAATGCAGATTGGGTAATTTCCGAAGTGAACGGCGTGATTTCTCGCTTCCCTTCCCCGCCCGCGTCCGGAATTACCGCGAGCACGCCGGAGACCTACTGGGTGGGCGCACTCTCGTCTTGGGGCGTCGCCCTCGTCCAGCGCGGCCACAGCGTGGAGTCCCTACCCGTTGGCACGGCACTGACTTTCGGCGTCAGCACAAATCCGCAGGATCTCGCGAACTACGACGTGTTCGTCGTCTGCGAACCGAACATCCTTTTCACGACTGCCGAAAAGACTGCCATCGTGTCCTGGGTGCAAGCGGGGGGCGCGCTTTTCATGGTTTCTGATCACAATGGATCCGACCGGAACAACGACGGGGCGGATTCACCCAAGATTTGGAACGACCTCTTCACGACGAACGGCGTGCAGGCCGATCCGTTCGGCCTGGCCGTGAATCTCGACAGCATTTCAGTCACCACTTCCGATGTAGACGCAACGCCGGGCAATCCGCTCACCCGCGGGCCGGAAGGCACAGTTTCACAAATGAAGTATTCCGCGGGGGCGACGATCACGATCCATCCGGCGGTCAACCCCAGCGTGCGCGGCGTTATTTGGTCCACGGCCGCTCCGGTCGACAACAAAGTAATGTGCGCCTACGGGTCGTTTGGGAGCGGTCGCTTCGTGATCGTGGGCGACAGCTCCCCCTGCGACGACGGCACGGGGGCACCCGGCAACACTTTGTTCTTCGGCTGGACCGAGGTAAACGGCGACCACGCCCGACTTTTTCTCAACGCCTCTGCCTGGCTCGCGGCGGCGAGCGCCATTCCGGTGGTCACGGTTTCTGCGACGCAGCCCTCTGCGGCCGAGTTTGGCCCGGTCTCGGGCACGTACACCATTACACGCGCGAGCGGCTCTCTCGCTGCCGCCCTCCCCGTGAACTTTACGACCATGTCCTCCACCGGCGCCAGCTATGGCGTCGAGTTCACGCTGAGCAGCGGTGCGACCGGTGCGACCATCCCGGCCGGCTTCGCGAGTGTGAACGTCACACTCACTCCCGTCGACAATCCGAATCCCACCCCAGGGAGCAAGACGGCCACACTCAGCCTCGCCGGGGGTTCGGGGTATGCCGTTGGTGCAGCAAGCAGCGCCCAAGTTTTCATCGCGCCCGAGCCGCTCGACGCCTGGACCGTCGCGCATTTTGGGGCGGATGCGGCAAATGTGGGCATCTCGGGTCCGACCGCCGATCCCGATGCCGACGGGATTCCCAATCTGCTCGAATATGCGTTCGCGCTGGATCCGGTGGCACCATCGCCAGTCTCCGCGCTGCCCGAACCGAGCAGCGCAACTGGCGCAGCGGCGATCATCTTCCAAGTCTCCAAGACTGCACCCGACCTGCAGATCGACGTGGAGACCAGCGCTGATCTGCAAGGCTGGCAGTCCGGGGCGCAATATTCCGTCACTGCGGGCGGCGTCCTCGTACGCGGAGGCGCCGGAGCGGCAAACACCACCCAGGTCTCCGCCGTGGACAACGGCGCCACTATTCAAGTGACAGAGAGCGCGGGGGCGCCAGCGCGGTTTCTTCGGGTGCGCGTCACGATTATTCCCTGAACTCTCGCTCCCTGATGAGGGTAATTTCGGCGGGGTTTTCCGCCGGTGTCGTGTGCCGCTGGATTGGTGGGAAAGGCGGCCGCGCCGCAGAGTTTCAGCGGCCGACCTGCACCTCGCCGGGGGCGCTTCCAATTCGTTCTGCGCACGCCGTGTCCTCATCGAGCCAGCGCGCGGAGATAATCCAGATGATGGCGCCGACGGTCATCATGGCGGCCACGAGGAGGAACGCGGCATTGTAGTTCGCGTGACCCGCGATATATCCCAAGACCAGCGGAGAAACCGCATCGCCAAGCAGGTGAATGCACAGAATATTCAGCGCAAATGCCGCCGTGCGCTGCGCTGGAGAGGTCACATTGGCGAGGGCGGTATTGGATGGGCCCGTGTTAAAAAACAGGAAGAAAACGGCGAAGAAAATGAATCCCCAAGCGGCCGGAAAGGGCACGTAGAGCATGGCGACCACGAAAGGCACGGCGAGCAGCATGGCGCAGCCGGACACGAGGAAATATGAGCCGCGCACCCGGCCGCGGAGGCGATCGCCGAGCCAACCGCCTGCAAACGTCGCGAGGAAGCCCGCCACCACGGTGATGCCGCCAAACATGGTGTTGGGCTCAGCGATCCCACGGCTCTCCTTGAGGTAACTTGGAATCCAAAACGAAATGCCGCCGACCGCGAACGTCATCGCCGTCATGGCGGTCGTATTCATGACGTACGAGCGAATGCGCAGGAGCGCTGGATACGCCGCGAAACCCGGATTTGCCGCCATCTGGCCGGGGGCGCCGCGGGGATCGCGTTCTCTCGTGCAAAGCCACGCCAGAAAAATCCCGGGCAGGACCACCGCATAAAATGGCACCCGCCAGCCGAAACTCGAAGACATGAAACCGCCGAATGCATAGCCGAGGGCGCTCCCCACCGGGATCGCCATGTAAAAAAGCGACATTTTACGACCTCGAACCTCTACAGGGAAATAATCCGAGATGAGCGTGGGCGCGATGGGGCCGTAGCCGCCCTCACCGATGCCTACGAATATGCGCGCGACCAGCAGAAATACGAAGGTCGTGGCCAGTCCGCTTGCCCCGCTGGCGAGACTCCAAACGCCCACGGCGGCCCCGATCAGCCACCAGCGGGAAATCTTGTTCGCCAGCCAACCGCAAAGCGGCGCGGCAATCATGTAGCTGCCCAGAAACCAGAGCGCGAGTGAGCCCGTGGCGGCTTTGGCATTGAGGTCGTCCGGCGCGAAGAACGTGTAGCGAATCTCAAGTTCGACCGCGGCGAGAATGTAGCGGTCGAGGTAGTTGAAAAGATTCACCGCCAGCAACAGCCACAAAGCGCGTTGCGCATCGCGGGAGACGTTGGACGACATGGCGGAAGATCTTAGCGGCGCTTGCCGAAAATGCCGCCAAGAACACCGCGCACGATCTCGTTGCCAACCTTCGATCCCATCGAACGTGCCACCGACTTCGCAAAAGCTTCGCTGGCCGATTGACGCCTACCGCCGCCTCCGCCAAAAATTCCGGACAGGACGCTGCCCATCTTTTCCATCATGCCCGGCCCCTCCGGCTGCGCGGGGGTTCCCGGAGCAGGGGTCGCTTCCGAGGCGGGGGCCGCACCTTTCGAACCCGGTGGATTTAGCTCGAGCTGCCCCTGGCGCTTCTGCAGCACCTCGTAAGCGGACTCGCGGTCGACGGCATCCTCGTACTTGCCGTAAAGCGGGGAGGATTCGACACATTTGGTTCTCTCCGCATCGGTGATCGCCCCGATCCGCGAGCACGGGGGAACGCAGAGCGTGCGTTCCACCTGAGTGGGCCGTCCCTGCGAATCCAAGATCGAGACGAGCGCTTCGCCGACTGCCAGTTCCATGATGACCTCGTCGGTCTTCAAAGCCGGATTTTGCCGAAACGTTTGCGCCGCTGTGCGCACCGCAGCTTGGTCGCGCGGAGTGAACGCTCGCAAAGCGTGTTGCACCCGGTGGCCCAACTGGCCCAACACCGTTTCGGGGATATCGAGCGGACTCTGCGTGACAAAATACACGCCGACGCCCTTGGAGCGGATGAGACGCACGACCTGCTCGATTTTGTCGACAAGGCTCTTGGGTGCATCCTTGAACAGGAGATGCGCTTCATCGAAAAAGAAGACGAGTCGTGGCTTTTTCAGGTCGCCCACTTCTTCCAGGGTGGAGAACAGCTCGGACAGCAGCCACAGCAGGAAGGTGGAATACAAGCGCGCGTCGCCCAGCAACTTGGTGGCATCCAGAACGCTGACAATCCCGCGTCCTTTGTCATCAACGCGAAGGAAATCCGGGATGGCGACGGCCGGCTCTCCGAAAAACACGTCGCCCCCGGCATCTTGAAGTGAGGCGAGCTTGCGCTGGATCGCACCGACGGTGGTTTTTGAGACGTTGCCGTAAGTTGTGGTCAGCGCGGCAGCGTTCTCCGCAACCGCCGTCATCAGCGAACGCAAGTCCTTCATGTCGAGCAGCAAGAGCCCGTGGTCATCAGCCACGCGAAAGACGAGTTCCAGAACACCCTGCTGGATGTCCGGCAGATCGAGCAGGCGGCCGAGCATCAGCGGCCCCATCTCCGAAATGGTCGTGCGGATGGGATGCCCCCGTTTCCCGTATAGGTCATAGAAAGTCGTAGGGCAGGCCGCGGGCTCGAAGGAATCGGCCATGCCGAGTTCGGCAAATCGCGCCTTTACCCGCTCGTTGGCGGGGTCGCCGGACTGCGATAGACCTGCCAGATCGCCTTTGACGTCCGCGGTGAAGACCGGCACGCCCAAGTTCGAGAAGCCTTGGGCCAGGGTCTGGAGCGTGACCGATTTGCCCGTCCCGGTTGCGCCCGCAATCAGTCCGTGCCGATTTGCCATGCCCACGCGGAGTTCAACGGGCGTACCCGCCGAGGTTTTACCGATGGTGAGAAGTAATTCCGATGGATTCATAAGCTATGCCTTCGCAATCCGTATGGCGGCAACCGCTCGAAATTCAACCCGGAAAGACCGGATGCCGGCGAAAGCGCCCGGGAGGACCGGGATTCGGCCGCTGTGACGGGTGGAAAAGCCCCGGTTTGTCAAAAAAAGAGCCAAAATATCCCTCAAATCGTGGCGAAATAACGAGCAATTCACGCAGCCGCGCCGCAAAAACGTCAAATTTTTCACACCGCCATCCCACTGGTACGCAATTACTTACAGCGTAACCAGCGCATCGCCAACGAGATATTTTTTGACGGTCTGGAGATTCTGCGTACACTCTCGGTCCCGCAAGCCGCGGGGCACCAAGTAGCGGAAACGTCCTGGTGCGACGAGGTCATCGAGAAATAACCCAACGGATTCGTCCGTCAATTTAGTCAGTAATTGTCAGTTTTTTAATGAAGCATAGAGCTTCAAATTCTTTACGGAGAGTTTGATTCTGGCTCAGAACGAACGCTGGCGGCGTGGATAAGACATGCAAGTCGCACGGAGTTTTGTAGCAATACAAGGCTCAGTGGCGCAAGGGTGCGTAACACGTGGGTACCTGCCCGAAAGTGGGGGATAGCTCACCGAAAGGTGAATTAATACCGCATGTGGCATTTTGCTAAAGCCGGGGCAACCTGGCGCTTTTGGATGGGCCTGCGGCCTATCAGCTTGTTGGTGAGGTAACGGCTCACCAAGGCTATGACGGGTAGCTGGTCTGAGAGGACGACCAGCCACACTGGAACTGAGACACGGTCCAGACACCTACGGGTGGCAGCAGTCGAGAATTTTTCTCAATGGGGGAAACCCTGAAGGAGCGACGCCGCGTGGAGGATGAAGGTCTTCGGATTGTAAACTCCTGTCATTTGGGAACAAGTTGCACTGGTTAACTGCCGGTGCATTGATAGTACCAGAAGAGGAAGAGACGGCTAACTCTGTGCCAGCAGCCGCGGTAATACAGAGGTCTCAAGCGTTGTTCGGATTCATTGGGCGTAAAGGGTGCGTAGGTGGCGCCGTAAGTCGGGTGTGAAATTTCGGAGCTTAACTCCGAAACTGCATTCGATACTGCGGTGCTTGAGGACTGGAGAGGAGACTGGAATTTACGGTGTAGCAGTGAAATGCGTAGATATCGTAAGGAAGACCAGTGGCGAAGGCGGGTCTCTGGACAGTTCCTGACACTGAGGCACGAAGGCCAGGGGAGCAAACGGGATTAGATACCCCGGTAGTCCTGGCAGTAAACGGTGCACGTTTGGTGTGGGGGGATTCGACCCCTTCTGCGCCGGAGCTAACGCGTTAAACGTGCCGCCTGGGGAGTACGGTCGCAAGATTAAAACTCAAAGAAATTGACGGGGGCCCGCACAAGCGGTGGAGTATGTGGCTTAATTCGATGCAACGCGAAGAACCTTACCTGGCCTTGACATGCATCTCTAAGTTGGTGAAAGCCAGCGAGTTCCGAAAGGAACAATTTGCACAGGTGCTGCATGGCTGTCGTCAGCTCGTGTCGTGAGATGTTGGGTTAAGTCCCGCAACGAGCGCAACCCCTGTGAACTGTTGCCACTCCCTTTATTGGGAAGCACTCTGTTCAGACTGCCCTGTGAAACGGGGAGGAAGGTGGGGATGACGTCAAGTCAGTATGGCCCTTACGGCCAGGGCTGCACACGTACTACAATGCCCAGTACAGAACGATCCGAGACCGCAAGGTGGAGGAAATCTATCAAAACTGGGCTCAGTTCGGATTGGAGTCTGCAACTCGACTCCATGAAGCTGGAATCGCTAGTAATGCCGTATCAGCTACGACGGCGTGAATACGTTCCCGGGCCTTGTACACACCGCCCGTCACATCATGGAAGTTGCTTGTAGCCGAAGTCGGCGCGCCAACCCGCAAGGGAAGCAGCCGCCTACGCTATGAGCAGTAACTGGGATGAAGTCGTAACAAGGTAGCCGTAGGGGAACCTGCGGCTGGATCACCTCCTTTCTAAGGAGATATTCAATCACCTCCAGGGAGTTCGCTCCCCAGAGAGTGGTTTGAATAGGTCGACGGCTAACCCTGAAGTCTTTCGGGATTTCAGACATGCCGTGAAGACCTTGGAATCGAAAGAAACCAGGGCTTAGAGAAACTCGAAACGGTAGCGCACAATTCAGTCTTTGCTGCAGACATCGATAAATGCCGGATGGCGATATAACATCTCTATCCGGCATTTTTTCTATACTCGGTGTTCTCTGGATCTCGGAGAAAAACCTGACAGGATGAACAGGGTTACTCGATGGGGATCACCGGCCAATCACGCGCTCATGGTCGTAATCGTAATCGCTCCGCGGCCAGCCCAATCAAACTAGCCGCAGATGAACACGGATTTTCACAGATTCGGGAGAAACGAGCCGCCAATCCGGAAGTCTTGGAGTAATGCACCAGCCTCCTCCGCGCATTGCATTTCTCGATCTTCCAATTACCATTCCATCTTCCATTTTGCGGGGGCATAGCTCAGTTGGTAGAGCGCCAGCTTTGCAAGCTGGATGTCAGGGGTTCGAATCCCCTTGCCTCCAAATGAAAGCGGAAACGCTGAAAAACTGAAAGCCCTTATTACCCGCAACCGGGATGCGAACCCCCTTGGGGGTTTGACTGGTGGGGCGGTTTGGCCGCGAGGGTTAAAAGCGAAGCTCATTATCCAGAGCCAACGCGCAGCGTTGGATAATCCCCTTGCCTCCAGTCTACGCTCGTAGTGCGCGCGTAGAGCGTAAACTGTCGCGATGTAACTTCTGCCAAGGCGGATGTCTTTCACAAGGGTCGATCAGATCTTCAGGCTAAAAAAGTGTCGCCAACGCCCCTCCCCTCGTGCAGAAAAGCTCCATGATGAAACGGTTGCTTTTTCTTTCCGCACTTCTCCTTACCGCAAGCTTCGGAACCCTCTCCGCTCAGAATAAAATTGAACTCCAACCGGGTGACACCATTCTGAGCATCCTGCAGCGCAGCGCAGGTCAAACGGTCGAACTCCGCATGAAATCGGGCGAAAAGATCGGTGGCAAGGTCGACAAGGTCGGTGAAAAACTCGTTCACCTGACCCAGCTGACCGACTTGGAATATTTCGACGGACTGGTGGACGTTTCCGATATCGCGGCCGTGATTGTGCGGGCCAAGAGCAAATAGCCTTTCCGTCTTAGCGTTAGACGCGGCAGAACTGGAGTCCTCTGTCCTCTCTACCGCATTCCACTATCACAGTGCCATTGCACGGACGTTATTTTCCCGGCTCCGACTTCCACGTCGAACGGACCAAAGCTTCCGATTCCCCGTTTGCCGCCTTCCCTCGTGACGCTGTAATGACCCGGCGGCAACGAGACTCGGAAGTTTCCTTTTTCATCGGTGACGAAGGATGCAACCGGCTTTGTTTCCCCCGCCCTTCCCACGACGAACTTCGCGCGGGCCAAAGGTTTTGAGTCCGACATGCCTTCCCGGATGGGCCCTCCATGCGCCGGACTCATCAGGATAGCTCCTTCAATGCCTGTCTCTGACTGCGACGTTTTCGTAGGGTTATTCTCGGCCTGGCAGAGGCAAAAAGACAGGAGGACGGCGGCGGCGCTGATAAAATTCTTGTACATGGTGAAAGATCAGACATGTTGGCTTGGCTTGATATTCAAAGATAGGCTTGGGAAAGTGGAGTGTCGGGGCGGCCCTAATCATCGCCGCGGACATCACCCAACTCATTAGCGATCTCTTCCACCGCGGGCGAATCATCTCCGATGATTTCGACGGTATACTCGACTAACTCGAAGATGTAGTGCGTGGGGATAAAGCTGCGCACGTTGGGATCGGTCTCAAACGAGCGCAGCCAATCGGAATCCTCGCTGTATGAACACTTGCCCGGTAGTTCGAGGGACACCGGCTCCTGCTCGTGGATATCCCGGTCGCGCGTTCTCAGCACGAAGGGTCGCTCAAAAGTGAATCGCCATAGTCGGGACGTTTCCGTTAGGCCGACGACGTGGCTTTCCACCTTTTCTCCATCAATCTCAACCGTCTCGGGATTACTCTCCTGATACTCGCCCACATCGAGAATCAATCGATCGCTCAGGAATAAATTACGGCATCCGAGAAGTCGGACATCGGAGAATGGACCTTCAAATTTTCTAAATGTCATCGGTCTCTAAGTTTGGAACATCTCAAGCAGATCCGCTACGAGGTGGACAAGGATCATGGCTACGAAAATCAAGGTTAGTAAAAAATACCCTCGCGTGCCGCGAGTATGAGAATGAAACAACTGGTGGCAGCTCCCGCAGCGAAAGCGCTTTTGTTTGCCGCCATAGTAAAGCAGCGCCAAAAGAATCCCACCGGCGTGCATGACCCCGCGACTTACCAAGGGCTCGCCATGAGATGGCTCAAGCGCGAACCCCTGCGCGGCCCGGCAGTTTGGACAATAAATTCCCGCAGTGGGATCCGTTTTCTTGCGAACGAGCAGATACGCGGCGCATATGCAGAAGGCGACCAGCAAGAGAGCAGAAACATGCGGCTCCCACCCAGCCGCTGACCTTGTCGCTGAATCTGGCCCGGGAAGGCCCCTGATCAATGAGTACTCGCCGGCGGCGAGCAACGCGGCGGCGATCACAAGAATTCCCGCCAGTCCGCTTTTCAAGTAGCGCATGGGTCTGGGCCCGGTTCCTCAGTCGTCTTTGCGGACTCCGCCAAATATTCTTGTCACTTTCTCGGATGTGAATTTGGCCTGGGCGATGTCCCAAACGCCCTCGAACTTCGCGTCCCACGCCTTGATCCCGCCGATGTGTTTCGGATCGGTCGTCGCGGCGGCCTGAATCTTGACCCGCTCGCTCCCATCGAGAACACATTGCCTGGAGCCCCCTTCCCCACCCCCAGTCATGTCATCGTCGAAGATGAAATCGATCTCATCATTATACGGTTCGGGTTTCACTTTCTGATAGTCCGGTTTGAGCAGCTCGTGGATCTTGCCCAGCAGGTTCGTGAAGCGCGCCAGTTTACCATCACGAATCTCGTAGAGCAGGACATCGCCTGGCCCCCATTTACTATCGAGCGTGATGAGCGCGATCGAATTGTCGGGCGACCATTCGGCATTGATGCCGCCGTGACTCTGATGGGCGAAGTAGGGCGAATTGGTCTCCAGGGTCGCGAGAATTTTGAATGGCTTTAGCGCGACGAGGAAATCCTTGCCTTTTTCATCGTCTTCCTTCGGATAGATGACAGCCATGCCCTTGTCCGGTGAGAGGGTGCTCGAGGCGATCAGGTATTTGGAAGCGTACTCTTTGGGCAGGCCGGCCGAAGAATCGCGTTCTTCGGTTGCGTCTTCTTCCTCTGCCACCAGGCAGGAACAGAATCCGAAGAGGAGGAAGGCGAGCGCAGCAATGGGGCGAAGCATTGACAGAAAGCATAGCGAGCCGATCCGTCGGACAACAAGGATGTTTGGTCATGCGCGCTACATTCTGGCATAACTTGTGCATCGGAACCGTGTATGCCTCGTAAAGTTGCTCGTTACGGTTGGATTCCCGATCTGCCCGATCATCGGGATTACGTTTTTGCGGCCGCTCCCTCGATTCTGTCCAAGTTACCGGCCAAAATCGACCTAACGAATAAGTGCCCTGCTGTTTACGACCAAGGCGAGATCGGCAGCTGCACGGCCAATGCGATCGGAGGGACCATCCAGTTCGACCAGATGAAACAGAAGATGCGCAACGCCTTCGTGCCATCGCGTCTGTTCATCTACTACAACGAGCGCGTGATGGAGAACACGATCAAGGAGGATGCCGGCGCCATGATCAGGGATGGAATAAAGAGCGTGGGCAAGCAGGGTGTTTGCCCAGAGAAAATGTGGCCCTACGATCCGGCGCCTTTCCCGCCCAATGCACATCTGGCGAAGAAACCGTCAGCGCCTTGCTACAAGGAAGCGCTCAAGCATACCGCCGTGCAATATCAGCGGGTGCGGCGCAATCTTTCGCAAATGAAAGGCTGCCTCGCCTCAGGCTATCCTTTTGTCATCGGATTTACCGTTTACGAAAGCTTCGAGAGCGAAGAGTCAGCGAGGACGGGCATTATCCCGATGCCGGCGCAGCGCGAGCATGTCCTCGGCGGCCATGCTGTCATGGTGGTGGGCTACAACGACAAGCTCAGCCGGTTTCGCATGCGCAATTCGTGGGGAAATGCCTGGGGAACGAAAGGTTACTTCACGATGCCGTACGCGTATCTGCTCGACGCGAACCTATCGGATGACTTCTGGAAAATCACGCTGGTGAAGTGAACCGGAAATCGGATGAAGGCGTTGCTCAACCGCCTCAGGCGATTGGGGTCAATCGCCCCTGCCCGGGTCGCGAGACCGCCGTCCGAAATCAGGCCGCTCGATCGTAAGAAATCTGGCCGCAGGCGGGACAATTCACTCGACCATCTCGATCGGTCGTGACGATTTCCGGTGGCCAGCAGCGCGGACACAAATTGAATCCGAGCTCGCCCGCCAGGGTTGCCTTGGCCACGCGCAAATCGCTTTCCGCATGCGCGAGGGATTCCGCTACATCCGACCGGACATCGGTCATGACGCAAAGATTCTCGCGGGTGGAGCGAAGTTTATCCGAAACGAGGGTGATCGAAAGGAGGGTCGAGTGCAGAGCGTCTATATCCATGGAGTAAAGGTTGAACCCTTCGCATGGCGATTTGGTTGCGATCGTGTGTCGATTTCGTGAAATCGAAAATCTGGGGCCGCGGCCGTCAAACGCGAACCTCCCGGGCCAGCTTTCCGACTATTCGTTGTCGCGGACGACATCTACCAGTCGCTGTTTGGCTTGAGCAATAGCATGGTCGTAGGGCACGATACTTTGACCGGTCCGGGCCGCCTGGAGGGAGGGTTCGATTGCGGCGATGTAATTGCGAAGCGCCTGTTGCACTTCCGGGGGACTCTTCCTCGAATCGATCGCTTTGAGTCGTCCGAGAAAAATTTCGACTCTCTGGATGCCGGGAGGGGCCTGTTGAATCTCGTAAATAGCGTGACCGAACAGGGCAGCCACAGCGCGGGTGCCGTTTTGCTGCACGGCGCCGTTGTAACTCCTGACCAAAAACAATCCGAAAACAGCGCAGAGTGTGAGCAGAAGAACCCGCGTGGATCTTTTTCTGAAAAGAGCGTGCATTTGCAGTTAGCGGTCTGCACCAGGAATTCCAGAATAGCAACCGGTCAAGCGATTCAGGGAGGGCGGACGCTGCAGCGCGACGTCCGTGCTATAAAGAGAAACGCCGGGAGATTTCTCTCCCGGCGTTGCAGTCGACGTCCCTATCTCCCTTGTCGTCGAAATCTAATGGCTGATGCAAGGTTACTGCAGGCGAAAGAGGCGGCCAACCTGAAGTCACTGTCGGACGTCGACGCACAGGCGACCGAACCCAAGCAGGGACGTCTCGGAGAGACGTCCCTACCTGACAGTGGCTGTCCCGCGGTCATTTCAGTCTCTAATAAAATCTGAGCCCTGGCACTTGGGGCAGGGAAACGCGACTTCCACAGGAACGCGGCGGGTAAAGCCTTTGACGTGACCGCACACGAGGCAGCGCCAGCGCAGCGATTTCACCTCCTCGAACTCCGCGATGACCTTAAGCGCGTAGTTGGCGCGTTCGCGGATCAGATCAAAGACCGACTTAAGTCTGTCTAACGGCGGCTCTTCGGCCATAGGTTGAGTTCAAGTTGGGTGGGTTTAGCCCGGCGAACCCGGCGTCTGAGGAAGGCAGCGCGTATGCGGTGAATGTTCATATGAACATATATGCCTCTCCATCTGCTTCCGCGCAATGAGAAAAACAAAAAACGATTCGAGGACGCCTTCCGCCGTTAGCCAAGGCCGCGGATGATCCCTTTCCTAGCTGGGGCCGCCGTCCATCGGACGAATAAAGCTTACGGGCCGGCTCGATGAAGCTCGCCCTTACTGAGAAACGACGATTTGATGGCGTTAACGATGGACTCGACTTCTTTCGCGAATCCCGCTACAAACGCCCTTTTAATGGCGAATACTGAGTCAGTGTCGCACGATGACCTGGTCGTGTGCGCGTGCGGGGGACAGGAGTTTACGGCACGTGATGCGATTGAGGCGGCACTTTTCCGTGGTCAGTTGGACGACTTGTGGCAGCCGTTCCTGCGACGTGTTGCGGCCGAAAAACAGGCGGACTCCGCGGAGATGGAGCTGGATGAGGATGCGATCGACGACGCCGCCGAGAAATTTCGCTACGACCATGATCTGATCACGGCAGAGGAGACCGAGCAGTGGTTGGCCATGCGGGGTCTTACCCTGGATGATTTCGGTGGCTATTTTGCGCGGCAAACCTGCCTGAATGCCCTGGGGGAAGAAGTGACGGCCGAGGAAATCGGTTATCTTTCCGCGCCAGATGAACTGAGGCAGCTTTTCGCCGCGGAAATCATTTTATCGGGTGACCTCGACCGTATCACGATAGACCTGAACTGGCGCATGGCTGCGTCCGCAGCCACGGCTAATGACGAAGTGCAGGCCGAGAGCATCGAAGCCGAACGCAGCTGTTTCCTGGAACACAGTGGTTTGACCAAAGACCAGCTATCAGACTGGCTGCAAAAACTGGGGCGGGACACTCCCTGGTTCGAGCAAATGCTGCGCATGGAGTCGGAATATCGCCGCCGGCGCGACTCTCTCCTGACTCCGCAGGCGCGCCAGCGCGAGATGACGCTCCTCCGGTTGCCGCTCACCCGTTTCGAGACTGAAGTGATCGAGTTGGAATCGCGCGATGCTGCACAGGAAGCGCTCTTTTGCGTGAAGGAAGATGGGATGTCTATGGAGGAAGTTGCGACCGAAGGCCGGTATCCGTATAAACTCCTGTCGTTTTTACAGGAGGATATTCCGGACGATCTACAGCAGAAATTCCTGAGCGTCACGGTGGGAGACGTGCTGGAACCGCTGACCCGGGGCGACGGTTTTGAGTTGTACCGAATCACCAGTAAAACCGAGCCCAAAGTAGACGATCCGAGCCTGCACGAGCGCATCGATAATATTCTCCTCTACCGCCATTTCTCGGAACTGTCGGCCCGACACATCGAACCGCGCCTGCATGGAAGCAGTGTTCAGGAATGAAAGCGCCCGATCTCGAAATCATGCGGCGCTCGGCCGCCTTCAAGTTCCTTTCGGAAGAGCATTTTGCCGCGCTTGAGCCGCTCCTCCAGGAAGAGCATTTTGAATTTGGCGACGTGATCGTTCGGCAGGATGATCCGGCCGATTCGTTTTATCTTCTGACCCATGGGCGCGCCCGCGCGCTGAAAGTCAAAGCGGACGGCGAGGAAATTCCGCTGGGCGCACTCAAACCGGGAGACAGTTTCGGCGAAGCCGCGCTGGCCGACGGCGGGATGCGCAGCGCGACTGTCCGATGCAGCACGGCGGTGGACGTTTTGCGGATTGATCGAAAAGACTTTCTGCAACTGATCGAACAGGTGCCGGATTTGAAGCGTTACGTCGAGATGACAGGCCGCAGTCGGGCTTTGCAAAGCTTCCTTTACCAGTTCAGCAATTTCGGGCGCCTGCCTGCGATCGCGTTGCGCAGCGTGATCGACAAGCTGGAACCGATCGGCGTGACCAAGGGCAATTTGATTATTCGGCAGGGCGACGAAGCCGGGCCCATGTTTGTGATCGAGAAGGGTCGCGCCCGCGCCTTTGCCGGGGTCAATGGTAAGGAAAGGAACCTGGCTTTTTATCGCGAGGGTGATTTTTTCGGTGAGCTCTCCATTCTGAATGGCTCGCCGCGCGCGGCTTCGGTCGAAGCATTCACCGATTGCCAGTTACTGGCTCTCAACCCCAAGGCAGTTCTTGATCTGCGCGGGCGATTCCCGGAATTCGAGAAACTGTTAAGCGAGCGCCTGGCCGTTTATCAGGCCAAAACAGAAGCGCGCATCCCGCTCGATTTCACGACCGAGATGTTGCCGGCCGAATCGCAGGTTCACGACAAGGTGGCACTCGATGGGGAGAAGCCGGCTAACGAAGATGGTGAGGATCCTTTCGTCGATGAAGAAGGGCTGTTCAAAAAGCGGGCCGGGCGCGTCAAGAAGATCGATCACATCGAGCAAATCGATGAGATGGATTGCGGCGCGGCCAGTCTTGGAATGATTTGCCGCCATTTTGGCCGAAAGGTCAGCCTGTCGCGCATCCGGCAGCTTTGTCACACCGCCACGGACGGGACGAGTTTGAAGGCGCTCTGCCGGGCCGCGAACGAACTGGGTCTGGCCGCGCGCGCGCTCAAGGTTTCATTGCGCAATCTCTCGCTCATGCCGGTACCGGCCATCGTGCATTGGGAAGGCAATCACTGGATTGTGCTTTACGATGTTCAGCCGGATTTCGTGCGCGTGGCCGATCCGGCCATGGGGCTGCGAAAAATCCCGCGGCGCGAATTTGAAGCCAAGTGGACGGGCTACACCGCCTTGTTCGATTACACGACGGCGTTCGAAAACGCGCCAGAGAGCAAACCGGCCATGGCCTGGATCGTTCCGTTCCTGGCCAAGTTCAAAGTGATCCTCTTTCAAGTTGTCGGCCTGTCCGTGGCGGTGAGCGTGCTGCAACTGATGTTCCCGGTCTTTACCCAGATGGTGGTCGACCGCGTGATTGTGGAAAACGATCTGGGCTTATTGAAAACGATTTTGCTCGGCATGTTCGCCGCCATCGTTTTCGTGCAGCTTTCTACATTGGCGCAGGAATACCTGCTCGCCTTCGCGGCGGTGCGACTGGACACGTCGATCCTCGATTTTCTCAGCCGCAAGCTGCTCTCGTTGCCGATGACCTATTTCACGAGCCGCCGCACCGGCGATATCCAAAGGCGCCTCGACGGAGCGCGCCAGGTTCGCCAATTCGCGGTGGGCCAGGGAATCGGCGCGTTGCTCGCCATGGTCTATCTGGTGGGGTCGCTCTGCCTGATGATGATCTACAGCCCATTCCTGACGCTGGCCTTTTTGGGGACAACGCCACTCTATGCGGCGCTCATGGTTTTTTCATTCAAAGTCCTGCGGCCACTTTTCGCCGGCGTGGAAGAGAGCCAGGGCAAATATAGTTCACACCAAATCGATGCGATCAAAGGAATCGAAGCGGTCAAAGCCGCTTCGGCGGAGACCGCCTTCCGCGATGCCATGCTGAACGAGTTTCTCTCCGTCTCGAAGAAGCTTTTCAAATCGAGCTTTATTGTCATGTCTTACGACAGTGTCCTGAACACGATCGGCATGCTGTCGACCGCGATCTTTCTGTGGGTCGGCGCGACCCAGGTCATCCATGGCACCCTCAGCGTGGGCGGATTCGTGGCCTTCAGTTCGCTCACCGCCATGGCCTATGGCGGTATCCTGCGCACGCTCGGCGTGTGGGACAACATGCAGCTCGCTTCGGTTTTGCTGAATCGCTTGAACGACATCTTCGAGCAGGAACCGGAACAAGGTCACGACCGTTCGCACCTCGTCCCGGTGCACAGCCTGGAAGGCCGCATCGAATTGCGCGGCGTCAGTTTCAAATACGGTGGGCCCGAGTCACCCAATATCCTGAACAACATCAATCTCGATCTGGCGCCTGGAAAAATGGTGGCCTTCGTGGGTCGCAGCGGTTGCGGAAAGACGACCCTGATCAAACTCATCGCCGGACTGCTCGAACCGACGGAAGGCACGATCATGTTCGATAATGTCGACCTGAAAGCGCTGAACTACCGCGATGTGCGACGGCACATTGGGATGGTGCTGCAGGAAAATCACATGTTTAACGAGACGATCGCGCGCAACATTGCTTTCGGAGATCCCGAGCCCGATCTCGACCGCGTTTTGTCCGCCGCCCAGGCCGCTGCTTCGCACGAGTTCATCATGCGCTTGCCGTTAGGCTATGAAACGAAAATCGGCGAGTCCGGACTGTCGTTATCGGGCGGCCAGAAACAGCGCATCGCGATCGCGCGCGCCATCTACAACAACCCTCCCATCTTGATCTTCGATGAAGCGACCAGTGCGCTCGATACGGAGTCAGAACGGGCCATTCAGGAAAATCTTGGGCGTTTGATGAGCGGTCGCACCACGATTGTGATTGCGCATCGACTCAGCACGGTGCGCGAAGCGCACGCCATCGTTGTGCTCGAAAAAGGCAGCGTGGCCGAAGTAGGGTCCCATGATGAACTGATCGAGCAGCGCGGGCTTTACTATTATTTGTCGAGTCAGCAGATGGGAATTTGAGCATCGGATGAACACACAACCAGGCCAGCGCGGTTCATTGGACGTCGAGTCGGAGATGCTGCCGCAGGATCCCCCACCCTGGATCGTGCGCTGGACGGTCTGGCTGCTGCTCGGCTTCATGGTGTTCGCTTTTATCCTGTCCATCGTCATGAAGCTGCCCGAAACTGTGCGCTGCCCGTTTGTGCTCGTTCCGGCAACTGAGGCCGATTCCATCCAGTCACCTCGCCAGGGTGTGATCACTACCGCGTCGGTGAGAGAAGGCGATCCAATCAAGAAGGGCGCGGAACTTTTTGTTTTGCGCTCCGACGAAATACGCGGCTGGGGCACACAGAATCGCACCATGGGTCAGGATCTGCTGAGCAAAGAAGAGGGACTGCGGCAGTTCGACGCGGCCTACGCGGCTCAGCTGGAGATTAAGAAAGCCGAGATCGAACAGGCCAAAAGCGAAGTGGGTTTTCGGGAGAATCACACGCGCACCAGCCGGGACCTGGTGAATCGGATGGAGAAGCTGGCCAAACAGGGCGGTGAATCGCAGGTCGAGTTCATCAAGTTGAGGCTGGAGCTGGCCGGATCAGAAAAGGACTTCAGCGTGGCGCAACGGACTCTGCAGCAAGTGACGCTGGATTTACATCGGGTCGAAACGGAACACGCCCGGCTGCGAGGCGAACAGGTGAGTGAGATTGAGAATCTGAAGACACGCCTGGCCGCGATCAAAGGCGATTTGGAGAATACGAAGGACAATCTGCTCACGATTCGCAGCCCTTACGACGGCGTGATCACTTCGATGGAACAACACACGGTCGGCAGCTTTGTTCAACAAGGGGCCGTGCTCTGCCAATTATCGCCGATGAATACGAAACCACGGGCGCGCTTGATTCTGAATGAGCCCGGTCTTCCGAAACTGGCCGTTTCGCAAAAGGTCAGGTACTTTTTCGAAGCGTTTCCCTATCAGCGTTACGGAGCGGTCAACGGAACGCTCGACTGGATTAGTCCATCCGCCGTCACGGCCAGCGACGGTCCGCATTTTGTGGCGCTGGCCTCGCTCGACAAGGCGGCGATTACTCGTTCCGGCGGGGCGAGTTTACCCCTGCGCGTAGGCATGCGGGGCGACGCTCATATCGTGGTGGGCACGCGGACTCCCATCGAGTATGTGCTCGAGCCCATCCACCAGTTGCGCGAAAATCTGAGCCAGTAGATTCGGCTTAATGCAAGAGCCGTTATCCAAGTTAAAAGTCGAGGACATCGCGACCAGCAACGAAGCGATGGCTCGTTGCCTTCAGCTGGCGGAGCTCGCCGCCAAATCGGAAGTGCCCGTGGTTCTTCTCGGTGAAACCGGCACGGGCAAGACGCTGCTGGCCCACGCCATTCATAATTCGTCGACGCGCGCCGCCGGACCGTTCATCTCTTTCAACGCTTCGGCCATGAGCGATACGCTGCTGGAAAGCCAGCTCTTTGGGCATGAACGGGGCGCTTTTACCGGCGCGCAGCAGACCTTGAAGGGAAAATTCGAGCTGGCCGATGGCGGCACAATCTTCCTCGACGAAATTTCCGAGATGAGCACGCTCGCCCAGGTCAAAATCCTGCGCGTCCTCGAATACGGCGAATTTGAGCGACTCGGGTCGGAACGAATGCTGACCTGCCATGCTCGCATTATTTGCGCGTCCAATTGCTCGCTCCGTGAACGGGTCCGGCAAGGCAAATTCCGCGAGGATCTTTTTCATCGGCTGAATGGCCTCACGTTGCTCATTCCTCCCCTGCGCGAGCGGATCGAAGAGCTGCAGCCCTTGATCGCAGCCGAGTTGAAAGCAGCTGGCCAACAGGAGGGCAAGAATATCACGGCGATCCATCCCGAAGCGATGGAGAAACTGGTGCGCCATCCGTGACGAGGAAATCTGCGCGAGCTCAGCCACACCGTCAGGACAATGACGCTCTTCTGCGATGGCTCAGTGATCCTCCCGCAGCATGTGGTTTTTCCTCCTGATCTCGAGACCACGCCGGTGATTTTGCCCGACTCTTCTGTGCCGGCCATCGCTTCCTCGGCCAATCACCATTCCGATGTTTCTGGAATGGATTTATCCCTGGCCGGGGCTGTCCAACGCCATGTGCGTTTCGTTTATGAGCAATCGAATCGCAACCAAAGGAGGACGGCGAAGCTGCTTGGAATTTCACGCGCGACCCTGGCCAGACACCTTCGGAGCGTGGTACCAAATCTGGCATAGGCCTGGTCCATAAGTAGACCATCGAGGTATCGGAACGAGGCCATTC
>JBBRQH010000019.1:0-84400 GCA_038226705.1 Chthoniobacterales bacterium | reverse complement strand
GTCGAAACCGATCCGCCAACGCGGATCAGGGTACCACCTGCGCAGAAAGCGCAGGTGTCAGGCGACCGGCGGCGCCAGTTGCCGGCGCTCGATTTGGGCGCGGATGCCCTCGAAGACGAAAACACTGCCCAGATTACAGGCCCGCTGCGCCAGCGATTGCATGGCGCCGAGGAGGCGGAACGCCAGTGCCGAGAGCGATCCGCGCGTCAAAGCGAACGCGCGCAAATCGGCGACGCTATCGAGATCGTGCTTCGTCGGGAGCACACTGCACTCCGTCTCCCCCACCCGCGCCGAAAGCGCCGCAAAATCACGCCCGCAGCACCATGGCACTCCGGCCAGCAGGTACCGCTGTGCGGTCGCCAGACCTATGAGATAGCAGCCGCCCGCCTGATCCGGCCCTAGCACCAGGCGCCGTCCTTCGTGGAGCGCGGCAAAAGCGGCCGAGACGTCCTCCGACCCGAGCTCCGGGCAATCTCGCCCCACCACGACGACGTGGCTGTAGCCCTGCCCCGCCAAATCTGCGATCGCCTGCTCGAACTTCTCGCCAAAAGTCCGGCCTAATTGGGCATGCCAGTGGGTGTTCCCACCTTCGTTTCGCAACCGCGGTCCATCTGAGAAGATATGAACATCGAAACCTTGCGAGGCCGCCGCCGCGGCGACCGACGAAGGTCCGCGCAACAGCGGCGCCATTTGCCTCCCAAAGCGGCGCCGACGCAGGTCGAGCGCCAGTGGGCTCGCAAAGACCAGCAGCGCGCCCCGGGTCCACGGCGCCACGGAGGCGGTGGGTAAGTGGGGAGCGATGGGCAGGTACGGCATGTTCCGGCGTTATACGCTATGGGTTTAATCGCGGATGCATCCGGTCCACAAGAGATTTCACGCGCCTGCGCGCATGGGTGGGAGCGAGAATTGCGCGATTCATTCCCGTTTTTCCGTCAGGAATTTATCGAGGCCGGCCCGCGCCGTCGCCCGGACCTTGTCCCGGGCCTGCGGAATCCAGCCGAGGAATTTCCCTTTCGTCCCCAGCGCCATGCCCATCCAGAGCCGCAGGCTGAAATCGTCGCGATGCGTCTGAATCAGCCCATCGCGAAACGTAAACTTCGCGTCGATCACATTGTGCACACGCCGGCCGGTCCGGGAAAACGTGTAGGTCGGCTCCCAATGGGCCGAGCCGTGGGTGTCGTCCGCCGAGACGTCGCGGAAAGTGAGGTCGAAGTCTTTCGCCGCCTTACAAAGCATTTCCCACATTCCCGTCACCTGCGGACCCCGCAGGTCGGTGAAGACCGCATCGGAAAACGTGGCGTCCGGCTGGTAGCAGGCGCGCATCGTGACGTAGTCGAGCTTCTTGAAGGCCGAATAGAGGCGCGTGAGGAGTTCGGCGTTGGCGTGCATGGGGGTCGGGTGAAGGGTTTCGTTGCCCGCCGGACTTCACGCGCAAAACGAGCCGCTGGACGCCGGAAGGCTCGCCCGGCCGCATGGAACCCGGGTGAGGGGGAAGCGTTCGCCGGAATGTGGGCCGCCGCAAGGGTGAGGTACGTCACCGCTTCGGGTCGATGACCGCCGTCCTGCTGGCACCGAGCCACTTCGCTGCTACCCTCCCGGCCCACCATGTTTTCCCAGCTCGGCGATAAATTGCAGGCGGTCTTCAAAGACCTCCGCGGACAAGGCACGATCAACGAATCGAACGTCAATGACGCGATGCGCCATGTGCGCCTCGCCCTGCTGGAGGCCGACGTCCATTTCCAGGTCGCCAAAGACTTCATCGCCCGGGTGAAGGAAAAGGCGCTGGGTGCCGATGTGCTGCTCTCCGTCACGCCAGGACAGCAGATCGTCAAAATCTTCCACGACGAGCTGGTAACGCTCCTCGGCGGGGATTCCGCTCCGCTCAACCTGGAGAAGCCGGCGCGCATCCTCATCGTTGGTTTGAACGGTGCAGGAAAAACGACTTCCTCCGCCAAACTCGCGCGCTATCTGCGCACCAAATTGAGCCGTCAACCGGCCCTCATCGCGTGCGATTTGCTCCGACCCGCCGCGATCGAGCAACTCGCGACGCTAGCGGGGCAGGTCGAGGTGCCGTGTTTCCAGCCGGACCGCGGCGAGACCGATGTGCTCAAGGTCGCGCGGCAGTCGCTGGCCTGGCTCGACACGCAACCCAGCGTGAACGTGCAGATTTTCGATACCGGGGGCCGGCAGGAAATTGACGAACCGCTCCTGCTGGAACTCAAGCGCCTGCGGGATTTCCTGCAGCCGCAGGAGGTCCTGCTCGTCTGCGACGCCGCCACCGGCCAGCAGGCCGTCAGCGTGGCAGAGCATTTCCATTCCGCCCTCGGGCTGACCGGCCTCATCCTCACCAAGCTCGATGGCGATGCTCGCGGCGGCGCGGCGCTCTCGCTTCGCTCCGTTACGGGTCGTCCGATCAAGTTTGCCGGCGTCGGCGAAAAGCTCGACCAATTTGAAGTCTTTCACCCCGACCGCCTGGCCCAGCGGATCCTCGGGATGGGCGACATCGTGACGCTCGTCGAGAAGGCGGCGAGCGAGATCGACGAGAAGGAAGCCATGCGCATGCAGCAGCGCATGATGCAGGCGAAGTTCGATCTCGAGGACTTCCTGCAGCAGTTCAAGTTCATGAAGCGGCTCGGCCCGCTCGAGAGCATTCTCGGCATGCTCCCGGGCATGGGAGACATGAAGGACCTCAAGGTGGATCAGAAGGAGATCGACCGGATCGAGGCGATCGTGCTCTCCATGACGATCAAGGAACGGCGCAAGCCGGACATCCTGAATGCCCGGCGGCGGGTGCGCATCGCCAAGGGCAGCGGCACCACCGTGACGCAGGTGAATGACCTGCTGCGCCGCTTCGAAGGCATGAAGAAGATGATGAAGAAACTGCCGCAAATGAAGGCTATGATGGCGAAGATGGGCGGCGGTGGGGGTATGGGCGGAATGGGCGGACCCGGAGGATTTGCTGGACTTCCTGGAATGAAACGCTAGCTTCTGCGCTCCCGAAATCCGAACACCCGTTTTTCCGCATCCGCCCACGTCATGTCCGTCTGCATCCGTCTCCGCCGCGAAGGTACCACCAAGCGCCCATTCTACCGCATCGCTGTCGCTGATCAGCGCAGTCCGCGCGACGGCCGCTTCCTCGAGCTGATCGGCACCTACGATCCGAAGAAGGAAGGGGAGAACTTCACCCTCCTGCTCGACCGCGCGGAATATTGGATGAGCGTCGGCGCGCAGCCTTCCGACACGGTGCGCAGCATCATCAAGAAGGTGAAGAAGAAGGCCGCGGCCGAAGCCCCGGCGGCTTGATTTGATTTTGGTGTTTTAAGGACGGCGGGCGCCAGCCGTGCCCGCCGTATATTTCGTCGCCGGATTTGCCGAAGGGATTCTTCCGGCTACAGCAGGGCATGCCGCCCCCTCCCCTCGACCGCGCCAATGTACGCGCCCAGTTTCCCTCGCTTGCTTCTGGGTTCGGATATCTCGACAACGCCGGCGGCTCGCAGGTTCCCGCCCACGTCATCGGCGCCGTCGCCGAGTATTTTCGGACGAACTACGCGCAGACCGGGGCGACCTATCGCGCCTCAGTCGCCGCGAAGCGCACCGTGGAAGATGCGCACACGTTTATCGCGGAGTTCGTGAACGCCGGCGCGAATGGCGGCGTCATCCTGGGCGCTTCGAGCACAGCCCTCGTCCACACCCTCGCCAACGCTTTCGGCGAAGCGCTCCAGTCGGGCGACGAGATCATCGTGGCGGAAACCAATCACGAGGGGAATGCCACCCCTTGGTCGCGCCAGGCGCTGCACGGCCTGAAGGTCATCACCTGGCCGGTCGACCCGCAGACTCTCACCTGTGAATTGGACGTTTTGCAAAACCTGCTGACGAGCCGCACCCGCGTTGTCGCCTTTCCGCATGTCTCGAATATCCTCGGCAAGATCGTGGACGTCAGGACGGTCTGCGATCTCGTGCGCTCGGCGGGCGCCCGGAGTGTTTGCGACGGCGTGGCCTTCGCGCCGCATCGGGCCATCGATGTGCAGGCGCTGGGCTGCGACTTCTATTTTTACAGCACGTACAAAGTTTACGGCCCGCATCTGGGCGCCATGTTCGGGCGGAATGAGGCGTGGGCGCCGCTCTGCGGCCCCAACCATGAGTTCATCCCGCGGGATGCCTTTCCGTCAAAATGGGAACCGGGCAGCGTTTCCCACGAGGGCTGCGCTGGATTGCTCGCTCTGCGACCGTACCTCGCCTTTCTCGCCGGTGAAACGTATGCGGGCTTCTCCACCGTGCAGCGGGCCTTCACAGCGATGGCGGAGCTCGAGCATGCGCCCCACGAGCGACTCTATGGCTATCTCGCGAACAAGGCCGGCGTGGAGATCGTCGGGCCTCGCTCCTTCGGTCCCCACGCCGTGGGCACGCTCAGCTTCCGCCATGCCACCCGGCGCTCCGCGGACATCGTCGCAGCCGTCAATCAGCACGAACTCGGCATCAAGCACGGCAACTTCTACTCGGTGCGGCTCCTGCGCGCCCTGGGGATCGATGTCGACGACGGCGTCGCGCGCGTGAGCCTCGTGCACTACAACACGGTCGAGGAAATCGACCGGCTGGTGTCGGTGCTCGAGGAGGTGCTGTAGCGTCGGCGGGGGGCGCTTTCGTGCTTCTGCGTCGCGCGCTGACTGAAATGGCGCTGCGCGCAACGAGGTTCGCAGGCAAGGACGCTGCGGGTCGGGTGCGGGTCCTTTACGTCTGGGGTGGGTGCGGAACCGTCCCTGAAACGCGCCACAATGATCTGCGTGAAATCTCGTATGCGGAAGAGACTTCAGGCCGCGTCAAAGACGTAAGGGAATCCGAGCCGAATCCGAGCCGTCCTCGCCTCGGAACCGCAAAATGAGCGCAGCGGGCAGTAATTGCGGTCGTGACTCGGAAACGCATTTCGATACGGCGCTGCGAGTGAACCGGCGCTACGCGCGTTGGGGGTTCGCAGGCGGGGACGGCTGCGATTCCTTTACATCTTGGATAGCTCCGGACCATGCCCAAACGAGAAGCAAAACGCAGCCCGGAGCGCCACCAAGGCTAACTTCCGCGAAAGCCGTCCGGGCATGCCGGCTGGCCTTGAACAACCGCTTCATTCACGTGACGTCCCCGGAGTCGGGAAGCCCCGCGAAATGAGAATGAAAAGCGGGCAGGAACCCGCGACCGCTTCGGCGGGCAGCATCATGAAAAAGAGACGGTCGCTCCCAGGAGGAACGTCCGTTTTTTGGGGGCCTGCGAGTCGGCGGCGCGCAGGCAGCATCGGGTGGCAGATCATGGACTCAATCCACGCTCGTCCAATTGGGAGCCGCTGCCGTGCAATGCGTCAGAACAAAACTGGCAATCTCGAGGGCAGCGGCCGGATGGCTGAGCGCGGCTATGTTTTGCGCCCAGCGCCGCTGCACGCCGGCATCGCCCGCGAAGGCCATTTCCACCACGCGCACGACCTCGTCCATGGTCTGCGCGACGATCCCCGCTTCCCGCCGCACCAGGAGTTCGGCATTTCCCTCCTCCTGCCCTGGCGCCACTTGATTCATAATGAGCGGACAGCCGGCGGCGATCGCTTCCTGCACCGTCGCGCCCCCGGCCTTGGAAATCGTGACGTGATGCGAGGCCAGAAGTTCCGGGATGCGATCTGTCCAGCCATGCACCTCTACCAGCGTGCCTCCACCAACCGGTACCCTGCGGCCTTCCGCTTCGATCGCCGTCTTGATGGCGACGTCCCGACCAGCCGTCGCCGTAACCCGAACGCCGGGAATGGCGAGCAGCCGCCGCACCAATTCCGGCGCTTCGTGCTTGCGCGAATTTACGATGACGAGCACACGCCTTCCTTCCTCTGGGTCGGTCACATCCGGTCGCGGCGGGAATCCATCCGCGTAGCGCGGATGCACTGGGAAACCCATCGCGCGGATCTTTTCCCGCGGGACACCGCGCGCGGCCATGGCGTCAGCCGTCTCCTCGTTGGGAACGAGGTAGAGGTCGTTCGCGGAGCGAAACCAGATCGAATTGATCGAGATCGAGTCCGTCACCACAGTGATGCGCGGAAAATCGCGCCGCAAACCCCGGTTTTCGATCTGGTCGAGCACGTAGCCGTAGAAGGGATAGGTGGAGACAAACGCCGCCGCGGGCTGCCGCTTCAAGAGGCGCTCGAGTTCGTCCACCACGGAAACATGCATGGCAGGAACCGCCTCTAGCCAGCGGGTGCGATCGACGAGATCGTAAATCTTCGACCACACGCGCGGTGCCCGGCTGAGCAGGCCGAGATAGATCCGTCGCATCCAGGCGTCGAGCTGCGGATGCACCCGGGCATTCAAATCGAGAAACTCCACCCGCAAGCCAGGAGCCTCGAGTCGCTCCAGCGCCGCCACGATTCCCCGCGCGGCGGCGTTATGTCCTTCACCGAAGCCGGCGGAGGCGACGTAGATGGTGCGCATGCGATAGGAAAGCCGAACGTTTCGCGCAATAATCGGTCCAACGCCAAAGCCGCTTTTGTGGCATTAGTGCCACGCGATGTCCGATCCCGCTCCTGTAACGCCCGCCAAACCGAGCCGCCGCTGGGTGCGTTTGCTCGATCGCTGGCTGATCGGCGCCTATTTCGACAATGCCACCGGGCTGGCCGCGCAGCTCTCCTACGATTTCATTTTTCTCCTCGCGCCCGGGCCCCTGCTCGTCTCCGCGCTGCTTTCGGTTTACGGCACTGATCCCACCACGCTCGGGAATATCATTGCGCTGCTGAAGGGATTTCTTCCCGAGATCGCGCATCCGATCATGGATCGGCAGGTTGCCGCGATCGTGGTCACTGGCATCAACACGAAATTCGCCTTCGTCGGCATCTGTCTCGCGCTCTACCTCGGGCTGAACTTCATCAACACCTTCACGCGCTCCCTCAACCACACCCTGGGCGTAAAAGAGATGATGCGTCCCTGGTATTCGCGGTACTTCATCGCGTTGCTTCTGCTCTTCTGGTTTTCGTTCACCATCTTGTTCAGCTTCAATGTACTCGTCTTCGGCGAACAGGTCGCAGCGAACATCGTCAACACTTTCAAGCTCGACGTTCCGCTCGAAATCATCGTCGCGTACTCGAAGTACCCGATCATCATCGGCGCGCTCATCGGCGTGGCGCTGACGCTTTACCTGCTTACGCCCGAGATCTACATCACCGCGCGCGAGGCGCTCCCTGGCGCGGTCTTCTTCGCCCTCGGCTGGCTCGCTTGTACGTATCTCTTCCGCGTCTACGTCGAGCAGTTCGCCCGCTACGGCGAAAATTACCTCCAGTTCGGCAGCCTCGTCGTGCTTCTTACGTGGATCTACGTCACTTCGCTGCTCCTCTTGCTCGGCGGCCGGCTCAATATCATTATCCGGCAGGAATGGTTCGGCGATCGCATTCCCGCACCACTCCCGCTCCCCGCCCCTGCCGCGACGTAATGCCACGCTCCCGCTTTCGCCCCGCTGGCTGGTTGTTTGCGTCGATGCTCGCGGGGCTCGCGTCGGCATCGGTTTTCGCTTCCGCGCCTGAACTCATGCAGGTTCTGGCCGTGCGCGCGGTTCCACCCATTCCGCCGCCTCCCACGCCGGCGCCGGAGCCCGCCGAATTCGCCCAGGTCGTCCCGCTCTCCGATCGCCGCCGGCTCCAGCCTTCCCCCACAGCGGCGCCCGCCGACGAGCGCGCGCCCGTAATCATTGAAAAGCGCGGCGCCCAGGCAGACGAGCCCGAAGAGGAAAAGGAGGCGCCGCGCGTCTTTTGGTTTTTTGGGGGCGACAAGTATCTCACGCGCTCCGTGCGCAAGCAGATCGACGAGCCCAGCGTCCGGAAAGGCCGCTGGCGCTATATCGTCGTGCACAACAGCGGTACGCGGCAGGGAAACGCCAAGATTTTCGACTACTACCATCGCCGGGTCCGCCGGATGCCCAATGGGATGGCGTATCAATTCGTCATCGGCAACGGCAATGGCTCGGGCAACGGCAAGATCGAAATCGGCAACCGCTGGCGGGCACAGCTCGCCGGCGGGCATTGCGCCAGCGACTACCTGAACAACATCGCCATCGGCATCTGCCTCGTCGGCGATTTTAATCGGCATAACCCGACCAAGGCACAGCTCGAATCCCTCGAAGAGCTCACCAATTATCTGCGGAAGCGGGTCGGTCGGGTCGACCGCCAGTTGGCGGTCGTGAAGGGTCACAAGGAGATCAATCCGAAGCCTACCGACTGTCCGGGCCGCCGCTTTCCGTTACGGTGGCTGCACCGGAAATTTGACTAGCGCCGCGTCCCTTGGCGCCGCCACGAGAGATCGGATTGCACGATCCGATTCACAAAGTCCCTGTGTCACCGCGTTGCACATCGCGGCAAGCCACGCTCTTTTTCACAATTTCGATGCTCAAGCCCGACGTGCCGCGCAAGGCAGTTTACCGCCTGTCTCTCTACCATCGCGGGCTGCAGCGTCTTCGCGCCAACCGGGTCCACACCGTTTCCTCCGCGGCGCTGGCCAAGGCCGCGGGGGTCAAGCCGACGCAGCTCCGTAAAGACCTCGCCTACCTCGGCCATTTCGGGACGCGCGGGTTGGGCTACGACGTGGAGGCGCTCACGCTTCGCCTCACCGATGTGCTCGGGACCACCCGACTCCAGCCTGTGATTCTCGCCGGTGTCGGAAATCTCGGCGCGGCCCTGCTCGGCTATGAGGGGGGCTTCGCGAAGGAGGGGTTCGAGATCGTGGCTGCGTTTGACCTGGACGCGGGCCGCAAGCGGGTCGGCGAGAAACGCTACGACATCAAGCCGATCGCGCAGGCCGCGGGCTACGTGCGCGAGCATGGCATCAAGATGGCGATCATCGCGGTGCCCGGTCCGGCCGCGCAGGAAGTCGCCAATGCCCTCGTTGCCTCCGGCATCCAGGCGATCCTCAATTTTGCGCAATGCATTCTGCAGGTGCCGGACAACGTGGTGGTCAACACCGTCGACCTGGCCATCGAATTGGAGAATCTTAGCTACTTCATCCGTTGAGCGAAATCCGCTACGGGCTGCCGGTGGCCCGGGTGCCGGCCCCGGATTTCGACCTGGCTTTGACCCTCGCCTCCGGCCAGGTCTTTCATTGGAAAGCGCTGGGCTCAGGCTGGTCCGGCGCACTTGGGGACCGCGTGGTGTACCTTGAGCAATGCGGCGACGAGCTGATTGTCGCGCCCGCGGACGCGGCCTTGGAAGTGGCCCACTATCTCGCGCTGGATCACTCGCTCGAGGCGGTGCGCGCCTCCTTTCCGGCGGCCGATTCCGCTCTGCGGGAGGCGGCGGAGGCGTGTCGCGGACTCCGCCTGCTCCGCCAGCCCTGCTGGGAATGTCTCGCGACTTTCATCACCTCATCGATGAAGCAGGTCGCGCATATCCGCCAAATCTCGCTGCAATTGCGCGAACGCTACGGGGAGCGCCTGGAGTCGGGTGAACTCACCGCCTTCGCCTATCCGACACCGGAGCGCTTCGCCGGCCTCACTGAAGCGGATCTGCGCGCGTGTGCGCTGGGCTATCGGGCACCGAACCTCCTCGCAACGGCGCGTGCGCTCGCCCAGCGCGAGACCGATCTCGCCGCCATCGCAAAGCTTAATCGCGCGGCAGCCGAGGGCGCCCTCCGAGCTTTGCCGGGGGTGGGTCCCAAAGTGGCGAATTGCGTGCTCCTCTTCGCCTTTGGGCATCTCGATGCCTTTCCCATCGATGTGTGGATCGAGCGAGCCCTGCGAGCCGCTTATTTTCCGCGCCGGCGGCCGAGCGCCGTGCGCTTGCAGCAATTTGTGGATTCCCACTTCGGAACCTTCGGCGGTTACGCGCAGCAATACCTTTTCCACCGCGCCCGCATGACAGGGCTCGGGCGCAGTTCTCCACGCCGGAGCACTCGACAGAAGCGTTCGTCTCCCTAGATTCCACGCTCCCATGCAGATCGAAGTGGTACTCACACCGGCCGAGATTGCGCTCCTGCCCAACCGCGATCTGGCACGCTCGACTGCGGTGGTGTTCGACGTGCTCAGGGCGACGTCCGTCGTGATCACGGCGCTGGCGAACGGCGCCGCGAGCGTGCGCCCGGTCGCGACCTTGGACGAAGCGTGGGCGGCGAAAGCAGCGTATCCGGGCGCACTCGTCGGGGGTGAACGGGAAGGACTGAAGGTGGAAGGCTTCGACTTTGGCAATTCGCCGCGCGAATACCTGCCCGAGAGGATCAACGGCCACGATCTGATCCATACCACGACGAATGGGACAGTCGCACTCCGCGCCGTGGCGCATGCGCATTGCGTGCTCGTGGGCGCGCTCCTGAACTTGGACGCGCTCGCCGCGTTTCTGCGCGGATCCTCGCCGGAGCATTTGCTTCTCATTTGCGCCGGGTCCTGGACGGAGTTTTCGCTGGAGGACGCGCTCGCCGCCGGCGGGCTGATGGCGCGGCTGCCCGAGACCGAGCCCACCGATCCCGGCACGGTCGTGAGTTTGCTTCACGAGCGCTTTGGCATGGAGCCCTACAAATGCCTGCGTTCGTCCAAGAACGGCCGCCGGCTCGTGCGCATCGGCCTGGGGGAAGATGTCGCCGTCTGTGCCCGGACCTCCAGCAGTTCGCTCGTCCCGGAGCTGCGGGAAGGGATCATCCTGCCGCCGCTCAAGTCTTGATCGAGATGCGCCGCCTCGCCAAACGCGAAACAACTTCGGTGATGACGCCTGCCCGCAAGCGGGTGCTGGCGGCACTGCTTGCAGCGGTCCTCATTCATCTGATCCTCCTGCTGGTCGTGGCTGCCTTGGTGCCGCTCTTTCCCAAGCCCGTCATTGCCATCGCGAAGCGGGACAAGCCGATCAAGATGACGATCGAACGCCCCGAGGAATCGAGTGCTGCCGAGGAGAAAAAGAAACTCGAATACCTCGAAACGCATCCAGATCAGGAGTCCGAGATAGCGCCAGATAAGCCGGCCTTCGAGTCGAACCAGAATTCACTCGCTGCAAGCGAGCGACCCGGCGAGGAAGGGAAGGAACCGCTACCCACCCAAGAGGGAAAAGAACTGCCGTTCTTCAAGTTCAACACCCAGCCATACGTGGAAGGGGACAAGCCAACGGTCGCCGCGGCCGAGCGACCGGATGCCGCCCCTGTTCCCACACCCGTACCGGAGAGTACGCCTGCTCCCCTGACGGCGCCACCGCGCCCGCAACCCGATCTCACTTCCACGCGGCCGACCCTGGCTCCGCGTCAGCTGGCGATGCTGGCGCCGCAGACCACCCCTTTGCCCACCGGACCCGATAGCCAGCAAAAACAGCCGGATCCCCGCCCCACCGTCAAGCCGCTGACCTCCAGCCCGGCGAGCCAGGCGAGGCCGGGTTATCAGCCAGAAAGCATCAAAACCAAAATGCTTGGTGGAGTCAGCAACCAGGGACGCGACTCCGCCGCCACGATCGGAACACCGCTTGGGCGCTACCAAAAAATTGTCAATGATGCCATCGGCATCAGGTGGTATTTCCTCTACAATAAGAGAGTGGACCTCGTCACTTACGGCACCACCAAGGTCTTTTTTCTCGTAAATCGGGAAGGCCAGACGGAGCAAGTGCGCGTGGTTTCAAACAGCAGCAATGAGACTCTGGCCGCGTTTTCGGTGCAGTCGATCTCGGAGGCAAAGCTCCCGCCCATTCCGTCCGAAGTAAGTGCATTGCTGCCGGGCGGGAAGCTCGAATTCGAATTCACTTTCACGATCCACTGACCCTGTCCTTTCGTTGACCCCACCGCGTTCGCGCCGAGAGTGCGCGCCCGCCCCCGCTCGTACCTCCGCATGTTCCTGCTCGCCGCCGAAGCCGCCAACGCCGCCACTTCCCCGCTCACGTCCATCGTGCAGTTCTTCGTGAAGGGTGGCGCCTTCATGTTCCCCATCGGAGCGTGTTCATTCGCTGCTGTCACGCTCATCATTCTGCGCTCCCTCGCGCTCCGCCGCGAGATGATCATCCCGCGCATCGTCGAGAGCGAAATCGGACGCTACCAGCCCGGCGAGCCAACGGAACAGCTCGCGCGCCTCGTGGGCGGCGATCCGGCTCCGCTCGCCCGCATTTCCCGGGTAGCCCTCGGGCACCTGCGGGATTCCAAAAGCGACAATCTCGATGCGGTGCAGGCCGCCGCGCGAGTCGAGATCACCAAGCTCGAAAGCGGTCTGGCCGCCTTCGAACTGATTGTCGGTCTCGGTCCCATGCTCGGGCTCCTGGGTGCGATCTCGGGCCTCGTCCGGGTCTTTGGTAATTTGGGCAGCGGCGCCACCTCCCAGGCCGATACCTTGACGGTCGCCCTCGGGATCGCGGAGGCCCTGAATACGACCATCTTCGGACTTTGCGTCGCGATTCCGGCTTTGATCGCCTTCACGTATTTTCAACGCCGCGTGGAATCGATGGCGGCGGAGATGGAGTCGATCGTCACGGAACTCCTGAGCAAATGCTACCAGGCTCGCTCCCCGCGCGGAGGCTATCAGCCGCCGGCGGCCACGGTCAGCCCGCCCCCCGAGGCAATTGCTCGTTCCGGGCGGTTCTTCGAAACCTTTCAGCCCACGGCCCCGGAAGCCTGATCTGCGTCGCCATCCCCCGCCCTTTTCCCCAAATGGCCTTTTACACCAAGCGTCGCATGGCGCCGATCATTCCGATCGTCTCGCTCGTCGACATCCTGACGGTGTTGCTGATTTTCTTCATCGTTAGCACCACGTTCAAGACGCAGACGCCGCAGGTGGCGATTTCCCTGCCCGATTCCAAGGAGGCGGTGGCCCTTCCGAATACGAAGTCCAAACCGACCATCCTCACGGTCGCTTCGGATGGCCGTTGCTTCGTGGATGCGCAGGCAGTGGAGATGAGCAAACTCGGCGACGCGATCAAGGAAGCGCGCAAAGACGGCGGCGAAGTCGCCATGCGGGCGGACAAGACGGTCCCATTCGGTGTGATCATCCAGGTTCTCGATACTCTGAAGGCCGCTGGAATCGAAAACCTGCCCACCCAAATGAACGACCCCAAGAAGTGAGCGGAGGTGCAGAGGTGGTCGGAATGAAAGGATTTCGTTCTTCGCGAACGACGCGATTTCGTTAGGGTCGATGCACCGGAAAACCGCACCTCCCGCTACCTTTCCCATCTCGCAGCCCCCGCCGCCATTGACTCCGTGATTCTTCCCGTCTTTCCCTATCCGCACCCGATCCTGCGCCAGAAAGGCAAGCGCATTGAAGTTGTCACAGAGGAGATTCGCAAGCTGGCGGCCGATATGCTCGAGACGATGCACGATGAGCATGGCCTGGGTCTCGCGGCCCAGCAGGTGGGACGCGCACTGCAGCTTACCGTGGTCGATGTCACGGTCGTGCAGCATGACCGGCCGAGCACGCTGAGCATTGGCGGCGTGCCCCAAAGTCTGGCCGAGTGGATGCCGCTCGCGCTCATCAACCCCGAAGTAACGCTCCTGCCCGAGCGCGTGACCGCCAGCGAGGGCTGCCTCAGTTTTCCGGAGATCCACGGCAACGTCCCGCGGGCCGCACGCGTCCAAGTGAAGAGCGAATTGCTCGACGGCCGCACCATCGAGTTCGAAGCGGATGGAATGCTGGCCCGTTGTCTGCAGCACGAGATCGATCATCTGCATGGCATCCTCTTCATCGATCGGATGAATTCCGCGACTCGCGCAAGTCTGGCAGGCCGCCTCAAGCGCCTCCAACGCGAGTTGGAAGGCTGACGAACGGTGTCAGCCAAACGGCGCCTTGCCTATGGATCATATTCTTGAGGACGAGAACGAATTGGCGGTCCCCCTCGACGAGGTTTTCGAGTTTTTTGCCGACGCCGGCAACCTGGAAACACTTACGCCGCCGGCGCTGCAATTCCACATTCTCACGCCGCGACCCATCGCGATGCACGTCGGCGCACTGATCGAATATCGCCTGCGTCTTCTGCGCCTGCCATTTGGCTGGACCACCCGCATTGCCGAGTGGAATCCGCCCCATCGCTTCGTCGATGAGCAATTGAAGGGGCCCTATGCGCTCTGGGAACACACCCATACTTTCACCTCCACAGACGGCGGCACCCTGGTCCATGACCGAGTGCGCTATCGGCTCCCTTTCTCGCCTTTCGGCGACCTCGCTTTCCCCTTGGTGCGCTTCCAGCTTGGGCGCATCTTTGCCTATCGGCGGAAGGCGATGATCGCAGCTCTGGACCTTGCGAAATGAATCCGCTTCTTCTTTTCTTCCCCGCCGTTCTGGCGCTCATCTTCTGCGGCGGCCTCAGTGGACAGGCGTCCTCCGAAAAAGGAGGGCGGACGCTAAGAGGCGCCGGGAGATCGCCGGTCGTATCGATCGTGACCCGACCCGCGCCTTCCGCCGATTCCCGTTCGCTCCGCCAGGCCGCGATCGAGGCGGTGGATGGAAAACTTGTCGGAAAAGTCCCGCCTACGGCGCTTGCGCTTTTTTCGATTTATCAGCCTCCGGCCAATTTCGTGCGCAATCCTGCGGCGTGGCCAGCGGGTCTGGACCTCTCCGGGGTCAGTGTCTGGAACTCCGCCAACCTCGACTCCACCGGTGGAAACCGCGGGTATGGGACATTGATCAGCAAGCGGCACGTGGTTTTCGCCAATCATTTTTATCCCGGGGAAGGCAGCGAACTCAAGTTCCTCGGTCGAGACGGACGCCTCATCTCGCGCACGCTGGTCGCAACGGCCCGGGTGCTTCTAACGGACATCCGGATCGGCTATCTTTCCGCCGACGTGCCCGCCACGGTGGCGGTGTACCCCATCCTGCCGGCCGACTATGTGCCGGTGATTCCCACGGCGGCGACTCCGTCCGCGCATGTCGCGCCAATCCTCTGCTTGAACCAGGCGCGACAGGCGATAGTGCAGAATTGGATCGAGACGCCAGCCGGCGTCGCGCACCGTCCCGCCGCGGATCCAGTCCGGGCGCCCTTTTCCGCCTCGATCGTCATTGGCGATTCCGGCGCACCCATGTTCCTAATTCTCGGGCAGCGCCCGATTCTGCTGGCGTGTCATTTCACCGCGTCGAACGGCCCCAGCCTGTCGGAAAATGCGGTAGCGATCAACGCGGTCATGAAGTCGCTCGGCGGCGGCTATGAACTGACCCGGGCGAGCTGGGGCAGGTAGCGGCAAGTTCGCTAAGCCGCAGACGCTCTGCGGAAGCAGTCCCCCATCGCGCTCGACTAGAGCGCCGGAGTAGCTCCTCGCTCAATGAATCGACACCGGCACGCCGCCTTTCACGCGCGCCGCCAGGCGGACAATATCCCAATTGGCCAGGCGAATGCAGCCGTGACTGACGGAGCGGCCGATTGAGTCGGGTTCACTCGTGCCATGCAAGCCGATGCCCTTCCGGTCGAGTGCGATCCAGATCACGCCGACTGGACTATTCGGTCCGGGAGGCAGCATGTGGAAATCGGCGCTCCGTTCCCCATGCTCGAGCATCTGTTTGTCGTAACGAAACGTCGGCAGCTTCGCCACGCCTTTGACCTTCCAGTCGCCAATGGGGGATTCCGTCTGACCGGAGCCGATCGTGACAGGGTAGGCGGCCACCACCTGCTCGCCCTGATAGACCGCAACCATGTTGGTCTTGACGTCGACTTTCACGCTCACCATTGGGCGAGGTTCGCTCCCGCGTGGAGAAGGTTCCGCCTTTTCCTTGGCTTCACCAATCTCGGGATCTGGTTTGAAATCGACGTTCGCGGGTGGGCCGAATTCGCTGCCGGGCTTGAGCGACTTCACATTCGCGATCTCAAACGGCAGCACGTTGGGAACTTGGAGCTGATCGCCGGCTTTCAACCCCTGCGTGAGAGTGGGATTCAATTCAGCCAGGAAACGGACGTCGCAGTGAAATTTTTCGGCGATCGCCTCGGCGGCATCCTTGTAAGGCAGCCACTTCAGCTTTGCCTGAGCCGGAACGCCGGAGGGGATTTCTCCGACATTCTCCAAGTCGGCGGCGGTCACTGTGTAGCTGACGAAAACCGCATCCACGCTCGAGAGATCGAGCCCGCTGGTGTCGACTGGACTCTTTCCGCCGTTGCTGCGCGGTTTCTTCGGAGGAGTCGCGGGCACCGGCGCGCTTTCGCGGGTGCCGCCAAGGGACTGACGGTAGAGGGCGAGCGCCTTGAGCGTGAAGTCCCCATAGCGGCCATCGATCCGGCCCGGTGCGAAATCGGCCCGATCGAGAAAGACTTGCAGGCGCGTGGCGGCCTCGAACTCCGCTGGCCGGCGGGCCTTGGCCGAGAGTGGCGGAGCGAGGAGAACGGTGGCAGCGATGACGACGTTGAAGAAACGGGGTAACGCTGGCACGCTCATGCATCGCGCCTGCCGGGGCGCCCGGCTGTACCTGGAAAGACTCATCGGTGAATGACCAACGTACGCCGGCACCTGGCGCACCCCTCACGCGGGCGGCCCGGAATAGACCGGTCGACTCCGAAACTGTTCGTGTTCGCGAATGGCGCGTTCAAAATCCGGTTGATCCTCGGCAGAAATACCCGCGGGAATCTTTGCCCCGGAACGATTCCACTTCGCGAGCCAATCGACGCCGAGACGCTCATGCTTCCCGGCCCATCCGGCCGCGAACGCTTCGGGGGTGAACGCGATGGTGGTTTCGGTTTTCTCCCCGGCGTTGCGTCCGCGGGCAACATGAAAACCAGCCGCGAGCATGGCTCCGCGTGCCGCTGTCGAGCAGGTATACGTAAAGATCTCTACACCGCGTCCGCGACAGACCGCAAAGAGACGCCGAAAGGCCTCCAGAGTCCACGCTTCCGCGTTGGTCTTGCTCGAAAACATGTCGTAGAAGATGATGTCAGGGGCGTGGTTGGCGCGCCCGAGCGATTCGAGGAAGTCGCCGGAAAGCAGCTGCCAGCGGAGCCCGGGGAATCGCTTGGATTGCCATTCGCCTTTTTCGAGAATCGCAGCCGGTCCGCCATGACGCAGGTAGGGAAAATCCCGATCGTGCTGAAAGGCGAGACGGAGGGAATCGAGATCGTTTTCGAAGCTCACGATTTGCATCTCGCGCACGGGATGCGCCGCGGCCTGTTCTTCGTAGCATCCGATCGCCGCCATGGCGTTTGCCCCCGCACCCAGGCCCACATCCCAGACGACGAGCGGCCCGGTTCCAGCGACCATGTCCGCGTCCGCGCGCCGCACGCGCAGGGAAAGCTGCGCCTGATTCGTGTAGAGGTTCCGGGCCTCTTCCATGGGCGGAGTGCGCGCATGCATGATCTCGCCGGAATTGAGGTGCCGAATACTGGCGAACCCTTCCCACGCCCGGTGCACCTCATAGTTCCCGAGGACCGGGCGCCTCGCTTTCTTCCCCACCTGGATGAGCACCGGGTTGTCCACGTCCTCCTCCTGCAAGAAAGCCCGTTTCGCGTGATAGAGCGGGAGAAAAGTATCCGAGAGGATGCTTTCCCGGATCTCGCGCATGAGCTGGTGGTAGAAGTGAAAATTGTGCTTGCCGAGCAACTGCCAGCCCAGGGTTTCCTTCGTCTTAGTCAGATGGTGCAGATAAGCGCGTGAGTAGCCTGCGCAAGTCGGGCATTCGCAGGCGGGATCGAGCGGCTCCTCGGAGAACTTGTACGCCCCCCGGCGCATCTGGAGGTAACCGCGCGAGGTAAACACGCCGCCTCGCTGTGCCACCTGCGTGGGAATGATGCAGTCGAACATGTCGACGCCCCGATGCACGGCTTCGAGGATATCGAGGGGCGTGCCCACGCCCATGAGGTAGCGCGGTTTATCCGGCGGCATCAGCCTGGCCGTGAATTCGACCATGTCCTCCCGCTCGTTCTTCGCCTCCCCGACGGCCAGCCCGCCGATCGCAAAGCCATCGAAAGGCATTTGGGTGAGGCATTCGGCACTCTCGCGCCGGAGGTCCGGGAAGAGCGCCCCTTGCAGGATCGCGAACATCGATTGCGGCGAATCGCGCCGCGCCGCCAGGCTGCGTGCGGCCCAGCGATGCGTGATGCCAAGGGCGTCCCGTGCAGCCGTCACATCCGCAGTGGAGGGGATGCATTGATCCAGAGCCATCATGATGTCGCTGCCGATGGCCATCTGCGTCTCGATACTGAGCTCGGGGCTCAGGAGGATTCGATCGCCATTGAGATAGCTTTGGAACATCGCGCCCTCCTCCGACATGGCGCGCGAATGCGGCAGCGAGAAAATTTGGTAGCCGCCGGAATCGGTCAGCACCGAGCGCTTCCAACTCATGAACTTATGAATTCCGCCGAGGCGCCGGAAGACCTCCGGACCGGGCCGGAGCAGAAGGTGATAGGTATTCGCGAGCAGAATCTGTGAGCCGGAATCCTCGAGCGTGCGAGGGAGCTGTGCCTTCACCGTCGCCTGCGTGCCGACCGGCATGAAGAGCGGTGTCTGCACCTCGTTGTGCAGCGTCCGAAACGTCGCCGCCCGGGCTTGCGAGTCGCTCGCTTGGGCGTCGATGCGAAAGTTGAGTCGGGAAGGGACCAAAGAATTGCGGATTGCGGATTGGCTTGGTCGAGTACTTCGGCCGTCGTTGGTCAGTTCAACTCACGGGGCCATGGGTATGCTTCTGAGATAACTCAGATCGTGTCCGCTGTCCTTCAGGATGCCCATGGGTAACGCGCAACCAGCGGGTTTACCTTCCGCGCTTACCCTCCGCTTCGCAGTAAATGCGCATTGACGCGTGCGGCCTGCCGGGCCCACTAGCGCGCCATGTTTCGACGCTTCCTCAAGTGGTTCCTTGCCATCGCCGCGTTGCTCCTGCTCGTGGGCGGAATTTTCGCGACGAACCTGATCTGGTTTAAGCCGTGGTCACTGAATCTCTTCTACGAGAAAATCTTCGTCGCCACCTTGCTCGACAATCCCGAGTTGCTCTCCGCCATCGGCATCGCCGAGAGCGTGGGAATCACGAGCCACAACGGAAAATGGTCGGACGCCTCGCCCGCCAAAGCCAAGGAGCAGCTCGAAAAATGGAAGGCCAATGTGGCAACTCTGCGTTCGTACCCCCTCGAGAAGCAAACGGAGTCGCAAAAGCTTTCCACGCGCGTGCTCGAATGGTTTCTGCAAACCATCGTCGATGGCGAGAAATTCGAATACCACAACTACCCGGTCAACCAGCTCTTCGGCTTGCAGAATGAGACGCCGAGCTTCCTCGCCAACACCCACCGGCTTCTCGCGCCGCGGGATTGCGAGTATTACCTCCAGCGCCTCCGGACGCTCCCCATCAAGTTCGACCAGGCGATGGAAGGGCTCAAGATTCGGGAACAAAAGGGCATCCTTCCGCCTCGCTTCGTCGTCGAGCGGGTCATCAAGGAGATGTCCGAGTTCGCGGCGAAGCCCGCCGCGGAAAACATCCTGGCGAGTTCCTTCAAGGAGCGCGCCACGAAGATCAAGGATCTGACCGAGTCGCAGCGCGCGGATTTTCAAAAAAAGGTGGAAGCCGCCATCACCGAGAGCGTCTATCCCGCCTACCGGAACTACGTCGCTTACTTCACCGCGCTGTTGCCGAAGACCACGACGGACGATGGCGTCTGGAAGCTGCCAGACGGCGCAGCGTACTATGCGTTCATGCTGAGGCAGAGCACATCGCTGAAGCTGGACCCGGCCGCAGTGCATGAGCTCGGCGTGCGCGAAGTGGCCCGGATCGAGGGCGAGATGCGGACGATTCTCGATGCGCAGGGGCACACCGGCGGAACCGTCGGCGAAGGGATGAAGAAGCTCGCGAAGGAGCCGCAGTTTCAATTCTCGAACGATGCCAAGGGCCGGGCGGATGCGATCGCGGAGTACACGCGCCTGATCGCGGATGCGACGGAACGCTCCAAGGCTCTCTTCCTCACGATCCCGAAAGCGAAGGTCGAGGTGAAACGCGTGCCCGAATTCAAGGAGATCACCGCTCCGGGCGCCTACTACCAAGGGGCCGCGCTCGACGGTTCGAGGCCGGGAGTCTTCTATGCGAATCTGCGCGACATGACGGAGATTTCGAAGTGGGGCATGCGCACCCTTGCCTACCACGAGGCGGTTCCGGGGCATCATTTTCAAATCGCCACCGCTCAGGAATTGAAGGGTCTCCCGATGTTTCGAAAGATGATCCCCTACACCGCGTACGCGGAAGGCTGGGCGCTTTACACCGAATGGCTTGCCAAGGAGGCCGGGTGGTATGAGGGCGATCCCTATGGCGACCTTGGGCGTTTGCAGGCGGAACTCTTCCGCGCCGTGCGGCTCGTGGTCGATACCGGCATCCACGCCAAGCGCTGGCCGCGCCAACAGGCTATCGACTACATGCTGGCCAAGACGGGCATGGGCGAAAAGGACGTGACCTCGGAAATCGAGCGCTACATCGTCTGGCCGGGGCAGGCCTGCGCGTATAAAGTCGGCATGCTCAAGATTCTCGAACTGCGGACCAGGGCGGTGAAGGAACTGGGGCCGAAGTTCGACCAACGTCAATTTCATCGCGTCCTGCTGGAAAATGGCGCGATGCCGCTCGAGATCCTCGCCGAACAAGTAGACGCGTACCTCCAGCGCGCGAAGGGCTGATTTCATGCCCTTCCGCGCGTTTCCGACTCGCCCCGCCCAACTGGGCCAGATATGCTTGACCTTTCCCCTTCATCCCTCACATTGGCCCGCATTTCAGACGGTCGGCGCCTTCGGTTTACGCTTGTGCCCCCCTTCACCACCTAGCCATGAATTTGACTGAATCCCGTATCGCCCGCCGTCTCCTTCGCACCGGGGCCGCGTTATTACTTTCCGCCTGCGCGATCAGCGCCGGCGTGACGCCTGCGCAAAGCGTTTACGCGCAGGGGGCGCCGCGCGACGGCGCCACCGTCAAGGCGATCGAAATTCGGTACGCCGGGCCGGTCACGGTCAGCCGCGAGCGCATCCTCGCGAATATGCGCACCACGATCGGCCAGCCCTTCAACCAGACCGGACTCGAGGAGGATATTCGGAATTTGTACCAGACCGGGGATGTCTCGAACGTCCGGATTTTTGGCGAGCCGACGAGTGGTGGCGTCAAGGTGATCGTCATTGTGCAGGGACGTTTCGTCATTAAGGAAATCGTCATCGAGGGCGCGCAGTCGGTAAAAGTTCGCTCTCTCGCGAAGCAGCTCAAGGCCAAGGAAGGCGCCGCGCTCAACGAAGACCAGCTCGAAGTCGATCGGCAAAGCCTCATCGAGGTCTACCAGAACAAGGGCTTCAACAATATCGACGTGCAGTACAAGGTCAGCCGCGATGAGCAGGCCGGCACTGCAATCGTCTATTTCGCCATCAATGAAGGCGGGAAGAGCGTACTGAATGCCATTCGCATCGAAGGGAATCAGAACATCAAGGCCCGCGCAATTCGCAAGGCGATGAAGAATACGAAGCCGAAGACCATCTTCTCCTTCATCACCAAGGACGGCCGGCTCGAGCAGGCCAAATTGCGGGAGGATCTCGATGCCGTCCGGGAACTCTACCAAAACAAAGGCTACATCGATATGGAGGTCGTGCAGACGCGCTCGGATCGCGATGCCAACGGCCGCGTCACGCTCGTCATCGTGATCAAGGAGGGTCCCCAGTATAAGATCGCGAAGCTCGGGATGTCTGGAAACAAAATGTTGAGCGAGCAGGATTTCCGCCGCTTCCTTAAGATGAAGGAAGGCAAGCTCTACACGCCAAAGGGACTGAAGGACGATATGAAAGTCTTCACGGATTTCTATGGCGCCCGCGGCTATGTGGATGTCCAAGTTCGTCCCGACGCCACCCCCGCAGGCATCGGCCAGGTCGACCTGACGTACCGCATCGAGGAGGGCATTCAGTCTTACGTGGAACGCGTGAACATCGAGGGAAACTCGGTCACGAAGGACAAGGTGGTTCGCCGCGAACTGCTCCTTGCCCCGGGTGACATTTACAGCACCGTCTTCGCCGACGCGAGCAAGCGGCGTCTGGAGAATTTGAACTACTTCGAGAAAGTCGAAGTGAATCCCACGGACACGTTGGTGCCCGGCCGCAAGGACATGAGCGTGGTCCTGCAGGAAAAGCGCACCGGTGAATTGAGTTTCGGACTCGGCTTCTCGTCTGTCGACAAGCTCGTTGGCCAAGCCACGCTTTCGCAAGGGAACTTCGATATCCTCAACTGGCCAACCTTCACGGGTGGTGGTCAGAAATTCCGACTCAACGTCGCGTACGGTCAGACGCGGAAGGATTTCACGATGCAATTCACCGAGCCGTACTTCTTGGACACCCGCTTCGCCGTCAGCACCGAGTTGTTCTACCACGATACGAATTACACTAATAACGACTTCCAGCAGCGCAGCTACGGCGCTGCGCTTGGAGTGCGTCGTCCGATCTGGCGGGCGCTCTCGGGACGCTTCGAGTATCGATTCGAGGATATTCGTATCAGTAATGTCAGTCAGTTCGCCTCCCCGCTCACCTCCGAAATCGGCAGCCGGACCCGGAGCGCCGTGACCTTGGGCTTGAACTGGGACACGCGCGACAACGTGTTCCTCACTCGCCGCGGTACGCGCATTGACCTTTCGGGCTTCATTGCGGGCGGACCGGTTCTCGGTGGAGGCACGAAGATCTACGGCTGGAACTTCGAGTTCTCCCATTACATCCTCCTCCCCTATGACTTCATCTTTCTCATCAATGGCCAGATTGCCGGCGTTGCTCCGTTGGCGGGCGGAGAGTTTACCTCGGTAACCTACCAGAACACGACGAGACGAGTCCCCGTTTATGACCGCCTTTTCCTGGGCGGTGCAAACAACCTCCGCGGGTTCGATTACCGTGAGGTCGGTCCGCGCGACCAGTTCAACCAGCCACTCGGCGGACGTTCGCTTGGGCGTATCACGACCGAAGTCACTTTCCCGATTGTCGAACGCGTCCGCGGCGCTTTCTTCTACGACGGTGGCGTCGATCACCGCAAGTCCTTTAGCTACGGTATGAGCCGCTATGCCTCCGACGCGGGCATTGGCGTGCGCCTCGATCTCCCGGTGGGCCCGATTCGGCTCGACTACGGCATCCCGATCACCCGAGAAGACAGCAGTCAGAAGAAAAGCGGCAAGTTCAACTTCAACGTTGGCTACCAGTTCTAGGCCAGCCGAACGCAGACAGGGAGCAGGCGTGGAAACGCTTGCGAACCTCGTCCATTGCGTCCATCGGTAGCGCCCGCTTTTGAACGAAAGCCTCTCCCCGGCGTCTCAGAAGACTCCCAAGCTATCTCCACACCCGCAACTCGCAGTCATTGCCAGTCATGATGATCAAACGAACTCTCGCACTCGCCACCGCCTTCGCCGCTCTCGCGCTAGTCGCGGCCACTTCGGCCCAAGCCCAGATGAAGGTGGGCGTGGTGGATATGAATAAAGTCTTTTCCGATTACTACAAGACGAAGGACGCGGAAACCCGCATCAACGAAGCCCGCGCCGCCGCCAAGAAGGAAATGGATGACCGGATGGAAGCCCGCCAGAAGCTTCTCGACGAGATCAACACGCTCAACAAGGACATGGAAAACAAAGCCCTCAGCGCTACTGCGCGGGACGAGAAAGGCAAGCAGCGCGACGACAAAATCAACGATACGCGCAATCTCGAGCGTGAGATCAACGAGTTTCGCCAGACCCGCGAGCGCCAGCTCCAGGAACAGGCGGTACGCATGCGCAATGGCATCGTCGAGGAGATCATGAAGATCGTGACCGACAAAGTAAAGGCCGATGCCTACGACCTCGTCTTTGACAAGAGCGGCTCCTCCCTGAATGGCGTGCCTCTCGTGCTCTTCTCAAAGGACGGCATGGAATTCACGAACGATATCGTGACCGCGTTGAACAAGACGAAGCCGGCGGCAACCGCGCCGACCGCAGCGCCTGCCGCCACGCCAAAGCCTGCCGCGACTCCCAAGAAGTAGTCCGACCAGGATCGCTCCCTGAACTTTCGCCAAACCCGCGCCGCCCGAGAGGGCCGCGCGGGTTTCGCGTTTTCCACGGTCTTGGAGCGCGATTGGAGCAACCGTCAAAGGGTTGCGCAAAACAGCTCCGGCGCTAGACTCCGTCCCTGCAGCCAAGGTGGCGAAATTGGCAGACGCGCCAGACTTAGGATCTGGTTCCGAAAGGAGTAGGGGTTCAAGTCCCCTCCTTGGCATTTCAGCAGCTTGCAGCCATGGGCTTTCGGCTCTCGGCGATCGGCTTTCACAAATCCACGCGCTTGGCTCTTTCCACTTTATTAGCTGCTTGAATCGCGGCGCCACTTCCGCCAAAACTCCCTTTCCATGGCTACCAGCATCGTTTCAGTCCACGCCCGCGAGATTCTCGACTCCCGCGGAAATCCCACCGTCGAAGCCGAAGTCCGCACGGACACCGGGCATCTCGGAATCGCCGCGGTCCCTTCCGGCGCAAGCACCGGCGCGCACGAGGCGCTCGAATTGCGCGATGGAGACAAGCAGCGTTATCTCGGCAAAGGCGTGCGCCAGGCCGTGAAAAACGTTCACGACATCATCGCGCCCGCGCTGGTCGGCCGCAAGGTCTCCCAGCAAGTCGAGATCGACCGGACCATGCTCGAACTGGACGGGACAAAAACCAAATCGAAACTGGGCGCCAATGCGCTCCTCGCGGTGTCTCTGGCCACGGCGAAGGCGGCCGCAAATGCATCGCACCAGCCCCTCTACCGCTATCTCGGAGGGACGAATGCCAAGATCCTGCCCGTGCCGATGATGAACATCATCAATGGCGGAGCGCATTCCGATGCCCCGATCGACTTTCAGGAGTTCATGATCCTGCCGAAGGGGCTGCCCACGTTTTCCGAAGCCCTCCGTTGCGGCGCGGAGATTTTTCACGCGCTAAAGTCCGTGCTGAAGAAACGCGGCCTCTCGACTGCGGTCGGGGACGAGGGCGGATTCGCACCAGCTTTCACGGGCGTCGATGATGCGCTCGATTCCATCTGCTCCGCGATCGCAGGCGCGGGTTACCGCCTGGGCGAGCAGGTCTTTCTCGGCCTTGATGTCGCTTCGTCCGAGTTCTACGACGCGGAGAAAAAGGAATACTTTTTCAAGAAGTCGGACGGTTCACGCCGTTCCTCGGCAGATATGGTTTCCTACTACAAGGACCTCACCGCGAAGTATCCCATCATCTCGATCGAAGACGGCTGCGCGGAAGAAGATTGGGACGGCTGGAAAATGCTCACGGACGCAATCGGCGACAAGGTGCAGCTCGTGGGTGACGACCTGTTTGTCACGAACGTGGAGTTTTTGCGCAAGGGCATTGAGCGCGGCGTGGCCAATTCGATCCTGGTAAAGGTAAACCAAATCGGGACGCTCACCGAGACCCTGGATGCAATCGAGCTTGCCAACGATCACAGTTACACCGCTGTAATCAGCCATCGCTCCGGCGAAACGGAAGACGCCACGATCGCGGACCTCGCCGTGGCGACCAACGCCGGACAAATCAAAACCGGCTCACTTTGCCGGTCCGATCGCGTCGCAAAGTACAATCAGCTCTTGCGCATCGAGGACGAACTTGGCAGAGAGGGCCGATACGGTGGCAAGATGCGTTGAGCGCAGCCCGATTTTTTCGCGAGTCCGATGGCGTATTCCCGACCCTCAGTTGAAACGGATGGCGACGAGCAGGACGAACGTCTCCTGCGCGTCGAGGAGGGGCTGCGCCGCGGCCGCGCCTTAAATCGCGTGCTGGCTCTGGCGATCGTGGGCGTCTCGATTGCCTGTGGCATCACCTGGGTGCGCCCGGTGATCAAGGAGCGCGACCTCGTCGCCGCGCAGGTGGAAGCTCTGCGCCAACAGGTCGTCGCGCAAAAGACCGATGTGCAACGCCAGGCTCGGATAGTCGCGCTGCTGCAAAGTGATCCGGAGTATCTCGCGCTTCATGCCCGCGAGAAACTCGATGTGGCGCGCGAAGGGGAGACCATCATGCGGGTCGAAGGCGGAAAAGTGGAACGCGTCAACAGTCGTCCCGTGGCCCCCGTCCGCGATTGACGGCGTCGCGCGGATTTTCCCTTGCTTGCGCGCGGGCGCACTGACATTTCGCCCATGCCATCAGACGACGGTCCTGCACAGAGACCCCTTGATCCCGCGCTGATCGAGCATCGCGACCTCACCTTCGACGAAGCGCGCATTCTGGGCCGGCGCCGGCTGTGGCGAACTTATGTCCCGCTGGTGCTGGTCCTGCTCCTTGGCGGCTATTTCGGCGGCCGCCCCGCCTGGCGCGCGGCCAAGGCGTTTCAAGCGCGCCGGATTGCCGGCGAAGCGAATGCTCTCATTGAGGAGGAGAAATGGGCCGACGCGTCGAAGCGGGCGAGCGACGCCATGATGCTCTCGTTCACCGAACCGGCGTCGATTCGGGTGAATGCTCATCTACTCTCGCGCGTTGGGCGCTCCAACGATGCGGTTCGCTACTGGAAGGAACTGGAGAAAATCGCGCCGCTTTCCGTCGACGATCGGCGCGAATTTGCCGGGAGCGCGTTGGGGATCGGTGACCTGGACAACGCCGCGTTGCAGCTTCAGAAAGTGGTTGAATCCGGCGTGCCGCCGAAAGCGGGTGACGCCTTGCTCGCGTCGCAAATCAGTGCCGGCAAATCCGACTTCAAGACCTCCGGCGAAAAGGCTCTCCTGGTGATCGCGGAGAATTCCGGTGCCTCCCCTCGCGAGCGTTTCATCGCCTCCATGCTCCTCGTGAATCTCCCCCAGTCCGAAGGCAAGCGGGAAGCCGTGCGGCAATTGGTCTCACTTGCGCGCGGTTCCAGCCCGCTTGCTCTGGACGCCCTGGTCTGGGAGGCGCGACGGGTCCGGCCAGGCACGCCGAGTGACCCCGATCGCATGTCGCCGGCCGAAATCGTGCAAACGCTGGAGCAGAATCCAAAATCCACGATATCGCACAAACTGCTGGCTCTCGATGTCATCGCCCGGACCGAACCGACGCGGCGGGAAGAAGTAATCCTCACCGCGATCTAGCGTTACGGCAAAGGCGAGGACCGCGACGCGCTGGGCAAACTCGTCGGCTGGCTGAACGAGCATCGCGAACATGAGCGGGTCGTGCAGCTTGTGACCACGGATCTCGCGTTGCAGTCGACGGAGCTCTTTCTCGGACGGCTTGACGCGCTCGGCGCACTCGGACGCTGGGCAGAAGTGAAGGCGGTCCTCGAGTCGCAGCGCTTCCCACTCGATCCGATGTACCAGGAGCTGTATCTCGCGCGGGCGTTCGCACAGTTGGGGGACAACGTCGCGAGCGAGAACCGCTGGGCCAAGGCCCGGTCGCAGGCCGCGGGGAATGCCGACAAGCTGGTCGCCATCGCGCGTTATGCCGAACGCGGTGGCGCGCTGGCCGCGGCCGAAGCCGCCTATCGCCAGGCCGCGGAGACGGCCCCCGAAGTGCGCCCTCTCCAGGAGAATTTTCTGCGCTTCCTCAGCGAGCACGCGGAGACGGCAAAAGTTCATCGTCAAGTGCGCAACATGCTCCGCCTCTGGAGCGCCGACCCTTCGCTCCAAAATGACGATGCGTATCTCTCGGCCCTCCGCGGCGAGAATCTGGAGGGGGCGTTGGCGACCGCCCAGCGCCTGCGCAACAACACTCCGGCCAGTCTGCCGCATCGCACGTCGCTCGCCCTGGCTTCCCTGCGGCTCGGCAAGAATGCGGACGCCCTCGCCTGCTTCCGGGGCATCACCATTCCAGAAAACGTGGCTCTGCCCAACGCTCGTGCCGTCTATGCGGCCGCCCTAAACGCCTGTGGCTTCACGAAGGAAGCGCGCACGGAGGCGGACAAAATCCCCCGCAGCAAATTGCGTGCGGAAGAACGCGCCCTGATCGACGCAATCCGTCGCTAGTCAGGGCAAGGGCGGATGGCTGAAGCTCAGAGTTGCATCAATCGGCGCCCCTTTGGATGGGCGACGCAGAGGAGCGAACGCGACGTGAGGCGACCGCGGTCCAGCCATTTGGGCACGATCGTTAGCGCGGCCAGAAATGTCTTCTCTCCCCCAGCCAGTTGCGCCGGCACCGGGACACTTCCCGATGCCTTGTCGCTATTCACCATGCGCCAAACTTCGACCATCGAAAGGTCCGGCATGGTGCCACCGCGCAAGACCTGAATCTCGCCGACCAGGCGGTCGAGGTAGGTGCGGTCGAATCGTTTTGCGGGATCCGTGCTGAAAAGCAGCAGCGCCCGCCCGGGCGGCGCCCCGGGCTGCCAGAGACGCTCATCCGCGCGAACCAAATGGCCCATGACAAGCGGCCCCTGCTCGAGAATCAACTGCTCCTCGGTCTTCTTGGGAGCTTCATCCTGCACCGCGGGCACCGATTTGTGCAGGGTGAAATAGCCGATGGCACCCGCGATGACGAGCAGGCCGCCCGCGGCGCCGAGCAGCCAATAGCTCCGCGTATCGACCCGGAGAAAGTAGTAGAAAACCGCGCCTGCGAGCGGGCCACCGAGCGCGGCGCAAACGAGACCCCAGCCGGGCATGCCCGGACTTGCTGTGGGCCGGGGCGTGGCGGTGGCGCCTTCGCGCAAACGCGACCACAGCCGGTCGTCAAGCTGGCGTGGGGTGGCTTCGTAGCGGCGGCGGAGTTCGTCGAATTCTTCCATGCGGGTGGCAGCGCTCCTTTGCAGCAGATTATGGGCTGCGACGCAACATCAGCGAACACACCTTTACAAAGGGAGACACGGCAGATTCAATGCAGCGCTCTGCCATGGATCGCAGCAAGATCATTCTCATCATTGTCTTCGTGCTCGGAATCGGCGGAGCCGCGCATAATTTTTACTCGTATTTTGTCGATTCGAGGAAGAAGGACATTGCCTTGGCCGAGGAACGCGGAAGAGACTCGGCGGCGGCGGCGGAAAAGGCGAAGATGGCCGCACTCAAGAAGGAAACCGACGCGCGGGCGGCCGCGGCCCAAGCACTCCTGGTCACTCCCACGCCGGTGGCGGTGGCCGCGCCAAACGGATCGAATGGCACTCCGGCGCTCACAACCGAGCTAACGATCGGCACCCCGAAAATCGCCACGCCCAAGCTGGCTCTCCCCCGCGCCTTAATGGATGCACCCCCGGCACCGGGACAAACCATTCCGCCGGTGATCTCGGCCGCCGAAGCCTGGATCGCCACTGCGCACCTCACCTCGACAGCGCTCGGCACACCTCGTTTCGCCATCATCAACAAGCGCGGCTATGAGCAGGGCGCGCGGGTGCCGCTTCCGGGCGGTCTGACGATGACTCTGACCCGCATTGAAGACGGTTTCGTGATTTTTGAAGGCGACGGCTGGCACTTCAAGATGCGCCTCACTACGGTGAAGGAGTAACTTTTTGGCGGACGGGACATGGTGCTGCCCTGGTCCGCTTCCTTCGATTTTTTCCCACGGTCTTCCCATGTCGCATCCCCATCTCCCTCCCTGCGATCACCTGCCGCTGACTTACGACGGTCCGACGCGGGCCGAAACCATCCGGCTGCGCCGCACGTTTCTTCCACCATCCTATCTCACCTACTACACCGAGCCTTTGATGATCGTGGAAGGCCGGATGCAGTTCGTCTGGGATGAAACGGGCCGCCGCTACCTCGATGCCTTTGGCGGGATCGTCACCGTGGGGGTGGGACATTGCCATCCGCATGTCGTTGCGGCCGCCGATGCGCAGAATCACCGATTGCAGCATCTGACGACGCTGTATCTCCACCCCACGGTGGGGCTCTACGCCGAAAAGCTGGCCGGTACGATGCCGGGTGATCTCAAGGTCTGCTATTTTGTGAATTCCGGTTCGGAGGCGAATGACCTCGCCCTCATGATGGCTCGCGCCTACACCGGCAACTATGAGGTCATCTCCCTTCGCAACGCCTACCATGGGGGGGGCCAGGCCACAATGGGCCTGACGGGTAACAACGCCTGGAAGTATAATCAGCCCCAAGGCTATGGCGTTCAGTTTGCGCAAGCACCCTACTCTTACCGCGGGCCTTTTGGCTACGACGATGCAAACGCGGGTGCGAAGTACGCGGCGGACGTACAGAACCTCATAGAATTCGCGACGCCAGGCCGGGTCGCCGCCTTCATCGCCGAATCCATTCAAGGCGTGGGCGGCGTGGTTCCGTTCCCCGACGGTTACCTGCGCGGTGCTTATGACGCGGTACGCAAAGCGGGCGGCCTCTGCATTGCGGACGAAGTACAGTCTGGCTTCTCCCGCACGGGCGAGAAATATTGGGGCTTCGAACTGCAGGGAGTCATCCCAGATATCGTGACGATGGCGAAGAGCATCGGGAATGGTTGTGCGTTGGGAGCGGTGGTGACCACCATGGAAATCGCGACTGCCCTCAAGCAACGCATCCATTTCAATACCTTCGGCGGCAACCCGGTAGCGTGCGCCCAAGGTCTCGCGGTGCTCGAAGTCATCGAGCAGGAGGCCATCCTCAAGCGTGCCCAAACTCTGGGCACGCGGCTCCAGGCCGGCCTTCGGGAGTTGCAACAGCGACACAACGTCATCGGCGATGTCCGCGGGTGTGGCTTCATCCAAGGCATCGAATTCGTGAAGGACCGGGCGACGAAGGAGCCGGACAAGGATGCCGCCACGCGGTTGCTCGAGCGGACTCGCGAGCTGGGACTGCTCGTCGGCCGCGGCGGGATCTACGGAAACGTCATTCGCATGACGCCACCGATGTGCCTGAACGCCGACGACATCGATTTCGTCCTGGCCTGTCTGGGCGAAGCCCTCGATCGCGGCTGAAGAGGGTGCGCGCCGTCGTGGGTTTCCCTCACGGCTGACTGTAGAGATACATCGTGCGACTCGGCGTGTAGGCCCACGTGTCGTTCAGTCCTGCGGCATTCTGGAGGGCGCTGACGCTGCCGCCGAATACAAGCATATTCGCACCGGTCCAAACGGCGTCATGCAGCGCGCGCGCCGGAGGAGCGCCAGTCTGCGTGGTGGCGGTCCACATGTTCGAAAGGGGATCGTATTGGCCTCCATCCGCCAAAGCGGCGCCGCCACCGGCATCGCCGCCCCAGACAATCATGGTCGAACCTGTCCAGACAACGGGGCAGCGTTCGCGCGCTGCGGGTGCGTTTACGTTCGGCAGGGCGGTCCACGACGCCGATCCGGCGATGTAGCGACCACCGTCATTGAGAAGTGCCCCGGAACTCCCAAATCCACCCCACACAATCATATCCGTTCCAGTCCAAACGACCGAGTGGAGCGCCCGTCCCGCCGGTGCGAAAATGAGGGGCAGGTTCGTCCACGAGTTTCCCGCCCGGTTATAGCTCGCGCCGGTCGATGCCACCGTGAACGGAAGCGCGCTGACGTTCGTTGCTCCGCCATAGATGATCATATCTGTCCCGGTCCAGACCGCGGAGTGGTAGATGCGCGCGGCAAAGCCCGCCGGCGGCGACGGAATCCCCGTCCAGGAGTCACCTGCAGGATCGTAACGCCGGCCATCCGCCAGAAGCGTGTTGGCAGCCGTGTTCTCCCCACCCCAAACGATCATTTCCGTTCCGCTCCACACGGCCGTATGCAGCCGCCGTCCCACACTGCTGGCCATCGTCTGCCAGGCGTTGGAGGAGGGCGAGAACCGCGCCCCGTCGCCCAGTCCCGGCGTGCTGGCGTTCACCCCGCCCCACACAATCATCTGCGTCCCGGTCCAGACCGCGGTGTGTTGAATGCGCGCCGAAGGTGCTCCCGATGCCGGGAGCGCATTCCAGGAATTCGTCGCGGCGTTGAAGCGGGCGCCGTCGGCGAGATAGGTCGCCGTGGTCCCGCCCGCAAGTCCTCCCCAGACGATCATTTCGCTGCCTGTCCAGACAGCAGTTTGGTAGCTGCGTGGGGAAGGTGCATTCGTCGCCGCTCTGACCTGCCAGAAATCAGGGAGGATGGCGGTGCCTGAAACCACGTATCCCGCGCTGGCGAGCGCAGCAGAATTGGGATTGGCGGAGAGAATTGTGCCCCCGCTGGCGACGCCGGACTGACCACTCGCCGCCAGATTGGACGCAGCGGCACCGGCCGCAAGCTGGGCCCCGCTGATCGCGCCGGCCGCGATGCTCGCCGAGGTTACCGCGCCGGGCGCGAGCTTAGCGGCGGTGATTGCGCCGTCGGGCACGTTGCCGGCGATCACGGCATAACCTACCGCCGCGATGCGCTGGTCCGGCGCGAGCTGCTGGGTTCCGTTCGTACCGTCATTGAACCAGACTCGCAGGCGCACATCGACGCTATTGAAAACGGTCGCAGGAATGGCGGTCATGTTCACTAGGGTCGTGTCGCCCAGGAGGATCGAATAAAGTCCGCGATCGACCGTGAGCGTGACCGCCCCAGCAGGCGGCGAACCGTTTGAAGACGTGCCGTCATTGCTCCAATACGTGACGTTTCCGGCTTGGTTCACGAGCGCGAACCTGAAAGCGCCGCTCCCTGTAAAATTGGCTCCATTTGCGAGGACCCGACCCTGATAACCCAAGAGTTGGGGAATCTGCGAAGAAACAGCGGAAACGAACACCAGCGAGAAAGCGAAAAGAAGGCTGAACGCGGTGAGTCGGGCACGAGGAGGAAACATTTTGGCAGGAGGGTGACGCCTTGAAATAACCCGTTGACTCCGGCGCGTTTCGAAAAATCGACATTCGCGCGACAAAGACTGCTCCCGGCTCAGGCGACCCCGTCCCGCCTTGTCTCCGCTTCGCGCGTTAGCGGTGCGAGCCGCGGGCTTCGGCAAAAATCAAGCGGCCAGCTGAAGTAAGTACCGTGCCAGAGACCGTCACCGCGATGGTCTGACCGATAAACTCGCGTCCGTTGTTCACCACAATCATGGTGCCGTCCCCGAGGTAACCGACCCCTTGATGTGCGTCTTTTCCTTCGCGGCTCACATGCAATTCGATGTCGTCCCCGACGTTGAGCTGCGTCCGCACGGACTTGGCCAGCTCATTCAAGCTCAAGACGCGCACGCCCTGGAGGCGGGCCGCCTTCGCAAGATTCGAATCGTTGCTGAGGATCCGGGATTGCAGCAGGCGCGCCTGGTTGAGCAGACGAACATCATTCGGCACGGTCGGATCGACAACGCTATCGTGCACGGAGACGGAAAGGTTGGGGTCCCGCTGCATCTTCTCGAGGTTGTCGAGCCCGCGACGCCCCCGCTCGCGCCGCATATTGTCGCTGGAATCCGCCAGCGTCTGGAGTTCATCGAGCACGAAGCGGGGCACGACAAACTCGCCGCTGATAAATCCGGTCGCGACGACATCAGCGATCCGTCCGTCGATGACGATGTTCGAGTCAATGATCAAGGGAGCCTCTTGCGTCGCTTGCCGGGCAAAACGCACGTAGGGGATGATCATCGAGAATTCGTCCCGGTTGGCGCGAATGGCGAGCATCATGCCGAAGTAGCCAAAGCCCGCATAGACGAAGAGCCCGATCAGCCACTGCGCGTCCTGCGACGCGAAGTCGAAGACATTCGAGGCGCGGATCAAGGTTGCGAAGACCAGCCCGACGATGAGCCCGAAAGTCGCGCTCGAGAACGCCCGCAAGGTGAGCCCGCGCAGCAGGCGGTCCACCAGTACAAGGGCAAGCCCAAAGATCGCTCCCACCGCGAACCCGGCGAAGAAACTTCCGTAGCGCTCCGCCCCAATCATGCCGCCAAGGCACGACGTCGTCGCAACGAAAAGCGACCGCAAGAGGTTGATCGTGTTGAGCGAGGTCATTGGGTCGAACCTCGCGGTGGGGCGCCGATCTGTCGAGCGGTGCCGCGCTGAAGTTCATTCCCCTTCCGAGCGCAACTCCGCCGGCACCCTCCCGACGAAATGCGGAACGAGGCCAATTCGCCGAAACCTGACCTGCAGTTGCGTCGCGCGGGTTGTCACCGGCTCGTCGAACTCGAGGAAGACGATATCATGCGTGGTCGACCTTGGAGCACAAACCGGCAATTCCGCTCAGAAAGTGGTCGAGCTCGAGGATCTTCTCCATCTCGCGCAGGCCGCAGGCATATCTCTCCAACCCGATCACGGACGGGAACGCAGCGCCGGCATTCTCCGCGTCGAGCGCGCGATCACCACTCGGAAACCGAGACCGGCATTTCGGTTCGACGGCTCCCGGGCGCCCCGGCAGCGCAGCTCGAGAAGTCCCGGGTACCAATCGTTCCAGCAACCGCCGCGGATGACCAGCGAGGGTTTGCCGCTGTCATCGGAGTCGCGATTCAGAAACGGATATCGACGCCTCAGATCCGGCCCATTGGAGATTCGTGCATAGCGGGTGCACGTCCACTGCCAGACGTTCCCGTGCAGATCCTGGATAAGCCTTCCACCCTGCACGCGGCCCACCGGGGCGGTCCCGACGAAATTGTCGCGGTAGCCAGCGAGGAATTCCCAGCCCTCCGGCCATCCTGCGGTTCCTGCAACTTCCTCGCCGGCGAAATTTCCACTCCCGGAAGGCGGCGGCCAAGCCTTTCCCCAGGGGTAGCGGGCAGAGCCGTAGATCATGCGGACGGCGGCGCTCCATTCGGCATCGCTGGGAAGTCGATAGTATTCGCCGGCGCGGAGCTCTCCGGAGTTACGCTCCTTCTGCGAGAGCCAGCGGCAAAACGCAGAGGCATCCTCGAAACTCACCCCTACGACCGGATGCTCGTCCGCTTGCGCAAACCCGGGTGAGCGCCACGAATCGCCGCGCCGCTTCCAACCGTCGCGGCCGAGCGAAAGCATGTCTGTCGCCGCATCGTGGCCGGTCGCCACGACAAATTCGCGAAACTCCCGGACTGTGACGGGCCGCGTCGCGAAGTGAATGCCGCGCACCCGCTGAAACTGAAGTCCGAACGAATTCGCCCGGGTGAGAACTCTCTCGCCAGCTTCAGCCATCGCAGACGCGGCGAGCCCGCAGGCCAGCACTCCAGCCAGAAAGAGTTTCATCGGGCTGACAACATATCCATTTTCCGGGATTTTGGCGCTGCCGATCACGCCGAAGGCCAGCAGAGGCGTTCGACTCAGGGGGATGAACCGGAAAGCGTTCGACAGGAAGCGTGCCTTCAGTATGGCAACGCCAATGTTTCGCTCCCCTTCCCTAACCCATTTTGTTCGGCTAAGCCTTATCGCTTACGCGGCCTTGGCCGCGAGCGGTCTCGCCTCCGCTGCTGATCCCCTCCCACCCATCGATCCGGCAAATTTCGATCCACAGACGCCGCCGTCGAAGGATTTCTTCCGGTACGTAAACGGGGGCTGGTGCGACAAGAATCCCATCCCCCCGGAATATACCATCTGGGGGTCTTTCACCGAATTGCAGGAACGCAACACGGCGGCACTGCGGGAGATTTCTGAAGCCGCCGCAAATGAGAACGCCAAGGCCGGCAACAAGAAGCTGATTGGTGACTTTTACGCGAGCGGCATGGATGAGGCGGCGGTCGAGAAACAGGGCATCAAGCCGCTCGCCGAGGAACTCGCCCTTATCGCCGGTATCAAAGAAGCGAAATCCCTGGCCGCCGCGATGGGCAAACTCCGCGCCGCCGGCGCGAATGTAGGATTCGCCTTTTACGCCGACCAGGATGCCCGGGATGCCACCCAAGTCATCGCGCAGATCGAGCAAGGCGGACTTGGTCTGCCCGATCGCGATTACTACGTCAAAGACGACGAAGACTCCAAGAAGATCCGAGACAAGTACCTCGCACACCTGACCAAGATGTTTGCGCTGCTCGGTGATAAGCCGGACGCCGCCGCGAGCAATGCCAAGCGGGTCGTCTCGCTGGAGACCGAACTGGCCAAGGCGTCGATGACGCGCGTCGAACGCCGCGACCCGGTCAAGACTTTTAACAAGTTCCCGCTCCCGGAAGTGCGCCGACTCGCGGGCGAGTTTCCGCTCGACGACTACTTGAAGGCAGCGGGCCGAGCTGATCCTGGCGCCGTTAATGTGGCGCAACCAGAGTTTCTCAAGGCCATGGGTACGCTCGCCAAAAGTGCGACACTCGACGACTGGCGGCAATACCTCCGCTGGCACCTGGTCCACCATGCCGCTCCTTATCTGAGCAGGACCTTCGTCAATGAGGACTTCGACTTCTACGGCAAGACGCTGACCGGGGCGAAGGAACTCAAGCCCCGCTGGAAGCGCGTGTCCCAGGTGATCAACGCCAGTGTCGGGGAAGCCCTCGGCCAACTTTACACCGAGAAATACTTTCCGGCCGAGTCCAAGCGCCGCGCCCTCGATCTCGTGGAAAACCTGCGCGTCGCTCTCGCGGAGCGCATCTTCAAGCTTGATTGGATGAGCGACGCCACGAAGCGCGAAGCGATCAAGAAGCTGCTCACTTTCACCGTCAAAATCGGCTATCCCGACAAGTGGCGCGACTACTCGAAACTTGTCTCCGACCGGGCGAGCTATGCCCGTAACGTCATGCGGGCCGAAGCCTTTGAGTTTAATCGCGTGATGGATAAGATCGGCCGTCCCGTCGACCGGACGGAGTGGCTCATCAGCCCGCCGACCGTGAATGCGTACTACAACCCGGCGATGAACGAGATCGTCTTCCCGGCGGGCATCCTGCAGCCGCCGTTCTTCAACGCCACGGCGGACGATGCTGTGAACTACGGTGCCATTGGCATGGTGATCGGGCACGAAATGACCCACGGGTTCGACGATCAGGGGCGTCAGTACGACAGCGCCGGAAATCTTCGCGATTGGTGGACGAAGGAGGATGCCGAAAAGTATGGCGTCCGTGCCAAGGGAATCGTTGACCAGTTCAACGGCTACGAAGTGATCGAAGGCATGAAGGTGAATGGCGAACTCACGCAGGGCGAAAACATTGCGGACCTGGGCGGCCTGAAGATCGCGTGGGACGCGCTGCAGATTGCGCTCTCGCGCACGCCGGATGTGCGCGAAAAGAAGATTGATGGCTTCACGCCGGAGCAGCGCTTTTTTCTCGGATACGCGCAGGTCTGGCGTCAAAATGTTCGACCCGAGACGATGAAACTTCGCCTGAAGACCGATCCGCATTCACCCGGCTATCTCCGCGTCAACGGACCGCTCTCGAATCTGCCGGAATTCGCGCAATCGTTTTCTCTCCCGCCGGATGCACCCATGGTGCGCAGCGGAGAGCAGCAGGTGAAAGTTTGGTAATTGTAACCCGGGAGGGGTGAGCGCGGCAAAGACGCGCTCGCCCTTCGCACGATCGCTCACCGTATCGGCATTCGGCCGTCGCTATCGACATTCACTCCCGTCTTCCCAATCCATGTGCCATCCGTTTGTCCCGGCCCTTGTGGTGCTCACCGCGCTGCCATTTCTCGCGCAAGCGCCCGGCAGCCGACTTCCGGGGCCCGATACGACCCTGGTGGCAGAAAACATCACGACGACAGAGAGTTTCTTTCGCGAGCGATCCGACTCGCTTCTGAAGGCGTATCTGGACTGGCGCCCTGGCTTCGCCGTTTCGCTTGGATTGCACGAGTACGATGGCAAAGCGCCTAATCTCTCAGTCGCCTCGCTCGATGCTGAATTGAAGCGTCTCAAGCTAGCACGCGCCGAAGTAGCAAGTCTGGAGGCGGCCTTGGGGCGTTCGAAATCCAACCCCAAGGTGTTGCTCGACGCTCACGTGCTCCGTGCTGCCCTGGAAGGAGAGATCTTTAGCTTCGAGGAAGCGCGAGGGTACTGGCGCAACCCGATGACCTACGCGGGCGGCCTTGACGTAAGCGCGTACATCAAGCGCGATTTCGCGCCTTTGCCAGCGCGCATGCGATCGGTGGTCGCTCTGCTAAACGCAACGCCCGCCTATCTGGCCGCCGCGCGCGCCAACCTCGAGGAAGTCCTTCCGAAACCCTACGTGGAGACTGCCATGCTCATCGCCCAGGGGAGCGCAGAGTTTCTCGCCCGTGATTTAGTCGAGGCTCTTCACGGGGTGGACGACGCGGGTTTGCAATCCGCCTTCAAGGCGGCAAACGAGCGCGCGATTTCCGAGTTGCGGGCCTTCGCGGCCTGGCTCGAAAAGGAACGCCTGCCCCGGGCGGACTCGTCTTTTGCGCTGGGCGCCGATCGCTTTCGCCGACTCCTCGCCTCCACGGAACTCGTGGACATGGATCCTGCCGCCTTGCTGGTGCTCGGCAAAGCCGAGCTGAAACGCGAACAGACACGCTTTGCCGCGGCGGCGAAGATCATCGATCCGTCCAAGTCCCCAGCTGAGGTCTTCAAGGCGATTCAGGGAGAGCATCCTACGGCAGACCGCCTTATCCCTGAAATCGCCGCCCGCCTCGAGGCGGCGCGAGCCTTTGTGGTCAAACGCGATCTCGTCACCGTGCCGAGCGAGGTCCGTGCCACCGTGGCCGAGACACCACGCTTTCAGCGCGCACAATCCTTCGCCTCGATGGATTCCCCCGGGCCTTTCGAGACAAAGGCGAGCGAAGCGTTTTACTACGTCACTCCGGTCGAACCCAACTGGACCCCGCAACAGGCGGAGGAATGGTTGACTGCGTTTAACTACGCGACCGCCGACGTCGTAAATATTCATGAGGCTTATCCCGGCCATTATGTGCAGTTCCTGCATGTAAATGCCTCGGAGGCATCGCGCATCGCGAAGATCTTTACGAGCTACGCCTTCGTCGAAGGCTGGGCGCATTATTGCGAGCAGATGGTCGTGGAGGAGGGTTTCGGGAGCGAAAGCGGCGACCGGATCGCCGCAGCGAAGGTTCGCCTGGCGCAATCGGACGAAGCGTTGTTGCGCATCTGCCGACTCTGCACGGCCGTCATGCTCCACTGCCAGAATGCGAGCGTGGACGACGCGGCCAAGTTCTTTGAGGAAAACGGCTTTTACGCACCCAAGCCCGCGCGCCAGGAGGCCCTCCGAGGCACATACGATCCAGGATTTTGCAACTACACGCTCGGAAAACTGCAAATTCTCAAACTGCGGGACGATTGGAAAAAACAGGAGGGCAAAACTTTCACACTCAAACGATTTCACGATGAGCTTCTCCGGCACGGGAGCCCTCAAATCCGGTTGCTGCGAGCGATCATGCTGCGCGATCCGAAGCAATACGACCGGATCTTGAACTGAGGCTCCGTGGAACGGCTCGAACCGTCTCAACCGTTTTGCCCCGTGCGACCGAGCCAGCTTCCACTCGATCCCTCTAAGGCGGGGGAGTGGAACAGAAGGAAGTTTCTGCGTGCTTCGCTCATCCTGGCCGCTGGCACGACGTTCTCAGGAATCAACGCTGCACCCTTGCCCACCCCGCTTCTCCGTTCTCCCCTCCCGGGCGGAAAGGGCAGCGTGGCCCGCGTGGGCGTCGGTACCTGGCAGACATTTGATGTGGGAAGCGACCCCGCAAGGCGTGCGCCACTGGCGGAAGTGCTGCGCGTCCTCGCCGCGACCGGGGCCGATGTCGTGGACACCTCCCCGATGTATGGCTCGTCGGAAGCGGTCCTCGGCGACCTCGGCGTCGAGACTGGGCTCCGCTCCCGGCTCTTTCTCGCCACCAAGGTTTGGACCTCCGGCGCAACCGACGGCGAACTCCAGATGCAGGAGTCCCTTCGCTTGCTCCGCACGGATCACGTCGAACTCATGCAGATTCACAACCTGGTCGATTGGCGCGTGCATCTCAAAACATTGCGCACCTGGAAGGAGTCCGGTCGGGCACGTTTGATCGGGGTCACCCACTTTCAAAGCGGCGCATTTGGGAAGATTGAAAGGATCCTGAAGAGCGAAGCGCTCGACTTCGTGCAGTTACCTTTTTCGCTCGAGGAACCCGAAGCGGGGAATCGAATCCTGCCGCTCTGCGCCGACCGGGGACTTGGCTTCCTGGCCAATCGGCCGTTCGGCGGGGGCGAGGCCTTTGCGCGCGTGCGTGGGAAGCCCCTGCCCACCGAATTGGCCTTGGACGTGGGAATCAGCTCCTGGGCCCAGTTCCTCCTGAAATGGATCCTGGGTCACGCGGCCGTCACTTGCGCCATCCCAGGCACCGGAAACCCAAACCATTTGCTGGACAACCTAGGCGGTGCTCGCGGGGTGCTCCCTGATGCGATGCAGCGTGAGCGGATGCAGCAGATCTGGCGCGCGGCCTGATCCTCCGGGTTCCGTTCATCGAGCGCGCGCCCAACCACGCGGCCCTGACTTACCTGGCGGCTCCTCCCGCATCTTCTGTTGCCAGCATCTCGTCCAGCTTTTTCACTTCCTTCTCAAAACATTCCGGACAAAGCCCATGGCTGAAGCGGCTGCCCGTTCGCTCCTTGATGTAAGTTTCCACCCGCTCCCAATAGTCACCGTCGTTGCGTACCTTATAGCAGCAGCAGCAAATCGGGATGATGTCCTTCAGAAGCTTGATCTCCGTGGTGAATCGAAGAATGCGCTCGGCGACGTAAAGCCTCGCGCGGATGATATCGCGGTCGAACGGCTTGGTCAGAAAATCGTCCACGCCAGATTCCATCGCGAGCGTGTAGTCATCTGGACTCGTTTGTGCGGCGGTCAGCAAGATGAAGTACGCGTACGGGGTCACGGCCCGGTTACGCACCTTGTTGCAGAACTCCAAGCCATCGATTCCGGGCATCATCCAGTCGCTCACGACGACGCGAAACGGATCGGCGTCGTACATCTGCCAAGCTTCATTGCCATCGCGTGCCACAACGACCTCGTGACCGAAATTCTGCAAGGTGAGCCGAAGAACCTTGGCGGCGACGGCGTCGTCTTCGGCGATGAGGACCTTCATGCAGGCTGGAGGGAGACTTGGCTTTCGAGGGCATCCAGGACGCGCCGCAGTTCGCGCTCGATGGCTACGAGCAGGGAAGCCGCGGCGGCAAGATTCCCGGTGCGCGCTCCACTCTCAATCTCACCGCAGAGGGAATGCAAGCGGCGGGCGCCAAAATGACCGCTGCTCCCTTTCAGGAAATGAGCCGCCATGATCACCGCGCGGACCTCGGCCTGCTCGACCGCCGAGCGCAGGGAAGCCATCGAACCAGGTGCTTCGCGCCGAAACATTCCCACCAATTCCTCCAACGCACTTTCCCCGTCTTCGTCAGTGATCGCACCCAATTCGGCCAGTTCATTCAAATCAATCGGGCTTTCCTCGGACAATATCGCCGCCACCGGCCGGGCACGCTCCAGAGCCTCGGCCAGATCCGTCAGACGCAGCGGCTTGCTCACGCAATCATCCATGCCGGCCGCAAGGCACTGTGCCCGATCGCCGTGGAAGGCCTTGGCCGTCATTGCGATGATCCAAACGCGGCCCCCGCCCTTCTCCCGCTGCCGGATGGCGCTGGCTGCCTCGTAGCCATCCATTTCGGGCATGTGGCAGTCCATCAGCACAATATCATATGGTTTGCTGTTGAGAGCCTGCAGCGCTTCAAAACCGTTGCCGACCGCCTCCGCGCCGTACCCGAGCTTGCGCAATTGTCCCAGAGCCACTTTCTGATTTACCGCGCTGTCCTCGGCGATAAGAATCCGTTCCTGGCGCGGGGCGGCCTGGGTGGATTTCGCCTTGGACGCAGAGGATGGCACGTTTGGAACTGACGCCATGGCGCTGGCGAGGCAATCGAAAAGAATCGACTGGCGGACCAGCTTGGACCGGCATTCCGCGATGCCGCCGAGGCGAAGTTCGTCGGCGCCTAAGTACTTGCCAAAAGAGGTCAGGAGCACGAGGCGCGTGTCCGAAATTGGGGTCGGACTTGATTTGCTTTGCCAGCGCGAGTCCATCCGCGTGAGGCATTCAGAGGTGACAATACTTCGGCCTGACCGAAGTGACCCGCTAAGGCAAACGACTCCACCGGCCTCCAAGCCATTCAGCGGATGGTTAGGTGGCGATTTTGCGGATCAATCCACAAGTCACGCCCTGCACTCGCAGTTCGGAGGCAGGCAAGAGATCGGGGTAGGCAGGGTTCTCGGCGCGCAGGAAGGCTCGGCCGTTCGCGACGAGAAAACGCTTGAGGGTGGTCTCGCCATCAATCAGGGCCGCCACGATATCGTTCGCCCGCGGTTCGCACGTTTCAGTGGACTCGACGAGAACGACATCGCCATCATCGATATGCGCGCCAGTCATCGAATCGCCCCGTACCCGCAACGCAAAATAGCGCGCACCGCGCTTCTTCAGCCCAAAAAGCTCGCGGTCGATCTTCACAAAACTTTCGATGGTGGTATCGTCGTTCGCGTTCGCCATGCCAGCCGGGATGTGACCGAGAAGCGGTAATTCGAGCAGGGTATCGCCGAAATCCTCCCAGAGGACGGAAAGTCCGCGCGCCTTGCCGCTGGCCCGCTTGATCGCGCCTTTCTTCTCCAGGGCTGAGAAGGCGCGCACGACCGTGGTTTGACTCGAAAGGCCAAGCGCTTGCTGAACCTCCCGGGTCGATGGCATGATTCCCGTGCGCCGCCGGTAATCCGTGAGGAATTCGAGGACGACTCGCTGGACGTGAGTAATTTCATCGGAGGCCATACGTGTTCATAGGAACACAGAATTCCTTGGTAGCAAGCGTTAACTTTGCGCAAAATGGCGCGAACCCTCCCGTTCTCCCCGATCCGTACGGGATGATTCCCGGCGGCGGCGCTCAGAATCGTCAGTTCCACCCTCTTTCCGCTTGGCTCAAGGCGGGCTCCGCCAATAGGTTGAGCTCTCCATGTCCGGTTCCCCCCCGAACGAAAGTCCGCTCCTCGATGTGCGCGGAGTCACGCTACAATACAAGACGAAGGAACATCTCGTCACGGCCACATTTCGTGTCAGCTTTGAGGTGATGCGCTCCGAGCGCTTCGTCGTGCTAGGGCCTTCCGGTTGCGGAAAGTCGACTCTGCTCAAGGCCATCGGCGGTTACCTCACCCCGACAGAAGGAGAGATGCGGCTGAAAGGTCAGCTCATTACCAAGCCGGGGCCTGATCGGATGATGGTTTTTCAGGAGTTCGATCAGCTTCTGCCTTGGAAGACGGTGAAAGAGAACGTGAAGTTTGCTTTGCGCGCGAGCCGACGACTTGCTCCCCGCGAGGCCGAGGACCGGGCGCAAAGTTACCTCGCCAAAGTGAATCTCTCGAAATTTCTGGACAGTTACCCGCACACGCTTTCGGGCGGCATGAAGCAGCGGGTCGCCATCGCGCGCGGCATGGCCATGGAGCCCGACATTCTCCTGATGGATGAACCCTTCGCGGCTCTCGACGCGCTCACGCGCCGCAAGATGCAGGATGAGTTATTGCAGCTTTGGGCCGATACGCGTTTCACTGTTCTCTTCGTCACTCACTCGATCCCCGAGGCCGTGAAGATCGGTTCCCGCATCCTCTTGCTCTCGCCGCATCCCGGCCAGGTGAAGGCCGAATTGAACAGCGTGCCGCCCGATGACGCCGCCGGGGCCCGGACGCTGGAGAGAAACATTCATTCCATGCTCTTCGCCGACGAGGTCGAAGAGGAGGCACTCAATCATTAGCTCTTCCTTCTCGATCATCTCGCCCGAAGCGGATTCGTCCGGGGCGAAACCTCATCTCTGAAATGTCTGCGATTCTGCCTTCGACGCGCCCTGAGCGCGACTGTGAGCTGCTCGATTCCGCCAGTTTTGGCGTGATTGAGAAACCCATTCCCGCCTGGGAAAGGATTTGGAATCGGGATTGGGTACGCAAGCTGGCCATCATCGTCTTCCTCGCCGTTGTCTGGCAGCTCTACTCCATGTGGAAGGCGAACCCGCTCGTCTTTCCTTCTTTCATCGAAACGATAAAGGCGTTCTACGACACTTCGCGCACCGGCGAACTTCCCACCCGCGTCGTCGGTTCGCTCAAGCTTCTGGTGGGCGGCTACGGCATTGGACTCGCCCTGGCAGGGATCCTGACGATTCTCGCGATCACGACGCGTTTCGGCAATGACCTGCTCGATACGCTCACTTCGATGTTCAATCCACTGCCCGCGATCGCACTACTGCCGCTCGCCTTGCTCTGGTTCGGCTTCGGGAGCGGCAGCATTATTTTCGTCACAGTGCATTCCGTCCTCTGGCCGGTGGCCCTCAACACCCACTCCGGTTTTCGCTCCGTGAGCAATACGCTCCGCATGGTCGGCCGAAACTACGGCCTGACCGGATTTCGTTACGTCTTTTCGATTCTCATTCCCGGAGCGTTCCCCAGCATTCTCGCGGGCATGAAAATCGGCTGGGCCTTCGCTTGGCGCACGCTGATCGCCGCCGAACTCGTCTACGGCGCCAACAAGGGCAGCGGCGGCCTCGGCTGGTTCATCTTCGAAAACAAGAACTCGCTTGAGATCGCCGCGGTTTTCGCCGGGCTGCTCACCGTCATCCTCATCGGTCTGGCGGTGGAGAACCTCGTCTTCCGAGTGATCGAGAATCGCACCGTCAAACGCTGGGGCATGCAAGCCTGATCCAGGCGCGGCACGCCCTTTGACGCGTCGATCGGGTCCGGTTCTACCACGGCGCCGGAAGAGTGCTGTTTATCCGTTCAATTTCCGGTGGCTTTCGAACTCGTCGTCCACCTTGACGGACACCTTCCAGGCTCGCGCGAGAATTTCCGAGTACTGCGGAGATTGAGGCGCCTTGCCGCGCGCTGTCACGATTTCATTCAGGAAGCTCTCAATCTCCTTCTTGTCCTGGGCGTACCGCGCCGGGTCGAACGTCTGCCGCTCCAGCGTGACGAGACGAACCGTGAAACGCGGAATGGGCGAGCTGCCGGGTGCGCCCGGCGGGGGGAGTCGCGGGGTAAAGACGGGACCGCGCGGCACGATGCGGTTAGTGGTGCGCGAGGGCAGCGGAGCCGCAGCTTGAGGCGCGGCCGGCATCAGCGCCGGTGGTGCGGGCGACGGGGTCGAGCCGGCGCTCGGAATTGCCGGAGCGGGCGGGACGGGCGCGGACGCCGGCGCAGCGGCATGGGCGACCGGCAGCGGAATACTCGTGGTTGCGGAAGGGGGGCGCGGCAATGGCACGATCCGCGTCGGGGGTGGAGGCGGCGGGATGCTTGCAAGTTCGCGCTCGAAGCGCTCCGACCACTCGTTCGGATTGATCTTGTTTGAGATCACGTAACGGCGTTCCAACTCGGTGAGCCGCTTGCAATTCTCCAAAATCTTTCCGGCGATGGCCCGCCGCATGGCGGGATCACGCTCCTTCTTGTGGGCCGACTCAAGACGGAGCATCTCCGTCTCCAGGAGCTTCAGCGCAGGTGAACTCATAGGAAAGTGGTAGCAAGCGCGCCGATTTGCGCAAGGTACCGGAAAACGCCGGACCTCATTTTTTGCGCGCGGCCGTCCACGCATCCATCCGTTTCTCGAGGACCTCGAGCGGAACCGCCCCGGCCGCCAACAAGTGATCGTGCCACTCGCGCAGGTCGAATTTGTCGCCCAGTTCCCTGGTCGCTTTGGCGCGGAGTTCCTTGATCTTGAGCTGACCAATCTTATACGCGAGCGCCTGGCCCGGCCACGCGATGTATCGATCCACCTCGTTCACGACGTCCTGCTCCGTCTTGGGGGCATTCGCCAGAAAGAAGTCGATCGCCTGCTGGCGCGTCCATTTCAGATGATGCATGCCGGTATCCACCACCAGCCGCACGGCCCGCCACATGTCGTAAGTCAGCTCGCCGAACTTATCATACGGGTCGTCATAGAGGCCCATTTCGTTACCCAGGGATTCCGCATAAAGCCCCCACCCCTCCACATATGCGGTGTACCCGCCGTAACGGCGAAACTTCGGCAGCTCGCCCTGCTCCATCGCGAGGCTGATTTGCAGATGATGTCCGGGCACGGATTCGTGCAGCGAAAGCGCACGCATCTCCCACTTTGGCCGCGTTTCCGGCTTGTAGAGATTCACAAAATAGCGGCCGGCGCGCGAGCCATCGGCCGCCGGCCTTTCGTAGTAGGCGGTCGTCGTATCCGGCGCGATCAAGGCCGGCACGGGCTCCACCCCGTAAGGCATCCGGGGAAGAATCTTGAAGATCTTCACGAGCAAGGGATCCGTCTGCTTGCTGATCGCACGGTAGCGCGCCAGCAATTCGTCCCCCGACCGGAAAAAATACTTTGGGTCGGTGCGCAGATGCTCGAAAAACTCCGGGAGCGACCCGGCAAACCCCACCTTTTCGCGCACTCCCTCCATCTCGTTGCGAATCCGCTGGACTTCGCGCTGGCCGATTTCATGAATCTCCGCCGGGGTGAGCCGGGTGGTGGTGAAGAAGTGCACCCGCGACGCGTAGAACGACGGGCCGGCCGGATGCTGCCACGCACCCACTTCGCCGTAGCACGCCGGGAGATACTCCGATTCGAAAAAGGTTTTGAATTTCGCAAAGGCAGGCACAAGGCCCGTGGAGATTGCCGTGCGCGCTGCCTCCGCGAGCCGCGTGCGGTCGGCTGCGACGACGGTGTCGGGAAACTTCCTGAACGGTCGAAAAAATCCGGACTGCTCCGGATCCGTCACGATCTGCTTGCCGAGCTGGGCCGGCACCCGCTCCATCACAACCTTGGGCTGCAAGATCCGGCTCGCGATTCCCTGTCGCATGAGCGCAGTGACCTGATCGAGATGCCCCGGGAACGCCCGCAGCCGCGCCAACCAGTCCTCGTAATCCTTGACGTTCTCGAAACGAAGCGACGAGCCGAGTTCATCGGCCGTCTGGGGCCCACCTCGCTGCGTTACCGGCAAGAGGAAAAGCTTGAACTTATGGGTTTCGATCAACCTTTCCGCTTCGTCCTCGAAGAGATCGTAGTTTAGCTGTTCGGCGTCGGGGAGGTCCGCGCGCGGAATCTTCCGGAGTGCTGCCAGCGCGTCCACCATGTGTTGGTGCCGCGCTTGCACCATCGCTGGCGAATCGTCATTCCAGCGATTGTTGAAGCGGCGGTCGCCGAGCGCCGAGGCGAAAGTGGGTCGCTCTTGCAGCCGCCATTCCCATTCGGCGTCGAGGAACGCGCGAAACTGCGGGGTGCCATCGGCCGCCCGCAGGGACCCGACGAGGAAAAAAGTAACCAGGAGATACCGGCGCATAACGCACACGCGAACGCAGGGAATCACTTCGAGCAAATAAATTGCTCCCCAATCCGTCAAAGGCTGCTACATCCGCAAAACTCATGAATAAAACCCTGACTTCCCTGGTGACCGCCGCCCTCGCGGTTACTTCGCTCCAACTCACATCCTGCGACACGGTCAGCCAAGGCGTGGTCGGTGGTGCCGCCCTGGGCGCCATCGTGGGCGGCGCGACCGGCCGTGGCAATAATGTAGCCGCCGGAGCCGCCATTGGCGCCGCCGCCGGTGGTCTCGCGGCCGTCCTCGTGGCCGAGAACGAGTCTGCCTATTACCGCGGCGGCCAGTATTCGGATCCTTATCGCAGCTATCCGGTGGGCCAGCGCACTGGCCGGGGCGGATTTGTTCTGAGCCCGTATGCGCCCTATTACGAGATCGATGTGCGCGGCATTCCCCACGGCGCTCTCGTGCGCGACCCCAGCTGCGGCCGTCTCTTCATCCGCCCGTAACGCCCGCTCACCTCTTACCGGCCCCGGCCCGTTCGGCCGGGGCTTTTCGTTGCGGCCGGCCGACTTGCCCAAAGTGACCGCCGGGGTAAGTTGCGTCATGCCTGCCGTTCCCCCGCTCGCCAGCGGCCAGGCCGCCTCTTCCTGCGGCTCAAACCGCCCGCTGCGCGGCCTCGTCACCGTGACCCGCCGCGTCCATTTCAATGCCGCCCATCGGCTGCATAACCCCGAGTTCGGCGCCGGTTGGAACGAAAACACTTTCGGGCGCTGCAATCACCCGAATTGGCACGGTCACAATTACGTCCTGGAAGTCTCCGTGCGCGGCGAGCCCGACCCGCGAACTGGCTACGTGGTCGAGCTCTCCGAGCTCAAACGCATTCTCACCGAACAAATCGTCGAGAAGTGCGACCATCGGAATCTCAATCTCGATGTCGATTTCCTCGCGGGAGTGATTCCCAGCACGGAAAATCTCGTCATCGCCTTCTGGCACGAGATCGCGCCACGTCTCACCAGAGGCGAATTGTATCGTGTCCGTTTGTATGAATCCGAGCGGAACTTCGCGGAATTCCATGGCCCTGCGAAGGAGTCGGATCACGAAGAATAGGGTCGATCGATCGGCGGTTATTGCAGCACTGTCGCAGCGCCATTAGAAACGGGCATGCCGCGTTCCAAATCGCATCCTGTCCCGCGTAGCAAACCTGGTCCCGTCGTCGTCGTGACCGGCGCGTCGCAAGGGATCGGCGCCGCCATCGCGCTCGCGTTCGCCCGTGAAGCCAAGGCCCGTCTCGTGCTGGTCGCCCGCCACGCCGCCCATCTCGCCGCTGTCGCGGAGGAGGCTCTGGCCGCCGGTGCTATGGCGGCTGACACGCTGGCCTGCGACGTAACCGATTCCGATGCCGTCTCGCTCCTGGCCGAAACCGTGCGGCAGCGTTTTCGCACCGTCGACGTTCTGATCAACAATGCCGGTTGGTTCACGCCCGATTCCCTGCTCGCGATGGAACCGGAACATTTCGACGCCATCGTACGGACCAATCTCTCGAGCGCGTTCTACGTCACCCGGGCGTTTGCGAACGCGATGGTCGAACGGAAGCGTGGCGACATTTTCTTCATGGCTTCCGTGGCCGGAATTCGCGCCTTTGCGCAGGGGGGCGCCTACGTCGCTGCCAAGCATGGACTCCTTGGTCTCGCTCGCGCCTTTCGCGAGGAATTAAAGGCAGCCGGAGTTCGCGTTATTACTGTTCTGCCGGGCGCCACGCATTCGCCTTCCTGGGCGGGGTCAGGTATCCCCAAGTCACGCCTCATGCCCGCAGAGGATGTCGCGCGCGTTTTCGTCGATGCGTGGCGCCTGTCGCGCCGCAGCGTGATCGAGGAGATTGTTCTACGCCCGCAACTCGGCGATCTCTGATCTCGCCTGCCTCGTTGCGTGGTTCCATCTCACCGGATCCGCTGTCCCGGCAAATCGGTCGAGCCGTCGTTGAACACGAGTCCGTCCGCTGGCGCTCCTCCCTCGAACTTGAACTCAAACACACCCGAACCGTCGGCGATGCGGAAGCGATGGGATGATTCCGGCACGAGAATGGCCTTGGCCTTCCCGGTCATCTGCACTTGCAAGTCCGTCCCCGCCCGCGTGACGACAACGATGACATTCGTGCGCAACTGAAATACGCCCACGCATCGTTCGAGCGCGTCTTCGTCGAGCATCGCGACGGGTTTGACGGGCTCTTCGAATGGCTCGGCCACCCGCGCAGAGGTCTCCGCCAATCCCACGCGCGGCTGCAGGAGCAGGCGATCCACCTTCCCGTTCGTGTCGTGCGCGAAGGCAAACCTATTGCCGTTCTCGGCCAGGACGAATTCTTCTTTTGAGAGTGCAATCAGCGGGACTTTTCGTCCACCGGTGCGTTGATAGACCAGCACCCCGTCCACCAAGGTGATGGCGCGCTTGCCCCCGCCCGTGACCCGATAAACGCCGACGTAGTCCTGCAGCACTGCGGGCGAGACCTTCACCGCCTTCGGCTGAGGTTCATTCAGGACGAGATTGGCAATCTGGAAAGCAAGGGAGCCCGGTGACGCCGTCGGCCCGTCGCTATTGCAAAGGATGGCGATGTAAATCCCGGCGTCCGGGACGCGCAGAGCATGCGTGGCGAAGCCATTGATCCCGCCGCTGTGCTCGACGCTGGGGTGTCCCGAGACCGTGCCGATGCCCCATCCGTAGCCGTAGCCTGTCGCGCGTCCATCGGAAAGCCGCGCGTTCGCATAAGCCTGCTCCAGCATCTTGGGGCTCACGAGGGTGCCGGCGGCAAGCGCCTTCTCCCATTTCCAAAGATCGTCCACATTGCTGATCAACGCTCCCGCCGCATGCGGATGGGTCATGCTCAGGTAGGTGGCGTTCTTCCATTTACCGGGTCCGTCCGGCGAGTATCCCGGAATCCGGCCCGGCATCACCGGGCCGGGGTTTCCGTACGCGCTGTTCTTCATCCCGGCCGGTCCGAAGATCCTGGATTGCACGTAGTCCGCATAGCTCAGTCCCGAGGTCTTCTCGATGATCGCGCCGAGCAGCACGTAGCCGGTGTTCGAGTAATCCCAATCCGTTCCCGGGGCAAACTTCAGCGAATGCCCCTTGGTGAAGGCGAGAATTTCCTTGATCGAAAGATCCTGCCCCCAGGTCGGACGCCAGCTCGGCTCGTCGGTGTAGCTGGGTAGTCCCGAGGTGTGGGTAAGGAGGTGCGCGATCGTCACTTCATGTCCGTCAATCGGGAAATCAGGAATCAACGTCGTGACGTCGTCATCCAGTTTGAGCTTCCCGGCCTCGACGAGCTGCAGAATCGCGACGGCCGTGAATTGCTTGGTGATGGAACCCAGCCGGAGGACGAACGCAGGATCCATCGGAACCCCCAATTCGAGGTTTGCCTGACCGTAGCCCTTCCGGTGGACCACTGTCCCGTTCTGCACCACCAACACGGTCGCTCCCGGCGCCTTCGCGGGAAACGCGTCGCTAAGGAGCTTGTCGATGGAGCCAGAAAGATTCGGCGTCTCCGCCTCCGCAACGCCGGCCGCGAAAAGGATCAGCGCAGACAGGAGGGCACGACGAACTGGCGGGATAAGTTGGGACATGAAGAAAAAAGCAGGGTCAAATTCTCGAGAGACGCACGTACCGGGCGCCTTCGCGCTTGGCAACGGCAAACGCCTGTCGCTCGCTCCTCACCCTCGGAATTTCGACCCTGACAACACCGGACCGTGAGGGATATCCTCTGACGAACTCCTACTTGTGGAAGCCAGCACGTCAGGTAAAAACCTACCCGGCTTTGAATGGAACCGCTTCCTGTGCGTCGAAGCCGCTACTTCCCGATTAAGATGAGAATTCCTGCTACAAGAGCCAGGACGCCGAGGACCAGCCCCAACCCGTTGAACGCGAGGCCGAAAACATTCACCAGCCCATTCAAAACCAGCCAAATGCCGAGCAGGACGAAGCCGAGAGGTCGATTTTTCATGGGAGGCAGCCTACACATCCGGCTCACGGCAGACTAAGCAACCTGATTTCCCTTCGGCTGTTGCCACTTTTCGCTCTCCCTCTTCGCACCCTCTCCCGCGTGATCTCACAAAGCACCTCTTCCCCCAGTTCGTTCGCGACAAGATGGAGCGCCCGCGTTTTCGGCGCCGGGACTTTCTCTCGAACCCGGATTTGGGCCGCCGGGCTTTCGGCGTTGGTCGTTTGCGGTCAGGGATTCTCCCAGGGCACCGCGCCCGATTCGGACGCGTTTGCCCCCACCGCACCGGAGATTCCGCTCGCCGTCGAAGTCGCTGCGCTGGAGCACGCGCATTCCGATCCTACGCTGGCGGGATCGATCGCCTTTTATGGGAGTTCTTCGATTCGCCTCTGGAAATCGCTGGCGGCGGATTTTCCGGGCTGTCGGGTGGTCAATTGCGGTTTCGGTGGCAGCCGGCTGTCGGATTGCCTGCTCTACGCGAAGCGGTTGCTGGCCCCGCTGCGACCGGCCGGAATCGTGATTTACGCGGGTGAAAACGATCTCGCGAATGGGGTCGAACCGGAGCAGGCGATGAGTAATCTCCAAAGCCTTCTCAAATTCGTTCGCGCGAACTATCCGAAGATTCCGATCGCGTATCTGTCGGTAAAGCCGTCACCGGGCCGGAAGAAGAATTTTGCCAGTTTCCGCCGCTTCAATCATCTGGCCGAGGATTACCTGAAAACGCAAAGTGACGCGCAATTCATCAACATCGGGGCCGAACTCGTAGACTCCCGGGATCAGCCCCGGACCGAACTGTTCCAGTCCGATCAGATCCATCTCAATCGCGCCGGTTACGACGTGTTGCGCAAGGCGGTGGGACGCTTTCTCGCAAATGAAGGGCTGCGTCCGGTGCCACCTGCGGCGGTGGTGGCATCGGCGAAGGTCGGATCTTGAGACTGGGCGTTTGCGGGAGCTTCGTCGACCCCGCAGTGGTTCCTGGAGAGCACCGCCGACTCACCGGGCGACGAAGTTGCCTTCCTCGGCGAAGAGGGTGGCATCCTCCGCAATGGAGACGGCGCCCTTGCCGACGAAGCTGATTTCGTCTGCTATGTAGCTGGCCCTCTGGCCCTTCTGCCGCGACGAGCCAAAGTGCCACCTCGTTCATCCCTGCGATACTCACGCGGATCGACAAACTGACACGATTTCACCCGACCGCGGCGCGCTATTGCACGAAATACGGGTAACTCTTGCCTGTTTCGAGGGTTCGTGGAGGTAATGGCCTCCGCGTGCTTTTCCCTTAAATGACTGCGCGCCCGATGTACCCCGGCGGCGAGATGCCGCTGCTTCTCAATCCGTCACCGTGAAGCGAATTGTTGCCTTTGATTTTCTGCGCGGCTTCCTGCTCACGATCATCGTCATCAATCATTCGCCGTTCTCTATTCGGCAGTTCACGGAAGAGTCGATTGGCTTCGTCTCGGCGGCGGAGGGATTCGTCTTTCTCTCGGCGTTTCTTTCCGGAATGGTCTTCGCGCTGCGCGAGGATCGCAAGGGTTTCGACTTCGCAGCTCAGCGGGCGCGCGAGCGAGCCTGGCGGATCTACTTGTCCCATTTGGCAGTCGTTCTTTTTGGCCTCGTACTGGCCACCCTCTGGCTTCCCGATTTGCCCGGCCTCACCCGCTCGCTGGGTCCATTGCGGGAAGATCCGCTGGCGGCATCAGCCGCCGCCATGCTGCTCCTATTTCAGCCAGCGCTCATGGACATCCTCCCGATGTACATACTTTTCGCCGTGCTGACGCCCTGCGCCTTTTGGGTGGCGAAACGTTGTGGGTGGTCATTCGCGCTCGTGGGCGCGCTGTTGCTCTGGGTCTTCGCCCAATACGGGCTCCGCAACTTCCTTTTCCGGGACGCCGCCCCCCACTCGTTTATTAATCCGGGCATGTTCGATGTCTTCGCGTGGCAGCTGCTCTGGCTTGTCGGACTTTGGCTCGGGCAGCGCTTTCAGCGCGCCCAGCCGCTGCGTTGGTCGATCCCCCATGCGAGCCTCGCTATCCGCACGGTACTTTTGACGGTCGTCGTCGTGCTCCTCGCGATCCGGTGGCTGCCGGGAACGCGCGATTGGGCGTACGTGAACGCGGCGTGGTGGGTCGACAAATGGACACTCGGGCCCCTCCGCCTCCTGGACTTCGCCGGCGTCGCCTGGCTCGTGTCTCTCTTGCTTGGAAGACTCGAGCGCTGGGAAAAGTTCCTCCGACCCTTCACTCTCATCGGGCGCCACATTCTGCCCGTGTTCTGCACGCAGATCTGTCTTTCCGTTCTGCTCAACGGAATCAGTCACCACCTGCCGGCTGCACCGGGATTGCTTCGACTTTACCTGCTCAGCCAGTTGGCCTTGGCATTCACCATGGCTGGCTGGCTGGAGAAACGCGCGCTCGAGCGTCGGCGCCTGGCAGAGTGTCTGGCCCTGGCGCCGGCGCATTGAGACCCCTGCGCCAATCTGGGTTGAGCGGGATCGCAACTCTCATCGGGATAAGCGAATCGTCCGTTCATTCGTCGGGAAATTATCTGGCTCAATGAATTCCGATGGCGCCAGCGAGCGCCCGAACGCGACCGGCATGATCACTTCATAGGACCGCGCGTCCGAGCGGCCGCGGGCGTTAGACAGGCCGTAGAAAAGCACGGCGGAATCGACTCGCTCGGATCCGGTCGACTGCACAACCACCGCCTCGTCCGGGATTCCGCCGGCGGCCGGAATCCTCAGCCGCAACGAGCCGGGTTTGATATCATCCACGTTCTGCGACGCGAAAACGAGACGACTGAAGGGCGGCAGATCGATCCGACGATTCGGGTCCACTTGGTTACTTGGCCGCTGGAAACGCTTCGGCAGGTCTTTCGGATCGAGGCGAGCCGGCGCGAGACGGATCTGAAAGCGCAGCGCTGCCCCGGTTCCGCGTGCTTGCATCTTCTTGCTGCGTTCCATCACGATCGAGACGAATCGCATTGCGACCCGATCCAGATCCGCATCCCCGCAGGAACGGACGATGATGGGCTTCGCTTTTCCCGCCGACGAAGGGGGGACTTCCAAAATGATGTCGTGGGTCCGGACCGGCGCAGCGGGCGATCGCACATAATTCGAAGCGAGAAAGGCTGCAGGCGGGGTGATCCATTGGTCCTCGCCCGCAGCGGCCACGTGCCCGGCTCCAAGGCAGCCGATTAGTAGAAGGAGGAACTTATTCAATAGCGGGGGTCTCATGGGGGCGCGTGGAATGGGCGGACGCGTACCAGCGATAGGGCCACGGCGCATCCATTTTCTCCGCAATCAGACTCCGCTTGAATTCAAACGCGATCACCCGAAGGCTACGGCCCTACGTCTTCCGCCGCTCGTCCGGGACAATTGCGCGCGTCAACCGTTCCGCGCCGCGTAGGAAGTTGACTTCGCAGCGTTGCCCAATCGGGGCGTGCACCAAGCGTTTGTGCAGATCATGCACGCTCGGCAGGGGCTGTCCGTTGAACGCAATCAGAAGATCACCCGGCTGCAAACCACAGCGGTCGGCGGCAGCTCCAGTCTCGCATGAAACTACCAGAATTCCCGTACGCTGCTGGAGCCCGTGAAACCGCACTGCGCGGATCGGCAGATCGACGTTCTGTCCCGCCAGCCCGAAATAGCCTCGCCGGATGCAGCCATCCTTGATGAGCCAGGCTGCGATGAACCTGGCGGTATCGGCGGCGATCGCAAAACAGATCCCCTGGGCCGGGAGAATGACTGCGGTATTCACGCCGATCACTTCGCCGCCCGAATTGACGAGAGGGCCGCCGGAATTTACCGGGTTCAACGCCGCATCGGTCTGGATGATGTCGTCCATCATCCGGCCTTCCTTCCCCCGCAGCGACCGCCCCAGTGCGCTTACGATTCCCGCGGTTACGCTGGCCTGAAATCCGTCCGGATTCCCAATTGCGATTGCCATTTGACCCACCTGGATGCGCGCCGATTCGCCCAGCCGCGCGTGGCTCAAATTCGGCGCGTCGAGGCGAATCACGGCCAGATCGGTGTCGGGGTCTGTTCCGACCATTGTCGCAGGATAACGGCGGCCGTCGGCGAGAGTCGCGTGCAGCTCGGAGGCTCCCTGCACGACGTGGCTGTTGGTGAGGGTGAATCCATCCGGTGTAATGATAAACCCCGACCCGCTTCCCCCCCCTTTTGCACCGTTCCGTTTGGTGACGTGGGCTTCGATGTTCACCACCGCTGGACCGACCCGCCCAACGGCTGCAACCACCGCGTTGGAATATGCGTCGAGCAGCGGCCCATCCGGGAACGCGCCCAATGATACTTCCGCGACGTCACGTTCGGTGTCGTCCACCACAAATCTGACCTCGGTTTCCATGTCCATGAATCACCGGCGCCCGCACCGCGCCCGCACCGCGCCGGCAATCCGGCGGCGTGTCAGCGCGTGTATCACGCGGCATGCTCCCGACTCGCCGCGGTTTCACTCGTCGTGTCACTCCCCACCGCGCGGTTTCCGGAGCTGCCATTGCAGATGCGACTTCACGGTTAGCCACTCGGGCGAGATGATGCTGTAGACACAAGTGTCGCGAAGCGTTCCGTCCGCCATCCGCATGTGCTGGCGAAGAATGCCGTCGAGTTTGGCGCCCAGCCGCTCGATGCCCTGCCGGCTTTGGTGATTAAAGAAATGGGTGCGAAATTCGACCGCTACGCACTCGAGCGTCTCAAAGGCATGGGAGAGCAGGAGCAGCTTGGCCTCCGTGTTCAGTGCCGTGCGCTGCACGCGTTTCGCGTACCAAGTGGATCCGATCTCCACCCGCCGCGTGCCTGCGTCGATGTTCAAGAACGTGGTCATTCCGACCAACTCGCCCGCGGGCTGCGACCGCACGGCAAACGGGAGCATGGATCCCTGCCGCCAAAGCGAGAGGCGTCGTTCGATTTCGGCTGCCATCTTCTCCGGGCGCGGGACGATCGTGTACCACAGATTCCACAATTCCCCGTCGCGGGTGGCTTCGGCCAGTTCCGTCTCATGGCCGGCCTGCAGCGGCTCGAGCACCACGTGGGTTCCGCGTAGCGTAACGGGAGTGGTGAGAGCCATTCCGCGATCATAGGCAGTTTTTGGAGCGGCTTCGACCCCGCCGGAACGATTTCCCGCAAGATGCCGATGTCGACAAATGTCCACCGCGGACCGGGGAAACGGATACGCCCACACATCCAGCCGGCCGGGTGGATGCGGAACATGCGTGAAAGCGGGCATTCGACGCCAATCCACGGTGCTGGACGCTCGCCCAAAAAATGCCCACAAGAGTCCTGACGATAGCGCAAGTGATGGTACCCGGCGGCCAGACGACTGCGGATGATCGTAGTCCTCACGGCTGGGACGTTCTCTGGTTCCTGCTCGCGCTGACGCTCGCGATAGCGATCACGGCTTGGTGGGCGCACCGCCACGGACGCGCGCGCGCTGACGCGGAAAACTGGGAGGCTGAGGATGCGGAAGCGCGCGAGAAAGCGGAAGCCGAGGCAGGCGAAGTGGAAGCCAAGGGAACGCACGCGGCGGTAAGCTCCGCACGCTAAAGTTCACTGCTTGGGCTTTGCCCGTTTCCTTCGCCACGCTCTTCCTCCTCCTTGCGCTTCACGCCGTCTCGGCCGTCGTAGCGTAGAAATTGGGGCAGGAGCAGGACCAAAAGACCGGTGCCAAGCAGGGTCAGAACTCCCCCGGAAATCACTGAAAAGCGCAACCCCATCCAGGCGGCCACGAGGCCCGATTCCGCATTTCCGAGGTAGGGGCCGCTGGAATAGCTGATCATCTCGATGCTCGCGAGCCGGCCCCGCAGCCGATCCGGAATCGTCTGGTTCCACAGCGTCATGCGGAAGAGTCCGCTGGCGCAATCCGCTCCTCCCGCCACGACCAGAAACGACATCGCCAGCCAGAGGCGATCTGCCAGCCCGAAGCCGACAATCGCGAGACCCCACACCACAACCGCGAGCGTGATGGCGAGGCCGTGCCGATGCACCCGCTTCGTCCAGCCCGACGTCAGGGAAACGAGGAGCGGTCCGACCGCGAGCATCGAATAAAACATCCCCACGGAGGCACCACCGAAACTAGCTGCCAGAGCCGGGAAGAGGGCGATCGGCATGCCGAAGAACATGGCGATGATGTCGATCAAATAGGATCCGAGGATCTCGGGCCGGCTTCTCGCGTAGCGGAGTCCATCCGCGATGCTCTGGAAGCTCAATTTGTCGCCCTGCACGGGGGCCGGCACTTTCCGCAGGAGAACGATGGTTCCGATCGCCACCGCGTAGGTGGCAAGATCGATCGCAAACGCGATCGCGGCACCGAAGCCGGCTGCGAGCAGGCCCGCGAGGGCCGGACCGACGATGTAGCAGAAGCTGTACCGGAAGGTGTTGAGTGCCGAAACGGCAGCCAGATGCTCGGGCGGAAGCAAGCGGGGCGTCAGCGCTTCGAGTGCCGGACGGCTCAGCGCATTCAACCCGGCAAAAAGCGCTGCAACCAGGAACAGCACCCAAATTTCCGGCTGCGGCAGAAGCGCATTCCACACCAGGATCCCGCAGCACGTGAGCAATCCGGTTTCGGTCAGCAGGATCAAGCGGCGCCGGTCCACGTAGTCCGCGAGTGCCCCGCCGAGAAACGCGAGCGTAATCATCGGCACGAATTCGGCGACTCCCAGCAGACCCACGTAGAGCGACGACTGGGTGAGCTGATACATCTGCCAAGGCAGGACGACGTAGCTGATCGCCGTGCCGAAGGCCGAGACGAATTGACCGATATAGAGCAGCCGGAAATCACTTGAAACCCGTAACGGCGTGAGGTCCAACGTAAGCGACGAAAGCCAGGAGCGCCGGTTGGCAGCGGCTTCGGCGGGTTCGGTTTCGGCCTTCACGGGACGGCTGTCATACTCGAAGTGGCGCCGAGGTCGAGCGCGCGAAACCACTGGCAGGACGCACGCACGTCAGCCAGATCGTACCATGCTCGCGACTCCACCCTCCCCTTCCCCCCTGCGCGACCGCGTTTGTGTGGTGACTGGCGCCACTTCTGGGATCGGACGCGTCTGCGCCCTGGAGCTGGCGCGCCAAGGCGCCACTGTCATGCTCACCGGGCGGGATCAAACCCGGGGCGATGCCGTCGCGACCGAGATTACGGCCGCGGGCGGCGCCGCCACGTTTGTCGCCGCCGATTTTTCATCGCTCGCCGCCGTGCGCAAGTTCGCGGAGGCGGTTCGCGACCGGCACCCGCGCGTTGACGTCCTCGTCAACAATGCCGGTCTCATTTCCCCGGTCTATCGCCTGACGGTGGACGGAATTGAGGAGACGTTCGCCGTGAATCATCTCGCGCCCTTCCTGCTCACCGATCTTCTCCGCGATCGCCTCGTGGCGGGAACCTCGCCGCGCGTGGTCACCGTCTCATCGGAAGCCCATCGCATGGTGAAGCGGATCGACATCGAAAGCCTGCCGTCCGCGTCGAAATTCCGGTCGTTCCACACCTACGGCCAATCCAAACTCGCGAACATCTTCTTCACCTACGAACTCCACCGCCGCTTTTCCGCGCAGGGCCTGACCACAAACTGCGTGCACCCGGGTGTGGTGCGTTCCGGACTTTGGCGGACGCGTCGGGGACTGCTCGGCTTCCTCGTCGGGTTGGCCACACCGTTCATGATCTCGGAGGAACGCGGCGCCCAACCCTTGCTCAAACTCGCGTGCGCGCCTGAACTGGCGGCTGTGAGCGGCCGGTATTTCAACAAGGAGATCGAGGAAAAATCCTCCCCACTCTCGTACGATACGGACCTCGCGACTCGACTTTGGGAAATGAGCGCGAGACTTGTGCAATCGGCCTAGCTAGACAATCTCCCGAATCCCGCATTCTCACGGCTCAATCGGTGAAATTGGCCCATGGGCTCGTGGTCACCGCAATCGCGCCTCCGGCATTGATCAGGGTTCCCACTTGGCAGGTGCCGGCCGTATTGAACTTCGTCGTGGTGTTTGTCACGTGATTCCGGGTCACCAAGGTAGTGCCTACGGCTTTGATGCCGGTGGCACAGCCGAAGACGTTGTTGCCATCGATGTGACTGCCGCCGGCCTGGCAGTCGATGCCAATCGTGATGGTTGCGCCGCTCACCTCGCAGGATGTGATCTTCGCGTTGTTGACCGCTCGGATCCCAGTGCTGGACGAGCCGCCGACGTGACAATGCTCCGCCACGCACCCCGGTCCGAGATCCAGCCCAAAGGAACCGCCATTGCCAAAGTTCCCCACGCCCGAGGCCGTCGAACCGCTGATGGCGCGCTTGGCGTAGATGCCGACCGAGGCAACGCTGGAGTTGGCGCCGATGACATCCACCTGGCAATCGGAGACCCGCTCGCCGCTCACGCCGACGAGGCTGCCTGAGGAAGCGCCCAAGTGTACCAGATTCGACACGACGGAGGCATTGACGACGCGCGCACTGATTCCGGTGATGGAACTCGTCGAGGAGATCTGTGTCACGCGGCAGCGGGAAACCATGTCGCCCATAATTCCGTTCATCGAGGCAGGGCTGGACGAACTGCCCACGTTGAGAACCGTGCATTCGGTCACGATGCCGGAACTCACGATGCCGAATTGGACGCTGTTGGCCGAAGGACCACCCACGTTGGAAACAGATGACGAAGTGATCGTGTTTCCGCCGATTCCTTCGTTCACGCCGGTTCCTGTCAATCCGATCGAATTGACGGTGCAGCCTGCCACGGTATCGGCTTGAATTCCGATGGAATTCCCGAAGCCGGCGCTATCGATGCCGGCGACACTGCAGCCCTGGGCGGTGCGAGCGGAGATTCCGTAGCAATCATTTGGCCCACTGCCAGAAAGCGTGCTCACATCGCATTGCGTAACGGACCCCGCCTGAATCCCGTAGGTCTGGGCTCCCGCCCCGGCGAGATTAGCAACGGCACAGGCATGAACCGTCCCGGTTGGATTGAATCCCAGCAGGATGCCGGAGGCGGTCGCGGTCACGGCGCAATGGGAAATGGTGACGCCACTCGCACCCGTGAGATCGATCCCCGGACCGGTGACCGACGCGATTCGCAGCGCTTCGATCGTGACGCTTTTCGGCGCATTCGCGCTCGAGAGACCGATTCCGGCCGAGCTCCAGTTCCGGATACTGCCGCCGTGGATCGAGAGGTTGGCGAAGGCGCCGCGAATTTCCACGCCCCGGGTCGCTCCCGCCACGCCGACGAGGGAGAAACCGTTCAAGTCGATCGTCACGTCGTTGGCATTGATCGCTATCGCGGCCTTGCCGGACACGCCGGCGACGTTTCCGACCGAGAGGTAGTATGAGCCAGGATTGTTGATGACGTAGAGGCCAGCCGAATCGCCTGTGAGAGATTCGATCGGAGTGCGCGGTTCGATCTGGAGGAGCGTCCGCATCGAAGCGCCCGGCCCGCCCGGCGGCGTGAGATTCCCCTGCGCGAAAAGGTCAGGAAGCAACGGCGGCAGGCAGGCGACGGTCGCCCCGAGCAAAAGAATGCGAGCAGGGCGAAACGAGAGCGAAGAGGAGAACATGAAGATGGATGGGAGATGCTGTGGAGGGATACCGATTGGTTCCCGTGAGATTTCCCGATTATGAAAATTCATGTGTTACTGCAGAGTTCAGAGAGCCTGACCGAAATCGTCCGCACCTCTCCGCGGCGGCTCCGGCCGTGACACACCGGGAGGCGGGTTCACCTTGTCAGCGGTCCCGCGCCAGCCGACCACTGGCGACTTTCCGAAATGGCTACACCCGCCCTGTTTTCATCCTTTTCGCTGCGCGGGCTCACCCTGCGCAATCGCATCGTGGTCTCGCCCATGTGCGAATACTCGAGCGACGACGGCTTCGCCAATGACTGGCACCTGGTGCACCTCGGCTCCCGCGCGGTCGGCGGAGCCGGCTTGATTTTGACGGAAGCGACTCACGTCTCACCCGCAGGCCGGATCACGCCACGTTGCCTCGGAATCTGGAAGGACGAGCAGGTTGAAATGCTCGCGCGGATCGTGCGCTTCTTGAAATCGCAGGGAACAAGGATCGGCGTACAACTCGCCCACGCCGGACGCAAGGGGAGCACCGCGCCTCCCTTCGAAGGCGGCAAGGGAGTCGCGGATGCAGAAGGGGGCTGGACACCCGTCGCGCCCAGTCCGCTGGCCTTTTCCCCGAGCTATCGGGTGCCGGCGCCCTTAGACGAAGCGGGCATCGCCCAGGTGCGCGCGGAATTTCTCTCCGCCGCGCGCCGCGCTCTTGCGGCCGGGTTCGAAACCATCGAACTCCACGCCGCGCACGGCTATCTCTTCCACCAATTTCTTTCGCCGCTCAGCAACCAGCGCACAGATCACTACGGCGGTTCCTTCGAGAACCGCACGCGCCTGCTGCTCGAGACGGTCCGCGATATGCGCGCCTTCCTGCCCGAGGCGATGCCATTGCTGGTCCGTCTCTCGTGCACGGATTGGCTGGAAGGCGGCTGGGACCTTGAGCAATCGGTCGAACTCGCGCACCAGCTTCGCGCTGAAGGCGTCGATCTGATCGATTGCTCCTCGGGCGGAACCTCACCGGAGGCAAAAATCCCGACCGCACCCCTCTATCAGGTCCCATTCGCCGAGCGGCTCCGGCGGGAGACCGGAATTGCGACTGGCGCGGTCGGCCTGATCACGGAGCCGGCTGAAGCCGAAGGCATCGTGCAGGAGGGGAAGGCGGATCTCGTGTTCCTGGCGCGCGAGTTCCTGCGCGAGCCCTACTGGCCGATGAAGGCGGCCAAAGCGCTGGGAATTGAACCTGTGGTGCCGAAGCAATACGGCCGGGCGTTTCAGTGATTCAATCCGCCCACTTCATCACGATCTTCCCGCTTTCGCCCGACCGCATGAACTCGAAGCCCTGCTTGAAATCGGTGTAGTCGATGCGGTGCGTGATCACGGGCGAGATATCGAGTCCGCTCTGGATCATCGAGGTCATCTTGTACCAAGTCTCGTACATCTCCCGACCATAGATGCCTTTGATCGTCAGCATGTTGAAGACCACTTTGTCCCAATCGATCGGTGCGCTTTTCCCGATGATGCCGAGGAGGGCAATCTTCCCGCCGTGGCACATGCTTTCGATCATTTGATTGAGCGCCGCGACATTTCCGCTCATCTCCAGGCCCACGTCGAAGCCCTCTTTCATCCCCAATTCGGGCATGACGTCCGAAAGTTTCTCCTCCTTCACGTTGACCACCCGCGTGGCTCCCAGCGTCTTGGCCAGATTAAGGCGGTAGGGATTCAGATCGGTCACCACGACGTGCCGGGCCCCGGCGTGCCGTGCGATCGCCGCGGCCATGCAGCCAATTGGGCCGGCGCCGGTGATGAGGACGTCCTCGCCGAGGACATCGAAGGAAAGCGTGGTGTGGGTCGCATTCCCCAGTGGATCGAAACACGACAGCACTTCGCGCGGGATGCGCGGGTCACAATGCCAGACGTTGGTTTGGGGGATGCAAAGAAATTCTGCAAAGGCGCCGGGGCGGTTCACGCCCACTCCGCTGGTGTTGGGGCAAAGATGACGACGTCCTGCCAGACAGTTCCGGCAGCGTCCGCAGACCACATGGCCTTCGCCCGAGACAAGCTCGCCGGGATGAAAGTCGTGCACGTGCGTCCCGATCCGCTCAACCACCCCGACAAATTCATGCCCGACTACCATCGGAACGGGGATGGTCTTCTGCGCCCAGGCGTCCCAATTGTAAATGTGCACATCGGTGCCGCAGATGGAGGCGTTCAGTACGCGAATGAGCACGTCATCCTCCCCCACTTCCGGCACCGGCACTTCCTCCAGCCAAAGACCAGGTTCGGCATGTTTCTTGACGAGGGCACGCATGAGGGAAGCCATGGAGAGAGCAATAAATCGGGAACGCTGGCGGAGGGGGCGCGAGAATGGCTTAGGTGTCAAAGCCTTGGCAAGCGCGCACGCGTGGCATGAGTGTCAGCCGCTGCGGGCTTGCCAAGCGCGGGCGCAATCGGAACGCTCCGACGCGTGAACAGCCCCGAGGATACCCTGCTCGCCGCCCGCGAAGCGGCCGGCTCACCGCGCTCGTTGCATGCCTTCTGGAGCCAGCTCCGCGCCGCGGGCGGAACGGGCGCAGCCATTGGCTTGGAATGGATCCATGAACTTCCTCGCGTGGTGGAGCCATTCGGTCGACTCGCCCGCAGCGCGTTCGATTTGGGCGAGTTGCTGCTCGCGACGGAGATTTCCCGCGTCGGCGGGGCCGCCCTGGCCGAATTTGCCCGCGACTGCGCGGAGGAGCGCGAGCGGAGCGCGGTGGAACGCGCCCGGGCCGGATTGCAGCACGTGGAAGCCCTCGCGCTGGCCGGCACCGGAGCAATCGAGAGCGCGCAGCAATTGCTCACCGAGCTGCGCCAGCGTTATCCCGACGACGAGGAATTCGCCGCGGGTCTTGGGCGAACCTGCAAGGATCTGCACTGGCTCCTGCGCAGCGCCCAGCCGACGAAGGCCCAGTTGTGGCTGGGCCTGGCGTATCAGTATTACGGGAAGGCATTCGCCGCTTCGGGTTCCCCTTTCACCGGCATCAATGCGGCGGCCGTCGCTGCCTGGGGAGGGGATCGGGAGAACGCGGCAAATCTGGCCCGGCGCGTCCGCGACAAATGCGCGGAGGGCAGCGACGACGATTTCTGGCGCCTTGCCACGCTGGCCGAAGCGGAGTTGCTGCTGGGCGACACGGCGGCCGCGCTGTCCCGCTACCGAACCGCGCGGGAGCGGGCGGCGCACGACCGCGCCTGGGGTGTGCTGCTCAGCGCGCGCCGGCAAGCCCTGCGCCACGCGGAAGCGCTCGGGCTCGATGCCACGGAGCTTTCGGCCGCCTTGCGCGCACCGGCTTTGGTCGTTTTTTCCGGGCACATGGTGGACGCCGCCGGCCGGACGCAGCCGCGGTTTCCCGAGGCGCGCGAAGAGGAAGTTCGTCGCAAGATCCGGGAGAGGCTCGACACGCTCGACGCCGGGTTCGGCATCGCGAGTGGCGCGTGTGGCGGGGATATTCTCTTCGCGGAGGAAATGCTTGCCCGCGGTGGTGAGATGACCGTTGTCCTGCCCTGGCGCAAAGAGGATTTCATCGAGACAAGCGTGCGCCTGCCCGGCGTGAATCCGCGCTGGGTGGTCCGATTTGAAGAGATCCTCCAAAACGCCGCGCAAGTGGTGCAGCTCAGTCACCAAAGCCGCCCGCCCGGGGCCGGGGCCGGGCACCACTGCGCCTATGAGTACAGCAACGATTGCATTTCCGGGCTCGCGCTGCTGCGGGGACGCATGCTGGGAGTTCAACCCGTTCCCCTCGCCGTTTGGGATGGCGGCGCGGGGGCGCCCGGCGGAACTGGCAGTTTCGTCCAGATCTGGCGAGATTTGAAGAGAACGGTCGAGATTGTCGATCTCGGAGCCGGCGGAGTTTCCGCCGGCCCGTCGGTTGCGGTCTCATCCGACGAAATGAAGATCAAGACGATCCTCTTCGCCGATGTCGTGGGCTACAGCCGGATCGCGGACACCCAATTGGCAAATTTTTGCCCGCAGTTCCTCGGCGAGGTGTCGCGGTTGATGGATACTTGCTCGAGCCCGCCCACGCTGGTGAATACCTGGGGCGATGGCATCTACATGGCCTTCGACGAGCCGGAGCATGCCGGGCATTTCGGACTTCGGCTGGTTGAGCGCGTCGCGTCGGTTGATTGGGCTGCGCGCGGCTTGCCGGCAGGCTTGGGAATTCGCGTCGCGTTACACACCGGGCCAGTTCTTTTGGCCTTCGATCCCGTAACTCGAAGCATGAATTTCACTGGATCCCACGTCAGCCATGCCGCGCGCATCGAGCCCGTGGTGGGCAGCAACGAAGTCTGGGCCAGCGAAGGATTCGCCGCCTTGGCGGTCCTGCGGTCGCGCGAGGCTGGACCCCCTTTCGAGATGCAATACCTGGGCCAGATCGACTTCGCGAAGCACTACGGGACGTATCCGCTCTACCGGCTGCGCGCAATCGGGGGCTGAACCGAAGCGAAACACGCTCGACTTGTGGCTCCGCGCCCGCTGTCATCAAGACTCCCCACTCCCCCGCCGCCCAAGTTCCAAAAATGAAAATTCTTCGCCTGCTCTTCCTCGTGTTGGCCGCAGCCGCCCTAGCGGCGGCCGATGCGCCCCCCGTTTCGGGTTCGTTCACAGGCAACGGCAAGGAGGCAAAACTCGCCTTCGCCACCGCGTTGAAAGGCGATCGCTTCTCCGACAAGGAGACGATCACCTTGATCTTCACGGAGAAGGATCATTCCAAGGAAAAGAAGCCCGAAAACAAGGCCGGATTCGGCGATTTCGGCAGTGCGTTGATCGTCAAAGTATTTCACGACGGCAAGATTTTCGGCTGTGAGGTGAAGCACCTGGGATTGCCCCGAGGCCCGTTCAGTTCGATTGGAACGCTGACGATGAGCGACTTCCGCCTTGAAGGTGGCATGTTGGAAGGGAAACTCTCCACCGGCGGACCCACCGATACCTTCGGGCAGAAATGGGACGTAAATATCAGCTTTCGGACGAAGGCACCTTAAGGCTGCGGGGCACCACGCCCGGACTTCCGCGCTTCCCAAATTTCGGCTACTGGCGGACTCGCCCATGGGGCCGTTCCGCCTTCTCATGTTTTCGGTCGTCGCACTTACGCTCAACGAAGAGGCAAATCTGCCCGCCTGTCTCGACTCGTTGGGCGGTGCGAGTGACGATGTCTGGGTGATCGACTCGGGATCCACTGATCGCACGGTCGAGATTGCGGGGGAACGTGGCGCCCACGTGCTGACGCGGGCGTTCGATGACTTCGGCGCCCAGCGGAATTTTGCCCATGAAGCAGCCGCCTTCCGGCATCCGTGGGTCTTTCACCTGGATGCCGATGAGCGCATGACCCCTGAACTCGCGGCCGAGTGCAACGCGCTGCCCGTGGAGGTGGCTTACGATGCCTTTCTGGTCCCCGCCAAGTGGCTGTTTTTCGGTCGCTGGCTGCCGCGCAGCACGAACTTCCCCGTCTACCAGACGCGCTTCGTGCGCGCGAAGGGCACCCCGTTCGTTCGCGCCGGCCACGGACAGCGCGAAGCACCCGGGCAGCGACTCGGTAAACTGCGCGAAGCGTATCTGCACGAGCTCATGTCAGACGGCGTGGAGGCCTGGCTCGCCAAGCATCGCCGCTATGCCCGCGCGGAGGCGGCGGAAATGCTGCAACACGCCGCGGGCGGGCGCCGAGATTTGCGCGACGTTTTCTCGTCCGACCGCACCCGGCGACGCCGTGCGCTGAAGCAGTTTGCCACCCACCTGCCCGCTCGGGCGGCCCTGCGTTTCTTTTATCAGTACGTGATTTGCGGGGGCTTCCTCGAGGGCGGTCCTGGCCTCCAATACTGCCGCCTTATTTCGCGCTATGAGGGATTTGTTGCGGAGGAGTTGCGCCGGGCACTGGCGCAAGGCGGCGCTCCTTTGCCTTGATCCCACTCACCCAGTCGTACCACGCCAGGGAGAGCGAAAGTACCCATCCCCTCCAGCCGTCGCGAAAACCCTGCTTCGCCACGTAGTGGTAGGCAAAGCGCAGCAGCGGACCGCCCGGCAACCGGCGCGCAACCCGTTTGAGCCAGCGTTTCCTTTCCAGCACCGAGCCAAAGGCGCGATCCGCCATCGTGTCGGTTCCGCGGTTCACGTGCAGCTTCGCGATGACCGCTGCTTCCCAACTGCTGTAGCGATTGTGCTTCTCCAGCCAGATCTCATACGTGGGAAAGGCGTAGTGGTCCATCGGTTCGACAAGATAATCCGAGCGACCTTCGAGGAGAACGTGCTCATGCACTTCATTGTCACCGGAGGCGCTTTGACCATCGGCCACGTCGACCCGCTCATAGCGCCCGAGGCGATGTCGGAAGAGCCGCAGATTCCAACTCGGGAAATAGCCGCAATGCTTGATCCAGCCGCCGAGGAACCAGAACCGGCGGTTCAAATAAAAAGCGTCGAATCCCGGCCGCTGTAGCGCCGTGGAAATCTCCTGTGCCAGCGCCGGCGTGATGCGCTCGTCGGCATCGAGAATCAGAATCCATTCGTGCGCCCAAGGTACATTTTCGAGCGCCCAGTTCTTCTTCCGCGGAAAGCGGCCGTCCCAATCAAAATTCACCACGGTCGCGCCCATTTCCCGGGCCACTTCCGCCGTGCCGTCCGAGCTCTGCGAATCCACCACGACCACCTCCTGTGCGAAGGTCACGCTCTCGAGGCACGCCCGCATGTTCGCGATCTCGTTCTTTGCCGGAATGAGAACTGAGAGCGGAAGCTTCTCCATCTGGGCAACTATCGCGCAGCCCGTCCGGTTCGCTATGGCAATGCGACGAAGTCGGGCCGCTCGCCCCTCTCCAGCACCCAGCGGTAAAACGCCAGCATCCGCGCGGCAACGGAGTCCCAGGTGAAGCTCTCCCCCACCCAGACCGCTCCGCGCGCGCCCATCTCCCGCAATTCCGGGTCGGAAAGGTTCGTCGCCTCATGCAACGCCGGGCCGAGGGTCGCGCTTCCGGGCGCCACCCACCACCCCGCCTTCCGTTCCAGCAACTCGCTCCAGGGCGTTCCCGTCGTCGTGATGACCGGCAATCCACACGCCAGCGCCTCCGCCACAACGAGTCCGAAATTTTCTGAATGGCTCGGCAGGATAAAAAGCGACGCCTCTCGATACGCGCGCCATTTTTCTTCGCCATCGATCTCATCCTCAAAGACGAAATCGTCCCCTCTTCCACTCGCCCGGGCGGCTGCCGCAACTTCGGCGCGGTGTCCGTCCGCGTCGGGTCCGACAATGCGCATCCGCCAGCCCTTCGGCTGGACCGTCGCCCACGCGGCCACGAGATCGAGGAGCCCTTTTTTCGGGTGCACGCGGGAAAGGAAAAGAGCCGTTCGCATGGCAGACGGGCCGCTCCTGGCGGAAAAGGCGTCCGGTGGGAGTTCAACGCCATTCGGAATAACTGCGACGGGCTGCCGCAAACCAGCCGCCCGCATCCCCTCGAGTTCCATCGCAGATGTGGCATGCAGCGCGCGCGCCCGGGTCAGATCTCGCCGCTGAAAGAGGAGCCACGCGGCCTGCTTCTTCCAGGCCCTATAGCCCAGGGCCCAAGGCTCGAGCATGCCGCGCGGGCTGACGATCAAAGGCACGCTGGCACGCCGCGTTTCGACGGTGACGACGTGATTCGACGGCATCCAAATTCCGGCATCGTGCACGAGATCAAGATCGCGCGCCGCGAGTCGCGTGCGCAAAGCTGTTCGCAACGCGGGCACCACCCGCACATCACGCCAGCGCCCGGTTGGACAGGGAACAGCCACGGTGCGCACCCGCGCCGGATTCGGAGCCAGGCGGGGAAAGGCGCCGTCGGGCCCGACGCGGGTCAAGATCTCGACCCTGGCACCCTCGCGCTCGAGCCCGAGCGCGAGCGCCGGGACGCTCCGCGAAGGGCCGCCGCTCGTGGCGACGAGGTCCGGCACCGTCAGCAGCACGCCGAGGCGCTCAAGCAATGCGGACATCGCCTTCGGAGTTTTCCGCGGGGCGCCGGCGCCGGGACGAACGCGCGACATCACCCCACCCCCAGCAGAGTCCGAGCAGCACGACCACGTACAACTGAATCGAAGCAATCTGAAGCGGGAAATCGATCAGGGCGTGGAGCGCAACGCCGAGCAAGCCGAGGACGCAGGCGGGCAGAAAGAAGAGATTGTGCGACGAGCGTTCGGCCTGCAGTTCCCGTTCGCGCCGCCAACCTCGGAGCAGGCCGCCAAAAAAGATCACTGACCAGGCCGTCGCCCCGATCACGCCCCATTCAAAAACCGTTTGTACGTAGTCAGCGTGCAGGAAGCGCCAGAAGCCTGCGATGCGGTCCCCCAAATACGCCGTGTAGAAGGGAAACATCGCCTGGAAGCAACCGGGGCCGACGCCGCAAAACAGCGCATCCTTCAACCCCGAGACAGCCGCCTGCTGGGCGAGAATCCGGGTCTCGAGCAACTTGCCCTTTTCCGCCTGGGTCGTCGTTTCGCGCCAGCGTTCGAACTGGCGTTCGAGTCCCACGCCGCCCACCACCGCGAGCAGCGCGACCCCCGCGACGATTCCCCCCACGAGGACCGATCCGCGTTGTTTCTTCCAAGCGAAGGAGAGCACCTTTCGACCCGGCCAAATCACAAGAGCCACCAGCAGCAAGGCCGCGATGATTTGCGCGGCGCGCGATGTATTCATCACCACCGCGAGGGCAGAAACGACACAATTCGCCACGATCAGCGCGAGCACGAGCGGCTTGGTCGGCCGCGCAATCGCCTTCATCAAAAGCGCAAAGGTTGCTGGCAGGCACAGGTTGAGAAAAGCGCCCGCGTTTGCGTGGTAGTAAAACGTCGCGAAGAAGTTCTTGGAATAGGATTCGTCCACGCCGCGCATCGCCGGATTTTCCCAGAGTATCGTGGGCGCGTTGCCTGCGCGCTGCAGCACGCCGAGGGCGGCGACGGTGCCGCCCGCGGCGACGATCGTCACCCAGAGGCGCATCCGCCATTTCGGATCCCGGGCGATTTCCACCACGAGCAGCAGCACCCCGAGCATGAGGGTAAGCCGAATCATCCAGGACAGTGCGAGGGCGGCATCGGCCGCTCCCGGCCAGGAGGCAAAGGGACGATTGAGGGGCGCGAAAGTCGCGAAATCGGGATCGATCAACCCGCGCGCATTCCATGTCATCACCCAGCCCAGAACCACGATGACGAAAATCGCCCCCAGCAGGATGCGCGGGGCGTTGCCCTGATAGCGCCCGCGCGGCAGCGCGAGGCCAGCAAGTCGCAGGGCCAGGACAACGGCGAGCCATTGGCAGAGCCATTCGATCGCCCACGGGCGAGTCGAACCAAAAGCCCACGGCGCAAAAAACAATGCCGCCAGCAGTCCCCAGCGCGAGGCGTCGGCCAGAATGCGCGGCAACAAGGCACCCATCACCTTCCGCGCGCGGCAATCATGACGTAAACCGTCTTGAGCACGATCATCGCATCCAGCAGCAGGGAATGGTGGCGGATATAGTAGAGATCGTACTTCAGTTTTTCGACCGCATCCTCATAGCCCGCACCATAGCGATAGTTCACCTGGGCCCAGCCGGTGATGCCTGGCGCGACAAGATGCCGGAGGTGATAGGAGGGAATCTGGGCCTCGTATTGCATGACGCACTCCGCGGATTCGGCGCGGGGCCCAATCAGGCTCATGTCGCCTCGAAGTACGTTCCAAAGCTGCGGAAGTTCATCGAGCCGGAAGAGGCGAAGCCAGCGCCCGAGCGGCGTTATGCGCGCATCGCCTTCTATGGTGAAGGGCGAGCCGGTCTCCGAACCGCTGCGCATGGTGCGGAATTTGAGAACGGTGAAGGGAGCCCGGTCGCGCCCGATTCGCGCCTGGCGGAAAATGATGGGTCGACCGCTGGAGACCAACACGACGAGAGCCACGAGCAGGATAATCGGGGCCAGCAGGATGAGCCCGAAACCGGAAACGATGATGTCGAACAGCCGTTTGATGTGCGTGTAGGGGTATTCGCGCGTGAACTGAAACCCCATCTGCAGCGGCCAGAGCGGATTGAGAGCCTGCACCGGCACCATCTTCCACTGCGTTTCGTAAAACGTTTCCAAGGTGTAAACGGGCACCTGCTCGAAGTGAATCCGCACCAGCGTGTCGCGGAAATCTGGTCCGAGGTCATCCGCCCCTACCGCCACGATGACACCATCAAACCCCTTGCCGAGGGAGAGGAGTTTCTGCACCGCATCCCCCTCGATGAGGGGGGAGCCCTGGCCATCGATCGGCTCGCCGACCCGCTGGTTTTTCGGATCGACAAAAACGAGCCGCTGCCGGTTGGGCTTCGACTGGTAAGCGTTGAAAAATGAACGCGCCGCGTCGCCCGAGCCCAGCACGAGAAACGTCTTCCGAGCCGTTCGCTCCGCCACCCACGGTCCCACCAGCCAACGCAACGCCAGCGAAGCGGGTAAAAACAAGCCGAAGGTTCCGAACAAAACACCGCGGCTCGGGCGCACGTAAGCGCCATAAGCAGCCACCGTATAGATCGCCAGTGCCGCGACGACCGCCGCCACGAAAACACCGATCACGTGCTCGCTGCTGTAATCGAGCCCCCGCATCTCGCTCCGCGTATCATAGCCTCCCACAATGTACAAAATGGGCACCAGGGTCGCGAGCGGGATGAAAAGGAAGAGGGACTGCGCCTGCGCGATGAACTCGTTCGAGTAGAACGTGACGAGCAGCTGGTGGATTCCCCAGAGAATTCCCACATCGAGTGCGAGGAGGAGCATCCCAATCATCCAGCGCTGTCCGTCCAAGGCGTCAGCCAGGGAAAAAGTTCGCGCCGGCGCCACGGCCTGCCCGGTCTTGGTGCAGGGCGTCGCTTCGCTCTCCAGCGGAGCCGGTGAATTCATGTTCGGAACTCGGGTTAACATCAAAAGGGTATTAATAGCAATGCTCTGGCGGAATAACAGTGTCAATTCTTCGAGGCGTCTTCGTTGCGCGGAACTTGCCACGCGCGAACGAGTTTCGACGCGCTTTTTGGCAAGGTAAACTCCCGCGCCAACTCCCCCGCCCGCTCGGCCGCGCGACTCCAGGCCGCGGGATCCTCTGCAAAACGACGAATCGTTGTCACGAGGAAAGCAGAGTCGTTTTCGGCCACGGTCTCGCCGCAGCCTGACTCCCGGACACACGAGCCGACCTCTGATTCCACCGGCCCGATGAAAATACAAGGTCGGGCGGCGGCCAGCACGCCGTAGAACTTGCTGGGAACCACCAACCCGCTCAGCCTTTCAGACATCGTCACGAGATGAATGTCCGCAGCGCCAAGACTTTGTGCAAGCTGCTCCCGCGGCAGCAACGGCAGAAAGCGCATATTCCAGAGGTTTCGTCGTTTCGCTTCAGCCTTCACCGACGCGGCGCGGGGTCCCTCGCCGATGAGCAGAAACTGCACGGCTGGCATTTCGACCCGCAGCGTCTCGGCCGCTTCCAACAAAGCCTCGAAAGGATGCGCCAAACCGAAGTTTCCCGAGTACATCACGACGAAGCGATCAGCGCCCAGCCCCAACTCCTCCCGGAGCGCATTCCCTGCGCGCGGCGTGGGCCACACGTTCGCGGCGTCCGCCCAGTTCGGAACAATGGCGATTTTGTCGGGAGAAACTCCCCGCGCCCGCAGGCGCTCCGCCATGCAGCGCCCAAGGGCGATCACCGCATCGCACCGGCGCAGGGCCCAGGACGAGATCCCGCGCAGCGTTCCAGCCAGCAACCCGCCGCGTCGGATAACTCCCAACTCCTCCGCGAGCTCCGGGTAAATATCCTGGCACCAATGCACCAGCCGACCCCCGGTGCGCCAGCGGATCAGCGGACCGAGTGCAGCCTGCATGGGCGGATCGGTTGTCGTCACCACCACATCCCAACCCGTCCCGAGTTGCCAGGCGGCCCGGAGGAGGGCCGGATAAATTGATAAATAACTGAGCAGTCGGCGCGTGAGGCTGGACCGGGTGAACTCGACTGCCGCGGCTTCCCGCGCGACTTCCACTCCCGCTGGGAAATCGGGGGTGAGCCCGCCCCGCGGGGTTGCCGTCGCCACGCCCACCCGCCAGCCGCGGCCCGCGAGCTCCCGCGCGAGTTCGGCCACCAGTGCACCGACCGCCGCCGGGTCCGGCGGGAATGTGCGCGTCACAATGAGGACGGAGGGCGGGCGTTCAGCGGGCACCGCATTCCATCGCCGCGCGTCCGCTCCACGGCAAGGCACGCTCCGTCTCCCTTCTCCTGAGTGGACAAACAAAAGGGACTTCTCCAGCATCGGCTCTCGTCAGACCGTCGATCGCTTGCTCTTCGACTCCAACCGCTTCCGCCATGTCCAGATCCTCTGTTCCGCCCTCCCCTTCCGACGCGCCCCGCGGACCCGTTCCGGTTCGCGGCAGTTACCGGCAGCCGCCCCGCGCCCACCGCGTGGGTGCCGCACATGAAAAGGACGTGATCACCGTCACGCTCGAACTGCGGCGGCAGCACGCGTTGCCGAGTTTTGGTTTTTCCCCGGAGCTCACGCCGCTTACGAAGCGGTCGGAACGCATCGCCTTCGGCGAGAAATACGGCGCAGGCGAGGAGGACATCGCGACGGTCGAGGACTTCGCGCGGGAGAACCATCTCGAGGTCGTCGAGAAGAGCGCCGAGAAACGCCGGCTGCGCGTTTCCGGATCGGTCGCACGTCTCCAGTCGATTTTCGGCGTGAAGCTTTCGCGCTACCAACCGCCCGGCGGCGGCGCCGAGTTTCGCGCGCGCCACGGGACGATTTCTCTCCCGCCGCAGCTGGCCCCGATCGTCACGAGCGTGCAGGGGCTCGATCGCCGGCCCTTCGCGCGCAGCCATGCCCGTCTGGGTCGGCGTGCGCCGGTCGTGTCCCTGCCACCGCCCGTTTTCGGCGACCCGCACGATCCTTTCGCCCGCGGCTTCACCGGCCGGGATCTGGCGTCACTCTACCAATTCCCGGCCGGCACCACGGGCCGCGGACAGACGATTGGCATCATCCAGCTCGGCGGTGCGATCGATGTGGCGGAGATCGCGCGTTATTTCGAGGAGATCGGCGTCCTCCGCGATCCGGGCGATCTCATCGTCAAGAATCATCTTTCCCGCGAACCCGGCGATGAACCCGGCGCGGATCTCGAGGTCGCCCTCGATGTCGAGGTGGCCGGGGCGGCGGCGCCGGGCGCGAAAATTGTCGTCTACTTCGCGGAGGACAAAACCCACGAAGGCTTTCGAAATGTCCTGCTCGACGCGATTCACGACACGGAACATTGCCCGACGATTCTGACCATCAGCTGGGGTGGGCCGGAGAATGAAACCACCGGTCAATACCGCCAGAGCTTCCGCGAAGCGCTGGTCACGGCGCGCAGGTTTGGCATCACGGTGATCGCGGCCGCGGGCGACTACGGATCCGCCGATCATCGTTTCAACGACGCAGCTTGGGACGGGCACGCGCACGTGGACCACCCCGCCTCCGACCCACTCGTGCTCGCTTGTGGCGGCACGGAGTTGCAACGGGACGGTACCCGTCCAAATCATTTCTCCGAAGTCGCGTGGTCGGTGGGGCGAAATCACGGGACCGGAGGAGGCGTGAGCCGGATTTTCTCGCTGCCCGATTATCAGTCGACGGCGGGCGTTCCTGCCGCCCGGAATCCGCGGGGGCCGGTGCGCCGCGGCGTGCCCGATGTTGCTGCGAATGCCTCGGGCGAAAGCGGCTACCTCGTGCTTTGCCATGGGCAGTGGTTTCCCGATTACACCCAGGGCGTGCCACGCGTCTCGGGGACGAGTGCGGTGGCGCCGCTTTGGGCGGCGCTCGTGGCGCGACTGAACGAGGCGCTGGGCGAAGCTCCGCCGCTTGGGTTCATCCAGTCACGCCTCTACGACTTGCCGCCAAACAGCGGCGCGTTTGTGGCGATCACCGAGGGAAACAATGGTGACTACGAAGCCGGAGAAGGTTGGAACGCCTGTGCCGGTCTGGGCGTGCCGAATGGCGAACGCCTGCTCGAGGCCCTGCGCACCCATTCCGCCCGTCCCGCTTCCTTTGTGCGAGTGCAGCGGCCGAGTCCGGTCGAAACCGTCGAGGCGCGCGAGTCTTCTCCGCCGTTGCTTGTGCGGGAGCTGCGCGACCTTCTGCCGGTTGTGCCGGTGGGCCGGGGCTTGAGCCGAAACAGTTTGGTGGGACTTGAAACCCACGGCGGCGGCGATCCCGGCGGAAGCAACGTCGCCGCCGGTCTCGAAGTCCGCGGCGGCGGCGACCCGGGCGGGAGTAATTTCGCGGGCGGCGGCGATCCCGGCGGAAGTAATTTCGCCGGGCTCGAAGTCCGCGGAGGCGGCGATCCGGGCGGGAGTAATTTTTCCGGCGGCGGCGATCCGGGCGGAAGCAATGTCCTCGGAGCCGATCTCACTGCCGGCAACGGCTTTGGTCAGCTCGAACCTCATGGCGGAGGCGATCCCGGTGGCAGCAACTTCGCCACCCTCGAACCTCATGGCGGCGGTGATCCCGGTGGCAGCAATTTCGCGGAACTCGAACCGCGGGGGGGCGGCGATCCGGGTGGGAGCAATTTGCTGGAACCGCGCGGCGGCGGCGACCCCGGTGGAAGCAATTGACCCGGCGAAATCCCGGCCGGGGCAACGGGGAAAGAGCCTCGACATCGCGCCCCCGCGCGAGAATTGAGGATTTCCCTCGGCCCTGCTCAATGCCACCATCGGAACGGCGCGGATTTGACCGCGCCTTATGTCCCAGCCGCCTCCCCTCCGCTTCTCGCACTATCGTGTGCTTCAGCACGCGGATGGCACGCCGTGGCGGCTCGGGGCCGGCGCGATGGGCGAGGCGTACAAGGCGTACGATGAACGCCTGCGCATCGAGGTGGCACTCAAGCTCATTCATCCGATGCGGGTGCACGACGCCAAAGTGCAGTCCCTCTTCCTGCGCGAGGCCCGCGCGGCAGCCCGGGTGCGGCATCCGAATGTCGCCAGCGTTCTCTTCCTGAACGACGAGCCCGAAAACCTCTTTTACGCGATGGAATTCGTCGCGGGAAAATCGTTGCAGGATACCCTGCGCGAACGGGGCCAGCTGCCTCTTCGCACCGCCCTTTCCATCGGGGCCCAGATCGCGCACGGCCTCGATGCCATCCATGCGGAGGGAATCGTACATCGCGATCTCAAGCCCGCGAACCTGATGCTTTTTCCCGCGAAGAGCCGCGTGCGCGGGGAAGTGCTGCCAGACTGGCGGGCGTGGCAGGCCCGGATCATCGACTTCGGACTCGCGCGCGCTTTTGAAGGGGAGGCTCTCGGCGACGACCCGGCGGCGCAAACCCGCGGCTTCCGCGGGACGGTTCGCTATGCGAGCCCGGAGCAATGCGAGGAACGCGGGGATCTCGACGGTCGGTCTGACCAATATTCGCTCGGGTGCATCCTCTGGGAAATGCTGCTGGGGAGCACGCCCTTCCATGGCAAATCGCAGCACGAGCTCATGAACCAGCACGTCTCCAAGGCGCCGCCGCTCCAGCTCCTGAACGATCTGCCGGACAGCGTCCAGGCGGTGATTGCGCGGCTGCTGATCAAGGACCGCGGCGGACGCTATGCGACCGCGGCCGCCGCCGCGAAAGCTCTTGAGCGCTGCCTCGAGCGGATCAACAACGGCACGGAAGCGGCCGAGCCGGATCCGCCTTTTCCGCCGCTCATTGTTCCCGTCACGGCACCGCCGGCGGGTTCAGCTCCGGCCGCGGTCGGCACCGTGGCACCCGCGCCGAAACCTCCACCTGACGGAGTGCGTTCCGCGGAACCTCTCGCGCTGACCACCACTACCCCGTCCCTGCCGGGCTGGCGGGGCCGCCGGTTCGAACTCGCGGCCGTCGCCCTGGTGTTGGCGATCGGGGGCGTCTGGGGGTGGGAGCAAATGCGCCTCAAGCCAGCGACTCGGCCGCCCGCTGCCACCGCCCCTGGGATCCACTCCGCCGCGAACGTCCCCATTTTAGAAAAGAGCATCGCCGTGCTGCCCTTCGAAAATCTCAGCGAGGAAAACAAGAGCGACGTCTTCACCAATGGCGTGCAGGACGAAATCCTGACCGATCTCGCCAAGGTCTCCGACTTGAAAGTTATCAGCCGCTCCTCGGTCATGCAGTACAAGAGCGGCGAGCCGCGCAATTTGCGCGAGATCGGTCGGGCGCTTGGAATTACCTATGTGCTCGAGGGTAGCGTCAAACGCTCGGGCGACCGGGTTCGGGTGACGGCGCAACTGGTGGATACGCGCACCAATACGCAGCTTTGGGCGGAGCGTTTCGAACCGGAGGCGCAGGATATTTTCTCCCTCCAGGCGGTGATCGCCGGGATCATCGTGCGGCAACTCAAGGCAAAGCTCACGCCGGAGGAAAAAGCAGCGATCGACCAGCGTCCTACTTCGGATCTCCGCGCCTACGAGCTTTATCTCTATGCGAAGGATCTCGTTTTTACCGGGGCCGGCGGCCGCGGGGCGGAAGGCGCGCGGGCCATGCGGGAAGCCCTGGGCCTTTTAACCGAGGCAGTGGCCCGCGATCCCGCCTTCTTCCACGCGCATTGCCTGCTTGCCTACTGCCACGACAACCTGTTTTGGTTCGGCACGGATCCCACGCCCGAGCGGCTGGCCCTGGCCCAGGCGAGCATCGATCAGGCGGCGCGGCTGCGTCCGGCTGCCGGCGAACTACACCAGGCCCGGGCCCTGCATTTCTACTGGGGCTCGCGCGACTACCCGCAAGCCGCGGCCGAAATCGCACTCGCCAATCGTCTTCTGCCGAATGACCGCGGCGCCTTTTCGCTCCGAGGTTACATCGATCGACGGCAGGGTCGGTTCGATGACGCGATCCGGAGTCTCGAGAAAGCCGCGGAGTTGAGTCCGCGCGAGGTGCTGCCGTCCTACGACCTGGCCGAGAGCTACGCCGCGGCCCGGCGCGGCGCCGACTTCTTTCGCGTGATGGACCATCTCGCGGAACTGAGTCCGCGCGATCAGCGCATCCGCGTCTACCGGGCCTATGGCGGGCATCTGATGCTCTTGGGCGACCCGAAACCTCTCCAGGAATTGCTGCTCCAATACCAACGGGACAACCCGGCGACCTATGCGGAATACGCTCCCCACGCCTTCACCCTCGCGCTGTATTTGCGCTATCCCGAGGGCGCGGAGGAAGCTGCGACCGCGTTGGCGAGTGAATGGACGCTGTGGAGCAGCCGCCGGCTGCCGCGCGCCTATTTCGACGGGGTAAAGGCATTCTATTTCGGGCGTCGCGAAGCAGCCCGCGAAGCCTTTCTCGCCGCCCGGGCCAAAGTCGAGCAGCGGCTCGCGCAAACCCCCGAGGACGACAAGGCGCTCATGACCCTCGCCTTCATCGAGGCTTATCTCGGCCGCAAGGACGACGCAAAGCAGGCCGCCCGGCGGGCGATGGATCTTCTGCCGCTGGCGAAAGATGCGGTGACCGGCGCGAACCACCTCGGTTCCTGGGCGGAGATCCTCGCCATTTGCGGCGAATCTGAACAAGCGTTGCAAGAGCTCAAAAATTTGCCCGACATTCCCTTCGCGGCTGACTACGGCGATCTCATCCACAGCCCGGTCTGGGATGCACTGCGCGCTGACGCGCGCTTCCAGGCCGTGCTCAAGCGCATGGCGCCAACTGAGTCAAAAAAGTGACACCCGCTTGCCAGCGCACGCATCTCGCGGTTTCGTAGCGGCGACCGCCGCATCTCCGGGCGCCCCCGCCCCGGACAGCGACCGGCGCAGTCCACTATCGGCGCGCTGAAACCAGCTACCGTTGGCTTCCCCGTTGGGAAGCCGTTTCCGCATGACCACCGATCCGCTCGAATTCCAAGCCATCGACCACGTCGAGTTCTACGTCTCGAACGCCCGCCAGGCCTCCCACTTCTACCGCACGACTCTCGGCCTTGTGCCGCGCGCCTACGCCGGGCTCGAGACCGGAGTGCGCGAGCGCGCCTCCTGGATGCTTGAGCGTGGCCATGTGCGCTTCGTGCTCACCTCGCCGCTGCAGCCCGATCTCGACAAGGACCTCTCCGCCCATATCGCCAAGCACGGCGACGGCGTGAAAGACATCGCCCTGCGCGTGAAGGACGCGAAGGCCGCCTACGACGAAGCCATGCGCCGCGGCGCCGTCAGTGTGCGCGAGCCGGTTTCGTTCGAGGATGGCAACGGACGTTTCGTCCGCGCCAGCATCGCCACTTATGGCGACACCATTCACTCCTTCATCGAACGTGAAAACTATCAGGGCTTCATGCCGGGCTTTCGCGTCATCGAGAACCCGCCCGCCGCGCCCGACACCGGCATCGCCGCGATCGATCACATCGTCGGCAACGTCGGCCTCGGGGAGATGGACAAATGGGTTGGCTTCTACCGCGACGTGCTCGGATTTTCCCAGCTCACGCATTTCAGCGACAACCAGATCAGCACGGACTTCACCGCGCTGATGAGCAAGGTGATGCAAAACGGTTCCGGGCGGATCAAGTTCCCCATCAACGAACCGGCCGAGAGCAAGCGGCGCAGCCAGATCGAGGAGTACCTCATTCACTACGGCGGTCCGGGGGTGCAGCACATCGCGCTCGCGACCAAGGACATCGTCGCCACGGTCGACGCCCTGCACGCGGCCGGGATCAATTTCCTGCGCGTGCCTCAGACGTACTACGATGAGCTGCCACAGCGCATCGGCCACATCGACGAGGACTACAAGGAGCTCGCCGAGCGCGGCATTCTCGTGGACAAGGACGACGAGGGCTACCTCCTCCAAATCTTCAGCCAGCCCATGCAGGATCGCCCCACCCTTTTCTACGAGGTTATTCGCCGCCACGGCTGCCAGGGCTTCGGCGTCGGCAACTTCAAATCCCTCTTCGAAGCGATCGAGCGCGAGCAGGAGCTGCGCGGCAACCTGTAACTGGCACTCCCCTGCCCCCTTCTCGACCCCTATGAGTTACTACCACAAGCTCGGACAGATCCCCCACAAGCGGCACACCCAGTTCCGCAAGTCCGATGGCACGCTCTACCGCGAGGAGTTGATGGGCCTCGAAGGGTTCCATGGCGTGCAGTCGATCCTCTACCACCATTTCCTGCCGCCCCGGGTCGTGAAGGCCGAGCTGATCTCCGATGCGTCGGTGCATTATGCACCGTTTGGGGCCATCCGGCATCGCGCGCTGGCCACGCAGGATCTGGCCGATGGCGGCGATCCGGTCTCGGCCCGGCACACCTTGCTGGGGAACTCCGATGTCACGCTCGGCGTCGCGCGCGCCACGAAGAGCATGGACTACTTCTATCGCAACGCCCAAGCCTACGAAGTCTGGTTCGTGCACGAAGGCGTGGGCCGGCTTTACACCCAGTTCGGGAAGATCACGTTCCGCGAAGGCGACTACCTTGTCATCCCATACGGGACGACGTGGCGCATGAAGCTCGACTCCGGGGAGGCGCGCTTTTTCATCATCGAATCGAAGTCCCAGATCGCGCCGCCCAAACGCTACCGGAACGACTTCGGCCAGCTCCTCGAGCATTCACCCTATTGCGAGCGCGACATTCGCCCGCCCACCGATCTCGAGACGCACACGGAACGCGGCGAGTTCGAGGTGCGCGTCAAGGTGCGCGACACCCTCACGCGGCACACACTCGATAATCACCCCCACGACGTGGTGGGCTGGGACGGCTGTCTCTTCCCCTGGGCGATTAGCATCCATGACTTCGAGCCCATCACGGGCCGCGTGCATCAGCCGCCGCCGGTCCACCAGATGTTCGAGGGCCATAATTTCGTGGTCTGCTCGTTTGTCCCGCGGCTCTTCGACTACCATCCGCAGGGCATCCCAGCGCCTTACAATCACAGCAATGTGAACAGCGACGAGGTGATCTACTACTGCGACGGCAATTTCATGTCGCGCAAGGGAATCGAGAAATACGATCTTACCCTGCATCCGAGCGGACTTCCCCACGGACCCCAGCCCGGCTCGACCGAGGCCAGCATTGGCGTGAAGGAGACCGCCGAACTCGCAGTCATGGTCGACACCTTTCATCCGCTCGAACTCACGCACGACGCCCTCGGCTACGAGAAGCACGAGTATCAGGCCTCGTGGCTGGAGGGGAATGGCTTGTAAGCGCCCTTTCCTCGCACGGATCACCCGCTGAACCGCCGCTGCCCATCCCGAGATGCCCACGCCCGCCTCAGTCCGCGCGTTATTGCGCGGCGCCATCGACTACGCCGGGCTCTTTCCGCCGGCGAGTCTGAAGCTCGCGACCGCGCTGGCCAACTACCGCACATACACGGCGGGCGAAGACGCGTGGATGCTGGGGGCATTCGTGCTGCCGGCGGCGCGCTTTCCGGATGCGGTCAATCCGGCGCAGCGTCTCGCCATTTCGGTCTTGGGAGGCAAGCCCAGCAATCGGGCCGATTTCGCGGACTCGCTCTGCGTGATGGCGAGCGCCATCGAGCAGCATTCGGCACACTTCGAGCTGCGGCAATTCGAGCTCGCGCTGCCGCCGGATTTCGATGACGAGGTCATTGAGCTGGCGCCGTCGCTTCTTGGCGCGCACCTCGGCGGTTCCGCGATCGCGTTTCTCGAGGCAGTTCCCGCGGGCGCCCCCCGCGCGATCAAAGCCATCGCGCGGCACAACCAGCAGGAGCCAAAACGTCTGCTGGGATTCAAGCTGCGCACCGGGGGCGTAAGCGCCGACGCCTTCCCCAGTTGTGAAACCGTCGCGGCCGTATTGGTGGCGGCAGCGCGGGCGGACGTGCCGATCAAGTTTACGGCCGGACTCCACCATCCCGTGCGCCATTTCCACGCCGAGGTGGAGACGAAAATGCATGGGTTCCTCAATGTCCTCGCCGCAGCCGTTTTCGCGCGCGAGCTCGGCTGGGATGTCGCGCAAACGGCAGCGATGCTCGCGGAGGAGGATCCCGCCTCATTCCGTTTCGATAACGCCGGGCTCAACTGGCGCGCCGCTTCCGTTAGCACCGCCAGCATCGCCTCGCATCGCACGCGCGTCGTCTCCCTCGGAAGCTGCAGTTTCGACGAGCCGCGGGGGGACCTGCGCGCGCTGGGTTTGATGGAGAATACTTGAACTAAGCATCAGGCGCGCCGCGCCGCGGTCGGCGGGACCGGGTCAACCGTCCTGCCCGCCCCCACCTTTCCGTTTCATTCCATGACCGAGCCTCTCCGTTCCTTTCTCGAGATCGACCCCGACTCGCATTTCTCCCTTCACAATCTGCCGTTCGGCGTGTTCCGCCCGGAGTCCGGCGGCGAAGCGCGGGTGGGCGTTGCCATCGGAGAGTTCGTGCTCGATCTGCAGGTGCTCGAGGAGCACGGTTTTTTCCGCGACCCCGTCTTCGGCGGATCCAAACCATTCGGCACATCCGCCCTAAACGCGTTCATGGCGCTTGGCCGACCGGCTTGGCGCAAGGCGCGCGAGGTGATTCAGCACCTTCTCTCCGCAGATTGCGCCACGCTCCGCGACGATGCCGCATTGCGCGGGAATGCGCTCGTTCGCCAGTCCCAGGTCGAGATGCTCCTGCCCGCGCGCATCGGCGACTACACCGATTTCTATTCCTCGTACCACCACGCGCACAACGTGGGCACGATGCTGCGCGGCGCCGAGAATGCGCTGATGCCGAACTGGAAGCACCTCCCGGTCGGCTACCACGGACGGGCTTCATCCATCGTGCTGAGCGGCAGCGAAGTGCGCCGTCCCCATGGCCAGGTGAAGCCGCCGGATGCCGCGGAGCCCATCTTCATTCCCACTCGCAGCCTCGACTACGAGCTGGAGGTAGCGTTCTTCGTCGGCCCGGGCAATGCCCTGGGCGAGTCGATCCCGATCGACCGAGCCGAGGAGCACATCTTTGGCTTCGTCCTGATGAACGATTGGAGCGCGCGCGACGTACAGGGCTGGGAGTACCAGCCTCTGGGGCCGTTCCTCGCGAAGAATTTCTGCACCAGCATTTCGCCCTGGGTGGTCACGCTCGACGCGCTCGCGCCTTTTCGCCGTCCGTTGCCGCCGCAGGATCCGGCTCCGCTCCCGTATCTGCGGCGCAGTGATGGCGACTTCACCTTCGAGATCGAACTGGAAGCGCATCTGCGCACGCCCAAGCTCGCTGCCCCCTTCCGCCTCACGCGCACCAACTTCCACCACCTGTATTGGAGCGCTGCCCAACAGCTCGCGCACCACGCCGTCGGCGGCTGCAATCTTCAACCCGGCGATCTCCTCGCGAGCGGCACGGTCAGCGGTCCCGAGCCGGAATCGCGCGGCTGTCTGCTCGAGCTCACCTGGCGCGGCGCTCAGCCCGTCGTGTTGCCTAACGGCGAAACGCGCAAACAGCTCGAAGACGGCGACGAACTCACGATCACCGGCTGGGCCCAGGGCGACGGTTTCCGCGTCGGCTTCGGCGAGGTGAGCGGACGGGTTTTGCCGGCGGCGGCGTAACTCTTGTCTCCTCGAGCCGAGCGCAGCGAACCGAAGCAGCGGAGATAGCCTCGCAAAGGCTTTCATTTCCTCTCCGAGTCGCTTTTTTCCGGTACGGCCCAATCTCCAGATTGGCCCAAACTTCACCAGCACGCCCGAATCGCACTGCGCCATCGCCTTCGCGTTTTGAAACCGACCTGCGGTCGATCTGCGTCACCACCACCGACACCTTCACGACTCGCAATTATCGAATTCGGCTGCGACGAACCCTTTGTCACCCTGAAACTGCGAATGCGCTGCGCGCAACCGAGCGCGCGAGATAGCCCCTCAATAATCAATTCATTCAAAGAAGGGGCAATTGAAGGGGGGACAAGAACTGGGTTCTGGGTCGCAGAGCGACCGCTGATGGTAGCCGTGGCTTTCAAGCCACGGGCCCTGCGCGATCTTCATTGAGTCGCGGAGCGACGACTGAACCCGTCCAACAGATAGGTTCTTTAGTAGCAGCGAAGTCGAACCTCCGTCCTGTGTCCGCAAAGCTCTGACGCTCTGACGCTCTGGCGCTCCGTCCCCTACCCATACCACTCCGCCATCTTCCGATGCTCGAGCCGAAAGCTCTCGAGCAACGCAGGCGGTTCCATCACCCGCACGTCACTGCGCCAGGCCCCGATCCAATTCTTGAGTTCTTGGTCGATCGCAGCATCCATGATCATCTCGATCCGGCCGTCGGGCAGCACGGTGGTGCGACAGGTCGGATGCGGCGGCAGCTCGCTCGCGATGCGGCCGGCGTTCCTCTCGAAGATCAGGCGCACCCGCTCCGGCTTGCTTTCCAGTCCGCCAAAGATCCCGATGTGGTGCCGGAAGTGGGCCTCCACGTCGGCCGGCACATCCTCGAAACGGCTGCCCAGCCGCCGTGCCTGCCGGATCCGCGCGAGGGCGAATGTGCGCAGCCGGCCGGGACCTTTCGGGTCGTTCACCAGCATGTACCAGCCCAGCGGCGTGCCCACGAGATACCGCGGCTGCACGGTCCGTTGTTCGGGAGCATCGGTGTGGGTCTTTTCATAAACCATTTCCAGTTCCAGGCGCTGATCCGCGCAGTCGAGGATGAGCTCTGAAATATCGGCATCGAAGACGGCCTGCGGGCGCAGATTGCGCAGGTGGATCAGGTTGGCATAGCGCTGGGAGCGTCGGCGCACGTTCCCGCCCGCGATGCTGAACATCTTGTCGATGGCCCGCAGCGCCCGCACGCCCACATGCGTGCCGGCCATGACCATCAGCGTGAGCTTGCGCGTGAGGGCGAAACTCATCGCATCGCTTTCGTCGAAGCGGCGTCCCGGCATCGGCACATACTCCTCCGTGAAGCAGTGCCCGCCGCGCTTCCGATCGTAGACGATTGGCATTTCCAGGCCACCGCGCATGAACTTGAGATCGTCCTCGATGGTACGGAGCGGCGCTTCCAGCGCCTGGGCAAACTGGGGCGCGGTGTAAGCCCCTCCTGTGTCCATCATTTCGTGCATCCGCACCCAGCGCTGGCTGTAAAGCTGGCGCACGAACCACTGTCCCTCCTTCTTCCGCTTTTCGAGCGATTCCGGGGTCCGGGCCCCACCCCCTTTTTTCGGTTTCCCGCCCGCCTCAGCGGACACTTTTCCGACGTTTTCAGCCGCTTTTGACGGCTCGGCCGACAGAGAAGGCTCAGAGAGGGATTTGGGCTGCGCAGATTTTTTCATTTTGTTTTTCACCCCGCGGACTGGCTGCGGGGTGGG
>JBBRQH010000018.1:0-86349 GCA_038226705.1 Chthoniobacterales bacterium | reverse complement strand
CGCCCGCCCGCGGAAGAAAACCAAGAAGAAAACGAAGAAAAGTTCGGTGGGAAGCTCCGAAGAAAACGTCGCCCCTCGCCGCCCCGCCTCTCCGGTTTTCAAACCGCCCGATTTACCCGACTTTCAGATCGCCGCTGGCAGATTGGATCCAACGCGACGGTCTTGCCGCGAAAATTGGCTTCAGGCGCCGCAAAGTCGCCTTCGCTCAACTCGGCGTCACCGACGAGCGCGAACCAAGCAGAAGTTGGATCCCAGCGGATGATGCTTTCCGTGCGGATGGGACTCGAACAGCTGCTCGACAGGTATTCGACGCGAACGAAGCCGCTGGGCGGTAACTCGAAAGGCTCAGGCAGTTGCACGGGAGGCCGCGTCTCCCGCGTCCCGGCGCGGTCACGATCGATGAGCTGCACGACGACGGATTCCGCGGTGCCACTCCAAAGGTCCACCGCCGGGGGCAGTTTCGCCTTGATCGTTTCGCGCCCATAGGCGCGCAAATTGCGGCCCTCGCCCATCCATTCGAAGAGTTCGAGCGGAGTGCGGCCGCGCAAGGATTGCGGACGGTAGGGCTTGGAAAGTTGGTCGCCGGAAACGCCCGTCAGGTCGACGGAATCGTCGATGACATAGTCGCCCGGCTCCGGCAGCGCCTGGACGATGGACGGACTGCAAAACAAAAGCGCCCCAAAGCAAGCGATCGGCGCGAAGAGACGAATGGGTCTGCGCATAGGGCAGTCGGCGGAGCGCCGACGACGTAGCATGTGGTCAACTCAACCAATTCGTCCAGAAAAGCGAGCCTTTCGCGGCAAGCGCAGGAAACTCTGCGAGTACCGATCTTGAGCGCAGGAAAGTAAATTTGGAGTGCGGCAGCTCTCTGCCGCTTTGGCGGGAGAAGCGCCGTGCCCGGCCTCTGCTTCCAGAGCAGCGGACAGGACAGGTGACGCAGAGTTACGCGCCCTCTCGCCGCCACGCCGCCATTCTTGCTTCCCTTGGACCGTCCAAGGGAAATGGCTTGTCTCTTCCCTTGGACCGTCTAAGTGAGGGGCATGGCCGCGAAGTCCGACCTCCTCCAGGGCAGTCTCGACATGCTCATTCTCCGGGTGCTCAGCCGGGGTGAACTCCACGGGTGGGGCATCACGGTGAAGCTCGAGCAGCTCTCCAAGAGCGCACTCCAAGTGGACGAGGGCACGCTCTATCCCGCGCTCTACCGCATGGAAGCCAAAGGCTGGATGCAGGCGGAGTGGAAGGTGACCGAAAACAACCGGCGGGCGAAATTTTACAGCCTGACGAAAACGGGGCGGAAGCAGCTCGAAGCGGTGCAGGAAAGTTGGGAGCGCATGACTGCCATCGTCGCCCTGGTGATGGAGTCGGCCTGACGAAGACCGCCCGCAAACTTCCGCGTTCGAAACCCCCAAGAATTCTCCTCCCATGAGCCTCCTTCGCCGCCTCGCCTACCGCTGCCGCGCGCTCTTCCACAAGGATCAACTGGAACAGGAGATGGCCGACGAAATGCGCTTTCATCTCGAGCAACGGACGGCCGACAAGATTGCCGACGGACTGGAGGCGCCGGAAGCCAGGCGGGCGGCGCAACGCCAGTTTGGCAACGTGGGAAGCATCCAGGAAAAGGGGCGCGAAATGCGGGGTTGGACGGCGTGGGAGAATTTCGGGAAGGACCTGCGGTTCGGCGTGCGCTCGCTGCTCAAGTCGCCCGGCTTCGCGCTGCTGGCCATGATCACGCTCGGTCTCGGCATCGGGGCCAATACCGCGATGTATAGCGTGGCCAAATCGGTCATGCTGAAACCGCTGCCGTATCCCGACTGCGACCATTTGGACCAGATTTACCGCAGCACCGCGCAGGACCCGGAAGGTGCAATCTCGGCAGCGGACTACCTGGACCTGCAGAGGGAGATGGGCCGCTACGGCAGCATCGCCGCTTACACGCGCGGGGACATGAGCCTCTCCGAACCCGGTCAGCCGGCCGAGATGGCTCGCGCGATCCGGGTTTCCAGCAACTTCCTCTCCACCTTGGGCTTTCAGCCCGAGCTCGGCCGCGACTTCCGGCCCGACGAGGTGGTGCAAGGCCGGCACCGGGTTTTGATCATCAGCCAACGCTATTGGTTGAACCGGTTTGGGGGTGCCGCCGACATCATCGGCCGCACCGTGCGCGTGGACGGCGAATCCCACGAAATCCTCGGGGTGCTGCCCGCCGCCTTCAACGATTGGCGGCACTTGGGCTCGGTCGATCTCTTCCGGCCGCTCGGGTTCAGTCAGGCGGAATCGTCGGATCGAACCGTTCCCCGCCTGCAGCTCATCGGCCGCCGGGCCAACTCCCTCACCCGGAACCAAGCCGAGGGGTATATCGCCAGCTTCGGGAAACGCCTTGCCACCGAGTTCCCCGAGGCCAACGCGGAGAGTACCTGGTATCTTGTGCCCCTCCACGATGTCTCGGTGGGAAAGGGTGCGGCGCCCACCATCGGCATGCTGATCGGGCTCTCCGGCTTTGTGCTGCTCATCGCCTGCTCCAACCTCGCGAATTTTTTGCTCGCGCGCACCATGACCCGGGCCCGCGAATACGCGGTTCGCTCCGCCCTGGGCGCCTCGCGCACGCAGTTGCTGCGCCCGCTCATTGCGGAGTCCCTTTTGCTCGCTTGGGCGGGTGGTCTTTGTGCCGTGCTCGTCGCGTTCTGGTTCTCGCGCTGGCTCGGGATGCGGAGCACGGGCGACAACGGCGAATCGGTTCTGATCGCGGTGGACTGGACCGTGCTCAGTTGGGCGTTCGTCGCCTCGCTGCTAACGGCGGTGGCTTTCGGGCTCGCCCCGGCGCTCTTCGCCATGCGGCTGAATGTGAACGCAACGCTCAAGAGCGGCGCGCGCGGCTCGACGGGCGGGCGCGGACAACGGCGGCTGGGTCAGCTGGTTTTCATCGGCCAGTTTGCTCTCGCCATGGTGCTGCTGGCGGGGGCTGCGCTCTTCGTGCGCGGGCTCGACGATTTGAACAATCGCCGCGCGGGCTGGGAGTCCGACGGCCTCGTCGCCGCGACCGTTCTGCTGCCGCCAGCCAACTATCCGGGCACTCCGGAGATCGCCGCCTTCCAACGCCTCACCATGGAGCGCCTCGAAGCCCTGCCGGGAGTAAAATCCGCCAGTCTTTCGTACTCGCTCCCTTTCTTCGGGCTGGCCGATCCGCGCAAGTTTCAGGTGCAGGGGCGCGAGACGCCCAAGCCCGGCCACGAACCCGCGGCCCTCATCAATGGGGTCAGCCCGCATTATTTTGAAACGGTGGGCACGCGTCTGCTCAAGGGACGCGCTTTTGGTGACGGGGACAACCTCACGTCACCCAAGGTTTTTATCGTCAATCAAGCCATGGCGGCAGGTTTGTTTGGTGCGGAAAATCCGCTGGGTCGGCGGCTGGCACGGATCGGAACGGGCGCGCCCGAATGGGGGGAGATCGTCGGCGTCGTCGCGGACATTCAGTCGATCTATCCCGACAAGGACCCGGTGGCTTACCAGCTTTATCAGCCCATCGCGCAGGAGGGCCAGGCCTTCAATGAGATAGCGGTGCGGACGAACGGCGTCGCGCCCGCCAGTCTCGTCGATGCGATCCGCACCACGATGACGGCGCTCCACCCCGACCTGCCCTTGCGTAAACTGCAGCCGGCCAATGCGCGGATCGAGCGGGCGAATTACCAACTCGGCGTGCTGGCGGATATGCTTTCCTTGTTTGCGGTGCTCGGGCTCGGGCTCGCCTCCCTCGGGATCTACGGCGTGATCGCCCGCACCGTGGCGCAGCGGTCCGGCGAATTCGGGATTCGTCTCGCCTTGGGGGCACGCGTCCGGGATATCACGCGGCTCGTGCTGGTCTCCGGGGCGAAGCTCGCCGTTATCGGGTCCGCCGTAGGTTTGCTCGGCGCAGTCGGTGTCTCGCGGATCCTCGCGGCGGGTTACCCCGGCATGCGGCTGGAAAGCGGGCCGGTCATTGTCGGCGTCACGCTCTTCCTCCTGTTAATCGCGCTCGTTGCCTCGTACCTCCCGGCCCGACGCGCCTCGGGCATCAATCCGATCGAAGCGCTTCGGGCGGAATAGGAATATGGAGTGCGCCAGTCCTCTGGCGCTTTCCGCGACAAACAGCGGGTGCCGAATGTGAGACCCATGGCCTCGGCAATCACTCCATCCGCGATCAGGTGCATTGGAAATTGGCGACAGGCAGACGCGCAGTTCCCGCCAAAGCGCCAGAGGACTGCCAGACTCCATAGCCCGCGCGAGCCACGACATTTCGACTCCGGCATTAAATCGTCGGCGACGCTCACGCGGACGATCTCGAAGCCGGCATTCCGCTATCTGCGAAGATATGGAGTGCGCCAGTTCTCTGGCGCTTTCCGCGGCGTGCATGATTGCCGATATCGATGCCCATGGTCCGGCAAAAGCGCCGCCCGCATCCCGCTGCATTGGGCATCAGCTGCACGCACGCGCTCAATTCCCGCCAAAGCGCCAGAGGACTGCCGCACTCCATAGCCCGCGTGAGCCGCTGCAAATAGGTTCCGGATTGCATTCGTTGGAGACAACCATCCGATCCAGTCTGAAGGTGTTGCCATCGCACAAATATGGAGTGCGGCAGTCCTCTGCCGCTTTCCGCGGCAAGAATGTATGCCGAAAGAGATACCCATGGCCCCGGCAAAGCGTCGACCGCATCCCGCTGCCTTGTGGCTCGGCTTCAGCGGAAGCATTCCCGCCAGCCGCGATCTATCGCCTCGCGCAAGCACTACCATTCGGATTCCGGCTGAAAATCGTCGACGACTTTCATTTGGTCCGTCTTGAAACCGTAGATCGTCTTGACCTGCGCGGGAGTCGCCGTGCGTTCAAACCAGCGGGCACTGCACCACGGATAGGCATTGGCCACCGGCACTAGTCGGTGGTGCACCGGGTTCTGATGCACGTAAGCGAGGCGCGCCAGGTAGCTCTTCTCATAGGTGAGCTGAGTTTCGCGGAAATTGAACCAGACCTTTCGGGCCGGAGTGTGATCGAGCTTGTTCAACCAGCCGCTCAGCCGTCCGTGCAAGTTGCGCAGCATCGAACGCAAGGATTCCGAATCCTCCGGAGATTGGGCGACAAAATGATAGTGATTGGAGAACACGGCCCAAGCTTCCAGCTGCCAGCCGTATTCCCGCGCGAGCGTGAGCAGGCCGCGCTGAAGGACTTGGAGGCGCTCTGCCCCGCGGACGAAATGCTCCTTTCGATAGGTCGAGGCGGTCACGAAATAGGTGCCGCGTTCGCCGAGCCGATGCATCGGCGCATGCGGCCAATCGGACTCTCGAACACTCATAGGCGGAAGAAGGACATCGCGCCATCAATCGCGCGAGACAAATATGGAGTGCGCCAGTCCTCTGGCGCTTTTCGCGGCGAGAACGTGTGCCGAGAGATATACCCATGGCCTCGGCAAACGTGTCTCCCGCGCTTCCAGTGCATTGGACATCGAGGCAGGCAGACGCGCAGTTCCCGCCAAAGCGCCAGAGGACTGACGCACTCCATATCCCGCGCCAGCCACGGCATTTCGACTCCGGCATGGAATCGTCGACGACGCTCGTCTGTTCCCCGCCGGAGGCTCGCGTTACGGGGTGATTTCCGTCCCGCTTCCGTGCGGGGTAAGCAGCGCAAGAAGGAGCGAATGTGCCACGCGGCCATCCACCAGATGGGCGCGCTCGACCCCGCGGGCGAGGGCGAGCAAGGCTGACTCGATCTTCGGGATCATGCCGCCAGCGATGATGCCGTCGCGGAGGAGCTTCTCGATGGCCTGGCTTTGGAGCGAAGGAATGTGGGAATCGGCCTGCTTCGGATCGCGCATCAAGCCGGGCACGTCGCTGATGAAAACGAGGCGTCCCGCTCCCAGCGCGGCGGCCACGGCCCCGGCCACGGTGTCGGCATTCACGTTCAAGAGCCAGCCATCGGCGCCCTTGCCGATCGGCGAAAGCACCGGAACTTCGTTTGCGTCCAGGGCCGTGCGGATCGGACTGATGTCGACATTCCCCACTTCCCCGACCAGACCGAGATCGACCGGTCCATTCGGCGTCTCGACGGGGGGCATCTTCGTGGCCTCGATGTAGTCGCGGCCCGAATAGCCCTGCGCCTTCGTCCCGAGCGCGCGCAGCTTTTCTACCAGCATGGCGTTGATTTCGTGATCCAGCGTCTCGGCCACCAGTTGGATCGTGGGGAGATCGGTCACGCGCAGTCCGCCGACGAAATGCGGCTTCAGGCCCGCTTCGCGCATCTTCCCGTTGATGGCCTTGCCGCCGCCGTGCACGATGACGACGCCGATGCCGACGGCCCGCAGGAAGGCGACGTCGCGCAGCGTGCGATCGATCATATGTTCCTCTTCCATGGCGCTGCCGCCGTACTTGACGACGAGCGGCTGGCCTTGGAGGCGGTGAATGAACGGGAGAGCCTCGACCAGGACTTCGATCCGTTGGGACAGGGCGCGGGCGGACGACATCGTTTTACCAGGTATGGGTCGCAACAAGACCTCACTCACCCATGTTCAGTTTCACGTACTCGGTGCTGAGATCCGTCGTAAACACAACATGCTCGGCGGTGCCGAGATGCAACTTCGCTTCGACCATAAATTTTTTTCGGCGCACGACTTCCTGGATCCGCGCGGGCGCCACTTTGGAGGCGACACCCTGGCGGACGGCGCAAAGTCCGCCGTAGAAGATCTCCACATGATCCTCGTGCAATTTGGCTCCGCAATACCCTAACGCATCCATGATACGTCCCCAGTTTGGGTCGCCGCCGAACCAGGCGCACTTGACGAGAGTGGAGTTTGCGATCGCCTCGGCGGCCAGCCGGGCGTCCCGGGCGGACGCCGCGCCGGAGACGCGTACTTCGACGAACTTTGTCACGCCCTCGCCATCCTCGACGATCTGGCGCGCCAGATGGCGGCAGACTTCCGTCAACGCAGCGGTGAAGCGTTCGTAGTCCGCCCCGCGCGCCGTGAGCAACGGTCCGCCCGCGCGGCCGTTGGCGAGAACGAAGACGGTGTCATTCGTGCTCATGTCCCCGTCGACCGTGATGCAGTTGAAGGAATGCTCTGCGGCCTGCTTGAGCGCGCGCTGGAGCAGAGCCTTCTCGATCCGCGCATCCGTGGTGAGCACCGCGAGCATCGTCGCCATGTTCGGATTGATCATGCCGGCGCCCTTGGCGATGCCACCGATCGTGACGCGCTTCCCGCCCAGCCGGACTCGCACCGCGGACTCTTTTGGAAAAGTGTCCGAGGTCATGATGGCGCGCGCCGCCGCGGTGCTTCCCGACCGCCCGTCGGCCTTGGTGAGATCCGGGAAGGCGGCCTCGATTTTCTCCACGGGGAGGGACACGCCGATGCGGCCGGTGGAGCCGATCAGCACCTGGTTGGCGTGGACGCCGAGCCCGGCGCCGGCCGCCGCCGCCATGCGCTCGGCCGCGCGAAGTCCCGGCGCTCCGGTGCAGGCGTTGGCGTTGCCGCTGTTGAGCAGGACGGCGCGCACGTTGCGCGTTTTCAAGTGCGCCTGCGAGACGCGGACTGGCGCCGCCTTGACTTGGTTGGTCGTGAAGACGGCCGCCGCGACAGACGGACTCTCCGAGAAAATGAGGGCGAGATCTTGCTTCGATTTATCCGCGCCCGGCTTGATGCCACAGGCGGCAGACCAGGCCAGGTAGCCAACCGCCGCGTTGACGCCGCCGGGCACGGACTCAAATTCCAGTTTTTTCGCCATGAGCGGGGGAAAGGAGCGGCGTAGGAAGGAAGAATCAAGAATCAAGAATCAAGTGCCAAGGAGATTCAAAGGGGGAAAGGGAGAGAAAGGCCGCTCCGAAGCGCACGTTCCCGAGACCTGCCACTTCGCCGCTCCGGCTGCCCTCAATTTCCGGGGCGGCTTCGATCGGCGGCGGCACGGACGAGTCGGATGAGCGCTTCGAGCCCCTCGGTTTGCTCGGGGGTGAAGACCTCGGCGTGAGCGGCCCGCTTCGCCTGTTCGAGGAGTTCCTCCATGCGAACCTGAAGCCGGCCGACGGCCCCGCTCTTCACAATGAGTTCGCGCGCCTTGGAGACCGTTGCATCGCTGGGGGCTGAGCCGCTGAAGCAAAGTTGGAGCAGGCCGCGATCGGTCTCGCCGAGCAGGTCGAATGCCGTGTGGATCAGCACCGTTTTCTTTCCTTCGAGGATATCCGCCGGCACCTCGGAATCGCTCACTTCGAAACGCGCAAATTCCTGGAGATCGTTTTGAATCTGGAAGGCGAGTCCGGCCGGGAGGGCGAGCCGCTCCAGTTGCTGCACGGCGGCATCGGACGCGCCAGCGAGCGTGGCCGCCATGGCGAGCGGACATTCGATCGTGTAGCGCGTCGTCTTGAGCAGATACATCTGCTCGATCTCGGCGAGGCTGATCTTGGAAATGTCGCGGGCTCCGTAAATGATATCGGCGGCTTCGCCGAAACCCGTCTCCATCATGCAGCCGAGGAGGTGCTGGGCGAGCCGGCGCGTCACCGCGGGATCGACCGTCCGGGTGTCGAGCAGGCATTGCTGCGCAAGGGCGAAGAGGATGTCGCCCATGACGAGGGAGAGATTCTTGCCGATGCGCGCCCGGTCGGCGAAGGCCGGCAAGCGCGCTTCCAGCACGCGGTGCAGGGTGGGCAGACCGCGCCGCGTTTCCGAGCGATCGATAATATCGTCGTGGATCAGGATGAAGCCGTGCAGCAGTTCGAGGCTGGTGCCGATGGCGAGAAGGTCGCGCTGGCTCGTCTGTTCCGCCCCGGTGTGAAAGATGCGGTGGGCGAGCAGAAAAAGGATGGGCCGGAGCCGCTTGCCCGGACGGCAGAGGAATTCGATCGCGTCATCGTAGAGCGCGGAATTGATCGACCGCACCGCGTAGGAAGGACGGGCGGCGGCGAGGTATTCCGCCATGAAGGCATCGACGGCGCTCTGGAGACGCTGCAGTTCGGCGGCCGGAATACCCTGGGAGGCAAGGGGTGCGAGGAGGTGCGGGGACGCGCCGAAGGGTGCCGGTGAGGCGGTCTGGAACTGCGAATGAGGAAACTCGCCCATTTTTGCCATACGATGCCGCAGAAAATTCGGATGCCTGTTGACGGGTGCGGTCTAAGGTATCGCGCTCTACAGGTCAAATCGCAGGATGGGATTTTCTACGTTGTTCAATCAGGCGCTCGCTGCGCCCAGTCCGCTGCTCCGCTCTTTTTCGCGGCTGCTGGAGCCGTGCTCCGAGGCCGCGCTCGAGGAGATGGCCGCCCATTCCCAGGCGCTCACGCGCAAGCACTTCGGACGCGCGATGCGCCTTTTCGCGCCGCTCTATCTTTCGAACGAGTGCGTGAACAATTGCGCGTATTGCGGCTTTTCCCGGGATAATCCGATCCTCCGTGTCACCCTCACCGTAGAGCAAGTTCTGCAGGAAGCGCGGCATTTGGCGGCACAAGGTTTTCGCAATGTGCTCCTGGTTGCCGGGGAACACCCCAAGTTCGTTTCCAACGGGTACGTGGCGGAATGCGTGCGCCGCCTGCGGGACGACGCGGGAATTCCGGGTATTTCGCTCGAACTCGGTCCGCTCGAAACGGCCGAATACGCCCCGCTGGCAGCGGCTGGCGCAGAAGGACTCGTCGTCTACCAGGAGACTTACGATCGCGAACTTTACGCCCAGCTCCACACGGCCGGACCCAAACGGAATTTCGATTGGCGGCTGGATTGTCCCGAGCGCGCGCATGAGGCGGGCTTTCGCCGCATCGGCATCGGGGCGCTCTTCGGCCTGCATGAGTGGCGCTCTGAAGCGATCGCGCTGGCGGCCCATCTCGAGCATCTGTTGCGCGTCTGCTGGCGGGCCCATCTTACGGTCTCGTTGCCGCGGATGCGTCCGGCGGCGGGCGAGTTTCACCCGCCGTTCACCCTGCCCGATCGCGAATTCGTCCAACTGCTGTGCGCGTTGCGGCTGACGTTCCCGCAAATCGGCCTCGTCCTGAGCACGCGCGAGCCGGAGGCTTTCCGCGATGCGGTGGTCCCGCTGGGCTTTACGATCATGAGCGCTGGGAGTCACACCGAGCCGGGGGGATACACGCGGCAGGGCACGGCCGACCTCCATTTGACGGTGCGCGGCCGGCGCCAGGACTTGAACGGATCGATCGACCGCACAACGGCCTGCGCCACCGCCCAGTTCGATATCGCCGATCACCGCTCGCCCGCCACGGTGGCCGCCTTGCTGCGCGACCGGCACGGAATGGAGGCAGTGTGGAAGGATTGGGATACGGGAATTTGAACTTTAGCGCGACGCCCGGATGAAGGATGCAGCGACACCGAAAGAGGCCGAAGGCGCGGTCCGTATCGCCGTGAACGGCGTGGAGCGGCAAATCGAAGGGGAGACAAACGTGACGCAATTACTGGCGGCGCTGGGTCTGGAGGCAGGGGTCCTCGTGGAAGTAAACGGCCGGGCGTTATTTCCGAAGGAATGGCGGGAGACCATTCTCGCGGCGGGCGACAAGGTCGAGATCATCCGGGTGGTGGCGGGGGGATAACGGGCCTCGGATCGTCCTCGTCCTCGAATCCAAAGCATACGCCGAAGGCGCAAGACCAAGATTGGCGCCTGCGGCGTTTGGATGAACGATTCGAGGAGGAGGAGGACGAGGTTTGGTTTGCGAAACCGCTCCGGTCGGTCGCGGAGCGACGTGTGATGGTAGCCGTAGGCTTCAGCCCACGGATTCGCGAAATTCGTCTTCCGTCGCGGAGCGACGGTTGAGCCTGTGGGCGTGCGCCGGTCTCAAGGTTCGTCGCGTCGCTCCGCGACGTGGATCGAACATCGCCGATTCCGTGGCTTAAAAGCCACGGCTACCTTCAGGGGTCGCTCTGCGACCACCCGGGCAAATATTTATCCAGTTTAAATTCATCCCTTTTAGCCCAGGAACTTCCCCGGATTCAAAATCCCCTTGGGATCGAGCGCCTGCTTCACGCGCAGATGCAGCGCATGATTTTCCGGGCCGACCGCCTCGTGCCACCAGCGCTTCTTTGCGAGCCCGATGCCATGTTCCCCGGTGATCGCGCCGCCCCACGCGATGACCTGGTGGAAAAGCTCGTCGAGAGCTTTTCCCACCCGCTCCTGAACCTCCGGAAGATGGTAGTCGGCCGCCATGATATTGACATGGATGTTGCCATCGCCGGCATGGCCAAAAGCCGCCACAGCGTCGCCATATTTGGCCCGGAGATGCGCGGCGAAGTCCATGAGATCGACGAGGCGTCCCCGCGGCACCGTCACGTCTTCATTGAGTTTCGTCAGGCCGGTGGCCTTGAGCGATTCGCTGAAAGCGCGCCGTAGCGACCACAGCTCCTCCATTTCGTCCTCGCCGAACGCGGTGCGAATGTCGCTGGCTTGTAAATTTTCCAGCAAGGCAACGAGATCGCCGAGTTCGGCCCGAATGGCCGGGGCGTGTCCGTCGAGTTCGAGCAGAACGTGCGCGTCGCCCGCGGGGATCCGCCCCGGGCCGAGGTGTTCGCGCGCGGCATTGAGCGTGAAGGAATCGGCCACTTCGAGCGCGGCCGGCAGATGGCCCGCCGCAAAAATCGCCTGCACCGCTGCGGCCGCGGCGCGAATGGTGGGAAACGCCGCGGCGAGTCCGCCCCGCGTCGGCGGATGCGGGAGCAGGCGCAGCGTCGCGCGCGTCACGACGCCGAGCATGCCCTCGGAGCCGACAAAGAGGCCGACCAGATCGAAGCCGGTTTTGTTCTTGTGCGTGCGGCCGCCCAGTTCGACCACCGTGCCATCGGCGAGCACGACCTCGAGGCCGAGGACATAGTTGCGCGTTACGCCGTACTTGAGGCAGCGCGGTCCGCCCGCGTTGGTCGCGATGTTTCCGCCCAGCGAGCAGTTTTTCATGCTGGCGGGATCGGGCGGATAGAAAAGCCCCTTTGCTTTCGCCGCTGCCTGGAGATCCGCCGTGATGACACCCGGCTCCACGACGGCGATAAAATCGGTGGTGTGGACCTCGAGGATCCGGGTCATGCGCGCGAGCGAGAGCGCGATCCCCGCCTGCGAAGGAACCGCACCGCCCACGTAGCCGTAGCCAGCGCCGCGGGCCGTGACGGGAATGCTGCGTTCATGCGCGAGGCGCAGCACGGCGCTTACGTGCGCCGTCGTTTCCGCGAAGACAACGACATCCGGCAGATGGTGAGCGAACCACTTGTCGCCCCGATTCGCCTCGAGATCGGCTCCCGTGTCGGAGACGACGTGGGCCGGCAGGACGTTGCGAAGAGCGTCGGCAAGGGTCATGGCGGCACCATGCCGGAACTCGCGTCCAGCGTCCATCGGCCCCCGCGCTGGCGGACTCGCAACGGGGCGCCAAACGCCGCGCTCAAGACCTTGCTCTTCAGCACTTCCGGACACCGGCCCGCCGCATGCACGCGTCCTTCGCGCAGGACGAGCGCGTGCGTGAAGGCGCGAGTGATCTCCTCGATGTGGTGGGTCACGAGCACGAGGGTCGGCGCATGCGCCCGGGCGTGCGCCAGCCGTTCGATCGTGCCGAGAAAATGTTCCCGCGCGACCGGATCCAAGCCGGCACAAGGCTCGTCCAGCATTAACAGGTCGGGGCGGGGCAGAAGGGCGCGCGCGATCAGCACGCGCTGTCGCTCTCCTTGCGAGAGGACCGCCCACGGTCGGTCCCCAATCGACTCCGCCTCGGCCAGGCGCAGAACAGCCTGCGCGGCCGCCACCTCCGGGCGAGAGGCGCGACCCCATTGCCCAATCGCGGCGTCGCGGCCGCCAAGCACAATCCCGAGGGCGCTCTCGTGCTCGGGCATCATCTGCCGGATCGCGGAACTCACGAGTCCGACCCGGCGGCGCAACGCGCGCCAATCGGAGCGGCCATAGACGGCGCCGAGCAGCTCGAGGGAGCCGGCGGTCGGAGTGAGATAGCCAGTCAGCGCCGCGAGGAGGGACGTCTTGCCGCTGCCGTTGGCGCCGAGCAGCACCCAGTGCTCACCGGGCTCGATGCGCCAGTCGATGGCATCGAGGATCTGGGTCGTTCCGCGCCGCACGGAGAGGGCACGCGCGGCGAGAACAACGTTCGTCATCGTGCGAGGCGATCACGCCATGCGGAATCCCTGGGCACCCGCTCGGAACTTCCCCCGGACAACTCTCAGCGCGAACCGGCGAACGTAATTTCCGGGTAACGCGCCAGACCCTCGCGAGGAGTCGAGGCGCCATCTTTTTGCATCGTCTCACGGGACACGATACGCGCGGGATGGGGCGAAACCTGGTCGGCGGGGCGGGGGATGCGGCTGCCGGGAACGATCACACGGGCGGTCTTCTTTTCTTCCGCCTGGCACTTCTTGCAGCATTCCTCACTGGAGCATTTCTCTTTGCCGGCTGCCTTGCAGGTCTCGCACTGCTTGGGAGCGGTCTTCTTCTCCTTAGCCGCGGCGCCGGGGACAAGGGCGAAGCTGGTCGCGACGATCGCGGCCACGAAAAGACGGGAAAGCGTTTTCATGGCCCCAAGCAAAAGCCCCGCCCCGCGGGCGCGCAATCCGTAATTTCTGCGCAATCGGCGTCCTACTTCTGCAGAACGTACCCTGCCACCCGCCAGGCACCGGGTTCATCGAACATCACCGTGATCGTCTCGGTCAGGGCCAGTTTGCGATCGGTCTTCGCCGCTTGCTCAAAGACGACGAAACGGCCGGGGCGTCCGCGCGGACTTTTGTCGGCGGCCGTGGCCTTCTTTTCTGCGCGGGTGAGAACCGCCCCAACGGAAGCCCGGTTTGCCTCCATCCCCGCCTTCCATTTTTCGACGGTTCCAAGCTCTCGGGAAGGAGCGGCGAGAGCCGCGTAGGCCTCCTCGAGCTTTCCGGAGTCGAGCAACTTGAGCCAGGGCGCGAGGGCCGCGCGCGCGTCGACCACGTCATCGGCGCGCAGGACGCCCGCTGCCAGCAGCGCGACCAGGAGGCAGGCAAATCGGGCAATGAGCGGCTTCATCTTCGAGATCGGCAGCGTGTCGTCAGCTTTGTTCGCCGGCTGCTTCGGTGCTGCGGAGTTCCCGGAATGAGCTCCAGAGGAAACAGACCACCGCCACGCAAATACAGGCATCGGCCACATTGAAGGCGGGCCAATGCGGTCCGCCGGTGCCGGCCTGGAAATAGAGGAAATCGATGACGTGCCCGTGGGCAATACGATCCGTGAGGTTGCCGAAAAGACCGGGGAGCAGGAGAGCCAACCCCCAGCGCTGGAGCGCGCCGTCAAAAACGCCGGCGCGGCGGAGGAAAAAAATCGCGAAAGCCGCGGCGAGAGAGAGCCCGACAAAGATGTAGTTGTTGTCCTTGCCGAGGCCGAAGGCCGCCCCGGTATTCGTCACGAAGACGATTTGGAAAAACCCGGGAATGACTTCGATGGAGTTTTCGAGGCGATGCAGGACGAGCAGCTTCGTGGCTTGATCGAGCAAATACAGCGGCAGCGAAAAGTAGAGCAGCAGGCGCGCGAGACTGGGAGATGAGGCGGAAACAGACATGCCGCGGCCGTTGGGTGTGCGCTGGAAGAAATAAATCGGAGTCGACGGGGCTCGAACCCGCAACCTCCGCCGTGACAGGGCGGCGCTCTAACCAATTGAGCTACGACTCCATTACCGGCAGAAGGCGCGAGCGCCGACTATTCGGTGGAGGGCGGAAGTAACGAGAAAACCCGTTCTCTTCAACTGGATTTTTCGTTTGATCGTTCGGATCGGCTCCACTTCCGGCTGATGTCCTTGCTCGCCCTCGCTCTCGTTCTCTCGGCTGCGTTCATCCCTGCGGGCTGGAATCTGGCGACAAAATGGGGTGGGTGGAGGGCTCCCGCTAGGCGGATCTAGACCGAAGCCGCCGCGATGCTGGGCTCCGGTGCGGGTGCCACCGCACTCGTTTGTCCGAGTGCCTTGCGTACCGCCCGTGCGAATTCGTCCGCCCCGAAAGGCTTCTCCAAGAGAGAAAAGCCGGCGGCGGAATCCGTCGCATCCGCGAACGCGGTATGTTCGCCATGGCCGGAAATGTAGAGCACTTGCACCTCCGGCCAGCGGTGAACGATGCGCGAAACGAGTTGGAATCCGCTCATCCGGGGCATCACGACATCGGTCACCACGAGGTTCACCGCGCCATCCTGGGCTTCCATGATTTTCAGCGCGCCGTCTCCATCGGCGGAACTCAAGGCGTGATAACCGCGGCCTTCCAGGATGTCCACCATCAGGGTGCGAAGAATTTCCTCGTCCTCCACGACCAGCACGGTGCGGGGCCCTTCCCCGCTGACCGTCGCGGGGGCGCGCGAGCCTGGACGCGCGGGTTCGCTCGTGACTTTGTCGACCGCGAGAGGAAGCCAGACGTCGAAACACGTGCCTTTCCCCGGGGTGCTTTCCACCGTGATCTCTCCCCCGCATTTGCAGACGATGTCGTGCGCGGTCGAGAGGCCGAGGCCAGTGCCGTGCCCGCGATCCTTGGTCGTGAAAAAGGGCTCGAAGATTTTGGCCAGCGTCCAGCTGTCCATGCCGCTGCCTTCATCCCGAACCGTCAGCACGACATTCCGCCCCGGTTGCAGCACCGCCGGGCGGGCCGGGTCCGCCTCACCGGACTCCCGCACGCTTGTCACGATGGTGAGCGTGCCGCCGTGGGGCATGGCATCGCGCGCATTTAACGCGAGATTCATGACCACCTGGCCGATCTCGCCCGAATCCGCGGTGATGAGGGCGCCATCGGTCGCCAGATGCATGTGCAGATCGATGTCCTCGCCAATCAGGCGACGCAGCATGAAGCCGGTTTCCTTGACCACGAGGTTGAGGTCGAAGGTCTGGCGTTCCATGGGCTCCTGCCGGCAGAAATTCAGGAGCTGGCGGGTTAGTTTTTCCGCCCGCTCGCCCGCTTTGGAGATCTGCTCGAGATAGGTGTGAACCGGATGTCCTGCGTCGAGCTTGTGCTCGGCAAACTGGGCGTAGCCAAGAATGGCGGTGAGCAGGTTGTTGAAATCGTGCGCCACTCCGCCGGTCAGGCGGCCGATGGATTCCATTTTCTGCGCCTGGCGCACCTTGTCCTCCAACAACCGGCGCAGGCTCACGTCCTGGATGGTGCCGATGAGATACATCGGATTTCCCGCGGCATCGCGTACTTCGCGAATGTGCTCGAGAATCCAGATGTGGGAACCGTCCTTGCGGCGCACCTCGACCTCGTAGCGTTCGATCCCGCCGCGTTCGCGAATGATGTCGATCGCTTCGCCCCGCTGTTGCGGACGCACGTAAAGTTGCTCCGCAATGTTGGTGACGCGGGCCAGCATCTCTTCGGGCGAGTCATACCCGAACATGCGGGCGAGCGCGTGGTTCGCGCTCAGAAATCTCCCCTCCCGCGTCGAGCGGCACATGCCGACGATGGCGTCGTCGAAGAGGGCGCGAAAAAGCTGATCGGTCTCCTCGGCCAGGCGTTGCGAGGCCTCGAGCGCCGCTTCCTGCCGTCGCTGCGATTCCTGCATCTCTCCCAGGGCTCGCTCCACGTCGCCGCGGCTGCGGCGGACGGCGATCAGCATGCCGCAGAGGATAATCGTCGCGAGGGCAATCAGAACCACGGAGAGCGCGCTCATCGGCAGGTCGATGCCCAGCACGGCAACCGGCCGCCAGCCCTGCCATGAAGCAATGAACGCGCCCATCGGATCCGGAGACTGGCGCGAAAAGCCTCTGCCCGTCAATCTTGCAGCGCGGCTCAAGCCTCCCGGCCTTTAGGGTTCCAGAACTTTGCGAAGTTTTTCGGTCAGGCCGGGATCGCCGGGGGCAAGTTCGAGGGCGCGGCGGAGGCATCGCTCCTCCGCCGCGCGATCTTCAGTCTGCCGATAGCAATCGCCGCGCAGACTCCAGATTTCAGGATCGTTCACGAATATTTCCTCCGCCCAGGCCAGCGCCCGCAGGGCAGATTCAACGCGTCTCTCCGCCAGAAAACGCATCGCCATGAGTTTGCCGAGCTCCCGCACCTTGGCGGACTCCGGCGCGAGGGCGATCGCCTCGCGGGCAGATTGATCGAAACGGCTGAAGTCGGCCTCGCGCAGATACAGCCGCGCGAGGGCGATGCGGGGAAAACTCAAGCTGGGTTGTTGCTCGGCCATGGCCGTGAAGAAGACCACGCCCTGACGGCACTCATACGTGCTCAAGGCGGAATAGACGGCGTGGATTCCGACGAATCCGGCCAGCGACAGCAAGGCGACCCGGCGCCCCATGTGCGAGAGCCGGAGGCGCGGCGCGAGGTTCGCGCCCAGCAGGGCGAGCCCGAGAATCGCAGCCCCGCTGGGAAAATAGCGATCGGCGTAGGGAAGATTCTGCACACCGACGAGAACGAGACTGGTGCAGCCGCCCACGAGCCACGCGAGCAACAAGGCGAGGAACCGTTCGCCTCGGTGCAGCGCGCGCACGAGCATAGCGCCGAGCGCCCCAAAAACCGCCAGCACGGCAATCGCGGCCAGAACGGACGGCGGCGGTTGTGCCCAGCTCATGAAAGTGGTCGGCGAGGGCAACAACAAGTGCTGCACGCCTTCCGCGAGCACGGCAAAGGCCCGGCCACTGCCAGATCCGAGACTCGCGAAAATGGAATTGGCTTGCGGGATGATTCCGGCCCAAAGGCGCAAGCCGATGGCCCCGGCCAGGCCCGCAATGATCGAAAGGCCCTCCCCCAAACGCCTGGGTGTGCGCCTCCAAATTCCCTCCAAGACGAGCGTTCCTCCTATTCCCCCCAGGACAAAAAAAGCCGTCTCTTTGCTGATTCCCGCGGTGAAACCAAGCAGCACGAGGGCTGTCTCGCGCAGCCCCGAAGGCCAGCGATCCGCGTCCCGCAACGCGATGACCAGCACCAGAATGGCGCAAATTTCGACAAAGACGTCGGGGAGCGACATGAAGAAAACGGCGAACTCCGTGCGCATGGGGTGCACGGCGGCGAGGGCGCCGACCGCAAGCGCGATCCACGGTGGGGCAGTGGGAGCGCCGATTCGGACCAGCCACGCCAGGAGGACACAGGCGCCGGCGAAGCTCGCGAGCACCACGGCGTGATAGGCCAAGGGTGAGATTCCGCAAAGTTGGTGGATGCCGATGTCCAGAAGCAGCAAGAGCGGCCGGTAGTATCCCGTGGGCAGACGCCGACTGAGCTCCAGCCCGTAGTCCCGGCTCCAAATCTCCGAGACGAATCCCGGCGAACCGAGCCTCGGATGCGTGGTGATCAGCCCGGTGTCATCCAGCAAAAGCTCGGACCAAAAGACCGTGCCGTGCACCAGCACCGCGAGCAGAGCAGTCAGCAGAAGGATCGGTCTCGAGCCCAGGCGATTTTCCATTGCTCCACGCAGGATAAATATGAGGCGGGGTGAACGCGTTGCGGCGACGAGGGCCGTGGGCGCCCCGGGGAAAAAAACTCCGGCACTGCGATCACCGCATGGGCGAGATGTCGAGGGAAGCGTGGGGCTCGTGGAAGGCACCGGCCGTGACCTGTACGGAAGGGGTCTCCACCCGGGTGAGTTGCGCCGCCTCCTCGAGCAGCGCCCGTTGTTGGGCTTCCTCGAGCAGGCGGAGGGCAAGTCGCGCCAGCGCGATCGTGAGGAGAACGGTCAGGGCGAGGCCACCCAGCCAAAGCCAGTACGCCCCATCGTTCAGGCCGCCACCCTCGCGCCAAAGCTTCCAACTGAAATGCCCGATTCCGCCCAAATACGAGTAAAGGAGCACCCCGGGGGCCTGGCCCAACGCGATGCAGCCGAGACAGGGGAGCAAGCGCATGCGCGTCGCGCCGTAGAAATAGTTGATCAGGCTCGTGGGGGAGAGCGGATTGAGCTGGGTCAGAAAAACGATCTTCCAGCCCTCGCGCTCGAGCGCGAGATCGAGCGCGCGCCACTTCGGATCGCGCAGAAAACGCTGTTCCACCCAGCGGCGCGCAAAGCGCCGCGTGATCGCGAAAGCCAGACTCGCCCCGAGGAGGTGACCGGTCATGATCAGGGCGAAGCCGCGCCAAAGCCCGAAGAAAAACCCGGCGCCCACGATCATCAGGCCCGCGGGCAGCAGCAAAAGATTCGCACCGGCAAAGGCGAGGGGATAAAGCGCGGTGCTCCACGGCTGCCAGCGTGAAACCGCCTCCGCGACGCGGTAGATCGCGCGATCGAGCGGAAAGAACTGCCCGAGGATCACGGCCGCGACGGCCACGATACAAAGCCCACCGACCTGAATCAGAATGGCACGGGCGGGCTTGAGCAACATCGGGATTGAGGAGACGCAACGAGCATAGCGGTGGACCACCAGGAACGCCCGGACAAATGGCGAGCAAGGAGTTCCACTGAATGGACGAGGAATGCAAATTCAGCCGCGTTTTACCGTCCCACTGTCTACGCTTCGTTCGCCGGAAGATGGGCGCCAGCCCACGCGGCTCTACCTCGTTGGCCTGAGCTTTACCCCCGCCAGCACGCCGGTCAGCAAAACCGCGGCGAATGGCAAAAGGCCGATCAGCAGGGAATCGCCAATCCAGGGCAGTTGCGCCCGCTCGGTGGGCAGAGTCCACGCGCTGAAGACCTTTAATCCGAAAACCCAGCCGGCATGCAGACCGATCGGCAGCCAGAGCGAGCGACTGCCCGTGCGGGCGAAGCCGAGGACCAGCCCCACCGCGCAAAGCGTGCTGAAACCGCCCAGGAACAACCATGGGTCGGCGAACTGCCAAAAGATCTGGGGAAGGAGCTTGAACCCGGAGAAGGCGTCGATGGGGCCCAAGGCATTGGCAACTTCGGCAGCGTTCCCCGGCGGCTTCAGAAAATGAACCAGCGCAAAAAGCCCTGCGAGGAAAAGTTGTCCCGCCCAGCGGGAGGAACTGCGCAGGATCACCCCCAGGAGCGCGCCGCGAAAGAGCGCCTCCTCCAGGAAGGCGACGGCGAAGGCGGACAGGGCGGCGGTTCCCAGCACCGCCAGAGGCAAGGCGGCTCGCCAGACGTGCGTGCCCGCGACCAGGAAGCCGACGGCGAGCGCGCCCAGGACCCCCAGCGCGGCGAAGAACCCGCGCGCCAGGTCCACCCCCCAGCGCGGGTTTGGCTCCAGACCAAGTTCGGCCCGGGAATGCACTCGCAGCGATTGAACGAGGGGCCAAAGGAGCGCCACTGCCGCGACCAGCATCGCGCGATTGAAGTACCGTTGAAAGGTCACCCGCTCGAGAAACGCCAAGACCCCGCCCACCTGCCCCAGCGTGGTCCCGCCCCAATACAACCACGGCGCAAGGATCGCGCCGAGCCCGAGGACCCCCACGAAATAAAGGGCAATGCGGTGAATGTCCTGCACGCGGCGCGCCAACGGGATTGACGTCAGCCCACGAGCGGAGCACGCGCTCGTTCGAGCGCGGCGGCCACCTCGAGCTGCGTGAAGGGCTTGGTCAGGTAGTCATCCACGCCCGCCTCGAGACAACGCTCGCGGTCGCCCGGCATCGCATCGGCGGTCAGCGCAATAATGTAACTGCGGCGCCCGTCCGTGCGCTCGCGTTCCATTTCGCGCAGCCGTTGCGTGGTCATGAGACCATCCATCGCGGGCATGTGCACATCCATGAAGACGATGTCGTAGAGCGGCCGGTCGATGACGAGCTGCAACACATCGAGACCGTTCAGTGCGTAGTCGGCCACGAGCCCGAGGCGCTTGAGCATGGCGCGAATGAGCTTCTGATTGACCGGGTTGTCCTCGGCGACGAGCACGCGTGGCCCGCTGGCATGCTCGAAGAGGAAATGCGTGTCCGAGGCGCCCGCTTCCGCGGCGACCGGCTCGTGCTTCTCCCCGGGCAAGGCCAGGGTGAAAGTGAAGACCGAGCCCTTGCCCACGGTGCTCCGGGCTTTGATTACGCCACCCATCAGGGCGCATAGGCGCTGGCCGATCACGAGGCCGAGCCCCATGCCGCCGTAGCGGCGGGTGCTGGACGAATCCGCCTGGCTAAACGGCTTGAAAAGCCGGTCGAGCCGTTCGGGCTGAATGCCGATGCCCGTATCGCTGACGCGGAATTCCAGGCTGAAGAGCGGCTGCTCCGCTGCCGCCGGGGTTTCGCGCCCAGCCAGGATGATCTCGAGGCGGACTTCGCCTTGCGCGGTGAACTTGATCGCGTTGTTGACGAGATTGCCGACGATCTGGCGCAGTTTGGACCGGTCTGCCACCACCGCATCGGGGGCCGCGGGGTCGATGGCGAGGACGACATTGAGCGCCTTTTCCCGCGCGCGTTCCTTGTGCTCGGTCACGATGCCATCGAGGAAGGGCACGAGATCGAAGGAACGATTCTCCAGTTCCATTCCGCCGGCCTCGAGCTTGGAGAGGTCGAGGATGTCGTTCAGGAGAGTCATGAGCGCATCGCCGCTCGTCTTGATGGTCTGCGCGTACTCCAGCGGCTCGGGGTCGAGCTTGCCACCCAACAGGAGATCGGTGAAGCCGAGGATGCCGTTCATCGGCGTCCGAATCTCGTGACTCATCACCGCGAGGAACTCGGCCTTCGAGCGATCGGCGGCCTCGGCGGCGTCCTTGGCCGTGCGAAGCGCTTCCTCCGCGCGCTTGGAAGTCGTGATATCGGTGTGAATCCCCACCATGCGCACCGCGTGACCATCGTGGTCGAGTTGGGCGTTGCCGCGGCAGAGAATCCAGCGCACGGAGCCATCGCGATGGCGGAGGCGGGCGTTGAAGACGCAAGGCTCGTTCCGCTTGAGATGGGCCCGGAAGGCGGCGCGCGCCACCGGGCGGTCCTCCCGCACGAGCAACCGGTAGTAGGTGCGCGGATGGTCCGGCAGTTCCGTGGCCTGGTAGCCGAGCATCTCCTTCCAGCGCGGGCTGAAATAAATGCGCTTGGACGTCAGATCCCAGTCCCAGATGCCGTCGTTGCTGGCCTGCAGCACCAGGCGGAAGCGCTCTTCGCTCGCGCGCAGTTCGTTCTCGGTGCGCTTTCGTTCCGTGTTGTCGAGAATGACCCCGTTGAAAAGCAGATCTCCCGGGGAATAGCGCACGGGTTTCGCCGCGCATTGCATCCAGCGGACGCGCCCATCCGGACAAATCAGGCGGCCTTCAAACGACCACGGTCCGGGATTCAACCGCGCCGCCGCGAGCGCCTGGCGCCAGCCCTCGCGATCCGTCGAGTGAATGCGTTCGACAAAGGTGTACGACTCGTCATTCGGGATGGCAAAGATCTCCTGCAGGCGCGGGCTGATGTAGGTGAAGCCCGAATGGCCGTCCTCCCGCTCGTTCCATTGAAAGACCACTCCTGGCGTGTTTAGCGCCATGTCGCGGAACTTGGCTTCACTCGCCCGAAGGGCCTCTTCGGCCCGGCGCCGCTCGGTCACATCCCGGAGCACTCCTTCAATTCGATCCCCCTCGGGATCGCCCGAGGCATCGTGGACGAGGCGCGCGCGGCCCTGCACCCAGACGTACTCGCCGCCGGGCCGGAGGAGGCGTCCAGCGAAATCCGACTGGCCGTCGGCGAGCACGGTCTGGAGCGCGCGCCGCAGGGCGGGCAGGTCGTCCGGATGAAAGATCTCGCGCCAGACTTCCGGCGCGGAGGCAAAATACTTGGCGGGCAGACCGACGAGAAGCTCGGCGCCATGGTTGAGATAGACGACTCGCTCCTCCGCGACGGACGCGACGAAGACGCCATCGTCGATGGAGTCGAGAATGCTGAGGGCCGCGAGCGCCCCGGTCGCGGCTGGGGTGGGCGCTTCGCCGGACTCCTGAGCTTCGTCTTCGGGTTCGGCCTCCGATGGTGTCTCGGACTCAGCCTTGGCGGCCGAAACGGACGCGGGAACGGGGGGGTTCGGATGCTCCACCGGGGCGTCTTTCGCGCTGCCGACTTCTTCCGTCACGGGAGCGGCCGCCAGCGAACTTTCGACCGGCAACGTTTCCGCAATGGCTTCCACAAAGGGTTGCGCCGTGACTTCGGTGTGCGGTTCCGGAGCAGGAAGAGGCGCGTGAACCGCGAACGCGGCCGGCTCCGCGTGCTCTACAACCGCGTGGGGGTGAACTTCTGGGGGCATCGCCTGGCCGCCTTCGGCACCTGCCGCAGGTTCAGGGACGACCTCGACGAGCGGTTCGGCGACAGCCACTGCCGCAGGGTGGGGCGCGGGGGCAGGCTCTGGCTGAACCGCCACTTGCGGAGGCGTTGCCGCCTCGTGAGCCGGGGCCACTTCTTGATGCGCTACGACTTCGTCAGGCAGGGCTGCTTCTTGAGGCGGTGCCTCTTTGGGCTGAACCGATGCCTCAGCCGTAGACTCCATTTCCGAAGGGGAGTCGGCTTCCGCTTGGGCAAGTGGCTCTTCATCGACGGCAATTTCTGCCGTCATCTCCGGTTCGCCGGTTTCCTCCGCGCTTTCTTCCACTTCGGGCTGAGCAGGTGAGAAGCCGTTTCCGAGCGCCTGATATTCCAGCACGCGCGCATCCGCCTCGTCAAAAAATCCGGTGTACGTCCAGCGCTGCCAGCCGGCGCGCCCGTCGCCTCCGATCACGCGATACTCGCATGTCGCCTGTGGGTTCGAGGCGGTGAGCCCACCCAAGGTGCGGGCGGCAATGGCGCGATCCTCCTCGAGGGTCGGCGGGCGAAAGATGAAGCCAACCAAATGCTTGCGCTCCTCCCCGTAGTGCTCGCAGAACGCGTCGTTGACGTAGGTCAGCGTGCCATCCGGTTTGAACCGGCAGAGCATTCCCGCCCCGCGCTCCGCCAGCGGGGGTCCGTCCCCGTCATGATGCTGCGGTATTTCGTGACGATCCTCGGCGAGACGCCCGACGACGCTATAGGCGCTGGCCGGGGCATCGGGACCGAGAAGCCGGGTATTGACCTCGACCGGGATCGCGATCCCGAGGGCGGAGCGCAAGTCGATCTTGAAGACGACGTCGCAATGGGTCGCCAGCATTTGGTCGATCTCCGAGAGCCATTCGGGATGGGACTGGAAAAACAACTCCACGAGAGTTCCCCCGATGAGGCTGGGGCGAGGGTAGCCGAGGAGATCGCACGCGGCATCGTTGACGTCCGTGACGATCGAGTTCATCCCCGCCTCGATCGATTCGTGCACAAAGACGGGCGTATCCTGCGAAGTGAAAAGCCGGTTCATCTCGGCCACATCGGGCGCTTCCGGAGCGTGAGCGGGTGAGAGAGGATGCGAGGCGGGTGCAGCCGAGCCTCCCTTGGCGATCTCGTCTTCCGCGATGGCGGCGAGATATTTCAAGGTCTTGATCTGGTCCGGGGTGAACGGGCGGGCGGAACGGTCGAGCACGCAAAACACCCCGGCGATCTCTCCGCCCGGGCGTCGCAACGGCACTCCGCCGAAAGCCCGCAGAAACGGCGGGCCCGTGACTGCGGGGTCGCGCGCGAACCGGGGATCCGCCTTGGCGTCGGCAATCAACAGTGGCTCGCCGCCCTCGGCGGCGGCGGCGCAAAGCGAAGCCGGCAGATCCCGTCCGCCGAGGCCGAGCCCGAGCTGGGAACGCAGTTTGAAATGCCCATCCTCCGCAAACGCCACGAGCGCGACCGGCGCGCCCAGGAGGCGGCTGGCCATGCGCGTGAGGCGGTCGAACGGATCCTCCGCCAGCGCGTCAACAGTGGAGCCAGGGCGATCGTGGGAAATTTTGGACGTGGAAGGCGCAGCCATCGGGGGAAAATTGCAATGCACACGCATCATGACGTGCGGCGACCCGCGAGCCTAGAAGCAATTTCCCCGCCGCACAAACTTTCCCCATGGCCGCCACGCGACAATCCTTACCGAACGTCCAACGCGAAGGGCAGGCGTGTGTAGGCGCCGAGGGGATCGTTGTGGATGCGCAAAAGGTCGAAGGGCACGGCCAGCTCCTGGGCGGCACGGTCCGCCGTCGAGGTGCCGCCGAACCAGCTCGCAAACGGATTCCGCTTGCCACTGATCGACTCGGCCAGTTGCTGCGCGAAATCCTTCTCGATGGGCCACTCCGAAAGCGGGGCATCGGCGGGCAGCTTCGCGAGTTCCCGGGCATAAGCGATGGCGCGCTCCAGGCCGCCGACTTCGTCGACCAGACCGAGCTTCAACGCTTCCGTGCCCGACCAGACGCGGCCCTGGGCGATTTCTTTCACGCGCTCGGGGGAGAGCTTGCGGGCCCGCGCGACGTGATTCACAAAAGTGTCGTAGATGCGGTCCACGAAAGTCTGCACCGCCGCGAGTTCCTCGGGGGATTTCGGGCCCTTGATGGAAAAGATGTTGCCGAATTTTCCGGTCTTCACCGTGTCGAACGTAACCCCCCAGCTGCCCGCAAAGTCCTTCATGTTCGGCAGAATTCCGAAGACGCCGATCGAGCCGGTGATGGTATTCGGCTGGGCAAAGATGCGGTCGGAAGCGCACGCGATATAATATCCGCCCGAGGCCGCCACCGTGCCGAAGCTGACAATGACGGGCTTGCCGGCTTCGCGGGCGAGTTGGAGTTCCTTCAGGATGACCTCGGAGGCGAAAGCGCTGCCCCCGGGGCTGTTCACGCGGAGCACGATCGCCTTGACGTTGGCGTCCTGCCGCAGCTTGCGAAGTTGCCGGGCATAACGATCGCCAGCCACCGTCGCATCATTCATCGAATTGCCGTCGATGATGTCTCCTTCCGCATAGATAACGGCGATCCGATTTCGGGAATCCTTTTCTCCGACCTTCGGCGCCCCGTCGCCCTCTTTCGTGGCCACGAAGCTGGAATGGTAATCCTCGAGCTTCACCTGGCGGAACGTGTTGGTGTTTTCGGAGTCACTCCCGGTGAGTCCGCGCAATTCCGCGAGCACTTCGGGCAGGTAAGCGAGCTTCGTCACGAAGCCCAGTTTCACCGCGTCTTCCGCGCTGACGATCGGTTTGGTATCCGCCAGTTCCTGGATTTTCGCGGCCGGGATCTTCCGGGCCTGTTCGATGCCGGTGCGCCATTCGTCCCACATATCGCCGAGAAGCTTGGCGGTCTGTTCGCGCGCTTCCTCGCTCAGGCTGTTGCGCGTGAAAGGCTCCACGGCGCTTTTGTATTTACCGACGCGGGTGACTTGCACGCCGATGCCATACTTCTTGAGCATGTCGCCGTAGAAGGTCGGCTCACTCACCAGGCCGGTGAAATCCATCTCGGAGTACGGATTCAGATAGATCGGATCAGCCACGCTCGTGAGGTAGTAGTCCCGCTTGGAAGGCATCGTAAGGTAAGCGGCAATCTTTTTCCCCGAGCCCTTGAACTCCGTCAGGGCTTCGCGCAGTTCCTTGAGGGCGGCGAAACCGGCGCCGTAACCCTGCGGCTGCAGGCTGCCGACGAGGAAGACGCCGTCGATGCGGTTGTCCGTGGCCGCCGAGCGCAACGTGCTGGCGATCTGGCGCACGGAATAGCTATTGGTCTCGGTATCGCCCGTCAGCTTGTTGAGGAAGCGTTTGAAGTCGGAAGGCGGCGGCGCGTCGGTAATATTGGCGGAAAGATTGACGACCAGATAAGATCCCTTTTGCACCGTGACTTCCTTCGTCCGGGACTTGCTGCCGGAGGCTGTGGCGGCCGCGATCAGCCCGATGCAGATCGCCACGACGAGGGCCCCGAAAAGAAACAAACCGAAAATCGTGCCGAGGCAGGAGGAGAAGAAAGTTTTCATGGCGGGGCGCACCAGTGCGCTGCGGCGCGCCCCTGACAAGCGCAAAGCATGCGCGTTGACGGGAACGATGTGATTCGTTTCCGTGCTTCCGCCAGGGGACGCGCTTTGGACGTGAAAGTGCTGGCGACCGCTATTTTCCTAGGCTGCAGCGGCTGCACCACCCTCGAAAACGGGCGTGACTTGTTTGCCCCACGGAACCCAAAGGCCTCTGGCACGACCTGGAGAAAAGGCAGGATGGGCGAGTTCAAAAAGACCCTTCCAAAAGGTCCATCCCGTCCCTAATGGACCGAGTGGACCGAGCCGATGAACAAAGCCGCCAAGAAAAAAGGGACGGCTGGAGGCCGTCCCTTTTCCTGGCTCCTTTTCGGAGATTGAAACTTAGCTGCCGACGTAGGTGGCGTTGTACGAATCGAACTTGGCCGTACTGCCGCTCGCGGGCGTCTGCTTGACGTCATAGACGCTGTCGCCCACGAGTTTCTGGCTCTGGGTGTCCCAGACCATGACCGAGGCGGCGCCGGTGGATTGCTGGTTGCGCGAGGTCTTCACGGCGATGTAGCGCACGTTCTTTCGCTTCAGCTCGGCCGAACGTTGGGCGTAGGCGCGCCGGGCATTCGCCTCGGCGATTTGCCGCTGGCGTTCGTCGGCCTGATGTTTGGCAATGACGTAGGCGATCGCGCCGGCAGCGAGGCCCACCCCCGCGCCAAGCGCAGCAGCTTGGCCGGGCTTCAAGCCTGCGGCGGAGCCGATGAGGCCAGCCGCGGTGCCGGCCAGGATGCCGGTCGTGGCGCCGCTCTCACCGGGGGTCATGCCCGCACAGCCGGTGAAGAGCATGGCGGCGGCAGTCGTGGCGGCCGAAATTCTAAGTGCGTGTGGATTCATCATGGAGGTTGGGAATTTGAGAGGAGTGAATTGCAGCGGGTAGTGAAGATTAGGGACCCGGATTTCGGCCGACAAGCGGAAAAAGAAAACGGCCCGCTTTTTTGCGGGCCGTCTCGGGAAGAGAAATGGCGGAGGGACCTACGCCGCAGCCTTCTTGCTCGATACGTAGTCGATGACGGAACCCACGGTCTTGAGTTTCTCCGCCTCTTCGTCCGGCACTTCCACGCCGAACGCTTCTTCGCAGGCCATGACGAGCTCCACCATGTCGAGCGAGTCCGCGTTGAGGTCCTTGATGAAGTCCGCCTCACGCGTCACCTGCTCTGCGTTTACGCCGAGCTGTTCGACGACGATGTCCTTCACTTTTTGTTCGATGGTGGGGTCGGCCATAAATTCGTTTTTGCTTGGATGTGCTGGCGGTTTTTGCGAGCGGGACCGTTAGCGGAGGGAGACCGGTTGGCAACCGATAATTTGCTGCGGCCAGCCTTGTTGACGCCGCCGATGCGCGGGAAATTCGGCGGCTCGCAAGACCGATCCGGGGCGGGACATCGAATAAGGGGGAAAGGATTGCAGTCGGACTCTCCGCGTTACTTGCGCCAGCCCGCTGGGCGTGGGAACCTTCCAATCCGCCGCATCCTGCCGCGTTTTTTGTCCAACACCGAGCGCCGCCTTGGCCGCCCCCTTCCCCGACGCTCCGCCGGCGCCTGCCTGTCCTATGCCCAATCCCGAGCCCTCCGCTCCGCTTCTCGATCTTTCCGATCTCAAGTTCCAACCCGCCTGGATCAACGAGACCTCCAACGCCAGCCGCTTCTTCGGAGCGGCCGAACGCGAGGAACGCCCGCCGCGCGGGGACCGGCGCGATTTCCGCGGACCCTCCCGGGATCGCGACAGCCGTCCGGCGCGTCCCGGCCCAGGCACCGGGCCGCGTGGACCCTCCCCCCGACCCCCCGAGCGGCGCGACGACCGCGGGCCGAAGCCGGCTTTCAAAGGCAGTGGACCGCGCGACGATCGGCGCGGCGCTCCCTTGCGGCCCCGGGATGAGCGCGATCAGCGCCCGCCCGAAGCTCCGTCCGCCCCGGTTCGAGTGGAATTCATGCCCGAGGGGGGAGTGGTGATGGCGCTGGCCCAGCAAATTCGTAATTCGCATCTCACGTTCCCGCTCTTCGGCCTGGCGAAAAAATTTCTTGAGAAGCCGGAGTATCACGTGGTGCGGCTGACGGTGGAAAACCGGGAAGGTCAGCCTCCGGTTCAACTCTACCGCGTCGGTGAGGATGGCCCGGTCACGCTCGATCGCCGGGCGGCCGAACGCATGGCGTTCGAACGCGCCCGCACTTCATTATACGAGGAAAAGACGGAACTCGGGGAACCGCCGAAGGGGAACTTCTCAAATGTCGCGCGCTGCCGGCTCGACGGCACGCTGCTCGGTCCGACGAATCACCACGGCTATCAGCTCGCCCTCCGCGCCCTGTACGACAGCCGGTATTCGCGCCGCATGTCGTTTGAGCAGTTCCGCCGTGAGATCGAAACCGTGAACGACCCCGCCGCAGTGGAGAAATGGAAGGAAGAATCGCGCTCGAACACCACTTTCACCGTGGTGGGCAGCGAGCCGTCGATCGCGCTTGGGTCGCTGCAGGAAGTCCGCCAACATTTCGAAGAGCATCATCTCGCCGAGAACGTGCGGGCCGGAAGCAGCTTTACCGTTGCGGGACCAGCCTCACGCGGGAACGGTGACCCCGGGCTGAACACGGCCATGCGCTACGCCTGGGAGGCAGAGGCGCGCCACCCCCTCAATCTCGTCCAGCACGTGCGTGCGGGTTTGCAGAAGGCGGGACTGCAGATCTTCAAACATCGCAAGAAATTCGTTTACGTCTCCGCCGCGCGCCCGATTGCGTTCCGCGCGGCGCCCGACTCCGTCGTGTCGGCCAATGTCCAGAAAATCCTCGATCTCATCGCCGCTGCCCCCGGCATCTCTCGAAAAGTTCTGGCGGAGCGCATCCTGGGGCCCGCGCCCGTGGCGGCGGAGCCCACCATGTCGCCGGCCGCGCCGATAGCGGCGTCCGAGACGCCGTCTCCGGAAGTTCCGGAGACGGTTGTTGCCTCTCCCGATGCTGCCGTTCCAACGGAGCCGGGAGTCGTCTCGGACTTGCCGGAGTCGGAAACACCCGTCGAGGAGCCTGCTGCTTCGGTGGTGAGCAACGTAGACGCAACTCCGACAGCCCCGCCCGAGTCGGCCCCGAGCCCTTCACCAATCGAAGACGCCTACAACCGCGGGAAATCTGCCCTCGTGGCCGATCTTCGCTGGCTGGCTGCCGCCGGGCACGTCCTCGCGCTGCACGATGGCACCTACGACCTCCCGCAATCGGCCACCCGGCCAGAGGGCTTGCCGAGTCCCGCATCGACCGCGAAGTCGCACCCTGCGGCTGGCCAGAAAATTCCCGCTCCCAGGAGTGTCGCGCCGGCGGAGGCAGTTTTGCCGGCGGGAGAGCATGTCGATCTGTCGACTGCGCAGGCAGAAGCGGACTCGACTCAGTCTGTCCCCGCCGACGAGGAGCCTCCGGAAGAGATTGCCCTGACCGAAGACGCGACTGCGGGTGAACCGGTTTCGGCCGCCCCGCCGCAGGCACTGGCCGCGGAAGTAGAAGCTCCTGCGAGCGTCGAATCTTCGACCCCGAAGGAGGAAACGAGCGAAACCGCCGCGCACCCCGCCGCGCCGGAGCACGCCTCCGCGACAACTTCGCCAACGCCTTCCCTTCCTGCGGCAAATCCGTCTTAGCCCCCGGTATTCGTGCACGAGTTCATCCGCTCGACGGCCCTCGCCGCGCCGATCGAGCGCGTTTACGCCTTTCACGCGGATCCCGAAAACATCCACGCCATCTCACCACCCGGTCAAACTGCGGTGGTCTTGGAGGGCGGAGGGCCGGCCGGGGAGGGGAAGACTTTTGCGATTTCCGTCACGCTTCTTGGCTTCATTCCCCTCCGTTGGCAGGGCCAGTGGTCGATCGTCGATCCGCCCGTGCTGCTCTGCGACATCGCGTCCTCCGCGCTTTTTCCGCATTGGGAGCACCGGCACGAGTTTCGTGCTCTCCCCTCTGGCGGAACGGAAATGACGGATCGCCTGCGTTACCGTCTCGCCTTTGGCCCCTTCGGCCGCCTGCTCGGATCCACCGTGGTCCGGGTGATTTTTGGACGGGTCTTTGCGTTGCGTCATCGCCTGACGCGGACCTATTTTTCGTCTTGAGTCTCGCGGGCCGCGCGCTGGCGGGTGCCGGAGATGGCCGGGCTCATTGGCTCGGGGGGCGCGCTCACGGACGAAGCGTCCGCTGATTTTCAGGCCACCGCCGTTTCGTGCGCCGCCATGGCTTCGAAGATCAGCTTTCCATCGGCGCTGCCGAGCCGGGAATGGCTGGCCCGATCCGGATGCGGCATCAGGCCGAAAACGTTGCGCTGCGCATTGCAGATTCCGGCGATGTGGCGCGCCGAGCCGTTCGGATTTGCGCTCTCGCCCGGTTCCCCGGTGGAGGGGTCGGCATAGCGCAGCAGGACCTGCCCCTGACGCTCGAGTTCGTCGAGGGTGGCCTCGTCCGCGACGTAGCAGCCTTCACCATGCCCGATGGGCATGCGCAGGAGTTGCCCGGCATGGCAATGGGACGTGAAAGGCGTCTCCGTGGTCTCGACGCGCAGCGTGAGTTGCTCGCAAATGTAATGGAGCGAGCGATTGCGGACCAGCGCGCCCGGCAGCAGCCCCGCCTCGCAGAGAATCTGGAATCCGTTGCAGATGCCGATGACCAGCCGGCCGCGCCCGGCTTCCGCGCTCACGGCCTTCATGACGGGCGAATGGCGCGCCATGGCTCCGCAACGCAGATAATCCCCGTGCGCGAATCCTCCGGGCAGCACGATGGCATCGAAACCCGCGAGGGAAGTTTCGCGATGCCAGACGTAGTCCGCTTCGAGGCCGCAATCATCGTGGAGGGCCCTCCAGCAATCCTGGTCACAGTTCGACCCGGGGAATTGGATAATGGCAAAACGCATCGCGCAGCGGGTCAGGCCAGGATTTCGAGCCGGTAATCTTCGATGACCGGATTCGAAAGAAAGTCGCGGCAGAGCAGATCGAGTTGCGTGCGCACTGCCTCCGGCGGGGCGGCGCCCGGCTCAAATTCGATGTCGAGCACCTTGCCCGCGCGCACGCTGGCGGCCCCGGGGAGGCCCAGTTGCCGCAGGGTGTTCCGGATCGCCACGCCCTGGGGATCGAGAACCGTGGCCTTGGGCATGACGGTGACGCGTACTTTCATTGCCGGATGCTTATCGCGAAGCGGGGAGGGGAGCAAATTTTGCGGCCCGGAATCGCCTGATTCCGAAAGGCCGCCCTTCCTGCTGCGGCCGCCAATTTTCGGTCACCCGCCGAAAATCCGTTGGTCTTCGCGGCGCCTCGCCGCTAGCTTCCGCGCCATGACTTGTCCGCGACGCCTCCTCTGCTCGGCCTTCGCCGCGCTTGCGCCGCTCTGCGCCTGGGCGGCGGGGCCGCCCGCGCCTACGCCCACGGTGGTGGCGGTGGCCGCGGAGGAATCGCTTTCACCCGCGGAAATGAAGGCCGCCACGCAGACCGATGCGATGAGCGTGCCGACACCGGGCGAGCTCTTTGCCGCCCTCGGCAAGCAGTGCAAACCCAATTGGGCCTCGCAGTTTCGTCCCGGGGTGAACACCGCGCTTTCCAACCGCGCGCAGATCGCGCTGAATCTGGGTGGCTTGATCGCCGACGGCTATGTGGCGGTCGAGGCGATGGACGCCGGGCAGGTGAAGAATATCGGCCGCGACATCCTCATGCTGGGCCGCTCGCTCGGCATCAGCAAGGAGATCATCGAGCGCGGGCAGACGATCACGACCTTCGCCGAGAACAACGAGTGGAACGCGTTGAAGGAGGAGCTGGAGGCAACGCAAAACGAAGTGAAGGCTGCGATGGAGAAGATCCGCGACGAGGACCTCGTCACGCTGATCAGCCTGGGCGGCTGGATCCGCGGCACTGAGGTGGTGTGTGGGATCATTGGGGACAATTTTTCCGATGCCAGCGCGAGCCTGATCCGGCAACCGGCGGTGGTCGCGTATTTGCGGCTCAAATTGAGTGCGCTTTCCCCCAAGGTGAAGGCCGACCCGTTGATCGTCTCGCTGGACGGCCAGTTGGCGGAGATCGAGCGGCTCGTTTCTTTCCCGCTCGGCACTTCGGCCGGCAAGGATGACGTGAAAAAGCTCAAGGACGCCGCCGGGGCGCTGGTGAAAGAGATTGGCAAAAAAGGTTGATCCGAAACATGAAGCTTTCCCGCTTTCTTCCCCTCCTCGTGGCCCTGGGCTTCGCCGCGCCCGTCGCTGTCTTCGCGGCCGAGGCGACCGATGGCGAAACTGCCGCCCGCATCACCGCCCTCGACATCGCCGGCGCCTTCTCGAACGACGGCTACAAGATTCGCGACGGCCATTGGGCGGGGACACTCAAGCCGAAGGAGAAATTCGTCTCCATGCTGGTGAATCTTTACGCCGGGAATCAGTATTACTTCTCCCTCGGCACCGAGAAGCCCGCCAAGGTGGCTCTCGCCGTGTTTGACGAGACCGGCAAAAAGGCGAGCGGCGACCCCTTCCGCGAAGGCGAGAAAACCGCCGCCGGCGTCGCGCCGACCGTCAGCGGACCGTATTATGTGACGCTGCGTCTGCTCGAGGGCGAGGCGACCAGTTTCTGCTTGCTGTATTCCTACAAGTAATCATTCTCGCGCCCCGGCTTTCACCCGCCGTTCATCACCCGGCAGATCATGGCATTCGACGTCGCGAGCCCCCTTACAGACAAGAAGTTTGACGGCCCGAAAGTGACTCAGTTTTCCGTCTTTGTGAAGAACAAGGCGGGCGCGCTGATGAACATCGTGCGCCTGCTCAATCTCGGCGACATTGAAGTCGTCGCCCTCAGCGTGCTGGACGCCACCGATTCCGCCGTGGTCCGCATGCTCGTGAGCGATCCAGAGCGGGTGGAGGTACTCTTCCGGGCCAACGATGTCGCCTACAGCACAACCGAAATGGTGGTGGTGGAAATGGTCGAGGTCGCGCGCGATCTCACCCGCGTGCTCACGTCGTTGCTGCAAGCCGAGGTGAACATTTATTTCAGCTATCCGTTGCTGACGCGTCCGCACGGCCGCAGCGCGCTGGCGCTGCACGTCGACGACGATGAATGCGCGACCAGCGTGCTCGCTGGCGAGGGTTTTGTGTTGCTGAGTCAGACGGATATTTCGCGGTAGGGGGCCGAGCCGCGGCAATTTGGAGTGCGGCATTATTCTGCCGCTTTGGCCGGACACCGACGCATGCTGTTCTAGTGACGTTTCATCCGCCCAGCGCCCGTAAACGCTGGACTGAAACCGGCTGCGCCGTGCCGAGCTCCGGCGCGAAAAGGGAGACGCGAAATTCCTCCAGCAGCCAGCGGAAGGCTTCGCGCTGGCCGGCGGGGACGCGCTTTTCCCAATCGAGAAACGAAGCGAGGGGTTTTGCTTTGACCGCATCCTTGCCGGGATCGAGCGCGGCGCGTTCCGCCCGCACCTGGAAGGCGCGCAGGTAGCGAAACAGGTGCGGCAACTGCCGGTGCGGGGTGCGCACCAGGAAATCGGCGGGTACGAGTCGCTCCACGTCCTGCTCGAGGCCCGCGTAGCGGCGCGGCGACTCCAGCACGGTTTGGCGCAGCGCCAGGATCTGCTTGGTCCACTCACCCAACTTGAAACTGAGTGCTGGCATTTCACGGCGGGCCGAATCGAGCAGGGCTTGGAACCGCGCGGCGGTGAGCGGCAGGGCGGGTTGGAGGGTGAGCGCGTGGTCGAGCAGGTGCTGGTAGCCGGTCCTTTGCAGGATCTCACCCGTCGGCAACGGAGACGGAGGTACCGGGAGCTTTGCGCTCAACTGCTGCAATCCACCGGCCAGGGCACTGGCGTTTTTGCGCACGCCCGGCAGCGCCTTGGCGAGACCGGCCAGTTCCTTCCAGATCCAGGCGAGGTCGCGCGCGAGGGCCAGTTCCGCGAGGCGCCGCACGCCGGCCCCCGAGGCCGCTTCGGCATCCTCGCGCTTGCGGTGGAGGCGGATGTTCACGCCGACTTCGCCCGGCTCCAAACCGGGATGCGCGAGCAGCGCAGTGCCACCCACCTCCTCGATCACGATCGTCTCGGGCAGATCGCCAAATGACCAGGTTGAAAGCGCGTTTTGCTCCCAGCGCCAGGCGGCCGTCTCCCAGGCCCCGGACCGCACGTCGTGACGCTCCACCACGGCTTGGATTGCTTCCAGATTCCGGCCTGCCACGACGGTCTTGTTCCCGCCATCGATCACCTCGACGCGCGGCTGCAAGTGAGCCGGCAGGCTTTGCGGCGGCCAGTCGGCGGCCCGCACGGGGGCGCGGTATTTGCGGGTCAGAAAGGCGGCGAGCGCGGTCAGGAAATCCGCCCGACCCGGCTCGAATTCGCGCGTGATCTCCGCGACCTTTGGCGCCAGCGGATGCAGCGTCTTGCGCACCGCTTTCGGCAGGGCGCGCAGCAGCACGTCAATCTGCTCCTCGCGCAGACCCGGCACCATCCACTGAATCTGACCGGTGGTGAGATGCTCCGCGACCGGCAGCGGCACACGCACGGTCACGCCATCCTTCTCCTCGCCCGGCGAATACGCATACGATACCGGCAGGGCCGTGTTGCCGAGGGAGACGCTGTCCGGGAAAAGCGTGCGGTCGTAGCTCGTGTCGTGCGTTCCGATCAAGTCCTCTTCCGTCGCGCAGAGGAAATTGGGCTCGCGCCCGATGCGCGCACGCACGAGTCGGTTGAGGTCGTGCACGGAGGAAACTCCTTCGATTCGGCGCGCATAAAACTGGTAGAGCGCTTCATCGAGACTGTGCGCCCATTGGCTGCGCACGCGGGTGAGGGCGGTCTCGAGCTTGTCGCGCACGCGCTGATTCTCGGCAAAAAAATGCAAGGGAATCCGAGCTTCCTCGGCGACGAGCGCGCCCCGGATGAAGAGCTCGGTCGCCTCGACGGGATTGATCGCGCCGAAGTCCACGTGCCGGCGCGTCAGCTCGAGCCCATGCACGAGCACGCGCTCGAGGACGAGCACGCGTCCAGCCTTCGCACTCCAATGCGGCTCGGTATGGCGCACCTGCGTGAGATGGGGACCGAGTTCCACCACCCACTGCGGATCGATGCCGGCCGCCATCCGCGCGAAGAGTTGGGAGGTCTCCACGATCTCGGCGGCCATGATCCACAGCGGCTGGCGGCTCTTCGCCGGCGGCTTCGCGTCGCGCGGGGCGGGCCGTCCCTTCACCGGCTTGTCCCGGCGTTCGTACAGGTTGGAACCGGGGAAGACCGTCACGAGCCGGTTGCCGGAAGCTTTGTATCCATTCGACTTTTCCCGCTGCGCGATTTGCCCAAGAAGTCCGGCAAGGACGGCGCGATGAATCGCGGCGTAAGCTCCCCCAGCCGGTATCTCCGAATCGGCGGTCTTCTCTTTCGCTTGAGCTGCGCCAGTTGGTGTGCCGGACGTTTTCCCGCTTACGGGATGTCTCCCGGGTGTTTCGGGTGCGACCTCGGTGAGTTGACGATGGATGTCACGCCATTCCCGCATGCGCGAGAGGGAGAGGAAATTCGCTTTGCAGAAGCGCCGGAGGGCATTGCCGCCGGAGCGCGTTTCAGGGTCGGGCGCGGCGCGCCAGATGTTGAGCAGGCCGAGGAAGTCCGAAGCGGGATCGGCGAAGGCGCGATGTGCGGCGGCGGCCGCGTCCTTTTGTTCTTCCGGTCGCTCGCGCGGATCTGGCACGCTCAAGGCCGCTGCAATGATCAACAGGTCTGGGAGCGACCCTTCCTCGCGGGCCTGAAGCAGCATGCGCCCGAGCGTGGGATCGATGGGCAGGCGCGCCAGTTCCCGCCCGAGCGGCGTCAGCGCGTTCGTGTCGTCGAGCGCGCCCAGCTCGTGCAGGAGCGCGTAACCGGCGTTGATGGCGGCGGCAGGGGGCGGGTTGAGAAACGGAAACGATTCGATTTCGCCGAGGCGAAACGCCTTCATGCGCAGGATGACTTCGGCCAGGTTCGCGCGCTGAATTTCCGGCTGGGTAAAGCGCGGCCGCTTCTCGAAATCGTCCTCCGCATAGAGCCGGATGCAGATGCCGTCCTGCACGCGGCCCGCCCGTCCGGCGCGCTGGTTCGCGCTGCTCTGGGAAATATCCTCGATTGGCAGGCGCTTGGTGCGCGTGCGCGGATTGTATCGGCTCATCCGCGAGAGGCCGCTGTCGATGACATAGCGGATGCGGGGCAACGTCAGGGACGTTTCTGCAATGTTGGTCGCCACGATCACGCGGCGGCGCGGACCGGGCGCAAAGATCCGCTGCTGTTCCGTCCCGGCCATGCGACCAAAGAGGCCGAGCACCTCGATACCCGCGCCAAGTGTCTCCTCCAGGCGTTCGCGCGTTTCGCGGATGTCCCGCTCCGTCGGCATGAAGACGAGCACGTCGCCGGCGTCGGATTCGATCAAAACATTCTCCGTCGCCCGTACGGCCGCCTCGACGTGGGAAGGATCCTCGTCGTCGTTTGCGCCCGCGAAGGAAGCGGCGGGCGCGTAACGGATCTCGACTGGCCAGAGACGGCCGGAGACTTCGATGATGGGGGCGCCTCCAAACGCCTGCGAAAACGCCTCCGTGTCGATCGTCGCCGAGGTGATGATCACTTTGAGATCGCCGCGTTTACGCAGCACGCCCTGCAGATGGCCGAGCAGGAAATCGATGTTAAGCGAACGTTCGTGCGCCTCGTCGAGGATCAGGGTCGAATACGCGCGCAGGAGCGGATCCGACTGAATCTCCGCCAGGAGAATTCCGTCGGTCATGAATTTGATCTGCGTGTCGCGCCCGGTGTCGTCATTGAACCGCATTTTGCACCCGACTTCCCGTCCCCAGGTCACGCCCAACTCTTCGGCGACCCGCCGGGAGACGCTTAAGGCCGCCACGCGCCGCGGCTGGGTGCACCCGATCTTGCCGCGCTCCGCCCGGCCCGCTTCCAGGCACATCTTCGGGAGCTGCGTCGTCTTGCCGGAGCCCGTCTCCCCCGCCACGATCACGACCGGATGCGCGCGGATCGCGGCGAGAATTTCTTCGCGCCGCGCCGTGATCGGCAGATCGGAGGGATAACGAATCGCGGGCATGCGGGGCGTGCACTTTACACGCCTTCGCCGACCCTGCGCGCGGGCTGGCCTACTTCGCCACGATGTCGCCTATGCCGTGGATCTTCCAGCCGTCGGGAAATTTCAGGAGCTTCACTTCCACCGCCAGGTCCATGCCTTGGCGCCAATTCATCGTGACTTTCGCCTTGGTCCCCTGCAGTTGGGCGCCCGTCACCACCATCGTGGAGTTGTCCGGATAATCCTGGGCATTGAGGAAGGGATCAGCTTCCATTCCACCCATCTTGCTCTTGGCGGCCTTGGCGTGCGCCCGCTGATAGGCCGCCTTGAATTGGGGCGTCACGTCCTTGCGCGCGAGCACCCAAGCCAGGCGCGCCTTGTCCGAGCCCAGACGTTTGAGGTTGCGGATGTAGTCGTCGAAGAAACTCTGGGCGACCGCCCCGGCCGCACTGGATTCATCCGTCGCCGGTGCGGGCACCGCGGGCGCAGGCGCTCCCGGAGCGGCGGTTCCGGGCTTGTTGTCGATGTCTTTGCCTTCCTGCGCCGAGACGGTCAGAACCGCGGCGAAAACGACCCCGAGCAAGGCGAGGGTACGAAGGAAGGAGGGAGCTTGCACGCGGCGCATAAAGCCGAGACGGCGGCAGGAAGCAAATGTTCAGTCGACTGATCGACTACCACGTCACCTCGATTGCGGCTTCTGCCACCTTCGGATTGCACGACTTGGAACGAACGTCTGCGAACAACCGCGTCCTTCAGCTCGTGTTCAACCAGGCCGGCGCCCTCGCGGGTGGCGATGTGATCCATTTTACGACCGCGGCCGTGCCCGAACCTGCCACCGTCATTGGCGGAGTGCTCGCGCTTCGGTTTAGCGCCGCGCACTTCGCCGGCAAACTTTATGCAGCCGGCAGCTTACGGCCGCCTGCTTTGTTTCGTGGCGGCAGCCTTGGTGGATTCGACCCATTGCTGCGCACTGCGCCGGCCGGCTTCGTAGCGATCGTCGCAATCGGACTCCCAGCGGGGACCGTGGGCGCTGGAGAAAGGCCAGCCCACGCGGGGCGGCTGGGCCCGAGTCTCGACCACGGTAAGAGTCTGGCCGGTGCCGCGCACGAGTTCCTCGCGCGCGGCGGCCAGCATGGCGCCGGCGGCGCGATGGCCGCGATCCAGGATCCAGCTCAGCCGCGGCTGGGCGGGCATCGGCCGGGAACGATCGATCCGATGCACGAGGATCGTCCCCAATGTGCCGTCTCCGATCCACTGCCCGATCGGCTCCGGATCGGCGAAGCCCCCGTCCACCAGCGTCTCGCCGTCGATGACCCGGGCGGCGAACATTCCAGGCACGGCACAACTGGCGAGCACGTGTTCCCAAATCGAGCCCTGGTGCGACGTCTCGCCGCGTCCGCGGGTCAGATTGGTCACTCCGATTCCGAGGCGTGCCCGAGGGGTGTTTTCGATCCTCGCCTCACCCCACCAGGTCCGCATCAATGCCTCGGCGCCCGGGGCGCGAAAGGCCGCGTTCAGTCCGCGAGTTCCCAGCAGGGCGCCGACGGCGCGGAAGGGTGCGAGCCGTTCGGAGAAGATGCTGCGCAGGTCCGCGGCGCGCATCAGCGCCAGGATTTCCGCGCCGCTCCGGCCCTGCGCATAGTGGGCGGCCACCACGGCGCCGGCCGAGGAGCCGGAAACGTGAGTCGCACGGATCCCCGCCTCGTCGAGGCCGGAGACAAAGCCCGCATGGGCGAAGACGCCGAGGAACGACGAGTTCAGGCAGAGTGCGAGCGGAGCGGAATCCGCCAGGAAAGGAGCAGGACGATCGAGCACGGGCCGCGATTGTCCGCGAGGGCGGGGAATCCGCCACTTCGAAGATGCTCCGGGCTTCCCCCGCCGCCGAAAATCCCGCCGCGCTTCAGTCTCGAAAGTAGTAGAGCAGTGCCGTCAGGAGCACGCCGATGCCGTAGAGCAGAAGCGTGTTGGAAACAAAATAGGGATACGCCATGAGCACGATCCCAAAGAAAATCGGCGGCCAGAGCGACATCCGTTTCCCGTAGACCAGCGCCACAAAACCGATGCTGCTGAAGATGAACCCGCCGACGAAGTTTGCGGTGGAACCGAACATGTCGCCGAACTGAACCCGCGGAAGGGCTGACAAGCAAACGGCGAGCGACCTCTTCCGGGGAACGCTAAAAAGGTCTCACCCGAAGCCACTACTAAACCACAAAGAAGAAAGGCGACAGAGTTTCGGAGGCATTTCCTCCCCTTTGTTCTTTGGTGACTTTGGGGTGAGATCGTTAAGGTTTGCCCGACACTTGCCGGGTCCAAGCGCTGACCGAGCAATGGCTACTTGAGATCGGTTGCTCTCTCGAAATAGCACTTCAGGAGATAGTCCACCGAGACCCGGCCGGGCCCAAAGATCAGGACGATCAGCGACGTGAAGAGGAAGAGGAATGGATCGGCGGTGACGAATTTGTCCGGATCGCTCACGATGTTGCGGATCTTCTCCCAATCGCCCGCGACGTAGGCCACGATCATGGTGAACACGAGCGGAATGGCCACCAAGCGCGAGGCCAGGCCGAGCAGGAGGAAGAGTCCGCCGAAACATTCCACGCCCGCGGCGAGCCAGGCCAGGAGATCGGGCAGGGGGAGATTGAGCCTTTGGAAAATCTCGGCGATCTTGTCGTGGTTGATGAATTTACCCTTTCCGCTCAGGAAGAACTCCCAGCCCCAGTAGACCCGGATGACGAGGAGAAAGAGCGATTGGAGATTCGAGGCGCTGGCAATGAGCGTCTCGTAGGCTTTGTGCAGAAAGGGAATCATGGGCGAGGGCGGGATTGACGGTGGAACTCCGGCAGTGCGCTGACCTCCGAGCTTGAACAAAGAGGAGCGCCAAGTCCGTAAAAAACGGCGCGCCCGTTTCGATTCTCCGGAATCTCTCCCCGGAGCGGCGAGTTGGCGGCGTCCAGCGCCCGCGCGCTCATTGCGGGAGATCGTCGGGTGACAACCCCGTCTCCCTGGCAAAGGCATCCTGGCGTGTTCCTTCGGGGAGTCGCACCAGATGCACACTGCAGGGGGCATTCGCGGCGACGGTGGAGGCGGCGGAACGCAGCCAGGCGAGGCCGCGCTGCGAGGCATCTGGCGCGCCGAGGATGATCAGATCAGCATGATTCCGACGGGCAAAATCCACGAGCGTGGAGGCCGTTCCGGAGGAATCGAGGACGTGCAGGGAAAGTCGCTCCGGCGGCAAGCGCAACGGGTCCGCCCAGTGCCGCAGGCGGACGAGATGATCGAGATGCGGATCCGCCGCGGAGAAGCTGCTTCGCTCCGGCTCGCCGGGGGTTTCGAATCCGCGCAACACGGAAACGCAGACAAGCCGGTACTCGTCCGAAGCGGAGAGAATCTGCTGCGTCGCGCGCCGGATGGCCGCGTGCCGGTCAGCGTCGGGATGCACGGTATCCACCGCCACGACGATGACCGGCGTCGAACTCAACGGCGCGCGATCCCGCGCCTGCTCGGCGGGACCCCGCTCACGCGCCTGCCACCAGCGGCGGACCTGGGCCAGAAATCCGGCTTGCTGCGACTTTTCCGCGCGGGAAGTCAGTGCCACCTGGGCCGGGTGCCGGAGGTCGAAGGCAATGTGCGCCGCCGACTGGTAGCGCTCGGCCGGATCGACCTCCAGGCAGCGCAGGATGATCTCCTGCAACCACGGCGGCACGTCCGCGACCCGGGCGCGCGGAGGTTTCGGATCGAGCCAGAGCCGGTCCCGCATCCCGGCATTCGTGGCCGGCGCGCCAAAGGGAAGTTCGCCCGTCGCGAGTTCGTAGAGCACGACCCCGAGCGCGAAGAGATCGCTGCGGGGATCCGTGCGGCACCGCTGCACCTGCTCGGGGGAGACGTAGGGCGCGGAGCCGGCGGCGAAGCGATTCTCCTCCGCCAGCAAATCCGGGAAACGCGCATGATGCGAGAGTCCGAAATCGATCAGGGTGACGTTGCCATCGGGACGAACCATGACGTTATCCGGCTTGAGATCGTGATGGATGGTGTCCTGCCGATGGATGCTGTGCAGCGCGTCCGCGAGGGCGGCGCCCAGGCGCGCCACTTCGGGTGGAGGCGAGACCCCGCGCTGCACGATGGCTTCAAGACTCTCGCCGGGGATGAACTCGACCACGACAAACGGCAGCCGCGTGAGGTCCCCGGCGCTAAAGAAACGCGCGACATACGGGCCGGTCAGCGCGGGCAGGATGGTGCTCTCCGTCTCGAACCCGAGGACATTTTCGGCCGAGTCCCCCGCGCCAAAGCGCGGCACTTTCATCACCATCGGCGTTTGGTGCGCCGGATGGGTCACCCGGAAGACATCCCCCATCGCGCCGGCGTGCAGGCGTTCCCCGAGGGTGTAGCCCTCGATCACAGAGCCGGGAGCGAAGGGATCCGTCATGGATTTCGGCGGTTGCGCTCAGACGCCGAGCTCGACCCGCCGCGCGAGCGAGAGGGGCAGGCCGGCCGCGCGGATCTTGCCGGCGGCCGCGAGGTTATCGTAAGGCACGCGATGAAACGTGAGAAGTGCGCGCGGGGCGTCGAAAAGAGCGTAGCCCGCGGCCGGTGTCCGGTCGCGGGGTTGGCCCACCGATCCGACCACCGCCACCCAGCGCCGGTTCCCCCGCACGGGAATCGGTGAACCCGGCACCGGTTGGAAGGCGGACATGCCGCCTTCGCGCGTGGCGAAGTAGAGGACCTGATGATGCACGTGGCCGCAGAACGTGTAGGTGCCGCCGCCCGCGTCTGCGCACGACCGCGCGGCGGAGGGGCTGTCGACATAATGCCAGCGCTCCGGCGCGAAGGCGGAGGCGTGGACGAAACACATCGCGCCCTCCCGCACGAGGAGCGGCAGCGCCGCGAGGAATCGCTTCTGCTCTGCGTTGAGCGAGCTCCGCGCCCACTCGATCGCAGCGCTGGCGGGGTCGTTCATGTAGAGCGCAGGACCTTCGACCGCGTCGTCGTGATTCCCTTTCAGCACGATCGCGCCCTCCTCTGCCAGGCGCATCACGATCTCCATTACGCCACGCGAATCGGCTCCGTAGCCGACATGATCGCCCAGGAGCGCGAACCGCTCCGCCCCCGCCGTCCGCGCGTGTTCCAGGCAGGCGTTCAAGGCCTCCAGGTTGCCGTGAATGTCGGAGAGGAGCGCGAGGAGCACGGGAAGAGCGGACAGAACCAACGACGCAGCGGCCGCTTCAAGTCAGGGCAAACTGCAGTTCGCCGAGGTCGCCGACCGAGCAGGCGATCTTGTCGCCCGCCTTCAACCAGACTTGTTTGTCCTTGGCCATGCCATGGATGACGCCTTCCGGGGTTCCGGTGAAAATGACGTCGCCCGCCTGGAGGGTGAAGTGCTTGGAGGCGTAGCTGATGACGGTCTGGCAGTTGAAGATCAGGTCCTTGGTGTTCGAGGACTGCCGGGTTTCCCCGTTCACGCGGCATTCGATTTTGAGCGCGTTGGGATCCGGCACCTGATCGGCGGTCACGAGCCAGGGCCCGAGTGGGGCGAAGCCATCGCAGGTCTTGCCCAGCAACCATTGGCTCGTCCGCGTCTGGAGATCCCGCGCGCTGAAGTCATTTCCGGTGCAGTAGCCGAAGACGTAACCCAACGCGTCCGCTTCGCTCACGTTCGATGCTTCGCGTCCCAGCACGATCACGAGCTCGACTTCGTAGTCGAACTGGGTCGCGACGGCGGCCGGCAGCTTGATGGTGCCGCGGTGGGCATTCAGCGTGTTGTTGTACTTCCCGAAGTAGATGGGCGACTTCGGAACCGGGTTTCCCGTTTCCTCGGCGTGTTTTTTGTAGTTCAAACCGAGGCAGATGATCTTGCCGGGATTCGTGACGACCGGCCCGAAGTCCATCTTTTCGGGATCGAGGAAGACGGACGCGTTCTTCGGCTGCTTCGGATCGAGTTTCAGGGCCGCCTCCAGCACCGTTTTCAGGCTGCCGTCGTCCCCGGCGGCGATGAGGTCATCGATGGTGGGTGGAACCTCGAGGCGCAGTCGCTTGGCCATCGCCACCACGTCGAGCACGCCGCGCGGAGTCTTGATTCCGAGCGAGGGGCCTTCCGCTGTGACAATCGTGGCCAAGGTCAGGCCTTTGGCCATGGGGAGCAGATCGGGCGATTCGCTGTCTTCGTCCGATGACTTCTTCTTGACCGCGTCTTTGGCCGGCGGCTTGGTTTCGGCGCCTGGGAGTCCCATGGTGGCGGCGGTCAGCGCGAGCGCGCCAGCGCCGGCGGCCTTGGCGAGGAAGGAACGACGAGAAAGCGATGAATCGGGGGAAGTGGACATGGCAGTAGGCAGGGCAGGGTGGGCGGAACGGGCCCTCTAACTTACCGCGACCGCTTGCCGCCGGGAAACATGAATCGACGCGCCGGTGCAGCAGCATCCGCTTCACCCCGCGATGAATTTCCGCTAAGTTTTTCTCCATGAGCAACGAATCCGACTGGCGGCTGCGTGGCGTGCGGGTGGTGCACGCCGGCGAGCTCGATCTCAATACGCCGCAAACCCCTGGCATGAATCGCGCCGCGGCCGTCACGTACGCGCGCACCGGCGCGGAGAAGCTTTGGGCGGGAACGGTGGTGATCCACCCGAATGCGAAGACTGGCGCCCATCACCACGGCCCGGTGGAGAGCGTGATCTACGTGGTGAGCGGACGCGCCCGCATGCGCTGGGGCGATGCGCTCGAATTCACGGCGGAGGCCGGACCGGGCGATTTCATTTACATTGCGCCGTTCGTTCCCCATCAGGAGATCAATGCGAATCCGGGCGAACCGCTCTCCTGCGTGCTCGTCCGCAGTGGGCAGGAGCCGGTGGTTGTAAACTTGGATCTCACCCCGGCGGAGGCGCCGGAGGAGGTTTTTTGGGTCGACGATTTGCATCCGCACCCGCATCCGCCAGGTCCGGCTGGCGGAGAGTGCGGCCTTCCGTCGGCGTGAGTCCGTGTCCGGACCTCGGACGCTCCTTTCGAGGTGGCGGATTCCTGGGGCTTCCCAGAAGCGGGAAAACGGCGTCCCATGGGCGGACGCCAGGGGCGGGGCCGGTTTCGTCCGAGAATGTCGCATCAAGTGTTCATGCGCTTCCGCGGCGCATCGTGCAACTCTGGCACGGCCTGTGCGCTACGCGGGCGCGACCCCGCGTTGCCGCTCCGATCACGCCCTTGTCATGTCCAATCTCCGCTTTGCTTTCCGCCAGCTACTAAAGAGTCCGGGCTTCACCGCCACGGCCATCCTCACCCTCGCGATTGCGATCGCAGTGAATGCCACCGTTTTTGCCGTGATGCGGGTGGTGCTCTACCAGCCGGTCACCCCGGCGCATCCGGAAGAGGTCACCGGGATCTTCTCGAACCGGCCGACCGCGCGGGGGAACGATTATCGCCGCCTTTCCCATGCGGAATATACCGCCCTGCGGGGCGCGACGGATTTGTTCCGGGACGTCAGCGCGGTTCATCCCACCTTGGTCGGCGTCGGTGAAGGCGCCGAAGCCCGCCGCAGTCTGAGCGCGATCGTTTCGGAGAATTTCTTTTCGTTTCACGGCGTGGCCGTTGTGGCCGGGCGTCCGTTCACGAGCGCGGAGTGCCAGCCCGGTGCGGCGCAGAATGTGGTCGTGGCCAGCCACGCGTACTGGCAGCGGATCGGCGGCCGGCCGGACTTTCTCGGCTCCCGGCTCCGGATCGGCGGGCAGACCTTTACGGTGGTAGGAATCTCGCCGCCGAAATTCAGCGGGCTCAACGCGCTCATCATCCCGGATTTCTATTTTCCGCTCGGCGCGTTTTCACAGCTCGGGGGCGGCTTGGTGGGAGAGCTGGCCGCGGGGGCCGACCTCGCCAATCCGCAAATCTACAGCTTGAGTGTCCAGGCGCGTTTCGCGCCGGGCATTACGTTGGTGGCGGCGAAGACGCGCCTGCCGGCCTTGACCGCGCGCGTGCAGTCTGTCGCTCCTCCGCTGGGAGAGGAAGCGACCGGCGCCACCCGGGTTCTGGAGTTCGGGGCGCAGCAGCGTTTTGGCATTTCGGATGCGCCCGACACGGAGTCGATCACGCCGGCGCTCGGAGCCGTGCTGCAGGGCATGGCGGTGCTGGTCCTGCTCGTTGCCTCGCTCAATCTGGCGAATCTTCTCCTGGCCCGTGGGGCGGTGCGCCGGCGGGAAATCGCGGTGCGGATGGCCGTGGGCGCGTCGCGGGGGCACATCGTGCGCCAGCTTCTCGCGGAGGGCGCGGTGCTGGCCTGCCTCGGCGGTCTGCTCGGCGCGATCCTCGGCAGTCTCGGCATGCAGGGCGTCATTGTCTCGCTGCTGAACAACGTGGGACAAACTTCGTTTGCCTTTTCCCCGGCCTTCGATGCCCGGCCGGACGGGTGGGTGACGCTGGCGGTTGGGGCGCTCTGCGCGGGTGCCACGCTCGTCTTCAGCCTTGGTCCTGCGCTCAGCCTGTCCAAGCGCGAACTCGCGCTCGACATGCGCACGGGCGGCGGTCCCGATGGGGTGGATCGCCGCGGCTGGCGCGCGCTCTTTGGCTCACGCAGCCTTCTCGTGACGGCGCAGCTCGCGCTCGCGCTTGCCCTCCTCTTCACGGCCACCCAGTTCTTCCGCGGGGGCGTCAAACTCGCGACCCGTTCGCCGGGCTTCACCGTGAACGGAATTGCGATCATGGAAGTGGATTACGCGCTCGCGCGCGTTCCCAAGAAAGAACTGGCGATGCGCTTTGCCGATCTCCAGCGCCGGATCCAGCACTTCCCCGGCATTCAATCCGCCGTCTGGGCGTCGCTTGTTCCCTTCGACAATAAGGATACCTGGCGTCGGGCCGTTGCCTTGGGACCGCAGGCGGCCGAACCCCCTGCCGGCAAGGCTCCCGGCGCCTACGGCATGTATACGTCCGTCGATGCGGGCTACTTCCAGCAACTCGGGATTCCGGTGGTGGCGGGCCGGGAATTCACCCGCGCGGAGTCCGATCTGGGCGACGCGCCGCGTGCCGCGATCGTGGATGAAAAACTGGCGCACCGTCTTTTTGCCGATGGCATTGCCGTAGGCCGGCGGGTTCGCGTCGGGGAAGCGGACCGCGCCTCGGAATACGAGATTGTCGGAGTGGTGCGCAGCCCGTGGCACGACTTCGCCGGCGATGAACCTCCCGCCCGGCTCTATCTCCCCTTTGCCCAAGACCCGGGCGCAACGGCTTTTCTTCAGCTCAAGGTCAATACGCGTGATCGCGCCGCGCTGTCCGGGCTGTTGCAGACAATCCGGCGCGAAATGGCGGAATGGGATCGTTCCGCGCTCGTGCTCCAGGCGACCTCGCTCGAGGATTTCGTCGCCCACAATGCGACGCTCTGGGTCCTGCAAAGTACCGCCGCGATGTTCGGCATCTTTGCCTTGATGGCGCTTGTTTTGGCGGTAGTGGGAGTCTACGGCGTCGCCGCTTATCTCGTGTCACGTCGCACCCGCGAAATCGGCATCCGGATGGCTCTCGGTGCGACCGCCCGGGCGGTGTTGAATCTCGTGCTCGGGCAAAGCGCCCGGCAGGCGTTTCTCGCGGTGGGAATGGGCGCCGGCCTGGCGATTGGGCTGGCGCGGCTCCTCGCCAGCCAGCTCACCATCTTGCCGCCCGTGGATGTCTTCTCGCTGGGTGCCTGCGGCGCTTTTCTCTTCGCCGCGGCCGTGCTGGCGGGATTCCCTCCCGCCCGGCGCGCCGCCCGGATCCAGCCATCGGTCGCACTCAAGTCAGAATAGCCTCGGGTCTTACCCGCGGCGCCGTCTCCAACCTTCCACCGGAAAATCCTGATGCGTTTCGCGCTCCGCCGTCTCCTCAAGTCGCCCGGCTTTACGCTCACGGCGCTCTTCACCCTCGCCCTCGGCATCGGCGCGAACACCGCGATCTTCTCCCTCGTGCGCGCCGTCATTCTGCGTCCGCCACCGTATCCGGAGGCCGAACAAATTGTCTTTGTCTGGAACGACAACCGGCGGGAGAAGATCCCGGACGACATCACCTCCTGGCCGACCTTTTCTGACTGGCGGTCGCAGAACCGAACCCTGTCGCGTCTCGCCGGCTATTCCGCGAGGAATGTGAATCTCACCGGCAACGGCGAGCCCGAGCAGGTCGCCTCCTGCAGTGCCGGCGACGGCCTTTTTGAAACGCTCGGAGTTTCGCCGTTCCTGGGCCGATGGTTTACGGCTGACGAGCAGGTTGAGGGAAAGGATGGGGTTGCGATTCTGTCGCACGCCCTCTGGCAGCGGCGCTTCGGCTCCGCCCCGGCCGTGCTGGGCCAAAGCATCGAAGTAAACGGCCGGCCGCTGACCGTCATCGGCGTCATGCCGCCGCGCTTCGCCTTCCCAGAACGCAGCGAAATCTATCTACCGCTCGCGCCGGCCAAGGAACTGCGGGAGGCGCGCAGTGCGTTTTGGCTGCCCGTGTTGGGCCGCCTCAAGCCCGGCGTCACGGTGGTGCAGGCGCAAGCGGACCTCGGGAGCATCAACGACCGAATCGAAAAGGAATTTCCGGATCAGGCCGGCTACGGGGTGAACGTGGTGGGGATGCACGATTGGACCGTGCGCAACGTCCGTCCCGCCCTGCAGGTGCTTTTTGGCGCGGTCGGCTGCGTCCTGCTCATTGGCTGCGCCAACCTCGCCAATCTTTTGCTGGCGCGGGGGGTGAGCCGCCGTCGCGAGATCGCGATCCGTTGCGCCCTGGGGGCAAAGCGCGGGCAGATCGTCCGCCAGTTTCTGGCCGAGAGTTTGTGGCTCTCGATCGGGGGCGGGCTTCTTGGCCTGCTGCTGGGCTGGTGGGGACTCGGCTTGCTCAAGACCCTCGGCGCCGGCTACCTGCCGCGGCCGGATCTCATTTCGACCGATGGCACCGTACTCGCGGCGACTGCACTTGTGAGCATTCTCTGCGGCCTCGGATTTGGGCTCGTGCCGGCCTGGCACATCTCGCGGGCCGATCCGCAGGAATCCCTCAAGGCGGGCGGACCGTCGCAAACTTCCAGCCGATCGACGGAATGGACCCGCTCCACGCTTGTGGTGGTGCAGGCGGCCTTGTCGGTCGTGCTGCTCGTGGGTGCCGGCTTGCTGCTGCGCTCGTTCTGGACCCTGGCGCAGGTGCCAACGGGCTTGCACGGCGAGCAGATGCTTTCGATGCCGCTCTCGCTCCCGCGCAGCAAGTACGACAAGGCGCCAAAGATCGCCGAATTCCTGCAGTCGATGCAGTCTCGATTGGGCAGCGTGCCCGGCGTGCAAGCGGTGACCGGCACCACCAGCATCCTGCTCAGCCGCCTGCATAATTCCGGCACGTTCACTATCGAAGGCCGCAGCTGGGAAGCTCAGCAGCATCGGCCAGAGCTGCCCTTCGACACCGTGGCGCCGAACTACTTCGCCACGATGAACATCCCGCTCGTCGAGGGCCGCGCCTTCAACAACTTCGATGGCGCCGACGCGCCCGCCGCGGTCATCGTGAACGAGACGTTCGCCCGCACCTACTGGCCCGGCCGCAGCGCCTTGGGCCAGCGCTTTCTCCTCGGCGAGGTGCCGCCGGCCGATCAGAAAACCGCCTGGCTGACCATTGTGGGCGTGGTCCGCGACACCCGCCGGCAGGGGGCCGACCAGCCGGTGCGGATCGAGAGCTATTTCCCGCTGGCGCAGGAACCGGCCAATCGCTTCACCTTCATCATGCGCGCCTCCCTGCCCGCCTCCGCGATGGCGCGGCCGCTGCGTGAAGCCGTCTGGAGTCTCGACAAGGATCTCCCGGTGCCCCGGCTGGAACCGGTCACGGCCGTGCTCGACGCCACGAACGCGCCGCGCCGCCTCAACCTCGGCCTGATCGGCGCCTTCGCCTTGCTCGCACTCGGGCTCGCCGCCATGGGGCTGCACGGTGTCATGGCTTATTCGGTCACCCGCCGCACCGGCGAGTTCGGCATCCGCATGGCGCTGGGCGCACAACCGCGCGATGTGCTGTGCCTCGTGCTCGGGCAGGGCGTGCGGCTCATGGCGGTGGGATTGGGCCTCGGCGTGATGGCGTCGCTGATCCTTGGGCGCGTCCTCGAGTCGCTCCTCTTTGGCGTACATTCCTATGATCTCGTCACCTATCTCGGCGTGATCACCGTGCTGGGCTTGAGTGCTCTGCTGGCCTGCTGGCTGCCCGCGCTCCACGCCACCCGGGTAAACGCGATTGTCGCGCTCCGGGCGGAATAACGCGTAGCATCAGACCGTGCTTCCGACTGCCCACCTGCGCATCGCCCGTCCTACGGATCATCTCCCCGAAGTCGTCCGATTTTATCGGGACGGTCTCGGCTTTGAAGTCTTGGGCGGGTTTGAGAATCACGCTGGCTTCGATGGCGTCATGCTCGGTCAACGTGGCGCGGGGTATCACCTGGAGTTTACGTCGCAACGCGGACACACCGTGGGCCGGGCTCCCACGCAGGATCATCTTCTGGTCTTCTATTTGCCCGTGACTTCGGAATGGGAGGTGGCAGTCCAGCGCATGCGTGCGCAGGGGCACGAACCGGTGGCGTCCTTCAATCCTTATTGGGACCAGCAGGGCCGGACGTTCGAAGACGTGGATGGGTATCGGGTGGTGCTGCAAAATGCAGCGTGGGGCTAAAGAAAAGTCCCGGTCACGCGCGCGCTTTTTGCCGCTGGCATCTTCCCGGGTAGTTCAACTCTCCCGCCCATGCGTTATAGTCGCAGGACAAGTCGCCCCGTCTGAAGCATGCTGAGCCATGACTGGGATGAGTCAGTTTCTCCGCTTCGTTGCCGTGGTTTGCCTCCTGGCCCTACCGCAACACGGCGGTTCGATGACGGTGGTCGAGACGAATTTCGACCGGCAAATCGACCGCGCCGAACAGATTTTCCGGGCTCGCGTCGTTGCGGTGACGTCGGGCTGGTCGGGCGAGGGAGCCAATCGTCATGTCGCGACCTTCGTCACTTTCAGCGTGCAGGAATCCTTCCGCGGTGGCGCGGCCGGTGAGCAGACGCTCGAGTTTTTTGGCGGCAGAGTTGCCGGCCGCACCCAGCGCATTCCCGGGATGCCGGAGTTCCAGCCGGGCGACGTGGAGTTTTTGTTCGTGCGGGGAAATCACCGCGACCTGTGTCCCCTGGTGGGAGTGCACCATGGGCGCATGCGGGTGGTGAAGAATGCGGCGGACGGACGCGCACAGGTCTTTCTACATGATGGCACGCCCTTGACCGGTTTGAAGCAGGTTGGTTCCTCCGGTGAACAGGCCAAACCCGCGCAGGCGGCCGCCGGAGCGCTCACGGCAGAGGAGTTCGGCGCGAAGATCCGCGACGCGCTGAAGAGGAGGGGAATCCAAGCGGACCAGCCATGAATCACCCCGACCGACAGAGCCTGGCCGGTGCGCCGGTAACTTCGCGCGCGCGCCTCTCTCCCCGCCTCAGCCTTTTCGGCGTGCTGGCCGTTTTGCTCGTCGTCGGACTCGGGTCGCGGCTGCGGGCCTTTGTGACGGAAGGCGCCAGCACGCGGTGGCCCGCGAATTCCACCATCGTGCTTTCGCTGCAACTGGGCTCGCACGGGCAGGGCGCCTTGCAGGATGGGAGCGCCAATTTCGATGTGGTGGCTCAGCAGGCGACGAGCCTCTGGAATGGGTATCTCGGGAGCAACGTTCGCTTCGTGACTTTGCTCGGCGGAGCCGCGGCGGGCGTGCAGTCGGACAACGTCAACAACGTCTTTTTTGCCGACACCTACTTCGGGTCGAGCTTCGGCGACGCGATTGCCATCACCGGTCTGGCGGGAGACAACAGTTTCCTGGACCAGACCGACACCGTCTTCAACAACGCCTTCAACTGGGAGTCCTACCGCGGCAACCTGCAGAGGGTTGATTCCATCACGATCTACGATCTGCGCCGCGTCGCGATTCATGAGTTTGGCCACACCCTCGGCCTCGACCACCCGGACGGAGCGAAGCCGCGCCAGACGGTGACTGCGATCATGAACTCGCACGCCAGCAATACGGACGTGATGCAGGCGGACGACATCAATGGCGTGATGTCCATCTATGGCACACCTGCGCCGACGCCGACGCCGACACCGCAGATCTCCGTGCCGGCGCTTCCTGCCGATCAAGTTCTGGGCGGAGCCGTCGGCCACGTTTACAGCAGCCCGGGCGACCCGGTCGGAAAGGGACTGGAGGCCATGCTCGATGCGCCCGGCGGCTACGGCACGGTTCATCACCGCCGCGAGATTGAAGCCACCACCGGGCGCACGCTGCATCGGTTTCTCTTTCTTCGGAATGCAGGCGTTCCGACGGACGACTGGATTGTGACGATCGCCACGCCCGTGGGTCAAACCGCGTTGGCGAACGGAACGTTCACGGCGTCGTCGACCGGGCACGGGAATGCGTCCAGCTATGACCTCCTTGTTTCGCGTCAGAACGGCTCCGCGGTCGATGCGACCTCGTCGCTGGCTTCAGCGCAGCTCGTCGTCAGCGGGGTGACCTATGCCGGCGTCAATCTGAGCAGCCTTGCGCTGGATCTACGCCTTTCCCAGTCCGCCACGTCCGCGCCGCTTTTTCTCGCCCTTCAGCTGCGTTTCAACACTCCTGCCATCCCGCTGCCCAGCGCGCGCATCGTGAATCTCTCAACGCGCGTCAACGTGGGCACGCAGAGCGCCCAGGCGATCGCTGGGTTCGTCTTCAGCGATCCGACGGGCACCGGCAAACAGGCCCTGATCCGGATCCTCGGACGTTCCCTGACTTCCTTCGGGGTTCCCGGCACGCTGGGCGACCCAGTGGTCGAGTTGCGTGGCGCAAACGGGGCGCTCCTCTCCACCAACGACGATTGGGCCAACCCGGGATTTTACGCCCCGCCGCAGGCTCCGATTTTTTCCCTCGGCCTCGAGCCGGCCAGCCGGACCGATAGCATCCTGCTCAACCGCTTTACGGGGGGCGCATTCACTGCGGTCGCGAGCGGCTTCGACAACGGCCGGGGGCCGGACACCGGAGTTGCGCTCGTCGAGATGTACGATCTCGAGATCGGCAGTGACGCCATTCCGCTCAACGTTTCCACCCGCGGACAAGTCGGAACCGGTGCCAATGTCATGATCGCTGGTTTCGTCATCCAGGGACCCGGCACCAAGAAAGTGATCGTCCGTGCGCTCGGACCTTCCCTGACCGCGTTTGGAGTGGTCGGTGCGCTGGCGGATCCCACCGTTTCCGTCTTCAACGCGTCGGGGACCCAGATCGCGACCAATGACAATTGGCAGACCGACGCGAACAGCGCGGCGGTGAGTGCCAAGAATCTCGCGCCCACGAATCCAGTCGAGTCTGCGCTCTACCTCGTGCTCGGACCCGGCAGCTACACGGCGGTCGTGCGCGGGGTGAGCAATTCGACCGGCGTGGCCCTCGTCGAGGTGTACGACGCCGATTAGGCACCCCGCCGCGAAAGCCCCGGAATCGCCTTTCGAACTCGAAAGACGGCGCGCATCGCTTCACTGTGGCATGATGGAACCACCCGCGAGCAAAAGCCGCACAGTTCGCATTTTTGTCTCGTCAACGTTTCATGATTTTCAGGAAGAGCGGGACTTGCTGGGTCGTCGCGTGTTTCCGGAACTCCGCGCAAGATTGCGAGAGCGCTTTGTTGAACTCATCGACGTAGACTTGAGGTGGGGGATTACGGCGGAACAAGCCGAACGGGGCGAGGTTCTGCCGATTTGCCTGGCAGAGATCGATCGCGCCCGGCCATTTTTCATTGGCATGCTGGGTGATCGCTATGGTTGGGTGCCAGACCGGGCGAGCTTTCCAAATGAATTGATCGAGAGTCATCCGTGGCTGGAAGTGCATCGCGGCGACAAGAGCGTTACCGAACTCGAGATTCTCCACGGCGTGTTGAACGTTCCGGAGATGAACGGTCGCGCCTTCTTCTACTTCCGGTCCGGGGCATTTGCCAAAAAGTTGGGCGGGTGGCGGGTCTTACTTGGCCGGTTCTGCGACGGATGCTGCGAGACAACAAGAGCTGAAGGAGCGTGTTCGAAGCAGCGAATTCCCCGTGATCGATTATGAGGACCCAAGCGAGCTGGCCCGCCAAGTCGAAAAGGATCTCTGGACTCTGCTTGATTCGGAATTTCCGGCAGATGCGGTGCCGGACGCCTTTGCGCGTGAAACGAGGAGGCATGAGATATTTGCCTGGAGCCATCGCAAATTATTTATTGGCGCTGAACAACGCTTGGGCAGCTTGGAAGTGGCGTTGAACAAGGGTTCCCAGAGGATCCTGGTGGAAGGTGAATCAGGGAGCGGAAAAAGTGCCCTTTTGGCGAATTGGGCATCTGCTCGTCGAAAAGCGGTTCCCCGCGATTTTGTCCTCGAGCGCTATCTTGATGCGAGTGAGTCGGGTGCCAGTGATACTTACCTGATGCGTCGTATCATCGGAACAATTCAACAAATCTGTGGGGGCGTCGATGAGGTGCTCGACGATTATCTCCACCTCAGGAATAGCCTTCCTTCTTGGCTAACCAAGGCCAGTGAGCACGCCCGATTGAAAAACGCGCGCTGGCTTCTGATTTTCGATTCCATAAACCGCTTAAAACGTGCAGAAAAATTGGCATGGCTCCCGGCGGAGCTGCCGGAGAGCATGCACGTGGTTGTCTCTTCCCCAGCGGGAGAGCTGGGGAATGTGGAAGCATGGGAACGAGTCAATGTCCCCCCTTTGTCGAGGGGCGACTCGGAGCGACTCCTGGCCGACAATTTGGGCACTTATAATAAGACGCTTCCTAAAAGCCTTCTCCAGAGAATTCTCGGACACGGTTTAGCAGGCAACCCCCTGTTTATCAGCGTCCTGAGCGAAGAATTGCGTCTCTTTGGCAATCACGAGCAGCTCGCGGAGTGCCTCTCCAATTACCTGCAGTGTGGGACTGTCTCAGACCTGTTTACGCAAGTACTTTTGCGGGTGGAGGGTGACTGCGGAACTGAAAACGTGCGTGAGGCAATGGTGCCGATCTGGGCGAGTCGCGCGGGCTTGAGCGAGCGAGAGATCCTCGCGTTCGCGAAACTTCCCCCGGTGGCGTGGGCGCAAATGCGAAATGCGTTGGGATCGCCCCTCCTGGAATTGAACGGGCGGATTACGATTTCCCACGATCACTTGCGATTGGCCGTCAGATCCCGTTTCGTTTCAGAGTCGGCCGCCCAGAAGCTGGCGCACAGAAAACTAGCCGGATGGTTCCTGAGAGATCCCTTTAGCCGACGGAGTGTGGAGGAAATACCGTGGCAGCATGTGCAGGCAGGGGATCCGGGGGCCCTCCTCGACTTTTTGAGAAATCCCAGCGTTATCGAGACAATGTTTTCGACCGAATCAATGACGAACTTCGTTTGGGAGTACCTGAACTACGTCTTCGTTCTCGCGATTCGCGAGAAAGAAATCCTCGAAAAAGTTGCGACAGTTTCAGAAGCGCTAGTTCGCTGGGCAATGGGGAGAATCAACAACTATTCCACGATTGATTTTGGTTTTCTCAATCTCATGCTTATCTTTCGGCAATGCTCTGCGGCCGCCAGCGGAGATCCGCTGATTCTTGACGCTGTGCTGCGAGGTTTTTCCGCGGGTGCGCCGTTACTCTCGAAGCTCCTATCCAGCTACTACGCCTTCGAAGGAATGGTCTCGGGAAGCTATGCCGGGGAAATTATTGACTGCGCGCGCGAATTGCAGCGGCGCCGGATTGCTTTGGGATGGCAATCCGAAAATTGGCTTCGATCGATTTGTGAAAGCGAAGTTCGAATTTAGTGTCCGTGCGCGGCACCGGAGTCAAGCGCAAGCAGGGCGAAGGTCGCGAGCCAATGCTCGCCCATGTAATCGCTCGTCAGGTGGGGGAGGGCGCTCTCGAGATGGATTTCGGCGGCTTCGAGTGCGATCGCATGCCGGAGATCGGCCTCCGGCCAGGTCGCGGCCAGGCCGCGCCAGCACCAGGCCCGGCTGAGATTCAGGCCATCGAGATGCGCGATCTTGCCATCGCTGCGGTCACTCACGGTCGCAGGTGTAAAGAGCGTCCCGGGGCGTCGCTCCGCGAGCTGGGGCAGAAAGCGATCGCGCCACGCCGCGAAGGCGCCCGCCGGAAGGACCCGGCGCATGAGTTCCATTTCCATGAGCGCGGGGGACAGGAAGTCGTCGCCGCCCGGCTCCCAGGCTTTGCACGCGGCGTCATTCTCAAACCACGCCAGCGCTTTCGACCGAATAAGCGTTTCGAGATCGCGGTCGCGCGTGCCCACGGCCCAGTCGAGCGCGAGGGTGAGGGCAAAGGCCGAGTTGAAATGCGTGCCCGTGCGCGTGGGGTAGGTGGCCTTCGGCAGGAACTCGAGGAAGCGGTGGGCAAAGTCGTGCGCGAGCGGCTCGAGGATCAGGCTCCAGCGTTTGGAATCGGGGTCTTCGCCTGCGGTCAATTGCGCGGCCAGTTTCAGCAGCCAGGCCCAGCCATAGGGTCGCTCGAAGCCCCGGGTCGACGGTTGCGCGAGGTAGGCGCATTCGCCGGCGACATGCGCCGAAGTCATTTGCTCGTCGAGCAGTGCCCGAATCTCCGCCGCGGCCGGCAGATTCGGGAATAGTTGCCGGACCCGGACCAGCAGCCAGTAGCCGTGCACGCACGAATGCCAGTCGAAGCTGCCGTAGAAAATCGGGTGCAGTTCGCGCGGGCGTTTCACATCGGACGCGTCGCGCAGAACGTGATCCAACTTGTGGGGAAATTCCCGGCTGACGTGCCCGAGGGCGATGCGGGCAAATTTTTCGGCAACGGAAGCAGTGAGGCGGGGCATACGGGTCGGACCCTCGTTTTCCTCCAACTTTCCCCGCGTGACCAGCAAACATGCTGCCGGGAGTCCGTCACCCGGCGAGCCGCGACCGCAAAAAAGAAAACGCTGCGTCTCCAGGGAGACGCAGCGTCTGGCGATACCAAGGGCTGACGCCCGCGGCCGGTCCGGCTTTACGGCTTGGGCTGCTCGGTCGTCTTCTTCTCGGTCGTGGTGCTTCCGGGGGCGATAACAGTGGTGGATTCCGTCTTCTTTTCCGTGGCGGGTGCAGCCGGGGGATTCACGATGGTCGTGCTTTTTTCGACCTTCGGGGTGGCGGGATTGACGACGGTGGTTTCCTTCCGCTCACAGGCGGCGAGTAGACACGTGCTGACGGCGAGGGCGGTGAGGAGATACTTTTTCATTTTTGGGGAAGTGGGAGGCGGTTGTTCTGGGGGGAGGGAAAATCAGGGCTTGGGTTGGGTGGTCGTCTCTTTCTTCTCTGTCGTTCCACCGGGCGTCGTGACGGTCGTGGTGCTCTCCGTCTTCTTTTCGGCCGGGGCGGCGGGAGGATTCACAATCGTGGTGCTTTTCTCGACTTTGGGCGCTTCGGGATTGACGACGGTCGTGGACTTGGAGTCGCAGCCAGCGAGCAGGCTCGAGGCGAGGACTGTGGCGAGGACGGTAGCGAGAGTGAGATGTTTCTTCATGGTTTGAGCGGGAAGGAGTTTCAGGTTGCACCGCGCTATCAAACGCAGAGTCTTGTTTTGCTGCTCTTCGCGGGCGCGCCTCGCTTCGGATGTGTCAGGACCCCCGATTGTTCGGAACCGCGCACCCGGCCGCCGGCCCGCGGGCCATTCCCGCGGCGAGAAATCCGAACCGTGTGCCACGACGCCGGAAACCCGTTGCGCTATGCTCCGGGCGCGAGAGACGCCCACCCTCGGGTGGCGCACGATTGCACGTCCCTCCGCCCGCTCCTCCCAGTCGCTCGCGCCGGATGCTTCCCTACTTGCTGAAACGTCTGCTCGGGGTGGTCCCCACGCTCGCGCTCGTTGCCGTGCTGGTCTTTCTCTTCGTCCATCTTTTGCCGGGCGACCCGGCTCGCCTCGCCGCCGGGCCTGAGGCACAGCCGGAGACCGTGGAACTGGTGCGAAAGGATCTGGGCTTCGACCGTCCGCTTTACGTGCAATTCGGACGTTTCGTGGCGGGCGCGGTGCAAGGCGATTTCGGGAAGTCGATTCGGACGCGCCGCGCCGTCAGCGCAGAGATCGCCGAGCGTTTCTGGCCCACTTTCTGGCTGACATTCTGGAGCATGGCGTGGTCCGTTGCCTTCGGGCTGGCGATCGGGGTGGTCGCCGCGGTCTGGCGCAATCGGTGGCCCGATCGGCTGGGCATGATTCTCGCGGTCTCCGGAACCTCGTTTCCCGCCTTCGCGCTCGGCATGGTGTTGATCGAGGTTTTCGCCGTAAAGCTCGGCTGGCTGCCGGCCTTCGGGGCCGAAAGCTGGCAGCATTACCTTCTCCCCTCGTTTACGCTGGGCGCGGCGGTGGCCGCGATCATGGCGCGCTTCACCCGTTCGGCCTTCGTCGACATCCTGCAGGAGGACTACATTCGCACGGCGCGCGCCAAGGGCCTCGCGGAGCCGGTGGTGGTGGGCAAGCATGCCCTGCGCAACGCCCTCATCCCGGTCGTGACGATGATGGGGCTGCAATTCGGCTTTCTCCTCGGCGGCTCGATCGTGGTGGAAAAAGTTTTCAATTGGCCCGGCCTCGGCCGCTTGCTCGTCGATGCCGTGGAAATGCGCGATTACCCGGTGATCCAGGCGGAAGTCCTCCTTTTCTCGCTCGAGTTCATTTTGATCAATCTCGTCGTCGACCTGCTCTACGGCCTGATCAATCCCACCATCCGCTACAAGTGAGACCCTTCGAATCCGCTCGTCCCCCGGGATCCGCCGACGCCCCATGACGACAGCATTGTCCATCTCAACCGCGGAGAAAGTCCGCACGCCCTGGACAGAGTTCTGGCGCAAATTCCGGCGCCAACCCGTCGCGCTGGTGGCCGGCGCGTTTGTTTTCCTACTCATCGTAATCGCACTGCTGGCGCCGGCCCTGGCGCCTTTCGATGCGGAGAACTTCTTCGACTACGATGCCCTCAACGCGCCGCCATCGGCCCGGCATTGGTTCGGGGTCGACTCGCTCGGGCGCGACATTTTCAGCCGAATTCTGGTGGGCACCCGCATCTCGTTGAGCGCAGGTTGCCTTTCGGTGCTGGCGGGGGCGCTCGTCGGCACCTTGCTGGGACTCATCGCGGGCTACTACGAGGGCTGGACCGGACGCCTGATCATGCGCGTTTCCGATGTGTTGTTCGCGTTTCCCGGCATCCTCCTGGCGATCGGCATTGTCGCGATTCTCGGCAACGGCATGGGGAATGTGATTGTGGCGGTCGCGATCTTTTCGATTCCCACCTTTGCGCGGCTCGTGCGCGGGAACGTGCTCGCGCTCAAACAACTCACATACATCGAGGCGCAGCACAGCCTGGGCGCGCCCGATTGGACCATTCTGCTGCGCCACATCCTGCCCGGCACGCTATCGACCGTGGTGGTGTATTTTACGATGCGCATCGGCACCTCGATCATCACCGCAGCGAGCCTCTCGTTTTTGGGCTTGGGTGCGCAACCGCCCACTCCCGAATGGGGCGCAATGCTCAACGAGGCGCGCGCCGACATGGTCACGGCCCCGCACGTCGCTCTCATGCCGAGCCTGGCCATCTTTCTCACCGTGCTCGCCTTCAATCTTCTCGGGGATGGACTGCGGGACGCCCTCGATCCTAAAATCGATTAAAAGTAGGAGTGGTCCATCATTTCGCCGTGGTTGGACCACTAGAGAATGCGTCTGCGGCTTGCCAGTCGCTTGGCGACAGCGCATGGGAAGCGCCATGAAAATCACCTACTACGGCCATGCCTGCTTCGCCGTCGAGGCAGCGGGCAAAGCGCTTCTCTTCGATCCCTTCATTTCGTCCAATCCCCTCGCGGCGCACGTCGATCTCGCCTCGATCCGGGCCGATTTCATTTTGGTCTCGCACGGACATGGTGACCACATTGGCGATGTCGCGGCGCTCGCCAAACGCACCGGCGCGACGGTCATCGCGCCGTTCGAGGTGGGGGAATGGCTGGAGGGAAAACAGGGCGTGGCGAACGTGATGTCCATGAACCACGGCGGCGCAGCCGCGACTGGCTTCGGCCGGGTGAAGCTCACGGCCGCGGTGCACAGTTCCTCCCTGCCCGATGGCACTTATGGCGGAAATCCCTGTGGCTTCCTTTGTGAGACGGGAGAGGGCGCTTTCTACTACTCGGGCGACACCGCGCTCACGCTCGATATGCAACTCGTGGGCGAAGCCGGCTTGCAGCTGGCGTTTGCCGCCATGCCGATTGGTGACTTCTTCACCATGGGGATCGATGACGCGCTTAAGGCCTGCCGCCTGGTCGGCACTCGGAAGCTGCTGGGTTTGCACTATAACACATTCCCCCCGATCACCATAGACACTAAAGCCGCCCGCGAAAAAGCGGCGGCGGCGGGGGTGGAGCTGCTGCTCCCCGCCATCGGCAGTTCAGTCGACGTTTAGCCGGATTCGTGCTTCCTTTTCGCAACTCGTATCGTACTTTCGGCGAACTCCTCCCTATGCCATTCGTCTCGCAAAAGACCCTTGATAGCGTCCCTGCCCATAGCCTTTTCACCGTCGGCCGTGCCGCCATTGGCGCCGCGCTCGGACTCCTGGTCGCTGGTCGGATGCAGCGCGGTGTCCGCAACACGACCGCGCTCGCCCTGCTCGCTGTCGGTGTCGCCGTGAACCTGCCGTCGATCATCCTGTCGCTCAACGAATTCATCAACGGCCCGGAGTCGCGCCGAGGCTTGAACAAGCGACTTCGCTCCATTCGGCGCGATGTGGATGTGCCAACCGAAGAGACGGACGAAACGCTCTTCTGACATACTTCACCTTCCATCTCGCCTTCAATCTGCCGGCGCTGCTTTTGCTGCTCTGGCTGACGCGGAGGCGATTGCGCGCGACCCATTGGAAATGGATCGCGGCGGTGTGTGGTATCGTCTTCGTCGCCACGACTCCGTGGGACAACTGGGCGGTGCACCAAAGGATCTGGGATTTCGATTGGAGCCGAGTGACACCCATCGAAGTGCCGCTCGGTGGGGTGCTCTGGCGCCTGCCAGCGGAAGAGTACGGCTTTTTTCTGATCGAGACCGTGCTCGTCTCGCTTTTGACAATTCTTTTTCTTCCCGTTGCGCCCAGGCGCGCGGAGTTGCTTCTGCGCGCAGCTCCCGAGCCCACGAATCGACCATGAAGGTAGCCTCCGTGTCGCCACGGCCCAATCCGCAATCCGCAATTCAGTCTACCATGGATGCCCACTGGCACTACTTCATCCACCTTGTGGGCTGGTCGGCGCCGATCTTCCTCGGCCAGTGGATCCTGGCGCACCGGGCTTTCCGGCGGAATCTCTTCGCCGTTTTTGTCCCAGCACTGATTGGCGGAACGTTTTTTAGCCTCATTGATTCGGTCGCGGTGCGGGCGGGGATCTGGTTTTTCGATCCCGCCCAGATCCTGGGCTTCTTCATCGGGCCGCTGCCGATCGAGGAGGTGTTGTTCTTCTACCTGACGAGCTGGCTCGTCTCGCAAAGTCTCGTAATGTTTTTGCCGGATGGGTATCGGCGTTGAATGTCGCGCGAATTTCGCTAACGGCAGCGCATGCCAGCCAAAGCCGCCAAATCCCGTCGGGCCCCGAAGTCGGCGACGAAAACGAAGCTCGCCGTCATCCAGATGCGCTGCGTCGCATCGCCCGCGGCCAATCAAACAAAGGCCGAGAAGATGATTCGCCAGGCGGCGAAGCAGGGCGCGGAAATCGTCTGCCTCCCGGAGCTCTACCGCTCACTCTATTTCTGCCAGGAGGAGAACCACCAGCATTTCGCGCTGGCCGATCCGATTCCAGGCGCCACGACCAATCGTCTAGGTAAGCTCGCGAAGGATTTGGGGATCGTGCTGGTGGCTTCGCTCTTCGAGCGCCGCACCGCCGGTCTTTACCACAATACCGCCGCGATCTTCGATGCCGACGGCGCCATGCTCGGGCGCTACCGGAAGATGCACATTCCCGACGACCCGCTCTTCTACGAAAAGTTTTATTTCACTCCCGGCGACCTGGGTTTTCGGGCGTGGCCGACGCAGCGGGGCAACATCGGTGTTTGTGTCTGCTGGGATCAGTGGTTTCCGGAGGCGGCCCGACTCACGGCGATGGCCGGGGCGCAGATCCTGTTCTACCCCACCGCGATCGGCTGGCATCCGGGGGAAAAGGCGGAGTTCGGAGACGTGCAGCATTCTTCGTGGGAGACGATCCAGCGCAGCCACGCCATCGCGAATGGCTGCTATGTCGCGGTGGCGAATCGCGTGGGGCTGGAAACGCCTGTCGGCGCTCCTGGGCTCGAGTTCTGGGGTCAAAGTTTCATCTGCGATCCCCGCGGCCAGATCATCGCCAAGGCCGGGACGGACGAGGAAGCGGTCCTCTGCGCCGATATCGACCTGGCCGTGGTCGAAGCGCAGCGCACCCATTGGCCCTTCCTGCGCGATCGCCGCATCGAATCTTACGGCGACCTCAGCCGGCGTTTGGTGGACTGATCTTTCTTCCTCTATGCATCCATTTCCTCCCGGCACGCCTCCGGCCGCGCTGGGCTATCGCATGCCCGCAGAATGGGAGCCGCATGTGGCGACCTGGCTTTCCTGGCCCCGACCGGATGGGATCAGTTTCCCGGGCCGTTACGAGACCGTTCCGCCCGTGCTCGCGAAGCTGGTGGCGACGCTTTCCCAGCACGAAATCGTGAACATCAACGTCGGGAATACATACTTCGAGCAGCAGGTTCGCGCCTGGCTCTCGCAGTACGGTTCGCGCGATCTTTCGCAGGTCCGTTTTCACCACGTGCCCACCAACGAGCCCTGGTGCCGCGATCACGGCCCCATTTTCCTCACCAAGCCCGGGACCGAGTACCCCTTGGTCGCGCTCGATTGGGGTTACAACGCCTGGGGCAACAAATACCCGCCGTTTGACCTTGATGACGCGGTGCCCGCGCGCGTCGCGGAAATCGTCGGCGATGTGCCGGTCTTCACTCCGGGCATCGTGCTCGAAGGCGGTTCCATCGAGGTCAATGGAGCCGGCTCACTGCTCACGACCGAGAGCTGCCTGCTCAATCCGAATCGCAATCCCTCGCTCGGGAAGGCGGACCTCGAGCGCTATCTGCGCGACTACTTCGCCGTCACCAATGTGCTCTGGCTCGGTGACGGCATCGAGGGTGACGACACGGACGGCCACATCGACGACCTCACGCGGTTCATCGACCGCACCACGGTCGTCACGGTGGTCGAGGAGAACGAAGCCGATTCGAATTTCGAGCCGCTCCGGGCCAACCTCGTCCGCTTGCGCGGAATGCACGCGGAGGATGGGACCTCGCTCACCGTGCGCACGCTCCCCATGCCACCGCGCCTCGTTCGCGAAGGGCAGGTCCTGCCGGCGAGCTACGCAAATTATTACGTCGCGAACGGGGTCGTTCTGCTGCCGGGCTACGACGAACGCACCGATGCGCTCGCCGCCGCGGTTTTGCGCGAAGCTTTCCCCACGCGCGAAGTCGAGATCATCGACTGTCGTGATCTCATCTGGGGGCTCGGCGCCTTCCATTGCCTGACGCAGCAGCAGCCGGCGGTGTGAGGCGATTTCGGGTGTAAGTTCGGGATCGCGACCTTTCAGGCCGCATCGGCTTGATTGCTCGTACCCAGGCCGTTGACCGGCCAGCGGCCTGGGAAGGCAAATTGGAATCCTGCGGCCTGAAGGGCCGCGACAAAGATCGATCTCCGACGCAGCGTTTAAGCGCCCGGTCCAACCGCGCGCGTCATTCCCAAGTCAGTTCAATGCCGTGCTTGGGCGCCATCGTCACATGCCGCCGTGCGAGACCGGGAAACGTCCTATCGCGCAGGCGCAGACGGCCACGGGAAAGCAGCGTGCGCAGCACGATTTGCATTTCCATTAGTGCAAAGGCGGAGCCGAGGCAGCGGCGCTGACCGCCGCCAAAGGGGATGAATTCAAAGGGCGTAAAAGTGCGCTCCAGGAACCGTTCCGGGCGAAACTGTTCGGCATTCGGGAAGGCCTCCTCGCGGCGATGGGCCAGCCAGATGGCTGCGCCCACGCCGGCGCCCGCGGGCAAGGCGTGGCCGCAAAACTCCCAGGGCACCGCGAGCTCGCGCAGAACTTCGGTGACCACCGGGTGCAGCCGCAGCGCCTCGTGGCAGACGGCTTCGAGATACGGCAGTTCGGCGAGGGGGTCGGGATTTGTCTCCGCCGCCGCGATCTCGGCGCGCAGTCGATCCTCCACCGCGGGGTCGCGATGGATGAAATAAAGTGCCCAGGCCAGCGCCACCGCCGTGGTCTCATGACCCGCTACGAGCAGCGTGACGAGGTGATCGCGCAGTTCGGGCCACGTCAGTTTGCCGCCCTCTTCGTCGCGGGCGCGCAGCAGGGTTGCGACAACGCTCTGGCCTTCCTCCGCCGAGGCTTCGACCCGCTGCACCGCCTCCCGCAGCAGCTCATTGAAGGCCACCTGCCGTTCCAGATAGCGCCGATAGGGCGGAAGCCAGGTCTGCTGCAGGGGAGGGATGAATATCAGCAGCGGATGTGCACTGCTGGTCATCACCCCCAACGCGACCCGCAGTCGCTCGTGCAATGCGGGATCTTCCACGCCGAAGACGGCGCGAAAGATCACGTCGAGGGCGACCGTCCGCCCGAAGTCCTGGGCCTCGAGGCCACCCGCCTGCACCGCCTCGGCCGCCCGTTTTTCCGAGCACGCGCGCATCGCCTCCGCCAGGCCGCGCAGCAGGGCGCCGTGCAGCGAGGGAATCTGCAGTTTGCGGGCGCGCAGATGCGTGGCTCCGTCATTGGTCAGGATGGAATGCTCGCCGAGGAGCGGACGCAGCGACTTCGGGGCAAAGACCCGAAAAGTCTCGGGCGGCGCTGTGAAAATCTGGCGTACACCCTCCGGTTCTGCGGTGAACGCGATGCGCCCGTTGACCGCCCGGAGCGAGAAAGGATCCCCGTGCTGCGCGTGCAGACGCCGGAAAAGCGCCCCCGGATCCTTGAGCACTGCCAGGGTGTTGGGCAGGACGTGATACCACGAGACGGGTCCGGGCGGCAGCGGCATGAGTTGTCAGCGTCGCATCGATCGTCGAGCGCAGCCAGCGCGCACCCGTTCGCCACCCTGTCAGACAGGAGCAGAATTCCGGCTTTTGCCCTGCGCGTCGGCCGCTAGATTTCGCGCATGGAAATTCGTGGTTTCGATGCGCGCGCTCGCGACGATCTCGCGGGGGAGGTGGCCCGGGGCGGGCGCTTCGTGCTCTATCAGTATTGCATGTCGGTTCTCGTGCTGACGTTTCGCCGCGCCTCGGCCGTGCATTGGATTCCCGGGGGCAGCAGCGCGATCGTCCCGGGCTTGCGCTTCAGCCTGCTTTCTTTTCTTACCGGCTGGTGGGGAATCCCGTGGGGCCCGATTTACACCATTGGCGCGATCGTCACGAACTTCCGCGGCGGGCGCGATATCACGTCCGAGGTGCTCTACATCCTGCAAGCCGAAGGTGAGGTACCGGGCCGGGAGACGTAGGCGGAAAACCGCTTAAAGCTTGAACCGCGCATCTTGCTCGAGAATCTCGCCCAGCCCGGGCCAGGCCGACGGATCGCCGGCTTGGAAAGTATGGAGGTAGGCCTGCACATGGGCGGCGGGGAACTTCTCGAAGAGCGCTCCGATGGCGGCGTCGTGCTTCTCCCGCTCGGGACAAGCGGGCAGATCCTCGATGCTGCCTTTGCCGTCATGCGCGATTCCGAGGTGGTCGAGAAACGCGACAAGCAAGGGTTGCTGCGCCCCCGTGAGCCAGACGCTCAGGATGTTCGCGCTGAGCGCCTCGTTTTGCGCCCGACCGAGTTCGCGTTGCATCCAGGCATGCCGCTCCACCGGGGCCTTTCGCTCCACGAAGACCGGACGAAACTTCTTTTGGGCCGCCAGCGTTTGCATGGCGACGGCGTAGGAAGGTTTTTGCTGCTTCCGCAGATGTTCGAGAATCTCGTGGACGAGCGGGGCAGGGAGCCGGGCGATGAGGTCGTGGTGCAACATGGCGGGCGACGATGTAACGCCGCTCCCCGGCAGCTGCAATCCCGGAGCGGCGGAACTTCGGACGCCGGTGTTGGCCGGGCGGCTGAATTTTTTTCGAGCGCCGCGGCGCGGAGGACGTAAAGCAACAGCGTGCGCCGGTTGCTTTACAATCTCCTCTTCCCGCTCGCGCTGCTGGCGCTGCTGCCGGGGTATTTGCTGCGCATGGTGCGGCGGGGGAACTTTCGCGCGCATTTTGGCGAGCGCTTCGGCCGGTATGATGCAGAGGCCCGCGCGCGTCTCGCGGCGCTCCCGCAGACCGGACGCCTCTGGATCCACGCCGTGAGCGTAGGCGAAATGCTGGTCGCGCTGAAGCTCGCCGCCGCATTGCGCGCCCGCGCTCCCGCTGTGCCGCTCATCTTTAGCACGACGACGGTCACGGGACGCGCCCTGGCGGAGGAGCGCGCGCCCGCCGGCGCGGTGGTACTATACGCCCCCCTTGATGTGTTTTGGGTCGTGCCGCGCGCCTTCGCCGCCATTCGACCGGCGCGGCTGGCGCTGGTGGAAGCGGAGGTTTGGCCGAATTGGCTGCACCAGGCCGGACGCCGCGGCGTGCCGGTCCATCTGGTGAATGCGCGCCTCTCGCCGCGTTCCGAGCGCCGCTTTCAATCCTTCCGCTGGTTCGCGGCTCCCTTTTTTCGCCAGCTCGCCGAGATTACCGTCCCGGAACCCGCGGACATCGCGCGCTGGGAGAATCTCGGTGCGGAGCAGGCCCACGTGGTTTGTCTCGGGAGCATCAAGTTCGACGAAACCGCCACGCCCATGGACGCCACCCACACCGCCCGATTCCGCGAACTGCTTAGCGCCACCGGAGTTCAAACCACCCTGCCGCGACCCGTGTTGCTGGGAGGCAGCACCCATCCCGGTGAGGAGGCGCTGCTCGCCCGCGTCTGGCAAAGCTTGCGCCCGGAGTTCCCCGATCTCCTCCTCCTGATCGCGCCCCGGCATGTCGAGCGGACGAATGCGCTGCTCGACGAGTTGCACGCGCTCGGTCTGCGCGTCGCCCGCCGGTCGTTGCTCGATCGCGATTTCACGCTCCTCGAGAAGCCGGATGTGCTGCTGCTCGATACCACCGGCGAACTCCGCGATTGGTATCCGCTCGCGCACGTCGTCTTCATCGGCAAGAGCCTGGCGAGTTCCGTCACGGGCGGACAAAACCCGGCGGAGCCACTGGCGGCGGGCATCCCCACGATCTGCGGACCGCACATGGAAAACTTCGCCGATCTCGTGGCGAAACTCCGGGCGGCCGATGGCCTCGTGCAGATCACAGATGAGGCAGGGCTCACGGAAGCAGTGCGCGGATTTCTCCGCCGGCCTGAGGAAGGCAACGCCCTGGCCAAACGCGGTGCCGCGGCGCTGGCCCAGCATCGCGGCGCCACCGAACGGAACGCAGCGCGGCTCTCCGGGTAAGTTTACTTCGCCGGGGCGACGCGCTTCCCGCGCGTCGCGACCGATTGCAGCACGTCGACGCAGCGACCGATGAACTTGAGGTCGGCCGCGGTGAACTTGTTAGCCAGCTCCAACGCGGCGGCGGGCGCCAATTCGTTGCCATCCTTGCCCCAACCACGGGCCGTCTTGAGCCGCCCGTTCTCAAACAGGCGCTCCGACTGCTTTTTCCCATCCGGGTGCCATGTGACGACTTCCCCTTCGAAGACCGTCAACTTGACGACGCCTTCGAGCGAGGCGGTACCGCTCGGGGCGCCATCGCCGGTTCGGTAGTAGATCGTCACCGCGCCGTCCGCCGCACCGGCGCGAAAGGTAACGGTGATGGCCCGCTGGCCATCCGACAGAAAGGCGTCCCACGGGCCTTCGAGTTTTCCATTCACAAAGCCACCGGAACCTTCGAGGGAACCATTCGGTCGAAGGAACCGGACGCTTCCCTCGAGCGTCGCACCGTCCGGCACGGGAGACTCAATCTGGTGGCGCACATATTCATCGTCGGCGCGCACGGCCTCCGGCAGTAAAAGGGCGAGCGCCACGGAAAACAAAATCGAAAGGCGGCGAAGCAGGACGTTCATAGGGGAAGCCTAGCGGATTGCTCGTCCGTGTCGCAATTCCGGAGCGCTTTGGGCAGGCCTGAAGCCGAGCCCTTTCGATCCTCACAAAGATGCGAAAGCAGCCTCGATTCGCACTCGCGGAAATGAGCGCGACCTCTGCTGCCTGCGAGAGAATCGCTCTCAAGTCCTCCAAAGCAGAGAATTCTCCTCAATCGTAGGAAAAATGTCAATAGTGCGACGACTACTGGAACGAGCGTCCTGCCATTTTACCCGGAATGAAGAGATGACGATACCTGCGTCCTACTAATCGCCCCATTTTGGCGGGACACTGGAACGGACGTAACACCATTGCTTAACATTTGTGCCGTTGCTGGAATCGTCGTCCGACTATCCGCTCAGGGCTTGGTCGGTCGCGCTGACTTTTGGACTGTCTGATCGCGCCCGGCGCCTATTGCTGGGATCCAGGTCCGACTAAAGGCGCGCGCCACGGCATTTACTGGTATTTGCGTTCCACTAATCGGTCAAGTTTCGGGCGCTTGTGCAAACGCTGGCTGGGAAGATAGAACGTAGCTACCACTATTCGGCGCCTCGGCCCCTCGCCATCCTGCCAATCGCTGCATTGCTGTAACCATCGTCCCATTAATTGAACCATTCTCCGGCGCGTTCACAAAGATTCGCTGAGTTAGCGCAACGCAAATCCCAGCAATTGCTCCGGAAGTCTCGATGAGCGCAAGCTCCGTCTGCGGAACCGGAGCTCCGCGTGTGGCCGGCGACCCGAGAAGCCGGTATTACTCGGACCGAGATCACACTAAAGCAGGGTGAGGGGGCAATTCCGTTGACTGAGCTACCACTAACCCAAGCAAACGATCCGATTGCTCGGACGGAGGTTACAGTAACGCATCGTTTCTCCCCGATTGGTGGCGTCTTGGTTCCAGTATTCCTGTGTCGCACTCCTCGAGCGCAGTGTGGCGTATGTTCGGTGGACAAATGGCGCGCAGTTACTGGGAGCAGCGTCCAACCATTTACCGAAGCCCGGGGGATTGCTCTGATTGTGGTTCCACTAAATGATTCTTCGCGCCGGCCGACGTCCGATCCATCAAGAAGTGCGGCCAGTTCGGTTCCACCAACGTGGCGATCGCGCGAGTCGCTTCCGTTCCCGGGGTAACTTCGTGGAAGCGCGACGCCGCCAATTCACGCGGGCGCTGCAAGGGCGGTGCCTCCGTTTGCCCAAACGGTGACCTCCCTGCCAGCAGGTTCAGGTCGGGCTGCTCGAGACGTCGTCGCCGTGGGTCGATCCCAACCGGAAGGCGCACGGACAGATCCTTGTTGTCGAATTTTTTGGCGAACGTTGGGACCGCATTGCAACGGGAGCAGACGGATCGCTTGATTCGCGCGTTCGATAAGCGCGGGCGCGAAAGACGGCGCGAAGAGACGAAAGATGACCCCAGCCCCTTCCTCCCCCGTTGCGAAAGTCCCGGCCGAACCTGGCATGTGGGCGAGTCTGCGGGGATTTCTCGCGGCCTCTGCTAATTTTCTCTCGGTCCGTCTTTCGCTCGCGTCCCTCGAAGCACGCGAGGCGGGCATTCGCTGGGGTCTGGCGGTGGCTTTCGGCGTCGCTGCGCTCGTCGTCATCCTCCTGGGCTACATTTTCCTGGCCCTGGCGGCGACCTATGGGGTTGCGCGTTTGATCGGCGGACCAAATGCCTGGCTCTGGGCCCTGCTGCTGGCGGCGCTCGGACATTTCGGGGGTGCCGTGGTGCTCCTCCTCGCGGCGAAGAAACGCGCCACCGGAGCTGTCTTCGCCGAGACAATTCACCAACTCAAACAGGATCAAACATGGCTGAAGACGGGCGAAACGAATTAGTCGAACGCATCGCGGACTCACGGCGCGAAATGAGCGCAGCGCGCGCGGAGTTGCGCGAAGGGTGGGATGTTCCGGCGAAAGCCCGCCACCATTTTATCGTGCACCGCTGGGAATACCTCGGCGGAGCCGCACTCGTGGGGACAATGTTTGTGCTGCTGCGTTATTCCGCCCGTCCTGCGCCGGTCCGATGGGTCGAGAGGTTTCCGGGGGTGACGCCGCGTGCGGAAGCCCCAAAGAAGATGGGAGCGGCCGCGCTCCTGCTCGGAGTGGCGAAGATCGCCTTCGACCTCGCGCGCCCCGCGCTCACCCGCTGGGTCAGGGAGAAGGTCGCCGAGCGCGCTGTGACCTGGGGTCGCTGAGAGATGATTCATCGTGCGGCAGCCGCGCGCGGAATTGATCGCCCATCGCCTCACCCGGGTCGGAACGATGGATGGGCCTAAAGTTGGGAGTGGAAGGGAAGGACCGCCCACTCGGTCAATCTCTCGAACCAAGAGCGACGCTGGAATTCTTTGAGGGTGTACGGCTTCGCCCTGCTCAGGTCGCGTTCGAACGCCTGCTCCAACTTGTGGCCGAATTCGGCATCCCAGACGGTCAGGTCGATCTCCTCGTTTATCTGCGCGGAGCGAGCGTCGAAATTCGAGGAACCGAGCGTCGCGAAGAGTCCGTCCACAATGATCGTCTTGGCGTGGATCATCGAGGGTTCGTATTCAAAAATCTTCACCCCGCCTTTCAGCAGGTCACCATACGCGGAGCGGCCTGCCGCCTTGGTCATCGGTTGATCGTTGTGTTTGCCTGGCAGGAGGAGCCTGACGTCCACTCCGCGCCGGACTGCCTCCACTAGCTGCTCCACCTGGCTGGTGCTGGGTGCGCAGTAGGCATTGGTGATCAAGATGGACCGGGTGGCAGACGAAAATGCCACCGACTTCGCCCAGGCCATGGGCGCGAGAGAAAAGGCGCGTGAGGTAATGATCTGCGCCTTTATTTTCCCCGCAGGAGCTTGGTTCGGGAAAGTTCCTTCCGGGCCGAATCCGTCACCTGTCTCCTGCGCCCAATGTTGCAGGAACGCGCTCTGGAGCTTCGTCACAATGGGACCTTCCAGCCGGGCGTGAGTATCGCGCCAATGTTCCTGGGCGTCGGCGTTTCCCTGCCATCGGTCGGCGAAGCCGACTCCGCCGGTAAAACCGATCTTGCCGTCGACCACAAGGATGCGCCGATGTGAACGCTGATTGAGTCGATCCAATCGCCACGCTCGCGTCGGGTGATAGTAGGCAAAGGCGCAACCCGCCTGCTTGAGGGCTTCGACTTCTTGATTTTTCAGATGAAGACTGGAGCCCACGCCATCGAGCAGGATGCGCACTTTGACGCCGGCCCGGGCCCGCTCGGAAAGGGCCTCCTCGAATTGCGCGCCGACCTGGCCCGACTCAAAAAGATAAGCTTCGAAATGGATGCTGTGCTGCGCCGCGCGAATGGCCGTGAGCATGGCCGGAAAGATCTGATCGCCATTCTCGAGCAAATCGATTTTGTTTTTCTCCAAGGGCAGCGGGTCTGAGAGGGCGAGCGCATAGCCGAAAAACGCTGGATCGTTCACCGCCAGCGTGTGTCCCATCCGATATTCGACGACGTCCCGCCGCACGAAAATCACGCCCAGTCCAACGCTGATCAAGGCGAGCCCCGTGATCGCCCATAACCAGAATCGGAGGGGCCGCCCAAACCATTTTTTCATGGAAGGCGGGCGGCGTGTGGAATCAGCGGCGAATCATCAAACCGATCAGGAAACCGGCTCCGAGCGCGACAATGACCGACTCGAGGGGATTACGTTTGACGTATTGCTCCGCCTCACCGTGCAAATGGGTGACTTTGTGCCGAGCCTGTTCGAAGGACTCGCCGGTGCTGGTTCGCACGTTCGAGGAAAACTTGCTGACTTTGTCCAGCGTTTCTGACGCGAGGCTGGAAATTTTCTCCCGCGCGCCTTGGGCGAACTCCGACGCCTTGTCTTTCGCTTGATCGAGGGAGCCGTTGGCGGCTGAGGCGACAGAACCTTTCGCTTCGTGAAGCGTCGAGACGAGTTCGTCTTTCGTAATGCCAAGCTTGGTTTGGAGTCGGCCGAGCATTTCCTCGCTCTGCCCTTGCACAAAACTGAGATCATCGTCGGTCAATTGACCGAACTTTTGCCGAAGTTTTCCCTTTACTTGATTCCAGGAGCCGTCTTCGAGGTTCAGACTATTCATAAGATGTGAAATGAGGGGTTGGATTGGGGAACTCAGCGATCCGTGGCAGGTGCGGAAAGCCCCGGAATTGCCGCCGGCGTGATGTTTCGCAGAGGCGTGGGATTTCGGATGGGTCGGCGAAGCAGTTTTGGGGCGTAACCCGGCGCGCGCGCCTCAGGGACCGTGCTGAGGCGAAAATGTACTTTCGCGGCGATATTCCCAACCCCCGAAGCGCGCAGTTGCCGGGAACGGCGCGAAGTAGAGCCATTATGAAACGCCCCCGTCTCACCGCGCGCAGCGCAAATCCTGAAAATCGCTGGATCGAACAGGTGGAAGTCTTTGCCCGCCAGGAACCCACGAAGGCCATGGCCTCAGCCGCCGGACTGGGTCTGCTCTTGAATTTGCTCCCGATGAGTGGCGTGCTGGGACGCGTGCTCCGAGCGGCTTTGAAGCCCGCCCTCCTCGGGTTGGGGATTTACAAGGGCGTGGAACTCTACCGCTCCCGGCGGAAAGCGGCGTAGTGGGCTGATCGCTTCGAAGAATCAAGGAATGCGCCTTCGGCAAACGGCTGAAGCCTGCCAGGACGGTTCTCGAATTTGAATGAGATGGGCAAATACGAAATATGACGCCGCTGACTGCGACGCAGCTTGCTGCCGCCTTTCACCACGCAGCTTGCTGCGTTCTGCAGGCCGAAGGCTCAGCCCACCCGTAAGGCCGTGGCACTCGGCGGGTGGCTGCGGGCGGCGATTCCGGCTTAGGCTCGGTGTCCAGAAGCGATCAGGTCCGGATTGACGGGTTGATCCGCTGCCACCGCGCCGGGCTTGTCCTCGAAAAGGGCATTGAAGCTTTTCTCACTCGTGAGCCCCTCGATCGGCTCCCGGGAATCCACCTGTTTATCGGTCACATCCTTCCGAATGCCCGCGCGGAGACGATGGACCGTGCTCAGGATTTCCGCGTCCAAATCGGCTGCGGGAATGGTGTCGGCGTCGAGCGTCAACACTTGGATGGATGGGAGATTTTGACCGGGGACCGACTCTTCAATCTTGATCGTAATGGTTTGGGACATGGCTCGGGGAGACTGGGGGTTGCGGCTGCGACGGGAGCGGAAATGGTCCTGTCCCAAATTCTTCGCGGCGGAGCACCTGTCTGGCGGTATCGCCGTCGGGCCGCCCGGTTGGGCCGCGCCTGCCTTCAGTTCTGTTCTTTGCCGCAGCGTAGCATGTGGCAGCAGCGCCAGGCGCGGGGGTGGCGCAGGACGATGACGTGACGGGCCTTTACGCCTTGGCTTTCTTGGCGCTTTCCTGCACTTTGCCTAACTGCCAGGTGCCATCCTTTTCGAGCACGAGCAGGCGGTCGTGGAATTGCCGGAGCGTGCTGCGGTGCCCGACGCTGAGAAACGCGATCTTTCGCTGGCGCATCAGTCCGTAGAGATACTCCTCATTATCCTCGTCCAGCGCGCTCGTCGCCTCGTCCAGAAACGCAATGGCGGGCTCGCGCAGCAACAGCCGGGCAAAGGCCACCCGTTGTTGCTCGCCCAGCGACAGGATATTCGACCAATCCGCGACGGCCTCGAGATTTCCCGCCACGCGTGCGCTCACGTCTTCCAAGCGAACGAGCTGGAGAATCTGCTGGAGTTGGTCGTCCGCGATGGCCTGGCCGGCCTGCGGATATTGGAGCTGGTTGCGGAGGGAGCCGAGCACCATGTAGGGGCGTTGCGGCAGGAACATGATGCGCCCCAGCGGCGGTCGCTGGATCTCCCCATCGGCGGAATCCCAAAGTCCCGCGATGGTGCGCAGGAGCGAGGTCTTGCCGGTGCCGCTTGCGCCCATGACCAAAACGCTTTCGCCGGCCCCGACGTGCAGATTCAGGTGGTCGACCAGCACGCGATCGCTGCCGGGCGGACGTACGGTGACTTCCTTCAGCTCGAGGGTGCGCCCGCGTTCCTCGACCGAAATCTCCTCCTCGCCGCGCTCGCGTTCATCCTCGACGTCGAGTTCATTGAGCCCTTCCCAGAGCGTGCCCAGCCGGGCGACGTTGGCGCCAAAGGCGCTGATGCGCTCAAACAGAGTGACGATGAGCGACACGGCCGCCAGGACGGAAGCGAAGGCGCTGCCGGCCTGCGTGACGCTGCCAAATTCGATCTCGCCGCGCATGAACATCGAAGCCAGGACCAGCGTGGGCAGATGAACGCCGCGTAGCCGTACGCCGAGGTGAAGAAGCCGAGATTTCGAGTCCAGCCGATCAGCCAAAGCGTGTTTTTCACCACCCCTTCGAAGCGCTGCCGCACGTCCTGAAGTTCGCGTTTCTCGCCGCGATAAAAGGCGATGGACTCGGCGTTATCGCGCACGCGCACCAGGCCATAGCGGAAGTTGGCCTCCTTCGCGTACTGGAAAAAGTTGATCGTGATCAGCCGCTTTCCGATCAGAATGGTGCCGAGCGTGCCCGCGATGGCGTAGACGAAAAGCACGAGGACAAGTTGGCCGGAGATCGACCACAGGACGCCCGTGAAAGCGATCAGAGTCGTGATGGAATTTACGATGATGAGCGCCAACGAGAGGGTCGTGGTGGTGAAGAGTTTCACGTCCTCGCTGATGCGCTGGTCCGGGTTGTCGATGACGCCCGCGCCGCGGATGCGATAGTAAGCCCGATTGTTGAAGTAACGCCGATCGAGCGTGGTGGTGAACCACTCGCGCCAGTCGAGCGCCAGCCTTTCCTCCGCGTAACGCGAGTAAACGCCCAGCGGCACCGCGACGGTCAGCGCGACGATGTAAACGAGAAGGGCCCGGGAGTAAGCGGGAGCATTGCGCTCCGTGATCGCGGTCATGAAGTCGCGCCCCGCGTAGCTCATCCAAACATTGATGCCGGCAAAGGCGAGGATCAGCCCCGCGATGAGGGCAAGCCACCCAATAACCCGGCGCCGGCGATCGGAAATCACATACGCGCGAACCAAATCGAACAACTGGCGCCACGAGAAACTCGGCTCGGCCCCGGCCACCGGTGGAGGCGCGGCCTTCGGGGTGGGCTTCGGTTCGCCGGAGGGTGCGGACATGGAGAAACGGAGGCGGCGTCCTCAGGTGCGTCGCGTCCTGCCGCGTCAGGCGCCGGATGGCGTTGAGACGAGAACGAGAGGGAGACGCGGTCGCGTCATGAGCGAGTGCACCTGTTCTGCGACGCAATTGGAAGAACTTCGTTCCGGGTCACCGTTCCGGCTTCGCGTCGATCTGCCAACTCAACTCGGTTCGCAGGCCGTCGTCTTCGAACTGCAGGCTGATCCGGGCGTCGCTGATGCCGGCAAAGATGCCGAAGGGCGTTTTGCCCTCGTAGGGTGGCATTTTGGGCCGCCAGACCGTCCCAAAACGGGCGTGCTCCAGCAGGCCCGACTTCCGGGCCACGCCACCGGGCGGCATCGCGGGACGGAATCCGAGCGCCTGTTGGTTGCGCTCCTCGGCCTGCTCGACGGTGACGGATTGGGCCAGCATCCACGGATAGACGAGGCCCATCGCCTGAAAGGCCACGGCTCGCTCGACCCGCATGGCGGAGGCGAAGTCGGCCGGGAGGCTGGTCGCGAGTGCGGCCGGATGAAACGCGAGGGAGGCGCCGCCCAGCCCAGCCGGGGCCGTACCCCGCACGCGGAGCGGCGGGCCAAAGGGATGATTGGAGATAATGAGGAACTTGCCTTCGACCCGCAGCGAAAAATCGATGCTGGCCAAGCCAAACGGGCGCAGGCTCAACAATAGGCCGCGGTCTCCTGCCTGGCGGTTCAAATCGACCTCGATCTCATTGGATCTGCCAGACGCTGAGCGCGCGATCGCGCTGTTCAGCAAGCGGGTGGCGCGCACGGGATCCGTCAGCTCGATCGCGAGATGCGTGGGCCGCGTGAGGAGATTCAGGAGCACGGGCACGAAGACCAACATGCCCTGGCGTTCGCCCTCGCCGCCGGCAAAGAGCGTGGCCAATTCACCGGTCCCCAAGCGGATGATCGGATCGCCATCCTCCACCGCGACGTGCAGAGAGGGGCCGAGGAGGTCGTAAAATTCCGGGCTGACGCCCACGTAGCTCTCGAAGAATGTCGATTGGGAGCGGGCAAATTCACGCCAGGCCGCGTCGGGGAGGATAAGATCCAGCTGCGCCACGGGAGCGCGATCGAAGAACGGGATCTGGGTCGTCGCTCCCGCGGTGGACGCGGGCAGCAGGCTGCGCAACTGGTTGTAGGCCGAACTTTCGATCAGCGGCAGAATGAACGTGGTGAGCTTTTGGCGGCCGCCGGTCGGGGCATCGAAGCGCAGCGCGATGGGATCGAAATACTGGCGCCAGAAGCGGGAGTAGTTCTCGAGATACACCGCATAGGCCGCCGCCTCGCCCGGCGTGGCCTTGGTCAGAGTCGCCGCCTGCGCCGAGAGCGGTTTCATTCGCGCCAGCGGGCCGAAGGTGGCCGAGCTGACGGTTCCATCGGCCTCGAGCTTAAGATCGGGAGCGGAATCCCCGGCCTCGGAGTAGCCCAACTGGATGAGCGATTCCGCGGTCGGCGCGGGACCGCCGCCGACGTCGAATTGCCGGAGCAGGCTGGCGGCGACGAGGCGCTCCATCGCCAGCCGTGCCTTGGTCCGGCGCAGTTGTCCGATCTTCACTTCCGGTCCGACCAGCCGGCGGAGGAAGGGATCGGAAAAATACCCGTAGGCCTGCGTTTCCGGTCCGGGCGGCAGCCGATGTAGCATGAAGCGGAACTCGTCGCTGCGGCCGAGACTGCCTGCGCCCTTGGCTGCGAGCAAAGCGAGGCTGCGCGCAATCTCATCGGCGTGGGTGGAGAGGAACCAAAGATCTCCCTCGATCGCCCAATAGGCCGTGCCGTGGGCCGTGCGCACGGTCTGCACGCCCTTGCCCGAGGTCAGCCCGGCAAGCACGGGCTGGAGCAGCTTGGCCAGGAGGCCCTCGGTCTGGACGCGCACGATGACCGTGACGTCCGTGCCGTCCGCAAAGAAAAGATCGGGCGCGAAAACCGCGCATTCCTTGAGCAGCCCTTGCTTGAGCAGCGCGTCGGAAAGCGCGCGCGTCAGCCCGAGGTCGGCGGCGTAGCGATCGAGCAACTGGTAATCGAGGCTGTCACCGACGAAGGCTCCGAGCCGCCGCACGAGGGCGGACTCGGGGGCGAAGACGCCCGTGAGCGCGGCTGGCTGGGCAGCGTGGAAGAAGGCGCGATCCGGGGGCACGAAATTCGCCAGTTCGAGGGTCGGTGTCGCCTGGCCGCGCAGGAATTCCGCGAAGGGATGGGCTTTCACCTCCACGCCTTTGATCTCGGAAATCGGGATCGCGACGCCGGGCTTCGTCGGGTTATTCGGCTCGTTCAAGGACTGCATCTGCAGCGTCTCCTGAACCGCAGCGCGGCCGCCGAAGAGGGCGAGCAGGGAAGGTGCCCCTTGCCTCCCGGTCAGGCTGACCGCGGGCGGGGCGGCGGATGTCGGCGTGCCGTAGAGGGGCCCCGAACGTTCCAGCCAGGCCCGGAGCAGCGGCGCTTCAACCGCCTGCGCGAGTGCATTCCACTCCAGCCCACGTAGCCGGGCCCAATCCGTCAGCGTTTTCCGCTCGCCTGGCCCGGGCGCGGACCAATCCCACGTGACCGGCATCACCCGGCCGTCCACGGCGTCCGTGAAGACCAGGTCGAACTTCGTCCGCGGGCCGGGAGCGAGGCTGGCATAGATCTTCAGCAACTGTTTCGTCGGGCGGACCGCGGAGGGGGCGGCCTCGACGTTCTTCTTTGAGATCGAGCAGCCGAGTCTTTGGAGCATCGCGGTGTCGACCGGCACGCGGGCGGTCTGGGCATCGCTGAAGAGTACCCAATGTCGGCCGTCGTCAGCCGCTGGCGCCAGTTCCAGCAGCACGGGTACTCTGGGTTGCGCGCGGTCCGACGATGGGAAGGTGGCCTGCGGCACCAGCGCCAGATCGACGATGCTGAGGCGGTATTCCTTCACGGCTGCGCTTTCCGGCTGACTCGGTGCGGCGGGCGAGACTGCGCCTTGCCGCGCCCGAGGGTCACGCGCCTGCGAGCCGGAGCGCTCCTGGTCGATGAAGGCGAGGAAAGCAGGCTCTTCGAGCGAGGTCGGGCCGCGGCCGCCGTTCTGGGCCGCGAACTCGCACAGCCTCTGGAAATGGACGCCTACCTTCCCGCGATCGCTCTCGATCCGTTGCGCGAGGCGGTTGGCGGCGGTGCGACGGCCATCGCCCCGCAATTCCGCCCAGTTTTGCACCTGCAGATGCACCTGACGCAGGGGTGCATCAGCGGCGGGTTGCTCCAGCCTCCAATTTCCGTCGGCCGGCAACTCCAGGTCGCCGACGAGGACGGTGAGTCCGAGCTTCTCGTCCTGATAGCGGCTCGTGTTCGCGACCGGCGGGGCCGCGGCGAGGGGAGTCGCCGAAACCAGGACGGCAAGGCACAACCGAGGGGTAAAGGGATTCATGATCGTGGATTTCAGGGCGCCCCGAATCCGGGACGGCCTCAAGTCTATCAAGTTCAACTCCCCGCTCGCATCGAAATCTCCGCCGGCCGCATCGCGCGCAGCGATGGCGCCCGAGCGATCGTCGGGGGACTCGTTCAACGAAGGCCGGACCGTGCGAATTTTCGCGTGACCCTTGCGCGCGCTATGCCGCCTGGGACGCATCTACGAGGCAAAGATGCACGTCGCAGCAGCTTCGAGACTCGATCCCGCGCTGCGGGCGGAAGTGCTCAATTGCGACGACCTGGCAAAGGTTTGGGAAGACAAATGAACGGGGCCGCGGCCGTCAGGGATGCACATTGACGAACGGACGCTGCGAACAGACGCTAGCTCCATGCGTTTCGCCTTTCTTCCTGTCGCCGTGGCCGCCTTATTTGCGGCCGCTTCTCTCGCCCCCGCCCAGACACCTACGCCCACGCCCGCCCCGCAAGCTTCGCCTGCGGCCACCCCGGTCAAGCGCCCACGCAAACCCAAAGCGGTAACGCCCACACCGACCCCAGCTATTTCCCCGGCTCCTCCCGCACCCGCCGCGTCGCCCGTTCCCAGCCGCACGGTAAGCACCACGAAGACAGCGAAGGAGACTCCCGAACAGAGGAAGGCCGCTGGGGTGAAGGCGAACACCCCTGCTGCTACGCAGGCGGCGGGCGGCGGCCCCGGCTTGGTCTGGGTCAATCCCAAGAGCAAGGTTTACCATATCCAGGCCTCGCGTTGGTATGGACGCACCAAGCAGGGCAAATACATGACCGAGGCGGAAGCAAAGGCGGCCGGCAATCATCCGGCTCCCGGCAAGGAGTAACCCGTTACTTCACACCCGCCGACCCGAACGGGCGGCGGGTTTTTGTTGAAGAGGTTCAACGACGAATTTGCGCCAATTGGCGCAAATGTTGCCCACTTAAGCAACTTCACAGCACCAGCGCGTACGACCCATCCGCCTCCTCGACGGCCCGCTGTAGCTCTTTCGCAGTGACCCAGCGCATGTTGAGGGCAAGGATCATCAGGCGCTCGCCGGGATACTTGGGGTCAGTAATTCTCTCAAATGTGCCGACGTGTTCCCGGCCGCGTTCCTTCAGCAGGACTCGTTTTCCGTGGACCTGGGCGAAGGTGAGGGGATTTCGCATGACGCCGCATGACATTTTGTCTTCGTTTCCCTTCGCAACGTGGCTTGCGGCCTAGAAGACTCCTACCCGCATAACACTCTTAAAACCAGTCTTTTAAGAGTGGCGACCCTAACGGGATTCGAACCCGTGTTCACGGCTTGAAAGGCCGTTGTCCTAGGCCACTGGACGATAGGGTCTTGGGGAGGCGGAATATGCCGAGAACGTGCCGGCGCGCAACAAAAACGCTTGGGCTGCCGCAGACTTCGTTTGCGAGGGCCTGCCCGTCCGTGCTTTGAGTCCCGGTGTCTACGCCGCGTCCTCCCGCCCTCGTTTGGTTTCGGCGCGATCTGCGGGTGACTGATCATCCGGCGCTACATGGTGCGGCCCTGGCCGCGGATGGCAATGTCCTGCCGGTCTATGTCGCGAGCACCTGGCAGGGCGCACATCGCTGGACGGGCGAGGCGCGGCAGCGTTTCCTTTGCGCGTCGCTCGCCTCGCTCGCAAGAAACCTGGAGACGCTCGGCGCGCGGCTCGTTATTCGCCACGGTTCGGCCGAGCGGGAGCTCTCGCGGCTGCTCGAAGAATCCGGGGCGACTTCGCTTTGGTTCCACGGAGATCCCGACCCCTTTGGGGTGGCGATGGAAGAGCGGGTAAGTGCACTCGCGCGGCAGCGCGGGGTGGAAGTGCATGCCCTCCGCGGCGGCGTGGGAATTCACGAGCGCGACGCGTTGCTCACGGCCACCCGCACGCCGTATCGGGTCTTCACGCCCTATGCTCGCGCTTGGGGCAAGCTGCCTTCGGAGACGCCACTGCCGCGTCCTTCCCGACTGACCACACCGGTAGGCATTCCCAGCGAGCCCTTGCCCGAGGTTTCCCATTGGGGTTTGGCCCCGAATGCGAACGTGCAGATATTGGACGCCGGAGAACGCGCGGCGCGGGCGCGGCTGAAGCAGTTTCTCGCGGGTCCGATCGCGAGGTACGCCGCGCAACGGAATCTCCCGGCCGGGCAAACGACCTCGCGCCTGTCGCAAGATCTCCGTTTCGGTCTGCTTTCAGCGCGCACGATCGTGCACGAGGCGAGACGGGTGTGGGGGGAACTCGAAGCGCCCGGGCGCAAAGGAGTGGATACGTTCATCAGCGAAATCATCTGGCGCGATTTTTATCTGCAATTGCTGTGGCATTTCCCGGAGGTGCTCGAGCACGAGTTCAATCCGGCGTATCGGGGTTTGCCGTGGAGCGCGAACGCTACCGCTTTCGACCGCTGGTGTGCCGGTGAGACGGGCTTTCCGATGGTCGATGCGGGCATGCGACAGCTCGCCGCCACCGGCTTCATGCATAACCGCGTGCGCATGATCGTCTCGATGTTCCTCACCAAGGATCTGCACCTGGACTGGCGCCTCGGGGAAGGGCACTTCATGCGCCAGCTCGTCGACGGCGAGATCGCCAGCAACAACGGTGGCTGGCAATGGAGTGCCGGCTGCGGTGCGGACGCGGCGCCCTACTTTCGCATCCAGAATCCGTGGACCCAGGGGAAGAACTACGACGCCGAAGGCGCCTATATCCGCGAGTGGGTGCCGGAATTGCGCGCGGTGCCCGCGGCGAAGCTGCATCAGCCGCCGACTCCCGGGCTTCGGCTCGTGCCGGACTATCCGCTTCCGATGGTCGACCACGGGCGGGAGCGGGAGGAGGCGCTGCGGATTTTCAAAGAGCACCTGGGGCGCTAAGCGCGCAAGAATCAGGAATCAGGAATCAAGAATCAAGGGCCAAGGGGACTTAAGGATCAAGAGGGAGAAAAGGGGAGCGTCTCAGCTAAAGGCGCAAGAATCAGGAATCAAGAATCAAGGGCCAAGGGGACTTAAGGATCAAGAGGGAGAAAAGGGGAGCGTCTCAGCCCTCGACCGTCGCGAGGACTTCGGTTTCCACCGCACCGGTCGCGCGCACCCATTCGAGATGGTTGGCAGCGATCTCCTCCAGCTCGGCGATGGAGGTAACCGCCGCGAATTGTCCGCGGAGATTGCGACCGCCCGGCAAACCGCGGCTATAGGCCATGAAGCGCGAACGCATGGAAGCCATCGAGGAATGCTCGGCGCTGCGTTGATCATCCAGAGCACCGACCGCGCGGGCGCTCCCGGCCCGGAGAGCCAGATGGAGGCGCGCGTGGCGAATCACAAATTCCCAGATCTCGGCCAGGGACGGGTCCGTGCGCGCTTCGCCGTCGGCGAGGTGCTCCTTGATTTGCCGGAAGATCCACGGCGACGTCATCGCGCCGCGGCCGATCATCACACCCGCCACCCGGGTGTGCGCCCGACGCCGGGCGACATCGGCCGGGGCGACGAGGTCGCCATTGCCGATGACCGGAATCCTCAGGGCCTCGGCCACTTCACCGATTACGTCCCAGTCCGCCGCGCCGGAATAGCCCTGCGCCTTCGTGCGACCGTGGACGGTCAGGCGGGAAATTCCGCAGTCTTCCAGGAGCTTCGCGACGCGCACGGCGTTGATCGTGTTTTCGTCCCAGCCGATCCGGATTTTCGCCGTGACCGGGACGCCGAGCGGCGCGCAGGCGCGCACGACTCCCCGCGCGACGGATTCGAGCAGGGGACAATCACGGAGCAGTGCCGAGCCGCCGTTTTTCGAAACGACCTTGTTGACCGGGCAGCCAAAATTGAGGTCGATGAAGTCGGGCTGCACCCATGCGATGACGGCGCGTGCCGCTTCGCCGAGCCGCTCGGGGTCCGCGCCAAAAAGCTGCACACCGATCGGCCGCTCGATGGCCGCATCGAACTCGACCATCTCGCGCGTGCGTTCGCTCCGATGCAGGATTCCTTCCGCCGAAACGAACTCCGTGGTGAGCACGTCCGCCCCCTGCTCTTTGCAAAGCTGGCGGAAGACGGAATCCGTCACCCCGGCCATCGGCGCGAGGAAAAGCGGAAACGTCGGCAAAGTTTCCTGGGTGGCCGGAGCAGTCATGCGCGGCGGAAAATAGCCCGGGACGCCCGGTTGGTCGACGGCCCGCCCGCAGAATCCTGTGGGAACTCGCGGCGCCGAATGATACGCTTTCGCGATGAAAGCTCTCCTGGGTCGGATCCTTTTCGTGGCCGTGGCATGTGGGATGGCCGCGGCGGCGGACACGCGGCCCGATTCCCCCACCACCAAAGATGTGAAGGCAGAAATCGTTTCCGTCGTAGAAGGACAGCTTGTGGCGTTCCGCGCCGACGATTTCCCGAAGGCGTACACCTTCGCAGCCCAAAGCATCCGCGGCATGTTCCCGCCGGCGCAGTTCGAGCTGATGGTGAAGCAGAGTTACCCGAGCATCGCGAAATCGAAATCGGCGTCCTTCGGCTCGTGCTTCGACGACGGGAAGCAGGCGGTGATTTACGTGACGGTGGAAGCCCCAGACGGGACGCGCAAAGATTTCCAGTACACGCTGGAAAAGGAGGCGGTGGGTTGGCGGATCACGAGTGTGACGTCGGCCGAACCGCCCGGCACCAAGGTGTAGGCAGGCCGCGCCGAGGTGCGTTTGCTCCGTTCTCGCGCGTTGCGGGCGCGAGAAGTCGGTGGCCTCTTGGTGGCGATGTCTGCCGAGAATGTGCGTTACCTCTGCCAGCGTTGTGGCAACTGCTGCCGCTGGCCGGGATTCGTGCGCCTGGATCGCGGGGAGGAGGAGCGGATCGCTGCGCAGCTCGGCCTGGACGCGACCGACTTCGTAAACCGGTTTTGCACGCTGCATCCGAATCGGCAGGCGCTCACCCTGGTCTCCAAGCCGAACGGCGAGTGCATCTTTCTCGAGGGGAAAAACGTGTGTTCGATCCAGAGCGTGAAGCCGCGACAGTGCGGCGGCTTTCCGAATGCGTGGAATTTTCCCGGCTGGCGCGAGGTTTGTGAGGCGATTGACCGGGAGGGAACGAGGCCCGGCGGGGCGGAGCCGAACCGGTGATGCGCGTGGAATTGTGATCGCGACCTTTCAGGCCGCGCGGGAGGTGGGCAGCGTACCCAGGCCGTTGACCTGGGCTAAGGGATGTCGACCCTTCGGGCCGAAGATTGGGGAAGTCGATTCGCGTCGAATCGCGCTCGGAGGCTCTCAACGTCGCGGGTCAGAAAAATTGTCGGGTTGGTTCATTCGCGAGGACGCCGATTCCCCTTCGCCGTACCAGCCACCATGGCGGTTGGATTCGCGAGCGGTTTCCGAAATCGATGCGCCGCGCCGCCGTGTCGCGAATCTTCCGCCCGAAGGGGCGGTCTCCGTGCTCCGCTCCGACCACCGCGGCGGTCCGATTTGCGAGCGGTTTTCGAAATCGATGCGCCGCGCCGCAGTGTCGGGAATCTTCGGCCCGAAGGGGCGGTCTCTGTGCGCCGATCCAAGCAACGTGGCGGTCCGATTCGCAAGCGGTTTTCGAAATCGCTGCGCCGCGCCTCCGCGTCGGGAATCTTCGGCCCGAAGGGGCGGTCTCCGTGCGCCGATCCAAGCCACGTGGCGGTTGGATTCGCGAGCGGTTTCCGAAATCGCTGCGCCGCCCCTCCGCGTCGGGAATCTTCGGCCCGGAGGGGCGGTCTCCGTGCGCCGATCCAACCGACGTGGCGGTCCGATTCGCGAGCGGTTTTCGAAATCGATGCGCCGCCCCTCCGCGTCGCGAATCTCCGGGCCGAAGGGGCGGTCTCCGTGCGCCGATCCAACCGACGTGGCGGTTGGATTCGCGAGCGGTTCCGAAATCGCTGCGCCGCTCCTCCGTGTCGCGACTCTTCGGCCCGAAGGGGCGACATTCCTTAGCCCAGGCCAGCGGCCCATGAGCATATACCTAACGGATCAGCAAGACGCATATCGCATTTTCGTCAGCTGGCGCGTTCGCTCGCGTTCGCGTTCGCTCAAGCCGCCGAGGATCACGCCGCGTTTGCTTTGGAAATCGCTCAGATTCAGAGGGCAACCCAGTTGCACCAACAGAGCGTCCCGGACCTCTTTGAACAGCAGCCAAGGGCTGTGTTGTTCAAAGGGGATATCCCCAGGGGGAAAAGAAGCGGGCCTCGCAGAGAATCCGCTCGATCAACAGCGCGGTGAGGATTTTGCCCTGCATCCACGCTTGGCTCGACTCCGCTTTCTTCTTCGGCAGTTGCCCGAGCTCCAGCAGGCTCTTGAGCCGACGGAAGGCCAGCTCAACCTGCCAGCGCGCGCGGTAGAATTCCAACACGGCGGAAACGGCCGACTCCGCTTCCGGCAACGTCGTCACCACGACCAAGAAATTCGTCAATTCCAAGGTCTGTTGGCGCACTTTCGTGTGGTTACGGCTCGCAGTGGCGCCCACTTTGCGCGCCGCCCGCAGGGCCGACTCCGGACTCTTGCGCACTGCGCAGACCCGCACGGCAAGAGGCTTCTCCTGGGGCTGGCCTGTGGCGATGCTCGCGGGCCACTGACCAATCTGGCCGACTTCGAGTTCGCGCAGCCTGGGCAACAGATCCAAGGCTTGCCCCTGCGCATCGAGCAGGGGAAACGCTCCGCTGTTGTAGCGCACGATCACCTGCCCGCCCGCTGCCACCACTTGCGCGATGGCTTTGCGGTCGCAGTAGACTCGATCCAAAAGCACGAGGTCATCCTTGGCCACAGGCAGGCGCCGCACCGATTCAGCGCCATGCTTGTCGGTGAGTTCGAAGAAGTCACAGCACAACTCCGGCAGTCGCAGGCTGTAATGCAGCCGCCAACTTGTGCCCGTGGCGCCGGGCTCCTCAATGGTGGTGGCATCAAGGATGCGCAGGCGGCGGCGGGTGGCCCAGGGCCCCTCGGAGCGTTGCAACAGCGGTCGGATCTCGCTGAGCAAATGACTGGTCAGCGCCTCCAGCCAGCGGCGCGAGGAGCAGAGCCGCTTGTGGAGGGCCATGGCGTTGAGCTTGGCCAATCCACGCGCCTCGGCGCGTGTGACGGTCTGCTCCAGCGACAGACCACTGGCGATATGCATAAGCAGCAGCCGCAACAACTGCTGGGCAGAAGTAATCTGTCCACGCTGCCGCCGCATGGCCCCGTGCGCTTTGGCGTGATCGTCCAACGCGGGCGGAAGAAAGCGCTGCACGACTTCCCACTGGTCTTCCACCAGGCATTTGCCGTCGATCATTCCGGAACGGAGCAGGGAAAAACCGATGGTCAACCTGTTAGGTATATGCTCATGGGCCAGCGGCCTGGGTAGCCTGTCAAAATCCCGCGCGGCCTGAAAGGCCGCCATAATGAACTCCCATCCCATGCCTCAATCCCTGTCCCGCATCCTGATCCATTTGGTCTTCATCACGAAGAACCGCGCACGCGTACTCTCAACCGAGATCCAGTCCGAGCTGCACCCCTATCTCGCTGGTACGCTGGACAACTTGGGCTGTCCATCACTTCAGGTTGGCGGCGTTGAAGACCACGTTCATCTCTTCTTTGGCTTGTCCCGTACCCGCACCATTTCCGACCTTGTGGAGGCCGTGAAAGTCAGTTCGTCCAAATGGATCAAGACGAAGGGTGCAGAGTTCGCGCAATTCCATTGGCAAGGCGGATACAGCGCATTCTCGGTGAGCCAATCCGATGCGGATGCCGTCATCGCGTACATTCGGGACCAGGCACGACATCACGAGAGGATGACATTTCAGGAGGAATATCGCCGGTTGCTGGTGCGGTATCAGGTTGCGTTCGATGAGCGCTACGTCTGGGATTGAGCGCGATCGCGGCCCTTCAGGCCGCGGACATTTGAATCCCCAACCCAGGCCGTTGGCCGGCCGTTGGCCTGGGCTAAGGAATACTGACCCTTCGGGCCAGCGGCCGACATAGCCCGCAACCGCGGCCTTCGTGGCGGACCTATTCGCGAGTCGTGGTTGTGATCGGCGGGAGGAGTTCGTGGAAGGATTTCGAGGCGGGGGTCCATGGGCTTTCACGATCGTTCCGACGGCGGCGTGCAAACCAGACAGCGCAATTCGGAGACCCCCGACGAGCACTTCTCGTGGCTGACCGCACTACACCCAAGCGTTCGGCAGGCCCGAAGGGCCAGTATTCCTAAGCCCAGGCCAGCGGCCGGCCAGCGGCCTGGGAACAGGAACGGAAATTCCCGCGGCCTGACGGGCCGCGATATGCAGTAAACGCTCTAAACCGTCCCAACAAAAAGGGACGCCCCGAACGGAGCGTCCCT
>JBBRQH010000017.1:0-86653 GCA_038226705.1 Chthoniobacterales bacterium | reverse complement strand
TAGAGCGCGTAGTTCGTGGGGTCACGGGGCACGAGCATGTTGCTCGAGTCGCTGCCGCCGTAGAGGAATACGCAGACGAGGGCCTTGAAGTCGCCCGGGGAAACTCCGCCGGTATTCGTGAGCGCATCGTTGGCCCCGGCCGCGATGGCGCGAAGGTTCCAGATCGTATTGGCCATGCCCCAGGTACCAACGGCGGCGCAGGCGGCCTGCTTGAGAAAATTACGGCGGGAGAGCGACATCGGAGGGTTTCGTGGGCGGTGAAGGAGACTTATTTCTGCACGCAGAACTCAGGGGAAGTGGCGATGGTCTGCACGGCGGTCTGGGCGCGTCCGAGCGGATTCGAGGCTGCCACGGAAGTCACCGCGTTGATGACCTGCGTGCGCAGGCCGCTGCTCATCTGGCCGCTGAGCAGCAGGGTGTTCAGGCTGTCCACCAATGTGGCGGGATTGCCCGCGAGCGCGGCCGGGGCGGAGAGATCGAGGCCGACCTCCGTGGGCGCCGCGGCGGAGACGACGTTGGTGATCTTGTCGCGGAGGTTGTTCGAAGAGGTGATAGCCGTGGTCTCGTTCGTGATCTGAAATTCCGGGCTGACCAGGCCGGCCGAGGCGATTTCGCCGGAGCGGGCAAAGAACGGGCTGTAGAAGTTGAAGACACTCGGCGCATCGAGGGCCGCCTGCGCGAAGTCGCGACCCACATCGTAAATCGAGATCTGGTAGCGGTTGTTGTAGGCGCGCCCGTTGAAAGCGCGGTAGACGGTGGCGAGGCGCGCGATGGGATCGCGCTGCCGGCCGAAGTTCACGTTGGGAATGTTCGTGGCAGTGCGCGCTTCGTAGTCGAGCAGGACCGCGCGGATGACCGCCTTAAGGTCGCCGCGCACGCCTTGTCCATTGTTCGCGAAAACCTGGGCGACGCGGTAGACATACGCAGGCGTGGGATTGCCCGTGACCAGCTTCTGAATGAGCTGGCGCGCGATGAAGGGCCCGGTGTTCGCATGATTGGCGAGCATGTCGTGGGCATCCTTCAGGTCTTGTTCGCCGGTCTGGTTGGCGGGAAGCACCACGCCATCGAGCACGCGCTTCGCGCCCGTATCATGGTGGCCGGGCACCAGCGTCATCGGCTGGCGGTAATTCGCGGACAGATAATCCCAACCATAAGGCGGATTCTGCGCGAAATTCCAGCCGGTGAAGACGTGGGCCATGCCGATGACCTCGGTCTGGCCGTAAGTATTGATCGGCTGGCTGGCATTGTCCAGACGGAGGCTGCCGTCAGGATTCAGTTTTTGCAGGCCGATGGAAAAGAGCTGCATGACCTCGCGGCCATAATTCTCATTCGGCTGCGCACCGGTGACCGGGTTTGGCTTGTCGTTCCCCAGCATGTCGAGATAGATCCCCATGCCGACGCTGAGCGTGACGTCCTCCAGCAGTTGCCGGTAGTTGCCGAGGGCGTTCTTGCCCAGCACGTCGTAGTAGCTGGCCAGGGCAAAAGGTTCATTCCCGAGCGTGCCGTCGTTGTCCGAGATCACCATGATCTGGCTCAGGGCGAAGACGACGCGCTGGCGCAACTGGTCCGGCGCGTTCACCACGTTCTTCCACCAGGCCTCCTGAAAGGCATCGATGCCGATATTTTGCCCGCTGGTCGCGAGTGCCTCGAGGATCGGCAGCGTAAAGGTGGGCGGCAGATTAAGCTGCTGCTCGACCCACGCGGCATAGCCGTCGCGCTGCACGTCGGAAATGGCCTGGTTGGTCGGGCCGAACGTGGCCTGCACGAGGAAGCGCGCCGCTTCATTCGCCGTCGGCGGAGTGTTCGGCAGCGTGGGCGGCGGCGGGGGAGGGGTGAATGTGCCGGCGCCGGCATTCAACAGCAATTGAGCGCGCAGTTCGCCGCTCGGATTCGCCGCGGTGGCGACGAGCGCATAGACCAGGCCGGACTTCAGCGCGGCGATCGCGGCCGGGCTGCCTACGGTCCAGACAAACGTGCCATCCGCCTGAGGAGTCGCCGCCGCGAACTCGGCGATGACCGGCCCGGTTTGTCCGAACCCCGCCGGGCCGCGCAACGACAGGCTTGTAGGGGCGCCACTAAGGCCGGCGCGGGAGAGATTGACGATGGCCACGGATTGATCCTGCGCCAGCCGGACGGTGGCGAAGCCGGCCGCCGCCGGGGGAGCACCCGCCTGGGGCAGCAAGGCCCCAAAGTAGAGCGTGGAAAGTCCGGTGGGGGTGGCTGGTGCGATGTAGGGCGAAAGAACCCCCGTGGGCACGACTTCGCTCGGCACGGTTCCGCTTTGCCCCGGCTTGAGCCAGCCGACTGCGGCATTGTCTCCGCCCGTGTACTCCCGGTGTTGCAGTTCGAAGTAGTAGCGCGCGCCCGCCGTCAGGGCGATGAGCGCCGATTTCTGCGTCGGATATTTTCCCCACTCCCGGGAGTTCGTGTAGCTGTCCGTGTACGAGCGCAGCGTGGCGTTGGCGGGCTGGTCGTCGGTGGCGAGATAGAAATAAGCGACGTCATCCCCGGCGACCCAGAAGGTGTAGTTGCCGGTGGTGGGAGCCGTGATGTAACCGCGCACCCGCGTGCCGTAGTCGTCACCGGCGTTGAGCGGAATCTCGAGGGTGGAGAGCAATCGGGCACTGGTGGGCGGCGCCGTAAACGGAATGTCCGCCAGGTCGCTATACCCGGTCACACCATTCCAGATCTCCTGGATGACCTGTCCCGCGGCGGGGGTTGGCGACAAGTTTACCGTCGCGCTGGCGGGCGAGCCGATCGTGTAGCCGCTCCCGGTGGTGAGAGTCACGATGACGGTCTTTGCGGTCGCGAGCGTTGCGCCCGGCGCGACCTGCACGACCAGATCGACCGAGTTTTTCCCGAGCGGAAACGAGACCGACCCGGCGAGTGGAAGGAAGTCTGTTCCCGAGACCGCCGTCCCCGTGACCGCGTAGGCGGAGGTGACCGCGTTCAAGTTGCCCGCCCGCGTGAAGCGGAGCGTGGCGGTATCGAGCGGCGATTTTGAGGCGACGCCATCCACCACCGCTACCGTGATGGTGTTCGCCGAGGCGAGAGCATTCAGGATCACCTGTTTGTCGCCGAGACCGGTGTTGAAGGTATCGGGCCGATAGGGATCGAATCCCAGCGCGCGTTCCTCCCAGTCCGTGACGCCGTCGCCGTCCGAATCCATATCGCTCACCGTGATCCGGAAGAATTTTTTCGCTCCGCTGGCGACCCCAAAGGTGGCGCTAAGAACCGTGCCGTCGCCGAGAAGCGGTCCGCCGAGATTAGTCCAGAGCGCAGCGGCATCGACCGTGTCGCTCGTCTGCACGCGATAGGCTTTCCCGGCGACGGAATTCCATGAGACGGTGATGGCACCGTTCGCGATGGCGAGCTGCGGCACGGGCGGCTTGGAATTCGGGTCGCGCGGGTTCGTGCCGGCGATCGCTTCCTGGTAGTTGGTGAACCCGTCCCCGTCGTCATCGGCGAACGGATTCAAGCCACTCGCGCCATAAACCATTTCCCAGATATCGCTGATCCCGTTCCCATTTTGATCGATGACCGCGCGCGCGCCCGGCGGGAAGGAAAACAGGACGGCGGCGCAAGTGGCGCCGAACACGAAGCGACGGGAGATCATGGCGGCAGGAAAAATGAAGCTTTCGGAGAGCAAACAGGGTGCCAAAGCAGGAAGAAGAATTCAGCCGAATCCGATCCCAGCCGCTTCAAGGGGGGGCGAGCTGAACCCAAAGTCTTCCGGCCGAGCGGCGTACATGGGCGCCTTCGGGTAGGTTGGCTTTGGCCGGATGTCCCTCCGGATCGGGGTCGAGCAGGGCGCGGGCGGACTCCACCTGCGAAAAATCGATCCCGGCCACGAAGCGTCCGAGCCACGCCTGCAGGAGCCGGCGTTGCAAGGCGAGGGGCATGGAGCGGAGGGAGGCGACGGAAAGATGCTCCGGGGGAGCGTCGAGCAACGACCCGGCGAGGGCCTCGATCCACTCGTTCTCCGCCCGGAAAATCTCGGCCGCGCGCCAAAGCATCGGGCGTACTTCCTTCCCCCAGGCCTGCGTGAGCGCGGGGATCACCTCGTGACGCAAGCGATTGCGGGCGAAGCGCGGATCGGAGTTGCTCGCATCCACGCGCCATTTCCAGCCGGCCGTGCGGGCGTGCGCCTCCACCTCGGAGCGCCAGGCGTGCAGGAGCGGACGCACGATGATGAGCGGGCCGAGGGAGCTCTCGCGTGACATCGCACCCAATCCGCGCGGACCCGCTCCGCGCAGCAGGCGGTAGAGAAAAGTCTCCGCCTGGTCGTCGGCATGATGACCGAGGAAAAGCGTTTTGACGCGCCTCCTCCGGGCCAGGCGGACGAAGAACTCGCGCCTCGCCAGTCGGCCAGCGGCCTCGAGGCCGAGACCGTTTTCCGCGGCGACCTGCCGCACCTCCACCCGGGCAATGACCGCTTCATAGCCCAGTTGCTGCGCGAGCCGCTCGACGAAATGCGCATCGGCGTCGGCCGGCCGGCCCCGCAGGCCGTGGTGGAGATGGCAGACGATGAGCCGTTCCCAGCCGCGCGCATGGAGGAGCCGGAGCAGGGACACCGAATCGCACCCCCCCGAAACGCCCACCAAATGCCGCCGTGTCGCCGCCTGCGTGCGCAGGGCTTCGTCGAAAACGTTCTCCCAGGCTGGTGTGCTCACGCGTTGCGCTCCGGGTACCACGTACAGGGCCAGGTGGTGCTGATCATCCGAAAACCGAGCCGCTCGAGAATGGGACGGCTGGTGGGCAGCGCGTCCACGGTGAGAAACGGAACGTGGCGCGCGCGCGCTTCAAACGCGCGGACCTCGATGAGCGCGGCATATAAGCCGCGGCCGCGAAATTCCGCGAGGGTGGATCCGCCGAAAAGCCCGGCGAAGCGGCTGCCGGCGCGATAAGAGATCGAAGCCGCCGCCGCGGCGCGACCGTGCACGAAAGCGACGTAGAAACTGCGCGCTTCGGGATGCTCGTTGAAGCCGCGCCGCAGCTCGTCTTCAATCTCGGAATCGTCCCCCGGCCAGACGGCGCGCTCGACGGTGAAGAAATCCTCGAGTTCGGCTGGCGTGCCGGCCCGGCGCACGTCCACGCCGCGGGGTAGCGGCTGGGCGGAGCCTGTCTCGCGGACGAGCAGCGCCTCCGCGGGACCGGCGCGGAGGCCGCGCGAGACCAGCCTTTCCCGCAGCCAGGAGGGCCGGTCATGCGCGTAGACCTTCCACTCGAAGGCGCGCCGCGCGCCCCGGAAGAACGCGATCTCCCGCGTGATCGCGTCGTCGAGTTCCGCTTCGCCGTGGCTCGACCAGATAATGCGCGCCTGACCCAGCGGCGGAAGATGCCGCACGACGCTGGCGCTTCGCTCGACGCAGACCCCGGCCGGCGCGAGCATTTGCCGCTCCTCGTCGAACTGGGCGAGGATTTCCGCGTCCGTCACATCAGCGATTTGAGTTCGCCCCAGGGGAGGTCGTGCTGATCGGCATAGGCCTGAAAGATCGCCTCGTTGCGCCGCAGCACCGATTGGACCACCACGGCGTCGTCGAGCTTGCCGATGCCGGGAATGTGATCGGGGATGACATCGACCTTGCGGTGAAAATAGCGCACGGCAAAAGCCGCTTCGAGATAGGCCGGGCCGGCGTCTTCGCGGGAAACGTGCCCGCCATGCACATCCTCGATGAACTGGCAGAGCAACTCGACTTGCGCGGGTAATTGTGGGAAGCCGCGCGGCATTTCGACGAGCGCCGCCTCCGCCTTGACCATCGGGACCGCACGCACGGCCTCCTCGACTTCCTCCGCCGTAAGATGCTGCGCGGCGTGGGTCACGTATTCTTCGAGCTGGTCCATGATGGGGGGTAATCGAGAATGAGCGTAGTACGGTGGCGCCCTGCGACGCGAGACGATATTTTGCCAGTCCGCGTCACGGGGCGCGGGATTCGTCACCCGGCGGGCGCGCGCCGCGTCTTGCTTCGGGATGACTGCTCTCGAAACTCTCCCCTCCCGCCCGGCCCGGCCGCGGCCCACTTCCATGGCTCTACCTCCCGGCCCCCGTGGCGTCATTGCCGGAATGCGCACGATGCTCGGGTTGCGCCGCGATCCGCTCGCCACGATCGCAGCGCTCCGGCACAAGTATGGCCAGGCCGTCCATTTCCGGGTGGGGCCGCGCCGGATCTTCTTTTTCTTCGAGCCCGAGGCGGTCCGCGAAGTGCTCGTCACGCGCCATGCCTCCTTCCACAAGGGTCTCGGCCTGCAACGGGCGAAGATTTTCTTCGGGGACGGTCTGCTCACCAGCGAGGGCGCACTGCACCGCCGCCAGCGCCGGCTGGTCAATCCGGCCTTCCATCACGAGCGCCTCCACGCCTACGCCCGGGCCATGAGCGAATCGACACTGCGCCTCGCAGAGGGCTGGCGGGACGGCGCGGAGGTCGACATGGCTGGGGAGATGATGCGCCTCACCCTCGAAATCGTCGCTCGCACTCTGTTTGGCTCCGATGTCTCGCGCGACGTCGCGACGATCTCCCACTCGATGGAAGTGATGATGGCCAATGTGAACCGCCTCATCGCGCCGTTCGCGGAGGTGTTGAATCGCCTGCCGCTCCCGAGCACCCTGCGCATTCGACGCGCGATCCAGGCGCTGGACGAGGTCATCCTCCGGCTCATCCGCGAGCGACTCGACGATCCCGAGGATCGCGGGGACCTGCTTTCCATGCTCTTGCTGGCGCGCGACGAGGAGACGGGCATGAGCGCGCAGCTCGTGCGGGACGAAGCCATGACGATCTTCCTGGCCGGGCACGAGACCACGGCGAATGCGCTCGCGTGGACCTGGCATTTGCTGGCCACCCATCCCGAAGTGGAAGCCGCCCTCCACGCCGAGCTCGAGCAGGTGCTCGGCGACCGCGCGCCCGAGTTTGCCGATGTGCGCCGGCTCGAGACGACCGAGCGCATCCTCACCGAGGCGATGCGGCTTTATCCGCCGGCTTGGATCATCGCGCGGATGGCGATGGAACCCGTGGAAGTCGGCGGGTACGTGCTTCCACCCGGCTCGATCGCGGCGACACCGCAATATATCGTGCACCGCAGCCCGGAGTATTTTCCGGAGCCCGAACGCTTCGACCCGGGCCGCTGGACGCCCGCATTCAAGGCGGCCTTGCCGCGTTACGCCTATTTTCCGTTCGGCGGCGGGGCGCGCCAATGTGCGGGCGAGAGCTTTGCCTGGATGGAGGCGACGTTGTGTCTCGCGACGCTCGCGCAGCGCTGGCGGGCGCGCAGCGTGCCAGGACTTCAGGTCGAGCCTTACGCCAGCATCACGCTCCGGCCGCGGAACGGGTTGAGGATGATCCTCGAGCGGAGATGAGTGCAGCATGATCGATGACGCCACGGCGCCGAAGAAACTGATTGCGCAGTTCGACGCCGCGGCGCGTTGACGAGCGGAGCCCGCGGAGCGGTCGAATGCAGCCCGCTCCCCCCCTTTGCCCTTGCGTGGGACCGTCAGCCGCGTTCTAGCTCTGCACGATGCCGAACGACCAAAAGCGAGAGACAGCCTTGGCGGAGCCGCACCCGGTGCTGGCGCCGCACTATGAATCGCTGAGCGAGAAGCAGTCGTTCCTGCGCGACATCTTTGATCGATCGGCCCGGCATTACGAGGGAATCGCACGCTGGGGCTTTTTTGGCACCGGGCAATGGTACCGGCGCGAGGTCCTGAAACGCAAAGGCTTGAAGCCCGGCATGCAGGTGCTGGATGTGGCGACGGGGACCGGGCCGACCGCGCGCGCCGTGGCGGAAGTGGTGGGCGATCCCACGGCCATAACGTGTCTCGAGCCGAGTCGCGGCATGCTGACGGAATCGCGTCGCCTCCTGCCCACCGCCTCCTACGTCCAGGCCGGGGCCGATTTCCTGCCCTTTGCGGACGCCTCGTTCGATTTCCTCACGATGGGTTTTGCGCTCCGGCATGTGAGCGGACTGGCGAGCGCCTTCGCGGAATTTTACCGCGTACTTCGGCCCGGGGGCAAGGTGCTGATTCTCGATGTCACGAAGCCGGCGGGTTCCTTCGCGGTCATGATGTGGAAATTTTATTTCCGCGACTTGATGCCGCGGCTCACCCGAATCTTCACCAAGAGTGACGATGCAGCGGCGCTGATGCGCTACTACTGGGATACGATGGAGTTCATGGTCCCGCCGGCGGACGTGCTGGCGGCCCTGACGGGCGCGGGATTTCAGAAAGTGGAACGCGAACTCTCGCTCGGTGTCTTCAGTGAGTACCAGGGAATAAAAGACGGCGACGCGCCCACGGCAGCAGCATCGGTGCCCCGTGCCCTGGAGAGCATCCTGCGCTGTCCGGTGACGAAGGGACCCCTGCATTCCGCCGGTGCCGCGGCGGTCTCGGCGTTCAACGCGAGGGTCGCGTTGGGAGAGGTTCGATCCTCCAATGGCCGGGTGGTTTCCGTCCCGGCGACCGGACTTTACCTAACGTCCGATGGGACGCGCAGTTACGTGGTTCGGGAGGGGGTTCCGATCTTCCTGCCGGAGGAAGCGATTGCAGAAGGCCAGGAAGCGCGATAAGAGCCCGCGTCGTTTATGTTTATCCGCGGTGGTTCCTCTACACATCCCCCCGGCGAAATTGCGCGCTGGTTACGCCTCACCGGCCCGGCTCAGGAGGAACTCCATGGCCGGAGCGAAGCGGCACGGGACGCGGCTGGTGGTCGTGAAGTCTTTGTCCGCGGGGTCCTGGAGGTTTCCAACTTCTGCCGCCAAAACTGTTCGTACTGCGGCATGCGGCGCGATAATCGCACGCTCGACCGCTACCGGATCGAACTCGACCGCCTGCTCGATCTCATCATCAATCATCGACCGGATTCGATCGCGGACCTGAACATCCAGGCCGGGGAGGATCCCATCGCGGTGCGCGAGATCGTGCTGCCCTTGATTACCGAGCTCCGCCGGAGCACCAATCTGGGCTTCAGCGTCTGCCTCGGTACCCTCTCGCATCGCGAATACGCGTCGCTGAAGGATGCCGGCGCGGGCTTTTACATTTTGAAGTTGGAAACGGGCGACGCCGAGCACTATCGCGCCATGCAGTCGCCCGGTGGCGACATCGAGAAGCGCCTGGCCGCCATTCGCCATCTGGCGGGAGAAGGCTGGGCGGTCTCGTCCGGCCTCATCGCGGGTCTGCCCGGTCAGTCCGACGCCATGATCGCGGCGACGATCGAGTTGCTCGCCAGCCTGCCCCTGGCCGGGTGGAGCGTCAGCCCTTTCATCCCTGGAACGGAAACACCGCTCGTGCATGAGCCGGCGGCCTCGGCCGAACTCACCCTCAATGCGCTCGCGACCATGCGCATCCTCGCACCCGACCGCATCATTCCGGCCGTGAGCGCCATGAATCTCGTGGGCAAGGGCACTTACGCGCAGGCCATCCGCGCCGGGGCGAATCTCGCCACCATCAATCTCACACCGTCGCAGTGGCGGGATAACTACCTGCTGTATACGCGCGAACGGTTCATCATGGATGAAGACCGCGTACTCGGTGCCATCGCCGAGGCCGGCTGTACCCCGGCCACCCGGGGCCTGCAGGACATCCTGGCGCCGTCCGTCGGCTGATGCGCGCCCGCCCGACCTCCGCCTCGCTCGCGGCGCTCTGGGACGCCACGTGCAAGGCGGCTCCGCACGCGCTCGCCGTGCTCGAGGCGGATTCCGGCGTGCAGCTCACCCGCGATCAATTGCACGACGCGGCGACCGCCCTGGCGCGTGGTCCGTTGCGGTTCGCGGCCGGACAACGCGTCGCCTTCGCGTTGCCGAATGGCGCCGAATGGCTGGCCAATTTTCTGGCCCTCCAGCAAGTGCGCGCCTGCGCCATCCCGCTGGATGGGGCGCTTTCGCCGGAACTCCAGCGCAGCGCCGCCCGCGCGCTCGGCGCCCGTTTCATTCATGTGCCGCTCGGCCTGGAGGAGATCTGTCCGGAGGCGAAGCCGGTGCGATCGCGCGTCGTGGGCAAAGTCACTTCCGGCAGCTCAGGACAGCCGGCGCTCGTGCTCTGCCGGGCGGATCATCTCGCGGCCGATGGCGACAATATCTGGCGCACGATGGGACTTCTGCCGAGCGATCGCAACCTCGCCCTCATTCCGTTTGGGCACTCCTACGGCTTGGGCAATCTCGTCCTGCCGTTGCTGCAGCACGGGTGTCCGCTCATCACGGCGCAACGCTACCTGCCTTCGCAGATCCCCAAGTGGATCGAAGCCCACGGGGCCACGGTTTTTCCCACCGTGCCGGATGTCCTTCGGCTGCTGACGGCGTGGCCGGGTGGTTCGAACCTGAGGCCATTGCGCCTCGTCTTGTCCGCGGGCGCGCGTCTCCCCGCGGAAGTTGCCGCCGCCTTTACAGAGCGCTTCGGTCTCCCGGTGCACAACTTCTACGGCTCGTCCGAAACGGGCGGCATCTGCTATGACCGCACCGGGACGGCCGCTGCGGAAGGCCGCGCGGTGGGCACGCCGATGGAAGGGGTCCAGGTTTCCTTGCGGCGTGGTCGGGTGCACGTGGCCGGTCCCGCGGTCGCGCTGGCCGGCGGAGACTTCATCATGCCCGACCTCGCCGAGTGGAATGCGTCCGGCGAATTGATTCTGACCGGCCGGGCCGGCGCGATCGCGAACGTGGGTGGAAGAAAAATCGATCCACGCGCGGTGGAGGCGCGGCTCGCCGGGCTGCCGGGCGTGACGGACGCCTGGGTGCGCGTCGCGCACGAACGGGGGCGCGACCTCTTGGTGGCGGCCTTGGAATCGCCGCGCGCCGAAGCCGAACTTCTCGCGGAGTTTGCGCGGGAGGCGCCCGAATGGGGTCTGCCCCGGCGGGTGCTCGTCCGGCCGCTCCTTCCGCGCACGGCGCGCGGGAAGCTCGATTCCGCCGAGTTGTGGCGAACCTTGGATCTCACGCCGGCGGGGGGCGGATGACAGCGATGAGCCACGGATTGGGAGAGGGCGTCGCCGTTGCGCTGAGCACGTCGTTTTTTGGGTTTTATACGCACGCGGGCTTCATGGCGGAGTTGCATGAGGCGGGGATCGAGCCTGACCAGGTGGCGGGCACCTCCGCGGGAGCGCTCATCGCTGTTGTGTGCGGCTCCGGCCGCAAGGGCGCGGAACTGATCGACTTCGTGCTCGAGCCGGGACTGCGCCGTAGTTTCTTCGATGTGGGCGCGCTCTGGCGCGCGCCCGGAGTCATTTTGAGCCTGCATGGTTCGGGCGCCTTCTCCGGCGACAATTTCGTGCGCTTTCTCCGCGCCCGGCTGGGAAATCCCAAGCTCGAAAGCTTCACGCAACCCCGCGTGCAGGTCGCCGTCACCGATCTCGATCGCCGCGAGAGCATGGTGGTCTCGACCGGCGATGCCTCCGAATGGACGGCGGCGAGCTGCGCCGTGCCGGGTTTGTTTCGCCACCGCGAAATCGGCGGCCGGCGCTGGTGCGACGGGGGGGTGGCGATGTTTCTGCCGTTTGAGCACTGGCTCGACGATCCCTCCATTCACACCATCATTCTGCACCGGGTCGAGGCCGTGCGCGGGGAAGGCAGTGCGCCGCGCCGGCCGACGCTCGCGTCCGGTTACGCTGCGTCGCACGACACCGTCTGCGGGGTGACCACGGCGCTGCGTCTCCGCCTCGCCGAAATGAAGGGAAAGCGGGTGATCGATATTCACACGCCGCCGCCGCGCTCCGGCTTGTTTCCGCATAAGACGCGGGCGGGCATGATTGCGGCGGGACGCGACGCCGGACGTCGCGCCGTAGCGCAATTCACTCGGAACGCCGTGCCCGCAGCGGGCTGATCCGGGTGGCTTTGCGAGCCGGGAGGAAACAGGCGGGGAGGGCGCAACGCCGGGAACGGGCGAGGCAATTCCTGGATTTCTCGACCCTGCTGAACTCGTGCAGGGCCGCGCGCGCCGCGGCGATTTTCAGGCCGGACGCCCCAGCAGAATCTCGCCCGTCGCGACGGTTTCGCCCTCGCAGAAAAGCTGGGCGGAAAACAGCGCCAGCCCGCCGAATTCGCGCGTCAGCATGGCTTCACATTCCAACCAGCGCCCCGGCGGGACGGTGCGCTTGAGCCGGAAATCGCGCACCTGCGCGAGCACGAAGGGTTCGGGCTTGGCGTCCGCGGTGGCGCCCGCGCGGCCCCAAATGGCACCCGCCGTTTGCGCTGCCATCTCGATCATCAGGACGCCGGGCATGAGGGGACGTCCCGGAAAGTGGTCCGCGAAAAAAGGCATCTCCGGATCCAGCCATTTCCGCGCGCGCAATCCCGCGCCGCCGTCGGCGGGCGGACCAATCTCATCGAGGAAAGAAAACCCCGGTCCGTGCGGCGTCAGGCTCATGGCTTGGCAAACGCTTCGGCCGGGAGCACCCCATCGCGCTTCAGGTTGTTGAATTCGTAGACCACTTCGCCGCCGCGGGCGAAGCGCACGCTCACCCCCAGCGGATCGAGCGCCGGCCACGAAAGGATCGTCTCGATCGACTCGATTCCGCCGCGCGGAGCGGGCCGCGCCGGATCGCGCGTCAGCGCCACGACGAGACGATCGCCGGACGGCGGCTTGGGTTCGAGGCGCAGGCCGGCGGCGGCGGGGGAAAGCCGGCCTTCGAAAAGTCCCAGCAGCAAAGCCAGTTCGGGACTCGAGCCGGCGGCGTCATCGAGTCGGCGCTCGACGGCGCGCCCGGTGCCCTTGCGGATCACGGCGGTGCCATCGCCCGGCAGGAGCAACAGGTCGCCGGCGGGGATTTCGTATTCCACCCGCAAGCGGCCGGGCCGGGCGTAAAAAATCCGACCGCGGCTGACGAGCGGCTGTCGCATGCCCGCGAGACGAAGGGTCTGCGTGAACTCAAGCGTGACCGTGCGGCTGCGCTGCTGACGCTCGGCGAAACGGGTGGGAATGCTCGCGGCGTCGAAGGCCGGCGCACCCCTGACCGGGCCCGGGATCAGGCCGGTGAAGAGGGCGAGGAAGACGGCAGAAGCGGCGCGAATTGGTACCATTGCTCGGGGTGGCGCTGAATGATCGGGGCAAAGACGTCCGCGAGCACCTGCGAATAATGCTGCAGCGTCGCCTCGTTCGATTCGCGCCGCACCACGAAAAACGGTTCGTGCGCCTCGACATCATAACGCCCGTCGTCGCGCCGGATCACGGTGACCGGCACCACCGGGCAGCGCCGGGCCGCCGCAATCATGAGGATGCCGCTGGAGAAGAGGGCCTCCCCGTAGGGCAGGCGCACTTTCGAACGCATGGTGCCGTGCGGTCGATCGACCAGCGCCGCGACAAAACTCCCCGCGGCGAGGAGCCGGGAGATTTCCAGGAAGGTGAATTGGTCGTCGCCCCCCACCTCGAGCGTTTCGACGCCCCAGCGGCGCCGGAAGGCCGCGCGCCACTCGCTTAGCGCGGGGGAGGATTCCGGCAGGCTTAGCGCGACGATGGAGCAATCCAGAATGCCTTTGAGCGCCACCCCGCCGAGTTCAAAGAGGCTGAGGTGCGCGGTCAAAAGGAGGGCGCCGCGTCCACCCTCGTGGACGGAACGAAGAATTTCGATGCCACGGCGATCGCCGATGAGTTCCTGCGCCTGGGCCAGGGTGCGGCCGCCGAGCCAGTAATAATCCGCGAGCGATTCCGCGAAGCTGAGGTAGGTGCGCGTCGCGGCTTTCTTGTCGGGAGGCGGGTGGCAGACGAGCGAAAGATTGCGCAGCAGCACCTCCGTCGCCGGTGGGTTTCCCGCGGCAAAAAGACGGGCCCAAAGGTGGGCGAGTGCGCGCAGGAATCCGCGGGGGACGCGTTGCGCGGTCCACGCGCCCAACGCATAGGCCGGGCCGCTGTGAAAGATGGGATAGCGCCGGGGCGTGGCCTGCGGGCCGGTCTCCTCGGGCGCCGGGGGCTTTGGGGCCCGCCCCAAAACGTGCCACGCAGGCAGAAAAAAGAGCGCGGCGAGAACCGCGGCGAGCGTCCCCAGATCCATGACGAAGCCAAAGTTGGAGAGGAGCGGCAGGCCGCTCAGCATGGGCGCACCAAAGCCGGCCATGGCGGTCAGTGCGGCGAGGGAAATGGGCACCCCCAGGCGTTCGGTCGCTTCGCGCAGATTTCCGGCGCAATGCTCCAGCACGAGCAGGACGTGCAGCGAATAATCGATCGTGAGTCCGATCAGGAGCGGCAGGCAAAGCACCGAGACGAGCGTGAGCGGCGTCTCCGTCAGCGCGAGTCCGCCGAAGAGCAGCGCAAAGGCCGCCACCAGCGTGGCCGCGTTCAACAGGACCAGTTTGAGCGAGCGATGTGCGGCGTAGCAAAGGATGAGAATTCCGACGAGCGCCACGCCGGAAAGACGCTGCAAGTCCGCCAGGGCGGTGGTGCCGAGTTCTTCGCTCAGGTGCCGCCAGATGCCGCCATCCGCCAGCTCCGCGAGACCGGCCGGATCCGCGGCCGCGACATCGAGCTCGGCCAGCACCGAGGCGGTGGGCGCGGCCCATTCGTCCTCGAATCCGGCGTCACGCAAACTCGTACGGACCGCCTCCGCGCGGCCCGGCGTCCAGTGGGCGAGGTTGCGGCGCACCGCGGCGGAGCCGAGCGCGCGGGCGGCCGGGGCATCGGCCGACATCCTGGCATAATGCTCCTCCAGCGCAGCCTGCCCGCGATAGGCCTCGAGCTGAAGCGGGCGAAAATGCTGCAGATCCGGGTCGAACAAATCGCCGGTGCGCGCGAACGCGGGCATGACCACCGCCGCGGTGACGATGACCAGCGCACCGGTGACCGCGATAACGCGGCGGAACCGGTCGATAAAATCCGCCACGTGGTGGGCTGCGCCGGTGAGACGCCGGCGCGGCGGCGGCGGACGCCGCTCGAAATGGTCGGCGAGAAGCGTGGTGGAAAACCACGCCGCGGCGGGCAGTCCGGCCGCGACCAGGACCGCGAGCTGTCGGAGCATCGGAAATTGAGCCAGCGCGAGCACCCCGAAGGCGCCGGCGGTGGTCAGGGCGCTCAGGCGCACGGCGCGTCGCAAGACGGGCCAGTGCGGCGAATCCATGCGCTCGCCCATGGCAAAATGGTGAAAGACCAGGATCGAGTAGTCGATGCCGACGCCGAGCAGGACCGCGGCGAAGGAAACGCCAATCACATTCAGCTCGCCGAAGCAGAGCCGCCCGACCGTGAGGGCCGCGAGGACCGAGAGCGCCTGCACCCAAAGGATGGCTCCCAGCGCGGCGAGCGTGCGGTAGTAGATCCAAAAGACCGCCGCGACGAGTCCGACCGCTACGCCAACCATGATGATCATGTCGCGCTGCATCTGGGCGCTGATCTCCGCGGCGAAGACCGGACGGGCCGTCAGGAGATAACGGCCCGGCGCGAATTGTGCCGCGGCGGCTCGGACGTGGCGCACGAACTCCTGGCAGGCTTCAAAGGAACGCAGATCGCCGCGCGCCCGCACCCAGACGAGAACGGGCGAGGCGGGGGCAGCAGAGCCGTTTTGCGAACTCGGCAGGAGCTGCAACGGATCGATGCGCCGGAGGGCGAGCAACCCGGGATCGAGGGCGCCAAGCATGTCGCCGCGCGTGCGCTCGAGGCGCGCCGCCATTTCGGCCGGATTCGCGAGGACTGCGGTCACCTCCGCAAACGCGGCCTCGGGCAGGGCGGCGACCCGCGCGGCGGCGAGTTTGGCCAAGACACCGGGAGGCATGAGACAGGGCTCCGCCTCGGCCACGTCCGGCAGGAGTCGCAGGCGCGTCGCCACTTCTTCCGCGAGCTCCGGCGAAACGGCGGATCCGGGGACGGGCACGAGAAGGACCGCGTTTTCATCGGCAGAAGCCTCGAGCGCGCGAATGGCGCGCACCGCGGCGAGGCCGGGTGGGAAAAGCGGCGTGAGTTCCGTCTGGAAGCGAATCGTCAGCGCGCTCCAGGCTCCGGCCGCGACGAGCGCGGCAGCGACCCAGGCGGCGGGCGAAAATCCGAACGGCCGCTTCCCGGGGCCGCCTGCGCTCATGGAGCGGCGACAGGAGCCGGTGTCCGCGGCTTTCCTTGTTCCGCCGCGAAATCGATTTTCGGCGCGATCTGAAAACGCCGTTGGAGCCGCGCCAGGAAATGGAACACCCACAAGCGCCAGCGCAAGGCAAAGGGCATCTCCGTGAGCCCGCCCACCACGGCCAGGACCGCGCGGGCGATGTCGAGCTTGGGCACCGGATGCATGAAAATCTCGAACGAAGGATCGTCGTAGAAGGCGTCGATCAGCTTCACGTAGATCGTCATCATGCGCCGCACTTCCTTCGTGTAGGCGCGGCGCACACTCGCCGGCAGCGCGGCACGCCGCTCGCTTTCCGCCTTGCTGATCGCCCGGGCCGCGAGTCGGCCCGACTTCAGCGCCAGCATCACCCCGGAGGAAAAGATGGGATCGGTAAAGCCGGCGGCGTCGCCCGCGAAGAGCACGCGAGGATGCGGAGAAAAATTCTCGAAGCAGTAGCTGTAGTCCGCCGTGGTGTGAACGTCCCCGATCATCTCGGCGTTTTGCATGCGCACGCGCGGAGCCCCATGGCTGGTGATGATCTGCGCGAGGCGCTCGTCCGGTCCCAATCCGCTCGCCTTCGCGTCATCGTTGCGCTGCACGAACCCCACCGACGTCTTCTCGGCGTCGAGCGGGATGAACCAGAACCAGCCACCGTTGATGCGGTAGATCGTGATGTTGCCGGCGGCATCGCCTTCGTTTCGCCCCACGCCCCGGTAGTGGGCGTAGGTCGCGATGCGCCGATCGGACTGAGTCGGAATGCGCGGCATGCCCAATTTCTTGCCGACAAAGGTGTCGCGTCCGGTGGCGTCGATCAGCCAGCGGCAGCGCGCCCGGCGCTGCTCGCCGCGCCAGAGGTAGGTGAGCTCGGTCTCGTTCTCGCCGAGATTCAATTCGGAGGCCCGCGCCTCCTGCCGGACGGTGCAACCGCTGCCGGCGGCGTGATCGAGCAGGATCTCGTCGAAGCGCGAACGCTCGACCTGGAAAGTTTGCGCGTAAGGGGAGCCGAGTCCGTCGCGGAACCAAAAACGCTGGAAGCGGCCGCCATTGGCCGTGGCGAAATCGGCGCCCAGTTTGCGCATGAATCCGGCGCGCTCGAGTGCCGGCCAGACGCCGAGCTCGCGAAAGATGTCGTTGCTGTGGGGCAGCATCGACTCGCCGATGTGGAAGCGGGGAAACTTTTCGCGCTCGAGAATGAGCACGCTCATTCCGGCCCGGGTGAGATACGTGCCGGCCGTGCTGCCTCCCGGGCCGCCGCCGATGACGACAACGTCGAAATGTTCGGGTGAGGCTTGCGCAGTCATGTCGCAGCAGGCGCGGATTCGGTCTTGGCGACAGGGGTCTGGACGGCGAGCCAATCGCGCAGGGTGCCCAGCGTGCGGAGTGCTTCACGGGCGACGACGGGATCCTTGATCGGTACGCCGTAGGAGGTTTCGATCGCAAGGGTCATCTGCATCGCGTCGATGGAATCCAGCCCCAGACCGCCCGGGCCGAAGAGCGGAGTTTCCGCCTCGATTTCCTCCGGCGTCACTTTGAGCATGCAGTTCTCCACCAGAAGAACCTTCAGGTCATTGAGCTTCACTTCCATATGCAGGTTTTCGGTAGGTCACGCCGCCCGCAACTGCAACGCGGAAATCGCCTGGTTTTGTCCGAAGACGGGAACCAGAACTTCGCCCGTGCCAGGGCCAAAAAGCGCACGCAGCGTGTGCCAGCCGGCCGAGGCGACGAACGCTTGGCCCAAGGACGGACCGGGCGCCAAGTGCGGGCGATCGGCGGTGGCGTCGCGTTCGATCGCGTCCAGCCAGGTGCCTTGCGCGGTCGGGGCGACGGGCAGGGCGGGATCGAAATTCGCCAAACATTTTCGGGCGGCACGCTCCGCGCCCTTCCGATCCCGGTAGGAGCAGGTGGGCGCGAGAGCTCTAATCTGGCGGGGGGCCTCGCCCTGAGGACGACGCACCAAAAGGGCGGCGGCGCCTTCCGCGGGAATGAAAGGATTCGGGCTGTGCCGGAACCAGCCCGCGACGGCGTACGCCTCCACACAGACGATGTCCAATTCCTCAGCGGCGAGCACGAGCACGGTGTCCACTTCATCGCGCGCCAGCCAGACCGCGGCCGTACGCATCGCTTCGACCCAGGCCGATTCGTCCCCAACGAGCGCGTAGGCGGCGCCTTCGACGCCGAGCACCGCGGCCGTGTGACTCAGGGGCGAGTTGTAGACCGTCTCCGGGAAAAGTGCCGGACTGGCGGCGCCCTGGCCGCGCTCCAGGACTCCCTGGAAAAATCGGCGCGAGTACGCGGGCGCACCGGTAAAGAACGCAGTCGCGATCCCGAGGCGGCCGAGCGCGGCGCGATCGTGACCAGCCAGCGCCTGCGTGGCCGCTTCCACCAAGAAATGTGAAACCGGACTGGCGCGGCGCAGGCGGGGCTCGCGCGACCAGCGAACCAGCGGCGCGGCGGCGGTCGGGACGCGAAATGTCGGATACGCGTGCTTCGCCCCGGGACGAAGCGAGGGCATCGGTGCGACCTCAAGCGCCGCGGGCTGCAGCAAAAACTCGACACCGCAGCCCGCGGGACTGACCGCGCCAGCGCCGATGACTTCGAGCGGAAAAAGCGCAGGCATTACGTGAAGTCAGAAAACGGACGAAAGAAAAGGGCGGCATTGGAACCCCCGAAGCCGAGGTTCACACTCGCGGTCGACCGCAGTCCAGAAACCACCGGCAGACCGGCGGGCACGAGCGAGGCCGCGATTTCCGGGATGGGAGCGCGCGTCTGCATTTGCGGTGGTAGCTTTCCGGTTCGGAGCGCTTGAATCGCAAAGGCGGCCTCGATGGCCCCCGCGGCTCCCAGCGTATGGCCGATGACGGCCTTGGTCGAACTTACGCGTGCCTGCGGCAGAAGTTCGTCGCCGAAAAAGGAGCGGTAGGCGGCCACTTCCGTCCCATCGTTCATAGGGGTCGCGGTCCCGTGCGCGTTCACGTAGCCAACGTCGGCGGGCGCGAGACCGGCCCGCTCCGCCCCCCGCCGCATCGCGGTGACCAGGGCGCGCCCATCGGGACTGGGTTGCGTAAGATGATGGCCATCGGTGGAATGTCCGTAACCCGCCAGCACCGCCAGGGGCTCGACGCCGCGGCGGCGGGCGGATGAAGCTGTTTCCAGCACGAACATGGCGGCGCCTTCGCCCATCAACAGACCGGAGCGCGCGAGATCGAAGGGACGGCAGCGATCCGTGGACGAAGCCTGCAGGCAATCGAAGCCGAGGTAGACCAGTTCGGTCAGCGCTTCGAAGCCGCCCGTCAGTACCATCTCGGCGGCCCCGCTCCAGAGCAGGTCGGCGGCATGGCCAAGCGCATTTGCTCCGCTCGCGCAGGCGTTGCCCAGGATGCAGACCGACCCGGCGTCGAAGCCGAGAGCGATTTGCAGATCGAGGATCTGTTGCTGCGGCTGCTGGCGTCCGATGGTTTCGAGCAAGCCGGTACGCGCCCCGGCGAGGACTCGGCGCAGAAAATCCTCGCCCCAGCCCATGGCGCCGGCAGTGGTGGAAATCGAGAGAGCGATTCCGTCGATCGACGGCGCCCTCGCCCCGAGGAGTCCGGCCTGGGTGAGGGCGTCACGTGCCGCAGGCAGAAGGAGCCGCGACGCCCGCGAGAGCCGCGAAAGGGCCTTGGGGGAAAGGTCGGGCCAGGGCGGCAGGACACACTCGGCGGCCATCTTGCAGCGGGCGCCGGAGACATCGAAGACGGTCACAGGCCCCGCCGCGTCCTCGCCTCGCAGCAGGCGCGGCCACGTTTCACCCAGGGTGGCCCCGAGTGGCGTGACACAACCGATCCCCGTGATCACGGGAAGCCGATCTGGATGGTCAAGTGGGGGGTGCATCGGAAGTCGCATCGCGGTCCGCCTGGAGGCGGCGACGCACCCTCGAGTAGCGGCGGAATGTCAGCCCGAAGAAAATTGCCCCGCAGGCATTCACCCCCAGCGTGTAACCGAGCTTGTAACTGCGGCCGGTGTTGGAGGCGGCGTAGATTTCCACATCGTGCCCGAGCAGGAGGCCGGGAAACGCCATGGGCATGAGCGCGCCGTGGAGGAGCCCGATCCCGAGGCCGGCCGGGCCGCCGCTGGCGCTGGCCGCCCGGGCGCTGCGATCGAGGGCCCAGCCGAGCGTGAGCGCACAGCAAGCCCAAATCAGCCAAGACAAAGCCAGTTTTCCCCACGACGGAGGGGTTCGTGCTTGGCTCGACATGGGCGGAATCTCATGTCCGGATTCAGCACTTCTGCAATGAGAACCAGCGACAAACTCCTGATCGCGCGCATCGCCGCGCGGTATCGCACCCGCTGGTGCCAGGGGTACGCGCGCGGCAAACTGCAGGCCGACCCGGCCTTTGCCGCGGCGCTCGAATGCGTGCAGCAGGTGGAAAAACAATGGCCCGGGAGACCTCTGCTCGATGTCGGTTGCGGGCTGGGACTGCTCGCTTTTTTCCTCCGCGAACACGGCTTGCGCCTGCCGGTGCAGGGCGTCGATCTCGACCAGCGAAAAATTGATGCCGCCCGGGATGCGGCGGCCTCCTCGGATTGGAAGGATCTGCGCTTCAACGTGGGTGATGCGCTCGACGCAGTCCGTGGTTTTCGCGGCCACGTGTTCCTGCTCGATGTCGTGCATTACCTCCCGCCCGAACGCCAGAACGCCCTCCTGGGCGCCGCTGCCACCGCCGTGGCGGAGGGTGGGACCGTCTTCATCCGCAACGCCCTGGCAGACGGAAGTTGGCGCCATCGGGCCACCGCCCTCGAGGAACGGCTCCTGAATTTCAGTGGCTGGATCCGCCCGCGCGTTCTGCATTTTCCGACCCGGGAAGGAATCGCGCGGCACTTTCCCCCGGATTTGTTCACCGCCCGGATCGAGCCACTTTGGGGCTGGACCCCTTTCAACAGTTATCTGCTGGAGTTCACCCGCCGCGCCTGAAGTTCAAACGCCGGGAAGCACGCAACGATAGCCGTCGCGTTTCAGCAGGGTGAGCACGGCCTCGATGCACGCCGGATTGTACGAATGGCCCGCCGTATCCCGATGCCCTTCGTGCAACAGAATGATTGTTCCCGGAGAAAGCTCCCGGCTGATTCGCGCGGCGACGCGTGCAGGTTGCGTCACGAGTGTGTCGAAGCCGCGGGCGGACCATCCCACCGACCGCAAGCTGCGCCGCCGCACTGCGTGGTGCACAAAGGGATTCGCCAGGCCGACGGGGGCCCGAAAATACTGGGGCGTCGGTGCTCCGGCGGCGATAATGGCATTCTGCGCCAAGTCGATTTCCTGCGTTACGCGGCCGGGCAGCGCCGCCCAAAAACTCGCAGAGGGATGGGTGTGGGAATGCTGTCCAATGCCATGCCCGCGCCGCACGATCTCGCGCACACAATCCGGGTTTTGTTCGGCGCGCGCCCCGACGAGGAAGAACGTCGCGCGCGCAGCATGCTTCTCGAGCAAGTCGAGGATGCGCGGGGTGTCTTCGCGATCGGGCCCATCGTCGATGGTCAGCCAGACTTCGCGCCGCGGGGTGGGGAAGCGCAGGATCACGTCGCCGAACCAGCGGCAGTTGGGCCAGGTGGAGGCACCGCAGACCACTGCGATCGTGGCATGCAACAGCGCTTGGGCCGGGATGCTGCCGCGTATCACGCCGTAGGCCACCGCCGCGAGCGCCACCGCCGGGGCGGCCCGCACGAGGCTGGACGGAGCAGAATAGGGCATTTCGAGCGGCGCTTTCATTCCAGGCGTTCGACGGCCAACCGCGGGCGTTTTCGATACCGCAGCAAGGTCGGGAACCGGCGCACCATGCCGAGAAACAGCCGGGTGTGCATCGCAATGAGCAGAAGGTTGTCGGGCAGGTACCGAAAATAAGACGAACCGCCCTCTGCCGCGCTGAAGTATCGGACCGGTACAAGAATGTTCAGCGGACGCACTCCGGCCCAATACAGCCGGACGACCATCTCGCTGTCGAAGTCATAGCGCCGGGCCGTGTGGATCGACTCCATGATCTCGAGCGTGGCGGCCACCGGATAGACCCGAAAGCCGAAGAGCGAATCGAGAATATCCCCGCCGGCGGTGTCGAGCCGGGTGAAGAAATTCCCGGCCCGCCGGCCTTGCACGCGGGCGCGCGGGGCCGCGGCGTCGAAGATCGGCGCACCGAGGATCATGGCATCGGGCTGCGCGAAAGCCTGCTCGAAGAATCGGCCGATGCACTGGGCGGGGTGCTGCCCGTCCGCATCCATGACCAGGGCAGCTTCCAGGCCTTGCCGCTTGGCTTCGCGCAGGGCGTCCAGTACCGCGGTTCCTTTCCCGCCGTTTCGCGTGCGTCGAAAAACGCGCAGGCGCGTGAGGTCCGGTTCCAGCGTCTCAAGATCGCGCTCGCTTCCGTCCGTGCTCGCATCCACCACGACCCAGACCGGAGCCCAGCAGGCCAGCGCGGCCGCCACCGTCTCGCGCAATTTCAGGCCGCTGTTGAAGCTGGGCAGGACGACGACACCGCGGGATGGGACGGGGACGGGATCAGCCATTCACTGCGAGAGATTGGCCCGCAGCGCTTCCGCGAGCAAGGCTGAGACCTCGCGCGGGGAATCCTCCGGCTTCGGCTGGATCTCCGGTCCCAGCCGAAAAACGTACGGCGTGGGCATGGGCGGGAAAAACGTGTCGCGCGGACCGCGCCCACAAAACGTCAGCGCCGCGTCGATCAACACCGTTTGGATCGGCGCCCCCGCGCGACACGCGACCAGGGCGCAGCCGAGTTGGAGAGGGCCGAGCGGCGCCTGCCGCGTGCGCGTCCCTTCCGGAAAAATGACCATTGTCTCACCCGCCTGCACGCGGCGGACACATTGCTTGAAGAGCTGGGCGGTGCTGTCGTTGCCGACATAACCCGCAGTATGCGCCATGGGACCGACAAACGGGTTGCGCATCAGCGCGCCTTTCGCGACGCAGAAGGAGCCCGGGATCTTCGCGAGGAGAAAGAGGGCATCGAGCAGCGAAGGGTGATTGGCGGCGACGATAAGACCGCGGCGACCGGCGAGGGGCTGCAAGGCGCTGAAATCGGCCTGGATGACCCCGGAAAATTCCATGAACCAGGTGAAGCTCTTCGTCAGCGCGGTGATCAGCCGGCGGCCGACCGCTTCGCGGCGTGGACCCGCGGGAATCACGCGCAGCAAAACCGCCACCAAGCTGCCAAAACCGAAGTGAAGCCCCGCGTAAACGTAGGCCGCGACCAGGCAGGCATTCCGAAAACAATCGCGGAGAAGTCGCATTGTGGCCACGCTAACGCACCCGTCCGGGAACGGGAAGGGGGCCCAAGCAAATGGCCCGACCCCAACCCTATGGGATCACCACCCGATAGAACTGTTTTCCCGCGCTCCACGCCCCCGGATCAGTGACGTCGATCACCCCGCCCGTGCCCGTCACGTTATTGGCGAGAACGGTCCAGCCCGCGGTCAGATCGGAGCATTTCTCCGCGCGGTAGGTGACGCCCACGAAGCTGCTGAATTGGAAGTGCGCGTCACTGCCGGAATGGTTCACCGTCGGATCGGCCGAAACCCGCACGACGATCGCATCGTACGCCGACGTGTGGACGGTGTCGTTTCCGCTCAGCATCAGCGTGTAGACCCCGGGCTGGCTAAAGGTGGCGGTGGTGGCGAGTTGCGCGGTGTTGCCAAAAGCCACGGCCGCGGGGCCGGAATAAAGTCGCCATAAGATGGTCGCACCGGAGCCGGCGGGAGTCAGCGAACCATTGAGGGTGATGGTCTCGCCCGGAAGCGCGTGGCGATCCGAACCGGCCGCCACCGTGGGCGCGCCCGGGGAACGCGGACCTCCCGTTGGACCGGTCGTCTGGACGATCTCGAAGTCGGTCACGGCGATGGCGGAAAGATGCGTGAACTCGTTCGCCGCCCAGCGATCATCGGGACAGACGGAAATTGAGAGGAAGTTCCCGTTGTCCGCCACGAGAGCGCCATATTTCTTGAGCGCCGCAACGACAGCCTTCTCCGTCACGCTCCAGGTGTTGGGGGGCGTGTAGTCGGCGCGCAGCCGCAGCCGCTGGCCCATGGCCGGCTGATTCACATTGGTGGAGGCGCCCGTTTTGTGATTAGCCGGATAAATGTAGTTTGCCCGGGTGGCCGCCACGACAATGCGCAGGGCATGCTCGATCTGGCCGCGCATGCCTTCATCGTAGCGGACCAGCGCCGGAAACATCGGCAGCCCCGCTGCATCCCCGGAGGTCCAGCCGGCAGGACGAATTGCATTTGAGGCGAGGGAGAATTTGGCGCCATTCGCCGCCTGCCAGGACCCGTCGGAGAGCTTCTTGCATTGCCAGGTTTCCCAGAAGTTGCCCGTGCCCGGTTGCACCGTGATGGAATGTCGGTCGCTGTTCGTGTTGTTGATGTCGCGCTGCCATTCGTCCAGCGTGAGCGTTCCCGAATCGCGCGGCCAAGTTTCGATGGGCAGGTTCGAGGGGATGGGATAGAGCCCGTTGGGGAAGATGCCGCCGTCGAGATCCGACTCATCCGGTGCATAGAAAAAAGGAATCTGGATGGTCGGCTGCGCATCGGGCACCAGCACGAAATTCATCTCGTAGAAGGCGCGCAGGGTGCGGCGGCTGGTGGCGAGATCGCTGTTGATCTGGCCGATGATGGCGAGGGAGTTGGAAAGCAGGGAAAGTCGGGAAATGTCCTCATTCCACGGACTGTCCAGCGGCATGATCTGAAGCGCGGAAACCACCGCATCCGCCGCTGCCGTGTTGAAGAGAATGGGAGTGGCGACCACCGGCACCGGGCCGAGAATGCGGCCAGCATGATTGATGCGCTCGGCTCGGGAGCCGGTCGCGAACACAAAAGCGAGTGGAAGCAGGAGGGCGGGGGAAAACCTCACGCAGGCATTTGCTGCATGATGCATGCCAGAAGCTTGCGATCGAGTCGGTTAGTGCCGCTGGCCTACGCCGCGTCGCTCCCATCCCTCGATTGGTCCGTTTCACTTCCCGGCCGGAACCGCGAACGTGCCCAGCTCCGTTTCCGACAATCGGCCTGCGAAATCCCGGAAGGTTTCCCCGCTTTCCCGCCGATCGAGATACGCCTGCAATATTCCAACGAGCAACGGCTTCACCTCGGCAAATGGAACCCCAGTTGCGATCTGGCGCGCCAAGCCCTGGCGGTCGTCGCTGCCGCCGCCGATGAACACATGGTATCCTTCGATTTTCTCGGGGCCGATCCGCGTGCCGAGTAACCCGATGTCGCCAATGAAGTGCTGGGCACAGGAGTGCGGACAACCGGTCAGATGAATGTTGACCGGGACGTCGAGCGGCACGCGTTCCTCCAGCCAGCTGCCCAACTCGAGCGCGTGCGCCTTCGTGGCAGTGGCGGCCCATTTGCAACCGGTGTTTCCGGTGCAGGCGACGAGTCCTCCCGTCACCGGCGAAGCGGTGTGGTTCAGCCCCAGGGCGCGGAGTTCGTCGCCGAACGCGCCGATCCGCTCCTCCGGGACATTGGGAATGAGGAGATTCTGCCAGACCGTGAGCCGCAGTTCCGCCGTGCCAAAGCGCTCGGCGAGCGTCGCAAGACCGCGGAGCTGGGCGACGGTGAGGAAGCCCACAGGCACCGCGACCCCGGCGTAACGCAGGGCCGCATCGCGCTGGGCATGAATCCCGAGCCAGCCTTGCGCCCGGGGCGCGGGGCGCGGTTCGCAGTATTCCCGCGCCAGACGCGGCAGGACAAAATCGAGCTTGGCTTCCGCGCGGCGCAGGAATTCGGCCAGGCCAAGCCGGTCGACCACGTATTTGAGCCGGGCGCGGTTGCGATTGGTCCGGTCGCCCGTCTCCGCATAGGCGCGGATCACGGCCGCCGCGACGGCGAGACACTGCTCCGGGCGCACCATCACGCCGCAGTCCGCGGCGAATTGCTTGTGCCCGGTGATGCCAGCCAGTTCCAGGCGAAAATACACCCCGGGCGGCAGCGCGTGCCCATCGCCCAAACGCACGGCGACAAATCCGATGTCGTTTGTATCGGCGACGCACGAAATGGAACCGCCGCCGTCGAAGGCGATGTTGAATTTCCGCGGCAAGCCGAACATGTCGCGCGAGTTCAGGATGAACTGGCTCAGCGCGTGCGCGAGAGCGCGCGGATCGATCAATTCCTCCGGGTCGAATCCCGCTGTGGGGGTAACCGTGAGATTGCGGATGTTGTCCACACCCGCGCCTTTCGCGGTCAGGCCAATCCCGTGGAGATGCGCGAGGACCTTCAACAAATTGCGGGGGGCAATTTCGCGGATCTGGAGATTGGCCCGCGTCGTTACGTGGGCATAACCGCCGCCCCAGGTCTCCGCGATATGCGCGAGGCCGCGGAGTTGGTGTGCGTTTACCTCTCCCGCGGGGATGCGGCAGCGCAGCATGAAGGAGTTCTGCGTGGGAGCGACATAGAAGAGGCCGTGGTAACGGAAGTAAAAGGTGTCCTGGTCATCCGGAAATTTGTTTTCCTCCGTGTGCGCGGTCAGCCGGTCCCAAATGTCCAAACCGTGGCGCTCGAGCTTCCATTGCTCTTGTTTGCAAAGTTCGGAAATGGGTGTGCCGAAGATCGAGTCCTCTTTCGGGGCCGGCGGCGCCGCCGCGAGATTCTCGGGCGCGCCGTGCTCGTCCGCGGTGAAACGCCCGTTTGCCGCCAGGCCCGCAAAGGGCGCGAGCCCGCGTTGCGCGACCGCGGCCATGAAGCCGGCCAGATATTCTTTTTGGGCGCCAGAGAAGCTTTGGGACATGGCGTTCAAAGAAAACGATTGGGCCGGTGACTCGGCGGGAACGTGCGATCAATACACATCACGCTGGTAGCGGCCGGCTTTCTTGAGGGCGGCCACGTACTCCCGGGCCTGGTCCTCCGTTTTCTCGCCGGCGTGGCGGATTACCACATGAAGGGCCGCGTCGACATCCTTCGCCATGCGGGCGGCGTCGCCGCACACGTAAAAATGCGCGCCTTCCTCGAGCCAGCGCCAAATTTCCGGCGCCTGTTCGAGCAGGCGGTGCTGCACGTAGACCTTTTCGGCTTGGTCGCGCGAGAAGGCGAGATCCAGCCGGGCCAGCACGCCGTCGCGCTGCCAGGCTTCCATTTCGTCGCGATAGAAAAACTCGCTGGCTGCATGCGGTGCTCCGAAAAAGAGCCAGTTCGCGCCGCGCGCCCCGGTCACGGCCCGTTCCTCCAGGAAAGCGCGAAACGGGGCGATCCCCGTCCCGGGGCCGATCATAATGATGGGTCTTCCGGGATCGGCGGGCAGGCGAAAGTGTTTCGCCGTCTGGATCCAAAGCGGGACTCGGATTTCGCCCCCGGTGCGTTCGGCGAGATAGACCGATGCGACGCCTGCGCGCTCCCGGCCATGCGTTTCGTAGCGCACGGTATCGACGCAGAGATGCACCTCATCGGGATGCGCCTTCTGACTCGAAGCGATCGAGTACAAGCGCGGCGTCAGTTTTCGCAGCGCGCCGGCGAGCTCGGCGGGACTGGGCTTCGTGTCGGTCTCGAGCAGCAGGTCGATGAGCTCGCGCCCACCGATCCAGGCGTCCAGCTCCGGCTTGGACAGGTCGGGCCGCAGCCGCTCGGCCAGGACGCGCGAAGCCGGTCGAATGGCGTAGTCGCGCGTGAGGGCGAGGCGCAACGAGGTCGCGGCTCCGCTCGCCCCCGGCACTTCCTCTTCGCCGTCGCAGCCGAGGGCGCGAAGAATTTCCTCGACCGCGGCCGGCGCGTTTTCCGGCAGGAGGCCGAGGACATCGCCCGGTTCATAGCGAAGGCCGGAACCCGCGAGCGAGAGCACGTAGTGGCGCGTGTCCTTGGCCGAGCCGGGGGCGCACAGGGCCCGATTCACCAGCACCTGGCTGGGAAAGGGATTGTCCTTCGAGAATTTCTCGGCGGCGGGCGTCTCGTCGGTGGCGCGTTCGAATGCGGCCAGCGCCGTCGCGATCCACGCTGCCGCCGGGGCCTCAAATTGCGTGTCGCAATCGCAGCGCGGTACGAGCGCGTGCGCCCCGAGTGCGGCGAGTCGCGCGTCCAATTTCTTTCCGAAGCCACAATACTGCTCGTAGTTCGGATCGCCCAGCGCGAGGACAGAGTAGCGGAGGCCATCCAGGCGCGGATGCACGCCGCTCCCCAACTTGTCCCAGAAGTCGGAAGCGTTGTCGGGGGGATCGCCTTCTCCCCACGTACTCGTGAGGATGAGGAGCGGCACGGAGGCATCCAGCGCGAGGGCATTCAATTCCGTCAGCTTCGGCGCGAAGCCAGACTTCTCGGCGCTCGCGCGCAGCTTTTTGGCGATCCCCTCCGCGTTGCCGGTCTGGCTGCCGAAGGCGATCTGCAGCGTGCGTTTGGGAGCTTCCGGGACGGCTGGCAATGGGACGGCCGGTCCGCCGGTAAGCCAGCCAGCCAGGAAGCCGTTCAGCCACATCCGCTGTTCCTCCGTGAAGGGTGCCGTTTCCGGGAGATAGGGCAGACCAGCGGCCGGGGCGATGGGAAGATCGCTCGCGTTCAGGGCCGCGGCGGCGAGCTGTTTTTTGGCCGCGGGTGCCGCGACCCGAACGAGCGCGACGGCGCAGCACTTCAGCTCCGGCTGTTTCGAATCCGCGTCGGTGGCATCGCTTGTCACCAGGTTGATCGCGGCAGCGTCATCCCAATGCATCGGCGCCCAGCAGACTCCTGGCGCCACGGCGTCGGTGGGTCGCGCCGGCAGCACCGCCTCGCCGCGCCGGGAGACGAGGCGGACCGGATCGCCGGCCGAGACGCCGAGGCGCACGGCGTCTTCTTCATTCAATTCGAGGAAGGGCGCGGGATCGAGTTTGTTCAGCGCAGGCACCAAGCCGGTTTTCGTGCGCGTATGCCATTGGTTGGCGGTTCTTCCGGTCAGGAGGGTAAACGGGTACTCCTCATCCGCGACCTCCGCTGGCGGCGCGAAGTCGCGCGGGACGAAGCGGGCGCGGCCATTTGGCGTGGCGAAACGATGACCGGCATAGCGCCGGATCCCGCCCCAGGTGGGAACGGGTGCGTCCGAAAAATCGGGCAGCGCGTAGCCGGTGCGCGGGTTCGCGCTCCGCCGGATTTCTGCGAAGACCTGCGCGGCGTCGCGGTAGGCAAAGGCTGGGCCGTGGCCCAGTCGCCGCGCGACGCCGCAAATCATTTCCCAGTCCGCGCAGGCCGCCCCCGGCGGCGCGATCGCGCGGGGCGCCGGCGTGAGCATGCGCGAGGAATTCACATAGGTGCCGTCCGCCTCGCACCAGAGCGATCCTGGTAGCACGATGTGCGCGTGCTGTGCGGTCTCGGTTCCCGCGTACGTTTCCTGCACGACGAGCGTGTCGACGGAGGCGAGCGCGCGCCGGACCTCCGCAGCGTTCGGCATGGAGAGCGCGGGATTTGTGCCGATAACCCAAAGGAATTTGATCTGGCCGGCGTTGATCGCGCGAAAAAGCGCGACAGCGTCGTGGCCCGGACGGTCTCGGATCGAACCGGCGGGCAAGCTCCAAAGCGCCTCGATCTCGGCGCGGTCGAGCGGATCATTAACGGAGCGCTGTCCGGGCAAACCGCCGGACATGTACCCGACCTCGCGTCCGCCCATCGCGTTCGGCTGGCCGGTCAGCGAGAACGGCCCCGCCCCGGGCCGCCCGATCTGGCCGGTCGCGAGATGGAGGTGGCAAAGCGCGAGCGTGTGCGCGGTGCCGTGGGTGCTTTGATTGAGCCCCATCGTCCAGAGCGAGACGAGCGCATGGGCCTCGCCCAGCATCCGCGCTGCGGCGATAAGATCATCCACCGCGAGGCCGGTGAGAGCTGCGACGCGGGCGGGCGGGAAGGTCTCGAGCAACGCCGCCAGGGCCTCCCAGCCTTCGGTGTGCTTGGCGATGAATTCGCGGTCGAGGCGCTCCATCTTCACGAGGAGGTGCAGCAGGCCGTGCAGCAAGGCGAGGTCCGTGCCGGGCTGCAGCGCGAGATGCAGGGTGGCATCGGCGGACGTCGCCGTGCGGCGGGGATCCACCACGATCAACTTCGCGCCGCTTTCCCGCATGCGGCGGCGCAAGCGCTGGTGGAGCACCGGATGGCAATCGGCCGGATTCGCCCCCGCCACGAAAAAGACATCCGCGTGCTCGAAATCTTCGTAGTGCCCGGGCGGCGCATCCGCCCCGAATACGAGTTTGTAGCCCGCCGCCGCGGAAGCCATGCAAAGCCGCGAGTTGCTGTCGATGTGGTTGGTGCGCAGGAATCCCTTCGCCAGTTTGTTGGCGAGGTATTGCGTCTCCGTGCTGAGCTGGCCCGAGATGTAAAACGCCACGGCGTCGGGTCCGTGGGTCTCGAGGGTGGTGCGGATTTCCTCCGCCACCTGGTCGAGAGCCTCCTCGGTCCCGATCGGCGCGAAGGTGTGCTCGCGGGAAAGACGCGTCTGCGCCGAAGTCAGGCGACCGGGCACGTGAATGGTCTCCGCCACCGTCGCGCCCTTGGTGCAGAGCCGCCCGAAATTGGCGGGGTGCGCGGGATTTCCGCGCACCCCGCTGACCCGCTCATTCTCAACCTGCAAGATCAAGCCGCAGCCCACCCCGCAATACGGGCAGACCGTGCTGACTTCGCGGACGGGAACGGCGGCGGGCACGGCTTCAAGCGGCGATTTTCTCGCGCTCTTCGTGGGGTTGCGGTGCCGGCGTCGGGGCGACGGCCACGACGGGATCCGGCCGGTGCGCGCGCACCTCCAGAAAGTTCATCAGATGTTCGCGCAGACGCCGGTAGTCGGGATGCGCGAGCACGTCGGCTCGCACCCGCGGCCGGGGAAACTTGACCTCGAGAATGTCGCCCACTTCCGCGGCCGGACCGTTCGTCATCATGACGATGCGATCGGAAAGGAAGAGCGCCTCGTCCACGTCATGCGTGACCATGAGCGCCGTGATGGCCTTCCGTTTCCAGAGCTTCATCAGCACTTCCTGGAGTTCGAAGCGCGTGATCGAATCCAGCATGCCAAACGGCTCGTCGAGCAGCAGCATCTTGGGCGAAAGCGCGAAGGCGCGCGCGATGCCCACGCGCTGCCGCATCCCCTGCGAAAGCTGGGCCGGCTTTTGGTGCATGGCATCGCCGAGTCCGACGACCGTGAGATAGTACTCGATGATCTGCCGGCGCTCGAGCGCGCTCGCCGAGCGGAAGACCTGCTTCACCCCGAGAGCGACGTTTTCGTAGGCGGTGAGCCAGGGAAGCAGGCACGGAGATTGGAAGACCACGCCCCGATCCGGGCCCGGCCCGGTCAGTTCCCGGCCGGCCAGGATCATGCCGCCGCCGCTGAGGGAACTGAGTCCCGCGACCATGGAGAGTACGGTCGATTTGCCGCAACCGGAATGCCCGATGAGCGACACGAACTCGCTGCGGGCGATGCGCAGATCGAAATCGCGCACGATCACCGCGGGGCCCTTTGGCGTCGGGAAGATCTTGGTGATCCGGGAGAGTTCCGCGTAGGCGCTCATAAGCCGATGTTCATTTCCTCGCGGTGGACCTCCCGGGCCCGGAGCGGACGCGGCGTCCCGGGAAACTTGGAGTCGAGGTCGTCAGGCTCGATCTCGGGCAGCACGAGCAAACGCGAGACCTTCACCGCGCGGCGGCCGCCCGGGCCAAGCAGGTAGCCCAAGACCTCGCGTCGAATTGCGTGGTAGTCCGTCTGCGTATTGAGCAGCTTCCGGTCGCGCGGGCGGGAAATTTCCACCGCCACCGCCGGCCCCAGGGTCGCGCCTGGACCCGCACTCAGCGGGATGATCCGATCGGCCAGCAGGATGCCCTCATCCACGTCGTTGGTGATGAGGAGAATGGTTTTGCCGCTTTCGCCGCGGAGTCGCTCGATCTCATCCTGGAGCGTCGCGCGGGTCAGGGCGTCGAGGGCGGAAAGCGGCTCGTCGAGGAGCAGAATTTTGGGATCCATCGCGAGCGCGCGGGCCACGGCGACGCGCTGCTTCATGCCCCCGGAGAGTTCCGCCGGCCGCTTGCCGGCGGCCGCGCTGAGATTCACCAGGGCGATGTTTTTCGCGACATGCTCGCGCCGCCGCGCCGCCGGCCAGTTTGGGTTCACGCGATCGACCGCGAGCGCGATATTCTCCGCGACGGTGAGCCAGGGCAGCAGCGAGTAGTTTTGAAAGACCACGCCGCGGTCCGGTCCGGGCCCGGCGATCCCGGTGCCATTGAGCAGGACCTGACCAGAATCGGGCGTGAGCAGACCGGCGATGAGATTGACCAGCGTGGTCTTGCCGCTGCCCGAATAACCGACGATGGCGACGAACTCCCCTTCGGAGACCGAAAGGTTCACGTCGCGCAGAACTTCGTTCGGTCCGAAGCGCTTCGAGACGTTTTTGAGTTCGAGGAATGGACGCGCCATTTTAGGATTTGGGAGCGAGTTGAGTGCGACTGCCCCGCCCCATCAGGCCGTCCGGAAACGCGACTCGACCACGCTCATCAGGCGATCGAGCCCGAAGCCCACCAGCCCGATCGTGAGGATGCAGAGGATGATGTGTTCGTAGGTCAGGCTCTGGTATTCCTGCCAGAGGAAGCCGCCCACGCCCGGAGTGTTGGTGAGCATTTCGGCGGCGACAATGACGAGCCAGGCGAGCCCGAGGCTGAGGCGAAAACCCGTGAACATGTAGGGCAACGCCGCGGGCAGCATCACCTTGAAGAGGGTCGCGGCGCGCGAGAGCCGGAGCACCTTGGCGACGTTCAGATAGTCCTGCGGAATCGCGCGCACGCCGGCCGCGGTATTGATGACCGTGGGCCACATCGAGCAGAGCGCGATGGTGAAGAGCGCGGCGGGCGCATTCTTCTCGAACAGTACGATCCCCAGGGGCAGCCAGGCGAGCGGCGAGACCGGTCGCAGGATCTGAATCAACGGATCGAACATCCGCGCGAAGGTCCGCGATGCCCCGAGGACGAATCCGAGCGGCGTGCCGATGAGAAGCGCGAGCGCGTAGCCTTTGAAGACGAAGGTGAGCGAGTACCAGGTAAAGCGCAGAATTCCCTGGTCCTGTTCGCCGCGCTTCGCGAAAGGCTCCATGATGTAGGGCTTGCTCACCTCCCACGTCTTGAAGGGTTTCGGCAGGTTCTTGAACTGCGGAATCTCGGGCAGAATCTGCCAGAAAAGGAGCAGCGCGAAGATCCCCACCAGCGGCAGGATGAGCCAGTCGAGGCGGAAAGTTTTCATGCGAAAACGCGCGGGCGGTCAGCCTTTGAGTGCGTTCACCGCGAAGGAGCGGGCGTATTCCTCTGGCTTTGCCGGGTCGAAGGTCACCCCATCGAACAGCGTCTCCGGCTCGTTGTTCGCCCCGGCGTGCGCGAAGCCGATTTCTTTCATCGCTTCTTCGTAGATCTCCGGACGCATCGTCTTTTTGACGATGCCGTCGTAGTCCGGCGTGCCGGTCACGAAGCCCCAGCGGCGGAACTGCGACAACCACCACTTTCCGTACTTCAGCTGCGGGTAGTTCGCGTTCCGCACCGAAAAATTCATCCGGTAGTCCGAGGCCGTCAGCGCGGGGCGTCCGTCGCCGTAGTCGATGTCGCCTTTCATCCGGCCCAGAATGAGATCGGGCGGACAATTGATGTAGGCTGGCCGGCTGACGATTTCGCACGCCTCTTTCATGTTGGCGAGATCCCCGAGCCACAGGCTGGCTTTATGCAGGCCCTTAAGCACGGCCTTGATCGTCTTCGGATTTTTCTCGGCGAATTCCGCGTTGAAGGCACAGACTTTTTCCGGGTGGTCCTTCCACATGTCCTGCGTGGTGACGCTCGTGTAGCCGATGTCCTCGGCGATGCTGCGCGCGTTCCAGGGTTCGCCGACGCAGAAACCGTCCATTTTCCCCACCTTCATCTGCACCACCATCTGCGCGGGCGGGATCGTGATGAGAGTGACGTCGGCGTTTTCGTTATTCGGGCCGCCGCAGTTGATGCCGCCGGCCGCCAGGTAGTAGCGCATCCACATGGCATGCGTGCCGGGCGGAAAGGTCATCGCAAAGGTCAGCGGCGCGCCCTTCGCCTTGGCTTCGTCGACAAATGGCTTCAGCGCCTTGGGGTCGGCGCCCACCTTGCCGCGGAACTCCTTCTTCAGCGTGATGGCCTGGCCGTTCCGGTTGAGGATCCACGGAATGACGATCGGTTTGGTCGCCGGGCCAAGCAGCCCCAGGTTGGCGGCGAAAGGCATGCCGAAAAGCAAATGCGTGCCCTGGATCGCGCCGCTGGAAAGATTGTCCCGGATCACCGCCCAGCTCGCCCCTTTATCGACCACGGCCTTCACCCCGAACTCCGCGAAGAATCCCTTTTCGAATGCGATCACGATCGGTGAGCAATCCGTCAGCGCGATCATGCCGAAGCGCAGGTCCGCCGTCTCCGGGGCGTCGCTGGCGTAGAGCCCGCCCACCCAGCCGCGCGGCAAATGGCTGAGGAGGGCAGACGCGGCAAGGCCACGGGCGGCCGTCCCCAGGAAAGAGCGGCGGGTTAATGCGGAAGCGGGCGCCGGGGGCGCCACCGATGAAGTGTTGTTTAACATGTTTGTCCGTCGTTCCCTGCCCTGAGCCAACGATCCGAGGTTGGCGCCATCCGCATCCTTAGCAGACGCAGTGCCACGGACGGAAAAATGCGCCCGATCCTGTGTACAGGCGGTTTCGCGAGGGATTGGAGCGCGCGCACTTCCTCCGCGAAGGCCGGTCCGGATGCGCCCTCTGTTTCGAATTGCGCACCTTGCGCGTTTCCCTCCGAGACCGCCCAACTCCGAATCTTGCGCTCGACAAACTGACTTCCCCGCTCGAAACCCTTCGCAGCTCGCGGCGCCGGACGGTGTCGCTCCCTCCACCGCTCACTTCCTCACGCATGAACAAGTATCTCGTCGAATTCATCGGCACGTTTTTTCTCGTTTCCACCATCGGGCTCACGGTGATTCCCGGGGCTGCGGGCGTGATCCCGCCGCTCGCCATTGGGTTCGCGCTCGCCGTCATGGTCTATGCCGGCGGCCACATCTCCGGCGCGCATTACAATCCCGCCGTCACCCTCGCGGTAACGATCCGGGGCAAGTGCGCGGTAAGCGATGCGATCCCCTATATCGTGTTTCAAGTGCTGGGCGCCGCGGCCGCGGCCGGCGTGGTCGGCCTTCTGGTCGGCGCGCCCAAGGCGCCCGCCGGACTCGTCCCGGTCAATGCCTCGCTCGTCGCGGAGTTCATGTTCACCTTCGCGCTCGCCTGGGTGGTTCTGAACGTCGCCACTTCGAAGGATAGCGAAGGCAATTCCTTCTACGGTCTCGCCATCGGCGGCACCGTCATGGTCGGCGCCTTTTCCGTTGGCGGCATTTCCGGCGGCGCTTTCAATCCAGCCGTCGCGGTGGGAGCGGCCATCATGGGTCTCCTCCAATGGGGCCAGATCTGGATCCATCTCGTGGCCGATTTCGCCGGTGCCTTCGTCGCGGCGCTCGCCTTCAAGGCGTTGAGTTCAAACGATAAGTAGTCCATTCAAGCGCGCCCGCGCCTCGGGCCACTGCGCGAAGACTCGCGCCCACGCCGGCAACTGCGGCGCTGCCCCCGCCGTCTCTCCCAGCACGCTGCGCAGCGCGCCGGCGAAAGCGCGGGTCGATGCCGTTTCGGTCGTGTGGTCGTGGTTCAGGGCATTCATCCGGGCGTCGTGCGCGTGGCGCTGCACGGCCTCCGCACTGGTGCGCTCATACGCAGTCTCCAAAGCGGTGCGCGCGGCGGCATCGAAGCCGATCCCTTCCCGCCGCAGCGCTCCCAAAAGCGTGCGCGCGATCTCCGCGGCCATGCGGACGAGTCCGCCGTCGGGCGCATCGAGCGGACGATGCTTGTGCTCGTAATTGGAACCGAGCTCCACCTGGCAAATGCGCGCGGGCGGCAGGCGCGAGGGGACATCGCAAAGCAGGCCCACCTCCAATCCCCAACCGGGCGAGATCGGCAACTCGGCCGCGAAAGCGGCCTCGAACGCGCATTCGCCGGCGAGCGGATACCGGAACGCGGCCACGTGATCGAGCAGCGGGATGTGTCCGCAAACCCGCAGGCAGGCCCGCAGGAACGGAGCGACGAAAAGCCGGGTGACCCGCCCGAACATCGCGCCTTCGGTCACGCGCAGGTAATAGCCTTTCGCGAAGGCGTAGTTCATTTCCGGATCGGCCACCGGCAGGCAAAGCCGGGCGAGCAGGGTGCGACGGTAGTTCGAAATGTCGGCATCGTGCACCGCGATGACGCTCGCTTCGCCGGCGAGCGCGAGCCCGAGTCCGAGCCAGACGTTGAGCGCCTTGCCGGGGCCCAGCGCCTCCGGCGCGACGAGGTTTCGTTTCACCAGCGCCTGCAAAAAATCCTGCGCCGCCGCCCCATCGGCGGGGATCGCGCCGGCAACGTTCGCCTCGCTCGAAGACTCGCCGCCATTCGTCACGATAATGCGCCGCGCCAGCCAGGGGGCGTCCTGCAGCTCGGAGAGAATTCGGGCATGCGCCGGTCGCGGCAAATCCTCGGCATGGCAGGGCAGCACGAGCGTGATGGGCCGTGTTCGGGCGGCTTCAGCCAGGCGTTGCCCCACGCCGGCCGGATCACCCTCGCCCAGCCGATGCAGGGTGGTGATGGGCCCGTGCTGATGAAAATCGCTCACGGCGCCGGCGGCCTGGGCGCGGCGGCGACGGAGGGATCCGCCCCCGACCCCGCTTCCTCCAACTCATCGTCTGCCGCGTCGTCCTCGCCTTCGATCGTCTCCTCGATTTCCCGCCGCCAGCTCCGGGAGAGCCAGGGCCGCAGGAAGCCGTAGAGGAGGTAGCTCATGAAGAGGGCAAACGGCATCCACTGGTAGTTTTTGATCGTCACGACGAGGAGCAGGATCACGAAGAGGAACGCCGGGATGGAGCGCTTCGTCCGCCAGTTGATCACCTTGAAACTGGGATAGCGGAACTGGCTGAACATCATCCAGCTCAGGAACAGCATCAGCACGGGCAGGCCGTAGCGCCACGGTCCGATGGTCCGTTCGCCTTCCTCCAGCCAGAGCATGAAAAGCGTGAGTGACGCTATCACGCCCGCCGCCGCAGGGATCGGCAGGCCGCGGAAAGGTTTCTTTGGGTCCGGGTCTCCCACCGGCGGCGCCGCCGAGATGCAATTGAACCGGGCCAGCCGCATCGCGCCGCAGCAGAGATAGACAAACGAAATCACCAGGCCCCAGCGATCCGGTAAATCGGCCAGGACGATCTCGTGCACCATCAACGCCGGGGCGATGCCGAAGGAAACGATGTCCGCGAGGGAATCGAATTCGCGCCCGAAAGGGCTCTCGTGCCCGCCAAGTCGGGCCAGGCGCCCATCGAGCATGTCGAAAATGCAGGCCGCGAGAATGAGCAGGATCGCCTCACGGAAGCGTTCGATGCCGCCCACTTCGTTCGCGCGCAGGATCGTCCCGTCGACGATCTTCATAATCGCGGTGAACCCGCAAAACAGGTTCCCCGCTGTCATCAGGTTCGGCAGCAGATAGATTTTCGGATCGCCGCTTTCCTTTGCGCTGGAAGGATCCGAAGCCATGGCGCGATTGCTTCCGGTGCCTTTACTTGAGCCGGGCAACGACGGTTTCGCCGCCCTTGACCCGGTCGCCGATTTTCACGGTCAGTTCCGTGCCGACCGGCAGATAAATTTCCGTGCGCGAGCCGAAGCGAATCATGCCGAAGCGTTCACCCTTCGCGAGGGAATCGCCCACCTTCGCCCAGTCGACGATGCGCCGGGCGATGAGTCCGGTGATCTGGCGCACGACCACAATCCCGGCGCGCGGGTTGTCGAAGCCCCAAGTGCGGCATTCGTTCAGCTCCGAGGCCTTCGGATCGCGCGCATCGTAGAAGTGGCCCTCGTGCCGCACGCTGTGCATGACTTTTCCCGCCACGGGCATGCGGTTCGTGTGCACGTCGAAGACGGAAAGGAAGATGCCCACGCGGAGGCTCGGCTTCTTCGTCACCTCGGGTTCGTCCATCTCCTGGATGTCGGCCACCACGCCATCGGCCGCGGCGACCACGAGCGCGTCATCGGGCGGCGTGGGCCGGTCCGGGTCCCGGAAGAAGAAGAAGACGAAGACGAAAAGTCCGATCGAGAGCACCGTAAGCGCGACGCCATACCAGGCATGCCGCCAGTAGAGGCCGAGGGCGAGGGGCACGAGCAGGATCGCGAGAATCCAACGCGCTTCGTAAATGGTCTGCCAGCGAATCACCCGTCGACGATACCGTTCCGTTTCTGCGCCGCAATGGCGGTGCAATCCCTGTCACCTTCTTGCCCACCTTCGGTGCGCCCGTATCTTCGTGCTCCACCGATGCACGCTGCCGCTCCCGATTTTCACCCCGCGCCGCAGACGGATGCGCCGGACTTCGAGGCGCTGCGCGCGGATTTCCCGATCCTGCACCAGAACGTGAACGGGCATCCGCTCATCTACTTCGACAACGCCGCGACGAGCCAGAAACCGCGGCAGGTGATCGAGGCGCTCGTACACTACTACGAGCACGACAATTCCAACGTCCACCGCGGCATCCACGCGCTGAGCAATCGCGCCACCGCCGGCTACGAAGCGGCCCGCGTGCGTGCCGCGAAGTTCCTCAATGCGCCATCGGCGAACGAGATCGTGTTCGTGAACGGCACGACGGATGGCATCAACCTGGTCGCGGCGACCTGGGGCCGGAAATTCCTCAAGGCGGGCGACGAGATTCTGCTCCTCGAGCTCGAGCACCATTCCAACATCGTGCCGTGGCAGCTTCTCGCGGCCAGCAGCGGCGTGAAGCTGAAATACGTGCCGGTCGAGGGCGACTCCGGCACGGTCGATCTGGCCAAGCTCGACGCGCTGCTCACGCCGTCCGTGAAGCTCTTCGTCTTCCCGCACATCTCGAACACGATGGGCGTGATCAACCCCGCGAAGGAGTTCATCGCACGGGCCAAGGCGATCGGCGCGAAGACCCTCGTCGACGCCGCGCAGAGCGCCGGGCATCTCGTCGTCGATGTGCAGGATCTCGGCTGCGATTTCCTTGTCTTCTCCGGGCACAAGATTCTTGGCCCCACCGGCACCGGCGTGCTCTACGGACGAGCCGAGTTGCTCGACGCCATGCCGCCGTATCAGGGCGGCGGCGAGATGATTTCGAGCGTCGATTTCTTCTCCGCGAAGTGGAACACCATCCCGCACAAGTTTGAGGCCGGTACGCCGCACATTGCCGGCGCCTTCGGTCTGCATGCCGCGATGGATTATCTCGATCGCGTCGGGCGCGATCGCATCTTTGCGCACGACCAGGATCTCGCCGTGCACGCCTATCGCGGACTCAAGGCGCTGGACGGCATCCGCATTTTCGGGCCCGGCGAGGACCGCGCCGGCCTCGTGAGCTTCGTGCTGGGAGAGGCGCATTCGCACGATGTCGTCACGCTGGCCGATCAAAAAGGCATCGCCCTGCGCGGCGGACACCACTGCAACCAGCCGCTCCATAAAAAACTCGGGATCAAGTCGAGTGCCCGGGCGAGCTTCTATTTCTACAACACGCGCGCCGAGGTCGATCGCTTCCTCGAGGTCGTCGCAGAAATCCAACATTTTTTTCGCCGTGGAACCGGGTGACCTCGAAGAGCTTTATCAGACGGTGATTCTGGATCATTCGCGCAGCCCGCGAAACTTCGGTCCGATGCCCGACGCCTCGATCACCGTCGACGGCGACAACCCCACCTGTGGCGACGAGGTGCATCTGCACGTCCGTTTTGGAAACGGCGATACCCTGGAGAAGGTGAGTTTCACGGGTGTCGGCTGCTCCATCTGCCTGGCCTCCGCCTCGATGATGACCCAGAAAGTGAAGGGCAAATCGAAGGCCGAAGCTGCCGCGTTGCTGCACGATTTTCAGGGCATGATCTCCGGCACCACTGCCGGCCCCGCGCCCAAGGCGCTCGGCGATCTCCGCCTTCTGAGCGGTGTGCGGAAATTCCCGCAGCGCGTGAAATGCGCGACGCTCGCCTGGCACGCCTTGCACGGTGCCTTGGAGACGACTCCCGCCGTGAAGCGCGAAGACGGCCTCGATCTCAACGGCGCCGGGAGCGTCCGCGTGACGACAGAAGGCGACGAGGGCGGGATTTCGCTCTGAGGGGTTAGCGATCTACGGTTCAGCGATGCCGAGGTCACGGCAGATCTTCCGGGCAAGGAATCGATTGATCTCGCGGTGGCGCGGAACCGCAGAACGCTTCCCGGTAACGGGATTGCCCCACCAAGAGTGATCGCTGCCTTCGCGCACGAGCACGCAGCCGTGTGCTCCCAGGTGTTGGAGGAGTTCGCGCCGCTTCAAACGAGGATCGCTTCCTCCTCGTAGGAGTCCTCGGCTTGTTTGATCGCGTCCTCTCGATTCAACGCTAAGGCTTCACGAAGTGCGGAACGCAAATTCATGACCAACTCACTCCGGGTCTTACCCTGACTGTTGACCCCTGGCACTTCTTCGATCCAACCAATCCACCAACCTTCGTCCTGTTTGATAACCGCCGTAAAGGAGCGTTCCATGCTTGGAAGTATCCGGCTCCGACAAGAAACAGCAAACAGTCTCCGCGATCCATTGGGCTGACGGAAAGCATGCGCCAGATTGTCTTCCTTCCGACGGGCCTATGACACTCGGGCCAATGGTCTCACACAAAGACACAAAGCCACGAAGGAAAGCGAGAAACCGCCTTGAGTTCGCCGGCCTGAAAGGTCGTGGTTCCTTAGCCCAGTCCAACGGGCGCGTCCAACGGGCTGGGTCTTCCGCTACTCCGCTTCGGGGTCGAGCAAGGCCTGCTGTGCGGGATAGTCGAGCTCCTCGCCGGTTTCCTCCTTTGGCTTCGTTTGACTCGCATCCGGCCAAAAGCCTTCCCTTTCGCGGCTTTGTGTCTTTGTGTGAGACCTTTCTGAGCGTGTGCGTCCAACGCCATTTCCCCAACCAACGCAAACCCGACCCCCATCGAACGACCTCCCCATGAGAATCCACCAAGTCATTCTATGCCTCGCTCTCGCGACGGCGCCCCTAACCCTTTCCGTGGCGCAGCGACCGGGCGACGAGGAACAACAACAACTGGATCGAGCCAATACCGCGCTGGATCGGATCTATCAAAGCCTTCTGGGAGCGCTCTCGCCGGACGAGCAGCAAGCGCTCAAGGAGACCGAGCGCGCCTGGGTGAAGTGGCGCGACTTGGAAGCCGATCTAAGCGCCAGGCTCTCCACCGCGGGCGGCAGCGCGCGTCGGGTGGCGTTTAGTGAAGCAGCCTTGAAACTCGTGCAGGAACGCCAGCAAGTTCTTCAAGGTTATCTGCAGGATGCGAAAAGCCGATGAGACGGTGCCGGAGGCTTCCCGCGCGGTTTAGGGCAGTTTCTCTCGGCTCGTATGAACCAGCTATATGCTGACGATTGAGTTCGAGACACCGACAACATTTGACATCGACCGACATGAGCCCTTCCGACTCGCAAGCGGACTTCAATCGAGCACAGGCTGTCACGCTGCTTTTCATCAACTCGGCCGATGATCGCGTCCCTTACGGCGCCGAGGAAGGTGCGCTGCAACACTCCAAATGCGACGATTGCGGAACACCGCGAGGCTCGCTGCATTTACTCGGCTGCGATCTGGAACAGTGTCCTCGCTGCCTCGGGCAAATCATTTCCTGTGACTGCTTCTTCGACGAACGACCTGGAGAGCCACCGCTCAAATGATCGAACACTCGAAAGGCCTGAAGGGCCACGATTCCTTAGCCCAACCCAGCGGGTTGGGTCCCCTGCAAATGCGAAGCTGCGGCCTGAAGGGACGCGATCTGGCCACATCGGCGCGCCAAAATCGACGACCAAACTCTGCGCCGTATCGCCCCCTTTCAGGGCGCAGAAAATGTTGTGGAAACCGTTCCCAGCCCGTTGGACTGGGCTAAGGAATTTCGGCCCTTTGGGCCTGAGGCTCGCTCGTTTCGAATCCGTCGGGTGGCGTCAAAGATTCGTGTCTGGTACTCTGCCGTCCGAGTCCGACGTACCAACGCTGAGTCAGATGGAGCCCGCATCTGGCCGTTGCCCTCGCTCGCACAAACGATCCACCGTTTTCGCGACGCACAGGGACGAGATTTTGACGCGGATGCTGGATTACATTCGCGCCAACGTGGATTCGATCCTGTGCAGCGAACAAATCTCTGCGGAAATAGTGTCACCGATGCCCGTCGATTTGCCATGATTCAGCCCGGCAACACCGTCAGGTTTGCGAGAATGCCCGAATGGGTGGCGCAGCTTCCCGACGAAGGTCGGCGCGTCTTTCAGTTCTGCTTGGGGCGCATCTATCGCATCGAGAAGATCGACGACAATGGCTTGTTCGTCTTGGACGTGAGCTCTGACATCGACCCACGCTTCGGCGGGTTTCAAAATGACATCCGTCTTGAAGTGGAGTTTCTGGAGGAGATGGTGTGAGCACCCAAAACCAATGCGACCAAATGCAGCTTAAGCGATGGAACGAACGGCACTTGGGACGTGCTCCGTTTCCGTTCCGATCGATTCGCCGCCACTCAGACTGGCGTGTGCGGGTCGAGGCTATTGTCCCCTTGAAGACCTTTGCCCTACTCGGCTGCCTCTTTCTTTCTTTCGCCGGTTTAAGCGCGCACACCCGTTCGGTCGGGAGTAGTGCGCTCATTTGCCTGGAGGGGTTCACTTCTGAGCATTCCTGCGGCGGCACGTTCCTCCGCGTGTGGTTGCGCGGCGAAGAAATTCACCGGCTAGACTGGACCATCGAGACCAGTCGGCAGTTTATCCGCCGCGAGTATCGCCTCGAGGCGGGTCGACCCCGTTCTGTCGTGGAGACGATCCACCAGAAGCTCGACGCCGAAGGCGGGCATCTCGCCTCCCCCCGGTTGCTCTCGCGGCGGCGCTATGCACTGGCGATTTCCGACCCAGGCGTCCACGCCCGCGAACTGCAAGAGCACGCCGCGTTTTTGGTGGGAGACTTCCAGACCGGCCGCAGGGATTTCACTTCATCAGCCCGTTAAATCCCTGCCTGTTTCGCGCCGCGATGAGACGCGGCCTTTTCGTTCCGACTCCATGCAACGCGACTTTGAAATCAAGCACGGTATTTATCTGGTGCAGTCTTCGCAGGAGCTCGAACTGCATGGCGGACCTGAGCGGGTATGAAGATGTCTGGTTCGAAAACGAGGTCGAAGCCAACTAACGCATTCCCGCCATGGAAGGGCGGCGGCTCCGCACCCATCCAAACTGCCCCGAATGAATCGAAGTGCCTAACCCTGAGAGATGCAATGTCGCAATCACTTGGTGTCCTGATCTACTTTCCCGACGGAAAATCGCCGGAGGAATCTCCATGCGACGTCGCGACGCTCTCTCCGCGGTGGTCGGCAATGTGCTCCGAGATAATTTCCAGCCATGGACCGGTCTTCAGATACAATATGGGTGGCACACTCGCTCACTTCGACGTCGAAATGGCAGGACCGATTGGGCGGCTTCTGATCCACAAGATTCGCTGCATCGATTTTTGGGTTCGACGAGCTGTGAACGCGCAGGCTCAAGCAGTGATCGATCATTTTACTGATTTCTTCCGCAGGGCTTGTGAATCGTCCGGTTCGTCCCCTGATGCGAAAGCTTTCGCACCCCTGCGGAGGCTTGATCACGCGAATGCCTTGATTCTATTCGATTATTGCAATCCTGCGATTGGCGAAGACGACAAAGCGGCCATGGCACAATTGGCAGTACATCTCGCGAACGCATATTTGGCGTATTGCGAAAACGTTGCTTAACCGTGCGATCCATACTCGCCCTCCTTTGTTTGTTTTTGGCCCTGTCCTGCGAATGCGCGCCGATGGATCTGTCAGCGATCGGGACCGTGGAGGCGTTTCGCGTGGCCTCTCCTTTGAGAAGGAAAGGACGACGCGGCGGTTCTTTCACGAATTAAAAGTAATTGCGGGGCCTCGCCGGCAATCCGCCGCAGCTTCGCGGGACATCGCGCTGCTTTTGGAGCGCGTTTATCCAGTCGATCGGGAACCTACGTATTGCGCGTTCGTCGCTCGCTGGGGGGTTGCGTTTCCTTACTGCAAGCGGTGTCGTAGAGGTGCTGATTTGTCCGGGTTGTGGCGAAACTCGGTTTTTTCAGGGGGATCTCAAGCGGTCTGCGGGATTGAGCCCCGAGCTTTTCGTTCGTCTGCAAGAGCTGTTCCCAGATTATCCAATCCGGAAAGACGGGAGCTAGCCTGGCTGGGGATTTGGCAGGATGTGCTCACAAAAGGCGCAAAGTCACAAAGGACAAAGTAAGGCAGCAGATTCTCCGCAGAGTTTTCGCGCCGCCCCGCTCTGCGTCTCCGTGACTCTGCGTGCTACCCGGGCAATTTTTCTTTGTGGCTTTGTGGCTTCGTGTGAGACCTCCCAGCCGCGATTTCGCGAGAAGCAATGCCAACTCGGCGCTGGGCAAGTACCCCCTCGGCGCCGACCTAAAAGTGCTAGGCGTCGGGCAGGTACCCACTCGGCGCCGACTTAAAAGTGCTCGGCGTCGGCTTCAAAGTGCTCGGCGTCGGGCATGTACCCACTCGGCGCCGGCTTACTTTGTGGCGGTTAGAATCGGGGCGGATTCGGCTGCAAGAGGGTCCATTCGAGTGACCCGCTTCCGTCTCTTCGATTCGCGCTTTCGCGCTTTCGCGGCTTCGCGTGAGCAACTTTCTGCTTAGTCGCTGAGATTCTGAGGCAACGGAGTTCGTTCTTAAGGCCACGCCGCAGGGTCCCGAGAGGACGCGTCAAATTCTGAGATGGATGATGCAAACCCCATTGGGCTCTCATCGGCGAAGCAACGGCTCGCTTCGCTCGTTTAGAAGATCCGAGGCGAGGACGGCTCGGGTTCCCTCACGTTTTTGGCGCGGCCTCAGATGTGGTGCGGGACGCCCGCCGTGGCGCGAAATTTAGGACGCTCCGCACGCGCGTCGCAGCTCGCGGCCTTCATCCACATCGATGTAATCAAGGTAGGTGCGTACATCAATTCGGCCGCCCATTCCGTTCGCGGCTTTATCGGCTTCCAAGCCGACGCTGGCCTCGTCGTGCAGGCCGCGCTTTTCGATGAATGTGTTCCAGAAGAGAATGTGCTCCGGATTGATGGTCCGATCCTGGAAGAGCGCGGCGAAGACTTCGTCATCGCTGTCGCCGGCGAGGGTGCGCGCGACGACATCTTCGTATTCGAATCCCCAGAAGCGGCAGTAGCGCGGGTCGAAGCAGGTGGGGTCGGCGGTTCCCGTCGAATAGCCGGCGGACAATCTCGGCCCGCAGCACGCAGGCGGATCTTATCGAGCAGACGGGGGAAGAAGATCAGTCCGTGTGTGCGGTCGTGCGGACTGCGGGGGGCGCGGCTTGCGGTACTGTTGGTGGTGGTAGCAGGGGCGGGATTCATGGAGGGGGAAATTCTCCGCCGGTAGGAAAGCGCCGAAAGGTTAAAGCGTGGCAACGCGCGAGAAACAGAAGGGGTTCAGTTGCGGCAGAGAGGGAGATGGGATCCCGGCATTCAGACGGAACGTCGTTCGAGCGAGACCTGGAGGGAACATGGTCGGGCAGGAGCCGGAATCGTGGAATGCCGAAGGCTCTTGGACTGCGGTCGCCTGCTGCCGCCTTTACCCAGCGCAGCCTGCTGCGCCCAGTCGGCGAAGCCGCGAAAATGAAACGGCGCATGATTTGGCGACATGGTTCGTGAATTTGTGCCGCGACGGGGAGCTGAAGAATCGCGCGGCTTCGCCGGAAGATCGCAGCAGGCTGCGCTGGGAAAAGGCGGCAGCAGGCTTCCGTATCAGTTGCCTTCGGTCGGCGCCCGCCTCCTTCACCGCTCCCCTCGCGGTGCCCCGGCTGTCTCACCCGCCCCGCGGGTTCGGCTGTCCAAGAGCCGTCGGCATTCCGATAAAAAGGATTCGTGTTAATTCGTGAAAAATTCGTGGTTACGCCCTCCTTCGCCAGCCCTATCACCCGACCAATGCCCCCAACTTCGCCAGCCGCAGCACGGGCTCGGCTTTCTCCTTCGAGGCGGGCAGATCGACTTCGAACTCCGCCACCCAGTCGTTCGCTTCCTCGGGATCGATAAGCATCTGCTGCACGCGCCAAGTGCGCTTGTCTTCAGACGGCGTGACGTGGGTGTGGCGCAAATTGCGCGCTTCCGGATCGAGCCGAATGCGTTCGTGCTCGACGTGGAATTCCTGGAGGGCACTGCGCAATCGTTCCGTCGTCCAGAGCGTCTCATCAGGCGGCGGCGGTTCCGGGTTCGCCAGCGCCACGGCCGTCTCGAGATCGTCGCCGAGCAGCGCGCCGAGGAAGGTAAAGATCCGCACGCGGATGCAGGCGAGAAAGGCCTTCGGATCGCGCGTGATGTCGCGCGCGGCTTCCTCCGCCCCGGGCGGACGCACCTCCGGCTGCTCGCCGCGCGCAACGTAGTTCGGATCGCGCATTTTTTCCCATTCCTCGAGCAGGCTGGAATCGACCTGCTTGAGCATGGCCGCGAGATAAATCTCCATCTCGCGCAAGGTGTCGTCCTTCGCCGTCTCCGGGACGGATTGGACCAGGATCTTGTGCACGCTCGAGAGGTGCCGGAGGAGCAGTCCCTCGGCGCGCTGGAGCTCGTAGAGCTTGATGTAATCGGCGAAGGAGCGGAAATCCTCGAACATCTCCCGCGCGATCGATTTCGGGCGGATGTTTTCCTGTCCCACCCACGGATGCCGGTCGGCAAAGGCGTTAAACGTCTCGTAGATGAATTCGCGATTCGGCTTCGGGTATTCCAGTTTCTCGAGCTCCTCCATGCGCTGGTTGTACTCCATGCCCTGCGCCTTCATCTCGGCGATGGCGCGGTCCTTCACCTTGTCGAGTTGCTTGCGCAGAATGAGCGCGGGATCCTCCAGGATGGATTCCACCAGCGTGAGCACGACCAGCGCGTAGTCGGGGGTGGCCGGATCGATGAGCGGCAGCGTGTCGTGCAGGTATAGCGACAGCGCCTGGTTCATCGAGAAATCCTCCTGGAGCTCGGCATTCACGCGCACCTTGGCGCCCTCGCTGGTGGGAGGGATGAACTCGATAATCTTGCGCTCCACCAGCGCGCGGAAGAGCTGCCAGGCGCGCCGGAAAAGCGCGACCTTCGCCACTGGGGATTCGTGGCAGCCCGCGATCAGTTCGCGCATGGCGTCGCAGCCATCGGTCGGACGGCTCAGGACATTGAGGAGCATACCGTGGCCGACCTGAAAACTGCTGTTCAGACGCTCGGGCGGTGCGGCGATGAGCCGCTGAAAAGTGGCCTTGTCCCAATTGACGAAGTTCCGTTCCGGCGGCTTGCGCCGGACGAATTTCTTCCCGCCGCCGGACGCCTTTTGCTCGAGACGCAGATTCTCAATCACGTGTTCCGGCGCCTGCGCCACGACATAGCCGATGTCGTCGAAGCCTTTGCGGCCGGCGCGTCCGCTGATCTGATGGAAATCCCGCGCGCTGAGGATGGCGGTCTTCTGTCCGCTGAATTTGCAGAGCTGGGTGAAGAGCACCGTGCGAATCGGCACATTGATGCCGACGCCAAGTGTGTCGGTTCCACAGATGACCTTGAGCAGGCCGCGCTGGGCGAGTTGCTCCACGAGCACGCGGTATTTGGGGAGGAGGCCGGCGTGATGCAGACCAATTCCATGGCGCAGGAATTTCTTCACCTCGGGCCCGTACGGACTGGTAAAGCGGAAGCCTTCGAGCGCGTGCCCAATCGCCTCCTTCTCCGCCCGGGTAGAGAAATTCACGCTCATGAAATCCTGCGCGCTTTGCGCGGCCTCGAGCTGGGTGAAATGGACGACGTAAACGGGGCTTTTCCCTGACTCGAGCAAGCCCTCGAGCGTGACGGGGAGCGGATCCTCCGCGTACGCATGCTCGAGCGGGACGGGCCGGTCCTTCGACGCCACGGTGACGGTTTCGCGGCGATTCAGATGCGTCAGCTCTTCCTCGAAGAAAACGGTGTCGCCCAGCGTGGCCGACATGAGCAGGAAGCGCGCGTAGGGCAGGGTGAGCAAAGGCACCTGCCAGGCCACGCCGCGCTCGCGGTCGGCGTAGTAGTGAAACTCGTCCATGATCACGTCCTGGACTTCGGCGCGGACGCCCTCGCGCAGGGCGATATTGGCGAGAATTTCCGCGGTGCAGCAGAGGATCGGGGCATCGCGATTCACGGTCGCGTCGCCCGTGCTCAGCCCCACGTTTTCCGGACCGAACTCGCGGCAAAGCGCGAGCCACTTTTCGTTCACCAGCGCCTTGATCGGGCAGGTGTAAATCGAGCGCCGTCCCTGCGCGAGCGCCTTGAAGTGCAGCGCGCTGGCCACGAGCGATTTGCCCGAACCGGTCGGGGTATTGAGGATGACGTTCTTTTCCTCGAAGAGCTCGAGGATGGCCGACTCCTGCGCGGAGTAGAGCGTCAGGTGGCGTGCGGCGACGTAGTCGAGGAAACGCCCGAGCAGCGTGTCGTTATCGGTCGCGGCGCCGGGCGCGGGGAGGAGGTCTTTAAGGGTGGGAGCCAAGGCGCCGGCACCGTAGCAGGGAACTCCCGGGCTTGCGCGCGGGCGTTCCTTCCGGCAAAGGCCGCCCGTGACGCAAACCGAACGAGCTCTCGCCATCCTCCACGAATGGGTGCAATCCGACAGCCTGCGCCGGCACTGCTACGCGGTCGCCGACTGCATGCGCCACTTCGCGGCGCGGCAGGGCGCCGATGTTGATTTGTGGGAGGCGGTCGGGCTGCTGCACGACATGGACTACGAACGCCATCCGAACAACGACCAGAGTCCGACCGAAGGGCATCCGTTTGTCGGCGTGGCGTGGCTGCGCGCGCAGGACTGGAGCGAGGAAGTCGGCCGCGCGATCCTTTCTCACGCCGACTACGCGCACGTGACCCGCGAGTCTGCGCTGGAGAAAACGCTCTACGGCGTGGATGAATTGAGCGGGTTTGTGACGGCCGTGGCGCGGGTGCGCCCGAGCAAGAGCATCCACGAGGTGGATGTCGCTTCGGTGAAAAAGAAGATGAAGGACAAGGCATTCGCGCGCGCCGTGAACCGGGAGGACATCACGCGTGGAGCGGAGGAACTGGGCGTTCCGCTCGACGAGATGATCACGGAAGTGATCGCCGCGTTGCGGGCGGATGCGGAACGGCTGGGATTGCAGGGTGTGTTGGCGGCAGGTGGCGATGCGAAGGCGTGAGGTGGAGCAGTGCGATGTGGCCAGGGTCCTGCCGTTTGCGCGTTCGGGAGTGCGCCAGAGTTGCCACAAAAAGGCACAAAAAACGCAAAAGGGTCCACGGATCTCGTCTGACGCGGTGAAGTGCATCTGGGGCGAATGGAGGACCTCAATTGTTTGGGCACGCAAGTCTCGCCAGCTCGCAGGCTCGAATCCGTGTGCTGTCTAAAACGGGAAATTTTCGCGACGTCTTGCGACTCTTTGCGGCACCTCCTCGTTCTCAGGGGAATCCCCAGCGGCAGCCATTCGTTCAAGCTGACGCTTGCGCGCATTGCGGGAGCGCGAGAATACGGCAATTTCCGGTATGTCCGAGACAGCCACATTGATCGATCCACGCGTCCCTATGCGGGAGCTGTTGCTGGCATATCCGGGAGCGCAGCGGGCGCTCTTTCGGCAGTTTCACATCGGCGGCTGCAGCGCCTGCGGGTTTAGTCCGGACGAAACGCTGGAACAGATCTGTGCCCGCAGTGTGAACCTGCCGGTCGACCATGTGGTGGCGTTTCTCGAATCCGCGCAGGCGGAAGATCGCAAAATGATGATCGAGCCGGAGGAGCTGCGCGATGAGCTCGCCGCCGGCAGCGCGCATTTGCTGGATATCCGGACCGCGGAGGAGTTTGAAGCGGTGCACATTCCCGGCGCAGTGCGCTTCACCCAGGAGCGGATGAACGACATCCTCATGGAATGGCCGCGGGAAGAAGGCGTGATCGCGCTCATCGATCACAAGGGCCAGCGCGCGCTCGATGCGGCGGCCTACTTCAGCGGGCACGGCTTCAAGAATGTACGGGCCCTGGCGGGCGGGATCGATGCCTATGCGGAACGCGTGGCACCGGAGCTGCCGCGCTACGAGTTGGAGTAAACGGCGATTTGGGCGAACCTCTCCGCTCCTTCCTACCCAGCCCCGCACGCCATGTCCGACCTCGAAGCCAAGATTGAAGCAGCCCGCCTGAATCCGCAAAACATCGGCGAAATGGAAGGTGCGGATGGCGTGGGGACGGTGGGAAGTCCCGATTGCGGCGACATGTTGCGGATGTGGGTGAAATTCAAGACGCGCGAGGACGGACGGAAGGTGATCGACAAGGCGTCGTTCCAGAGCTTTGGCTGCCAGACGGCGATCGCGGTGGCTTCGGTGGCGACGGAATTGATCAAGGGAAAGACCGCGGATGAGGCCCTGCGCATGTCGCACGAGGATCTGGCCGCGCCGCTGGGAGCGTTGCCGCCGATGAAGATTCACTGCGCGCAACTTGTCGAAGGGGCGCTCAAGCAGGCGTTGGAAGAGCAGGGCCCCGTCACAAGCAGCGCGGCTCGGGCCGAAACTGCGGCCGCTACACCGTCGCCGCTGGCGCCGACGCTTTACGACCAACTCGTTGCGGGGGCGAACACCCCCGTGAAGAAACTGAAAATCGTCCTGCAGCCGCCCGCCGCTGCCGCCCGCTAAAGGAATCCCTATGCAACTCCGCCGACCCTCCGACAAACTCGCCGGCGTCGTCTGGCTGGCGCGCTTCACCGACAAGGCACGCGCGTTTCTGGACGGGACGATCCCGCCCGAATATGCAGCGCAATTCTGTGGGCCGGAGGCGATGGACGGAACATTCCTGCGCGTCTTTCGGCTAACCAAGGAGGCTTTCGTGGAAGCGGTGCGGGCTTCGGCGGGAAACGATGAGTCGGTGGCAGAATGGTTTCGCGCGCAGCCAAGTGTGTCCGAGGCGAAGATCGAAACGTGGAACGCCTCAGCGCCGCATTTCGGGCGTCCAGGTCAGCCGGGACGCGAAACGCTTGTTTGGGCCCGCGAACATGTTTATCCCGAAGTGAAGGGAGCCGAGTCGGCTTCCGCATTCGAGGTCATGGACCTCGATGAAGGACGGGCGTTGGGTTAGCGCTCGTGGCGGAGGCCGGTGAGACCGGCGGGCGAGCGAAATAGTTGGGATTGCGGCAGGGTGACCCACTCGGGACGCAACACCTTTGGGGTTGAATCCGTTTTCGTCGAGTTTCCCAGGGTGGCTCGTTCCTCGCGACCCTGGGCTTTGGGACGAAACGCCTTTGGCGTTTGGAGCGGGCTTCTGGTGTTGACCCCACTTTCTTTTCCGTCGCGAATGGGGAGCAAGACTGTGCCGCGGACTCAATCCGAACTGGTCATGTGTGCACCAAGCTGGGAACCGTTTTCGAGGATCCGACCTGATTCTTGTCAATTCGTGTTAATTCGTGGTTCCATTCCTCCACTTGTCCCGGGTGGACACAGACAGTGCAAAATTCCGCTGTGATCTCGGGGTCAGAAGTGGCAGGTTCCCTCCCCACATTTTCCCGACCATGCACGAAAACACTGAAATCACGCTGACGCGCGACGTTGAAGCGATCCAAATCCCCAGCGGCAATAAGCTCGCCCTGGCCAAGGGCACCGCGGTGGTGATTACGCAATCGCTCGGCGGCAGCTATACCATTGCTTCGAGCCAGGGTCTTTCGCGCATCACAGAAGAGAATGCGGATGCTCTCGGTCTGGAGCGAAAAAACGACGGCTCTTTCGGAGCCAAGCGCGAGCCGGTCACGCCCGCACTCCTGGCCGATACCTCCGGCCGCGAGAAACTCGTCTGGGAAAAGCTCAAGACCTGTTTCGACCCGGAGATCCCGGTGAACATCGTCGACCTCGGCCTGATTTACGATTGCGTCGTCTCGCCGGTTCCCGACAACACCGGCCTCAAAGCCGAAGTGAAGATGACGCTGACTGCGCCTGGCTGCGGGATGGGCCCGAGCATCGCGGCGGACGCCGAGAACAAAATTCTCGCCATTCCGGGGGTGACGGAAGCGCAGGTCGCGCTGGTCTGGGATCCACCGTGGAATCAGTCGATGATCAGCGATGCCGGCAAGATGAAGCTCGGCATCATGTGAGGTCCGCGGCCACGCGCGGAGTGCCTACGAAGTGGAAACAAGTGCCACGCCCGCGGTGATCACTGCCATGGCGAGGAAATTCCGCGCGCCCATGCGCTCGCCGAGAAAGACGCGAGTGCCCAGCGCCATCAGGATTACGCTGCAAGCCTGGAACGGGTAAACGAAGCTGAGATCGAAGCGCTGGAGCAGCCCGAGATTCAGGAAGAATGCGAGCGACATGAGCGTGATCGCAGCGGCGAACTGCCAACCGCGTGCCGCTTTGCCCACCGCCATCACGGCGGTCTTCATCACAATCTGTCCGGCCACGTTGGTGGTGTTCGACAGGATGATGACGAAAAGGGCGACGAACGACATGGAAGGCCTGCGACGGGGAGGTCAGATTTTGGCCGGCGCCATCTCCGGCTTGGGCGGGACCACGAGGCACAGCCCGGCGAGGACGAGGGCGATCCCCGCCCAGCGTCGGGCGGAGATGTGCTCACCGAGGATGAGCAGGCAGCTCAGTGGAACCATGACGTGGACCACGTTCGAGAGGAGCGAGGCGATGTTCAATGGCACGAGCCGGATGATCCAGAGCCAGCAGCCGAAGCTCGCAATCAGGCAGGGAATGGCGAGCCAGGTCCAGGCCGAGCCGAGACCCGTGACCCCGAGCCAGGAAAGCCACGGAATCGGCGCAGGAAGTCCCGCGGTCTCGCGTCCGGCGAGTTTGAGGAATACTTCGGAGGCTGTAACCAACAACTCGCAGACGAAAACCGCGAGGTAGGGATTGAGATGCCACGAGCGTCCGTTCGCGGCCGGGGCAGGAGGCGTCATTACGCGGCGCGCGCGGAGGCTCGCGTGTGGGAAGTGCTAGCCTCGTGGAGGGCGTCGAACGGAATCATATCGGACTGGGAAGAGAGCATCGAACGATAGAAGCCCCAATGGCTTCCCGCGATTTCGGCTTCCTCCGAAGATTCCAGGCGGTTCCTTGAGTCGATACTCGAGTCTGTGCCAATGCACCGAGTAAATACGTGACCAAGTCGTGGAGCGACTGGGCCAGAGGCTCACGAGCGCTCGCCTACTCAGCTCAATTTTGTTGCTGGTAAAAGCGAAGAGGAAAGGCCGTTTGCGCGTTTCCTACCGGCTCGTCCCCGAAAGTGATGGTGCTTCCACCGGCTGGCTCGTCGCGGACGGCGGATGCTCGCGCAGGCCGCGATCCAGGAAACCGAGAGCATGAGGCGGCTCGATCACGCGCACGCCAGCCGCTTTCTGCTCCTCGGCGATTCGCGCGTGCAAATCCTTCATGCGCGTCCAGTGGACCTTGGGACGGAAGTGATGCTCGGCGTGGTAGCCGTTGTTGAACCAAAGCCAGTTGTAGAAGCGGTGGTAGGTGCTCACACCCCACGCGATCGGCACATCCGGATTGGCGCCGTAGTGCTTGTAGTAGCCGTTCGCGTAGCTCAGGCAGTGTCCGAAATAATAAAACGGCAGGAAGAACACGATGAAGTGCCAGTTCAACCAGCCGAGCAGAGCGAAGGTCGAAAGGAAGCTGACGATCTCAAAAACCCCGAACCACGCGTCGAACGGACGCCGCTCCTTGAGCATGCGGAAAATCGCCTTGGGATCGTCGCGGAAATAGCCGAGGAAAATGTAGCTCCAGGGGCTCTCGGCCTCGCCGTCGTGGCCGTGCCGGTAAATCGACAGCCAGTCGATGGTCTCTCCCTTCTCGTCCTGCTTGTCGGAGTTCCCCATGTGATGCCGCGAATGGACGGCATCGTAGAACGTCTGCGAAAAGCCTAGGGCGACCGATTCCATCCAGGCGAAGGCCCAATTCAGCGGCTGCCAGCGGAAATAGGGGTTGTGAATGAAGTTGTGGGAGATGCCGTTGATGTTCCACGAAATGCTCACCGAATAAATCGCGCCCAGGATCAGCATGATCCAAAGTGGCGTGCGCGGGAACATCCAGAACAGGAACGGCAGGTACAGAAAATTCAGGAAGCCGGCGAGGACGGGGATCGCGTCCCAGCGGGTGTTCGCGAGAATTTTCGAGTCAGTCTCGAGGCGCGTAAGCGTGGCGGCGGGATTGCTCATGGTGAAACGACAGCTCGGATTCTATGCCATGTCCGCGTGATTTTCGAATCTTCGCAGTGTCTTGTCGTAGCGGGTGGGTTCCAGCCACGGTAAAATCCGCCGGAACACCGGGTTGATCGCGCGATTCAGATATTTCACGTAAAGGTCGAGCGGCGCGAGGCGGAAGCGCAAGCGTAGCTTTGGATCGTAGTTCAAGGGGGTGCTGTAGTAGGTCTGCACGCCATTCTGCACGGCCCAGTCGAAGACATCGCGTAGCGTGATAAAATAGAGATGCCGCTCGTGCGCGACGGTGTAGTCGAGCCCGAGGTAGTTGTCGTAGAGTTTCCCCGCGTGCACGAGGGTGCTGCTCACGGCAACCGCGCGGCCCTCGATCCGCCAGACGAAGAACCGGGCGACGTCCGGCATAAGCTGGCCCATCTCCCGGAAATATTCCGGCGTGAGTTCCTCGAAACGAAATTCGCTTTTCTCCAGGACCTGACGGTAGAGCGCGCAGAGTTCATCGGCGTGCGCGGACGCGTCGGTGAGGACCTCCAAACCGAGCTTGGGCGTGATCTCCGCGGCGGAACGGAACTTCCGGCGCAGGTCCTTGCGGGTCGCCTTGCTCAGGCTCTGATCGAGGTAGTCTTCGAAGTTTCGAAAACGGCCGAGGTTTTCGATCACCGTGCCGGGGAAGCTTGGAATGCGCTTGTAGCCGTGCGCGGCGGCGGGGAGATCGAGTTGCGCGCGCTCGAGCTTGGGAATGTCCTTGAAGGTCACCATGGCCGCACCCTGCGCGCGGCCATAACGATCGAGCGCGGCGAACATCGCCTCGGCCGACTCTGCCGGATCGCCGATGAGGCCCGCGTGTCCCTCCCCGGCGGCGCAGCCGACCATGAGCATGCGCTGCACGAAGAAGCGCGGGAACTTTCTCCGCACGGCGGCGGCCGCCCGGCGGAAAACTTCGGGCACGCCGACGAGCAGATCCTGCGGCGTAAGAAACATGGGCTGGAGCACGCGCAGCGTTCCGGCCTGATCGCGGATGCCGAGGTAGCGGTAGGCGAAATCTCCCCGGATGGTGCTTTCCACCAGGGTGTGGTAACGGCCGTCCTTGGCTTCACCGCCGAACGCCGCCCGCCATTCCGCTTTGGTAAAAGCGGCTGCGCTCTGCTCGACCCGGGCCTCGCCGAGCGGCAGGGCGAAGGTCATTTCGGGAGCGGAGTGGAGCGGGGGGGACGAAATGGACGAAGGAGACTAGGTGGACGGGGTGGGCCGGCCGATCGGCTAGACGGGGAGACCAGCTTCGACAGAGCCCGCCGCCGGCACTTTCTTCCGCGCTGCGGCGCGCGCCTTACTGGCGGAAAGATGGCGCCAAGCGGCGAAGGTTAGGAAAAGCGAGTCGGCGATGAGGAAGCCGCCGACGTAGGCTTCGCCCCCAATGCCGAATCCGTAGCTGTGCAGGCCCTTACCGAGCACAAAATTCACGCCGTACCAGGCGAAGACGATCGAGACGAAGCAAACGCAACTTGCCATGGCGAGACCGAAATGACTCCACCAGCCGGCGATGCGGCCGTGCAGGGCGACGATGTAGCAGAGGAGCGCGATGAGCGCGGCGGTCTCCTTCGGGTCCCAGCCCCAAAAACGGCCCCAGGAATAGTTGGCCCAGACGCCGCCGAGAATCGTGCCGGCCGCCAGGAAGAGCGTGCCGAGCTGCAGGATCCGATAGTTCCAGAAATGCAGCGCGGTATCCTTGGCCGTGCGGTCCGGGGCCAGCGCGTAGCGGAAGAGGATGATGTGTCCGAAAGCCATCGCGAGGATGAAGGCGCCGTAGCCCGCCGTGATGCTGAGGACGTGGATCGTGAGCCAGAAGTTGTCGCGCAGCACCGGCACCAGCGGATCGATGCTGCCGGGCATGGCCACCGGCATGTTCAGGACGAGGGCGAGACAGATCGAACTGACCGGAAGGGCCGCCATCAGATAGGCGGTGGCGCCGTAGCGGAGATAGAAAATGAAGCCGAAAACGCTGGCGAGGAATGAGACCCAGATGATGGACTCAAACATGTTCGTCACGGGTGGGCGCCCCGCGATCACGCAGCGAAGAGCGATGCCCGTGCCCATGAGCAGGAGGCCGCCAAACGCTCCACCCACGCCAAGCCAATGAAAGAAACGAGGGGAGGTCGGTCGCGCCGAAATGATGCCGATCCCCACGAGACCCAGGAGAAAGAGGTAGGCGCTGCGCGGGAAGGCCTCGAGGTGGTTGTAGAAATATTCCACCGCGAGCATGCGTTCGGTGGGATAGATCGCTGGGGAAAGATCGCGCAAGGCGAGGCGCAGGTTGCGGGCGTTGATGGCGAAATTGTACGCATCGGCGCCAGAGTACCCCTTGGCCATCGCCTGGAGGAAGCCGGTGGCTTTCTCGAAGTCGGGCTCTTTGTGATAGGTGCCGAACTGCGGCGGAATCACCCACGGATCCTTCGCATTCTGCTTCGGCGGCACGATGAGCATGGTGCTGCCCTGCGAGAGACTCATGAAGAGGCCCACCCGCGCCGCCACGCTTTCGATCTCCTGTTGGATTCGGTCGAGCGGCTCTTCGGCCGTGCGAAGCTGGTGCACTTCCTTGGCGAGTTTTTCCAGATCGGGCAGGCGCGACAGTTCCTCGAAGGAAAAGCGTTTCCGCTCGGGATCGAGTTTGAGCTGCTCCACCAACGGACGGCTGGCGACGAGGATGAGCGGCTCCTTTTTCCAATCGTGGGTTTCGAGCAGGAGGGAAAGCACCCAGTCGTTTGGCGTCCACACCTTCCCATCGAGGGCGGTGTAGCTGCTGCGTCCGGTCATGCGCAACATCGACTCGCGCGCGAACGAATCGATCGGCTTGCGCCGGCCATTGTCCTGCACGGCAAGCTTGCCGAATTCCTTGAAATCGCCCGACCCCAGATCGGCGGCAGGGAGCGAGGCGGCGCAGGTCAGTGCGAAAAATACCCAGCACAGTTTCTTCATCGTCGGCAAACGGAGGATTTGAGGCGCAGGCGCACGGAACGCGCACCCGCGCAGGCGAAGAAAGCCGGATCGGGCACTTCTGGCAAGGAGTTCCCCAAATCGCGGCCGTTTCAGCGCCGCTTCGTCTCGATGACGAGCCCGTCGCGCATCGTGTGAATGCAATCGCAAGACATCGCGATCGCCGGATTGTGCGTGACGAGCAAAAGGGCCTTCCGCTCGCGCTGCACGAGGTCGCGCAAGAGATCGAAAACGCGCTCGGAATTGGCGGTGTCGAGATTACCTGTTGGTTCGTCGGCGAGGATGACCGCCGGGTCATTGGCCAGCGCCCGGGCAATGGCCACCCTCTGCTGCTCGCCCCCCGAGAGGGCCCGGCTCGAACGATCGGCCTTGTCGCGCAAGCCCACGGCCGCGAGCAGTTCCTCGGCGCGCTGCCGCATTTCGGCGTCCGTCCAGCGGCCGAGCTGGCGCATGGGAATGATGACATTTTCCGCCGCGGTGAAATCCTGAAGGAGGAAGTGGAACTGAAAAATGAATCCCAGGGATTCGTTGCGCTTCCAGGAGAGCGCGTTATCGGGCAGCGCCGAGACGTCGTCCCCCGCGATGTGCAGCGTGCCCGCATCGGCCCGGTCGAGGAGCCCGAGAATGTAAAGGAGCGAGCTTTTTCCGCAGCCGGAAGGACCCACGACGGCGTGAATTTCCCCGGGCTCGAGTTCGAGGGAAACGCCGCGCAGGACGTGAACGCGCGCTTCCCCTTCGCCGAGAAATTTCTCCAGCAAATGACAATGCAGGGCGGTCATGAAGGGCGGGAACGGATGCAGTGGGAGGCGCGAACTCCCCTCTCGTCACGCAGGCCCGAAAAAGGCGCAATCCTTTCCTCGGTCATGACGCGGCGGCGGGCCGGCGTTTCCGGGCTGGGCGCGCGGCGGCTCGGAGATGCAGGGCGCGCCAGCGACCTCGCGCCTTGACTGCGACGATGGCCAGTCCCGCGCGGTCGGCGGCCGCTTCAACTTCGGGAAGCTGCTCCGCGAGGAGCCCGGAGAGAAGCAAATCTCCGCCGGAAGCGAGCGCCCGGGCAAATTTCGGCATTTGGGTTTCGAGCAGATTGGCGAAGAGATTCGCGGCAACAACGTCCCAGGTGCGCGCCGGTTTCCAGCGTTGCACATCGAGTTCCGCGAACGATACGCCTCGCAGCTCATTGAGCCGCACATTGGCCCGGGCGGTGCGGACGCAGGGCGGATCGTAATCCATGCCCTCGACGCGGCGCGCACCAAGGGCGCGGGCGGCGAGCGCAAGGATCCCGCTGCCAGTCCCGAGGTCGAGCATCTCCCAGGCGGTGCCCGAGCGACATCGGGCGATGCCATCGAGCAGTCGCAGGCACATCGCCGTGGTGGCATGTTCACCGGAGCCGAAGGCCAGGGCGGCGGGAACGCACAGCACCCACTTTCGCGGGTGCTGCGCGCGCAGGGGTTCGAGTTGTTTTTCGTGTCCGGTGATCAATAGGCGCGAGCCAAACGCCAGCGGACGTGGCGGCGCGGCATCGGCCCGCGGCTGCCAGGTTTCGGCGCGCAATGGGTGGAGGGAGCCGCCGAAGCGCTTGATCAGCGTGCGTCCTTCCCGCTGGGAAAGGCAGTAAAATTCAAGCCGAAGGGCGCGTGCGCCCATTTTTTCGACCAGCACGAGACGGGCCGGATCGAGACCCCGGAGACGTTCCACCCAGGCATCGGCCCATTTGGCGGAAGCTAGTTTGCGCCAGATGAACTTGGGAATCAACACCGCGCCATACCCTTAATAACTCCGCCACTCCTCCTCGACCGGCAGCACCACCGCGGTCTTGCGGCGGCGGAGGAGCACGGCCTGGAGCTGGCGGAGAAGGCGCTCCTGCTTGTAGGGCTTGGGAATAAAGCCGTTGAGGCCTTTCTTGAGCATGGTGCTGATGCGCTCCGGCTCAGAGAATCCCCCGCTCACCACGACCGCCGCCCCGGGCCGCAGCGCACGAATCTCGTCGAAAATTTCCTCGCCACCAATATTCGGCATCACGACATCGATGATGACCAGATCGATGGCGCCCCCGACGCTGCGATAGATCTCGAGGGCGGCGAATCCATCCGAGCTTGGAATGACCCGGTAGCCGTCTGAGGTCAGGAGCGCATCGGCCAGGTTGAGCGAGCGTTGATCGTGATCGACCACAAGGATCAACTCTTTCGTGCCCTCCGGATTGGAGATGGAAATGCCGGTGAAATCCGGCGGAGCTTCCGGCGCGGGCGCGCGCGCTGCCGGGGTACGCCGCTCCACTTCCAACGCGATCACGGTCGCGGGACCGGGGTCGGCACCGTCCATGACCAGTGGAGCGCCGGGCGGCAGCAACGGATCGGATGCAGGGCGCGGCGTGGCGAGAACGCGGCGCAGCTCGCCCAGGCGTTCGTGCAGGGTCTGCTCGCAAGCCGCCGCCTGCTCCGCGCTCTTCACCACGCTCTCGGAAAAATCGCGCAACATGTCATCCGACTGCGCGCAGCCCACGATGATCGACGCGTAGCCCAGGATTTCCTGGAGACGGGCGTGAAGATCATCCAGCGATTGCTGGACACCTTCGAGTTCGGGCGCGGAAGACATGGAGTTTCGGTCGACGCAGGGCGAGGCGTCGTACGCTAAGCAATTTCCGTCCCAAAGAAATCCCGGAGAACCTGACGATACACATCACGCTTCACAGGGGGAACCCAGCTGGCGCGCACTTGCGATGGCGTGACCCAGCGAACGGCGCGAAATTCCGGAATTTCGGTGGCGACATTGATCTTTTCCGGGGACGCGAGGAGGTCGCAAAGAAAATAAATCTGTTCCTGGCCTCGGTAGCCGCTCTTGCGCCGTCCGCCGGTGAAGAGGTATCGATAAGGCCCGCGCTGGGCGACGACGCGGTAGTCACCGGGCTCGAGCGAAGTCTCCTCCCGCAGCTCGCGCGGTAGCGCGTCTTCCGGCGCTTCGCCGGGGTCCCGGCCGCCCTGCGGAAATTGCCAGGAATCCGGATAATCCGTCCGCTCCCCCAACAGGACACGACCTTGGGCGTCGCGCACAATGGCGGCGACGTTCGGGCGATAAATGTGCAAGTCCTCCAGCGGGACAATCATAGGGCTGGTGGGAAACATGTGCGCCCCGGCGCGATTTGGCAATTCTTTCACCGCACGCGGGGGGCGTCCCGGGCTCAGCCTAACGCAGCGCCTCGAAAAGCCCGCGCACGAGGGTTTTCGCCCGGCACGCATCTTCCGCGGAAGGCGTCCGGGGCGGCGGCGGTTGCGCCAGTGCCGCTAGTTCCTCGAACTGCGCGAGGGCCTTGGCCGCAAAGGGCTGGCTGCGCGGCGCCGCGGAAAGGCTGGCGAGCCGCCCGCGAAGATGCTCCGTCGGAATCGGTTTCACGAGGGGCCCCGGCGCCGCCTGGCCCGAAGCGCAGCGTGCCGTGGAACCGAATTCCAGGAAACGCAGCCACATGCCCAGGGCTGCGAGGGTGGCGGCGTCTGCGCCCTGGGTATTGCGTAATTCCGTCATCCGTCCCCCCCGGATATGCTTCACGATCATGTCCACTTCGTCCCAGCGTCCCGCCCGGGCTGCGGCGAGCGCCCGTTCGCGCATGGCCACCGCCCGGGGGTTAAGCTTTCCGGTGTGCAGCGCGGCGAGTTCACCGATCGCCTTCTTGAGCGTGGGCACATCCTTGGTCCGGCTGGCCGCTCCCAGCTCCGCGAGGCGCGCACCAATTGTAACTGAGCGCACCAAGTCGGCGCGATTGCCCGCGGGCGTGACGGGTGCCGCAGGGGTTGGAGGCTGGCCGGCCGCCCCGGCGAGGGCGGAAATTTGCGAAAAAGCATGGCTCACCTCGCTCGAGGCGAGATCGACGAGTCCGTCCAGTTCGGTGGAGTCGGCGGGCTCTTCGCCCTTGGCGGCGAGGATGGAACCTCCCGCGAAGAGGAGCGAGGCACATAAGGGGGCGAAAACGTACGAGCGCATGAGGGGGAAACAAAAGTGGGCGCGATCCCGCACCAAAGAAAGGGCGAAGCGCCTGATTCACCGCCGGCATTCGACAGATGGCCCGGTCCGCGATTCATTCGCCGTCCGCGCCGCGCCTCCCGTTCCCAAAATTTGTGAAGTCCTTTCCGCTCTTTCTGGCCCTGCGTTACCTCAAGCCGCGGCGCACGTTTCTCTCCATCATCACGTTGATCTCGGTCCTGGGCGTGACGCTCGGCATCACCGTGCTGATCCTCGTGATTTCGGTGATGACCGGGTTCGACCGTGAACTGAAGCGCAAGGTGGTGGGCTTCGACGCGCATTTGCTCGTCCAGAACCGCGGTGGTTTCATCGAAGACTGGCGCGATGTCGCCCAGCGGGTGCGCGACGCGTCGCCGGATGTCGTGGCCGTGTCACCCTTTATGCTCGGCCCGGTCATCGTGGAATTTCAAGGCGTGCGGATGGCGCCCAAGATCCGCGGGGTGGACGCCGAGCTTGAATCGCAAGTGAGCGAGATTCGAAATTCCATCAAACCGGGCGATGGGAAATTCGATCTCGATGGCCCCAATGCGGTGATCGGTTCCGAGATCGCCCGCGCGCTCGGGTGCGGCGTGGGGGACAAGATCACGATTTACTCCCCGGGGAACGTGAAAGCCGTGTTCGAGCAGCTCGCAAGCTTGGACCAGACGGCGGACCAGGCCGCGAAGGACAAGAAGATCGCGCAGTTGCGGGAATTGATCCTGCCCACCGAGGCGACGGTCACCGGCATTTTTTCGTCTGGCCGTTACATCTACGATTCGGAATTTGTCTTCGTGCCGCTTTATCTCGGCCAGGAACTGTACGGGATGAAGGATACGGTCCACGGCCTGACGGTGAAACTGAAGGACGCCTACCAAGCCGAGGCCGTGAAGCTGACATTACTGGAGAAGCTCCCGCCCCCGCTGAGCGCCCTGACCTGGATCGACTTGAATCGCTCGTTTTTTGAGGCGGTGCGGCTCGAGCGCACGGTGATGTTTTTCCTCCTTTTCTTCATCATCATCGTGGCCGCCTTCGGGATCATGAACACGCTTATCACCGTGACGGTGCAGAAGACGCGTGAGATCGGCATCCTCAAGGCGCTGGGCGCAAGGACCGGGCGAATCGTGTGGGTCTTCCTGGCCCAGGGGGTCGTGGTGGGGATCCTGGGAAATCTGGTCGGCCTCGCTCTCGGTCTTGGCCTCGTCAGTTTCCGCAACGAATTCAGCCGCTTCCTCGCCTCCAGTTTCGGCATCGAGATATTCCCGCGCAGCGTCTATCAATTCAGCGAAATTCCGGCGGAAGTGGTGCCGCAGGACGTCGCGCTCATCTGCGTGAGCGCATTCGTGATCTGTTCGCTGGCCGCCCTGATCCCCGCCTATTTCGCCGCCCGCCTCGATCCGGTGAAGGCGCTGCGGATGGAGGTTTAGACCTTCGGTTTTACGCCCGCTTTTTTCATCGCCACTTTCAGGGCGTCGCCAAAGCGTTCGATTTGCTCGCTAGTGTGGAGCGAGGACATGGCAGTGCGCACCATGTCCTTCCCGGCCGGGACGCCCGGGGAGATCGACATCACGGTGAAGAAGCCCTGCTCCATCAGCGCGCGCCAAAAGAAATAGCAGCGTTCCTTGTCACCGATCACGATCGGCACTGCTGGAGTGGGGGTGTCCCAGATATCGAGCCCGAGGGCGCGCAGCATCGCGTGATATTGGCGGGTGTTTTCCCACAGCCGCGCCAGATGCTCCGGTTCGCGCTGCATGACGTGCAGAGAGGCGAGGGCGGCGGCCACATTGGAGGGGGCAATGGCGGCACTGAAGATGATCTGCTGGCAGCTCGAGCGCAGAAACTCGATCACCGTTTTCTCCCCGGCAACGAATCCGCCGGTGCTAGCGAGCGATTTCGAAAAGCTGCCAGTGATGAGATCGACATGATCGGTCAGCCCATGGTGATCCGTCGTGCCGCGTCCTTCGCGCCCGAGCACGCCGAAACCGTGGCAATCGTCCACGACGAGCGCGGCTCCGTGCTCGTCGCAAAGCGCACAGATTTCCGGAAGGTTCGCGATGTGACCCTCCATGGAATACACCCCGTCGACGACGACAATCTTGCCTTGGTCTGGCTCGAGTTCCTCCAGCAGCGTACGCAGAGAGACCATGTCTTCATGCGTGAAGCGCTCGATCTCGGCCCCGCTGAGTCGGGCGGCGTCCCAGAGGGAGGCATGAATGCTTTTGTCCGCGATGATGATGTCTTTGCGCTGGGCGAAGGAGGAAAGCGCGGTCAGCTGTGACATGTACCCCGCCACGCTGACATGACACGCTTCCTTGCCGAGAAAGGCGGCCAATTCCTCCTCCAACTCGACGTGGTAGGCGCGCGAGCCATTGGCCAGACGCGAGCCGCAGGCGCTGGTGCCCCACTTGGCGATGGCTTGCTGCGCCGCCCGCCGCACCTCGGGATGATGGCTCAACCCGAGGTACTCGTTGCTGCACATCATCACCGTTTGTTTCCCATCCGCGCCCGTCATTTCCATGCCTTCGCCCTGTTCGGCGATGACATGATAATAGGGGGAAAATTTCTTCCGCAGCTTCGTCGAGGCATCGGCGCGCGCCCGGTCGAGCACGGGTTTTCCTTTCCCGAGCAAACGGGTAAGCGTAGACAGCATTCCTTTTCCGTAGCGCGCCCGCGTCGGGGCGCAACCGCGTACAAATCGCTCGCCACTTGGGCAGCCCGCTCCTAATTCCCGTCCACTCATGCCCCATCGCCTCCTGGCGGCCATCCTGGCTGCGCTCGCCGTCCTGCCCCTGCGGGCCGAATCCACCTCCACGCTCGCAGATTGCCTTGCCCTCGCGCGCCGGCAAAACCCCGATGTTCTCATTGCCGCCAAACTGGTGGAGCAAGCCCGCGGCAACGTGACCGTGGCCAAGGCCGGCGCCATTCCCGCGCTGCGCGCCGATGGCTATATCCAACGGCGGGAACGCAGTCTGGCCAACAGCGGCGGCCCGAACGTCAACCGGCCCGAGGACTACTATTTCAACACTTCCCTGACCCAGAACCTTTATTCCAGCGGCGCGGTGCGGGGCCGCATTGCCATCTCGAAGATGGGCGAGCAGATCGCCCTGGAAAATTATCGCACAGCGCTCGATGCCACGACGCTCGCCGTCAAACTCGCCTTCTACCAGGTGCTCGCGTCCCAGCAGCAGGTGGGCATCCGGCGCGAGGCCGTCAATTTGCTCGACCAGCAACTCCGCGATCAGGAAGGCCGTTTGAAGGCGGGGACGGTCTCGAGTCTCAACGTGACGCGTGCCCAGGTAAGCCTGGCCAATGAACGGCCGGCGCTTTTCCAAGCCGAGAACGAACTTGCCAATGCGCGCATCGCGCTCGCCCAAGTCCTCGGCCTCAAAGTGACAGCGGGGCATCCCGCGCCAGAGTTTTCCCTGCGTGGTTCGCTCGATGGCGGGGGGGGCGCGCCCGACCTCGCAGGCAGCCTGGCCAAGGCGAAGGCGACCCGGGCGGAAATCCGCGCCCGTCAGCTCGATGTCGATGCGCTCGAGCGTCAGACCACGGTCGATAAGGCCGGGACTCGTCCGCAGGTGAACGGCTTCGTGAACTATCAGCTTTTCGCCGAGCCTAATCCATCCACCGGTCGGGAGAACTTCAGTGGGTTTACGGTGGGCTTGAGCGCCTCGTGGACGCTCTTCGACGGATTGGCCACGCCGGGACGGGTTCGCGCCACCAGCGCGCGCGCGTCTGCGGCCCGCCAGGCGCTCCGCGCGATCGAGATTTCGGTCGAGTCGGACGTGCGCAACGCTTACGCGATCCTGCAGCAAGCGGACGCCACGATCCGCAGCCAGCGGGAAAACACGGCGCTCGCGGGCGAAGCGCTGCGCCTCGCGATGGACAATTTCGGCGCCGGACTGGCGACGCAACTCGACCTGCTGCAAGGCCAGATCGATCTGACGCGGGCCCGGCTGGCCGAACTGAGCGGGCGCTATCTGCGGGTCACCGCACTGGCCCGGCTGGAACGCGCCATCGGATCGAGCGAACCCGTCGACCCCGCCTTTTCCCCTTCGAAATGAGACGCCTGTTTTCAGTCATCCTTTGCCTGGCCGGCGCCGTGGGGGTGCTCCGGGCCGAGCCGATCACGCTTGAGGCGTGCCTCCGGGAAGTCATGGCGCGAAACCCCGACATCGCGCGGGCCCGGGCTGACTTGGAACGCGCTGCGGGCGACCGGCTCGTAATTCGTTCGCGCGGTCTGCCGCGACTCCGACTAGATGGGATCATCGGCTACCAGGGCGATCGCGGGCCCACCCGTTCCGCAACCGAGATTGCGGTGGGATATGCCAATGCGTCTCAGCCGCTCTTCGACCTCGGCGTGCTGCCTTCCTTCCGGCGCGGCGATCTGGGGCTCGAGATCGCGCGGCAGAATTTCTTCCAAACCGCCGTGGAACGTCTCCACGCGGCACGGTCGCAATATTACCTCCTCCAGTTTCGCGGCGAACAGGCCTCCGTGCTCCGGCAGATCAAGGCGCAACTGGATGAAAACACTTCGGTGCAGGCAGATCTCGAGCGGGCGGGGCTGGGGCCGCGCCGCGGAACTCTGCAGGCGCAGGTGCAGAGTCTGGGCCTGGCGCCTGCAGTCGCGGACGCCGAGGCCAATGGCACCCGCGCCCGCATCGCGTTGCGGCAGCTCCTGGGCCGATCGGGCCCCGATCCCGATCCAGCCCCGGCAGATGCGCTGATTTTTCCCGCGGTGGCCGCCGAACCCGCCGCGGCCGCCCGGGAGGCCCTGGAACAGCGGGCGGACCTCGCCGCTCTGCGGGCGACTATCGCGGCTTTGCGCGAGGATCAGCGGGTGATCGAGGCCGCCTATTTTCCGCTCATCGAAGCACGCATCGGCCTCACGGGAGTGCCCCAATCGAACAGGGCGTCCACCAACCCGAATGCGCTGCGCGCCATCGATTCGAACATGGTGAACGAATTCCGTTACGGCGTCGCACTCGCCTGGCAGGTGGTCGACAACGGAACTGTCACTGGCCAGGCACGCGCCACGGCGGCAAGCCGCGGCGCGCTGGAACAAACCCTGGCGCGGGCCGAGGCCGACATCCCGCGAGACCTCGCGCGTTTGCGTGCCACCGTCGCGGCAAATCGGGCAAAGCTCTCCGCCTATGCGGACGCGGAGAGAGGGAGCCGAGACACGTTTCGCACCGTGAATGAACTCGTGCGCGCCGGAAAAGGCTCACAGCTCGAAGTCATCAACGCCCAAACGAATCTCCTCAGCGCGCAACAAGGAACGCTTTTCACCCGCCTCGAGCAGTCGTTGGTCGCTGCCGAACTCGATCGCGTCACCGGACGCTATCTTCGCTTTGTCTCGGCCCCATCCCGCGCGAAGTAGGGCTTTCTGATTCGAGATTTTTTCCCGATGCCTCCCGCCGCTCCTGCTTCCGCCATTCGCCGGCCGGTCTCCCGTCCCCGGGCCGATCCCGCCCGCTTCTGGAAATGGATGGCGCTCGCCCTCGCCGCCGCGGTCCTGTTGGGGGGTTTTTTGATGTGGCGGTCGCTCGGCCGATCCGTTGCCGAGGTCTATTCCGTTACGAAGGGTACGGCCACCGCCGCCGTCTACGGCACCGTTAAGATCCAGTCTGCCGTGACCCGCGAAGTCCGCGCGCAAAACACCGGCATCATCAAGTTCGCCGAGGGCATCGCCTCGGGCGTCGTCTCGATCGGCAGCGGCGTAAAGCGCGACCAGGTGCTCGCGGTCATCACCGATGAGACCACCGCGAAGGCACTGCGCTCGGCCCAGACGGAGCTGACCACCGCGGAAGAGCGCCTGAAAGTGGGGCCCCCGAGTGCACAGCCCCTCCGGACGGCGCAGGATAACCTGGCCCGAATGAAAACCCTCCGCGCCAATACGATTCCCGCCGCGGAACTCGAGAAAATGGAGGCCGAGGTGAAGCGAGTTACCGATGAAGTGCGGTTTCAGAAGCTCGAGCTCCAAAAAGCCGTGGATATCGGGCAGGTGAATGTCTCGTCGCTCCAAGACCAGGTGAAGAAGACGGAACTGCGCTCGCCGATGGATGGAATCCTGAACGCCATCGCCCCGGCCGATGGCGACACCGTCTTCGCGAACAACCTGCTTTTCACGGTGGCGACGCGTGAAACCTACGTGGATGGCCAGGTGAACGAAGAGGACGTGGGCGAGATCCGGGACGGGATGAAGGCCGACGTGCGCTTATATTCTTATTCGCAGCGGGAGTTCACCGCCAAGGTCAGCACCGTGCTTCCGAGCACCGATGCGACAAGCCAGCGTTACTCGGTCCTGCTCTACCTCGACAATCCGCCCGAAAACCTGCGCTCCGGGATGACGGGTGAGATGAACATCATCATTGCGCGAAGGGAGAACACGCTGGTGGTGCCCTCGCGTGCGCTCAGCATCGACCAGGTTCTGGTTGTGAAGGATGGTGTCATCCAGCCGCGCACGGTGAAGACCGGTTATCGCGGGCTCGAAACGGTCGAAATCCTCGGTGGCCTGGAAGAGGGCGATCAGGTTGTCGTGACAGACCAGGAGACTTTTCGGCCGGGTCAACGGGTGCGCCCGGTGCCCGTAAACGTGGCGCCACAATCGGCCGGGAATAAGCTCCGGCGCTGAGGTGCCCGGCGGTGCCGCCGCGTGGGCCGGGACGCAGCCCGTTTTCCGACTTTTTCGTCTCCAAATTCCGATCCAGGCCCGATGACCCCCGCGCTCCACATCGCCATGCGCTTCACGGTGAGCCGCAAGCGTTCGCTCGCGCTCTCGCTCGTGGGCGTCATCTTCGGGGTCGCCTTCTTCATTCTCACCCAGGCGCAGACCCAGGGGTTTGAGCGCTACTTCATTCAAACCATTCTGGGCACGAGCGGCGCAGTCGTGATTGGCGACCGTTTTCAGAACCGCTACACGAGCTTTGCGGCAGAAAAGGAGGGCGGAGGGTCCGGCGTCATTCGTTCGCGCAACCAAGGCAAGCGCAAATACTACGAAGGCATCACGAATTCCGAGGAGATCATGCGCGTCGCACGAACCTTCTCCAACGTGCTCGCGTGCGCGCCCGTGGTGCAGGGGACGGTGAGCATCCGGAGTTCGTTCACCAACGAAGTGTTGAATCTCCAGGGGATTGAGCTCGACGCGCAACTCTCCGTGACGGCGCTGCGGTCCCAGATCATCGCCGGCTCGGTCGAGGACTACCGCGCCAACCCGGCCGGCACCATCCTCGGCTCGCTCCTCGCCGACAAGCTCCAGGTGAGCGTGGGCGATACCGTGCAGCTCACGGGACCGGACGCGAAGCCCAAGACGTTTTCCGTCTGCGCGGTTTTCCGGAGCGGCAACAACATCATCGACGAGCGCCGCGGCTATCTCGACACGCGCGCTGCGCAGGCGTTGCTGAAGAAACCTGGTCTCGTTTCCACGATCATTGTGAAGCTGCGCGATCCCGATCGGGCGCCTTCGCTTGCCGCCCATTTTGAACAGCTTTTCCGGCACCGGGCCCGGAGCTGGCAGGAACGCGAGCGGGGAAATCTGCAAATTTTTTCCACCCTGCGCCTCTCCGCCGCCATCACGGTCAGCCTGATTATCGCCCTCGCGGGTTTTCTCATTTTCAACACTCTGACCATGGCGGTGATGGAGAAGATCCGGGAGATCGCCATCCTGCGGTCGATGGGCTACCGCCGGTGGGATATCAGCATCATTTTTCTCGGGCAGGGCTTTCTCGTCGCCACACTCGGGTCGCTCCTCGGCGCCGGGGCGGGCGCACTCTTCACCTGGCTGGTCTCGCTCATCCCGATCAAGGTGACCGGTTTCTTCTACACCGATCGTTTTCTGGTGGCCTGGAGTTGGGAACACTACGCCTTGGCGGCGCTTATCGCCTTCGTGGCCGTGTTGGGCGCGAGCTGGCTTCCGGCTCGTCGCGCGGCCAACCTGGCCCCGGTGGACACCTTGCGGGGATCCGGGCAGTAAGCGCGGAAGGACCGGCGCGGCGGCGCTTCAGGCGTACAGCGCCTCGATTTCTCGCTCGTAACGCTTCATCACGACCTTCTTCTTCACTTTGAGCGACGGCGTCAGAATCCCGTTCTCGACCGTAAATTCCTCCGGAACGATGAAGAATTTCTTGATCGTCTCGAACTTGGCGAGACCGCGGTTTACCTCTTCGAGGTCGGTCTCGATGAAGTACTTCGTCTTGTTCGCGTTCGCGATATCGGCCACCGTGCAGTCGTCCTTGAGGCCGAGGAGGTGCAGGACGTTCTTAAAGCGTTCTTTCTCGATGCCGATGAGCGCAGTCGCGTAGTTGTGCCCCTCGCCGACCACGACACTTTGCGAGATGTAGCGCGTGGTTTTCATCAACCCCTCGATCTTCTGTGGGACGATGTACTTTCCACCAGAAGTCTTGATGAGATCCTTCTTGCGATCGGTGATGGTCAGATGGCCCTTGGACGACAGTTCGCCAATGTCGCCGGTGTGAAGCCACCCATCGACCAGGGTGACCGCCGTCTCCTCCGGATTCTTGTAGTAGCCGCAGAAGAGTCCCTCGCACTTGATGAGGATTTCGCCGTCCGGGCCGAGCTTGATCTGCACATCTTCAATTGGCTTTCCGACCGATCCGGGCACGATGTCGTCCTTGGGGTTCAGGGTGATACCGGAGAGCGATTCGGTGAGGCCGTAACCCTCGAGAATCGTGAGTCCCGCGTGCGCCAGGAAGAGGAGAATTTGCGGGGAAAGGGAGGCTCCGCCGCTGATGAAAAAGCGCATGCGTCCGCCGAAGCGTTCATAGATTTTTGAGAAGACGAGCTTCCACGCGAGCTTGTGCATCGTCTCGTCGAAGCGACTCGCCTTCTCCCCGGCGGCCAGCTTTTCGTGATACGAAGTGGAGGAGTTCAGGGCCCACTTGAAGATCTGGCGCTTGATCTTGGACCCTTCCTCGACTTGCGCGGTGATGCGCGAGTAGATCTTCTCAAAAATCCGCGGCACCGCCGCCATGATGGTGGGCTTCACCAAGCCAATGTTGTCCACGATTCGGTCGATTGACTCCGCGAAAACCATCCGCCAGCCGCAGATCAGGATCATGTACGCGTCCTGTCGACCAAAAATATGCGAAAGAGGGAGAAAAGTAAGGGTGGTGTCCGTGGGGAGAAACGTTCCGGCGGTAGTCTTGGCGACGGCCCGAAAGCTCGCGGCGAACGCGTGCTGTTTGATCATCGCTCCCTTGGGCTGGCCGGTGGTGCCCGAAGTGTAGACGATCGTCGCCAGGTCGCTGGGCAATTGCGCGTCCACCGCCTGGGCAAACGAAGCGGGATTCTGCCGCTTCAAATCGGCCGCCTCGCGAATCATGTCCTCGATTACGAGCAGAGTCGGCCCATTGATCGAGGCGAGACGGGCGCGCGCCTCGGCGGGGACCGGCGTAAAACTCACGAGCAAATGCAACTGCGGCATCTGCTTGATCTGGGGGATGATCTTGTCGAGCTGCGACACGTCCTCAAACGCCAGCACCACGCTGTCCGAATGATTGACGATGTACTGGATTTCCTCCGGGAGGTAGCTCGGATAGACGGGTACGACCACGCCCCAGGCCGCCTGTACGGCGACATCGAAAACGTTCCATTCCTTCCGCGTCGTGCTGAGGATGGCGGCTTTCTCGCCGGGGAGAAAGCCGTACGAACGGAGAGTGAGAGAGACACTCTCGACCGCGTGATGGTACTCCCGGAAGGTCCACCACTTCACTTCGCCGTTTTCGATCCAGCCAATGGCCGGGTCATCCGGGCGTTCTTGAACGCGGTTGAGGAAGTATTGCGGGAGCGTTTGGGGAGCAGGAGCAGACATCGGGGGAACGTCGCGGGTGATCCCCCATCATGGAAATTCGCCCGCGTGTGTCCAGCTTGCTTCCTGCGCGTTTCACGGCGCGCGTGGACTTTATGCGTCATCCGGCAGTCCGGCTCCGCGCCGCGGGCAGCCGCGGTGCGAGCGCGCTCAGTCGAAAGACGACGCTTCCGACCCGGCGTACATCGCGTCGATCTGCACCTTGTAACGTTCAATGGCCACCTTCTTCTTCACTTTGAGTGAAGGCGTGAGGAGACCACAATCGATCGTGAATTCCTCCGGGCAGATGTAGATCTTTTTGATCCGCTCGAACTTGGCCAGCTTTTGGTTCACCACATCGATATCGGCCTGCACGAGCAGCAGAACCTTGGGCGAGTTCGCCATTTCCGAGATGGGGCTGTCCGGTCGCAGGCCCAGCGATTCGAGTTCGTCTTTGAATTTTTCCTTGTCGATGCCGATCAGCGCCGTGGGGAAATTTCGTTTGTCGCCCACCACCACGATTTGCGCGACGTAGCGTTGTGCTTTCACCATGCCCTCGATGCGCTGGGGAATGATGTACTTGCCGCCGGAAGTCTTGATGAGGTCCTTCTTGCGGTCGGTGATTTTGAGAAAGCCGTCCGAGGTGAACTCGCCGATGTCCCCGGTGTAGAACCACCCATCCTTGATGGCCTCAGCCGTAGCCTCCGGGCGCTTGTAGTAACCGGAGAAAAGCGCTTCCCCCTTGATGAGAATCTCGCCGTCCTCGGCAATTTTCATTTCCGTGTTTGGGAACGGAATGCCCACGGTGCCGGGGATCTGGCGATCGGGCGGGTTGATGCAACAGCCCGAGAGGGATTCGGTCAGGCCGTAGCCTTCCATGATCGTGAGCCCGAGATTGCGGAGGAAAAAGATGATCTCCGGCGCCAGCGGAGCGCTGCCGCTGATGAAGAAGCGCAGGCGGCCGCCGAATTTCTGCTGGATCTTGGAGAAGACCAGGGCGTGGGCGATCTTGTGTTTGAGCGCGAGCAGACCGCCGGGCGTCTCGCCGCGGTCCTTCGCGGCGTGGAACGCATTCGCGGCGCCGAGCGCCCAATGGAAGATGCCCTTTTTCACGGCTGAGCCGGCTTCGACCTGCTTCTTGATGCCGGCGTAGATCTTTTCCAGCACGCGGGGAACGACCGCCATGATCGTGGGCCGTACGAAAGCGATGTTTGCCACGAGCTTTTCGAGCGATTCGGCAAATACCATGCGCCATCCGTAAACCAGCGGGAAGAACGACTCCTGCCGGCCATAGACGTGGGAGAGCGGGAGAAACGTGAGGATGGTGTCGTGGTAATCCAGATGTTTGCCCAGAAATTCGAACGAATTCTGCATGTTGCAGCGCCACGCGTATTGCGTCATCACGGCGCCCTTCGGCTCACCCGTGGTGCCCGAGGTGTAGATGATCGTGGCGAGTTCTTCCGGCGGTTGGGAAAGGATCAACTCTTCGAAGGACTTCGGTTGCGCCGCGCGCTCCGTGCCGCCCTCCTGGACCAATTCATCGAACGTCCGCAAGGGCGCGCCGCCGGCCGAGGCGAGCTTCTGCCTCAAGGCATCGCTGATGGCATCGAAGGCAACGATCAGCCTTTGCTTGGGCAGCTTGTCGAGCATCGCAACCAGCTTGGCGAGCTGGACCTCGTTTTCGACCACCACCATGCTGCTCTCCGAATGCGAGACGATGAAGGCCACCTCGTCCGGCAGGTAGCTCGGGTACACGGGGATGACGACGCCGCGCGCGCTCTGGATCGCAAAGTCCAGCACGCTCCATTCCTTGCGCGTCGAGCTCAGGATGGAGACCTTTTCCTGCGGTTGCAGGCCGTGTTTGCGCAAGGCGAGCGAAACGCACTCCACCATCCGCCGCCACTCGGCGTAGGTCCATTCCTTGATGACGCCGTTTTCGATCCAGCCGATCGCAGGGTGGTCCTTGGATTTTTCGGTTCGGTCGAGGAAAAGCTGCGGGAGGGTCTGGAGGGAGGACATGGGAGGAGGTTAGGACCGCGTGGGCCGGCACGTGGTAAGCGGTGCCGCTCTTTACTTACTGCCTTCCAACGCGGCAACCGCAAATCTCAACTCCGGGACGCCGTGCCGGCAAAGAACGGATTGTGCAGCTTCTCCAGTCCCACCGTCGTAAGGGGGCCATGCCCGGGGCAGACCACCGAGTCGTCCGGCAGGGAAAGGATTTGGGTGCGGATCGCTTTCCGGGACGATTCATAGTCCGAGGCGGGTACCCCACCCATCGAGCCGGCGAAAAGGGCATCGCCCACGATCACATAACGCCGCGAAAGCCCTTCGACCACGTAGGTCAGGCCCCCCGGCGAGTGTCCCGGGGTGGAGCGCGCGGTCACGGTGATGCCCCCGCTTCTGCTCGGACTCCCCGGAATGATCACATTGGTGCGGGGCTCGAGGATGCGCTCCTCGGCGGAGACGAAGATGGGGGCCCGCGTCACTTCGCGCAGCCGGCGGAGTTCTGCGATGTGATCCGGATGCGTATGCGTGAGGAAAATCCGGTCGATTTTGACGTTGTTCGACTTCGCAATGCGCAGGAGACCGCTGCAATTGGCTCCGGTATCGAATGCGATCGCCGTGCCCGAGTCGCCCTGCCAGACGAGGTAGGCGTTGACGAAAAAATCGGCGTAGGGCGTGCTGATTCCGGCGAATTCGCCTTCGGGCGCGCTCGCTTCCGGCTCGTAGCGGCCTTCCGCGAGCGCGAACAGCGATTCGGCGTCGAGGCGGAGTGCCTCGGCCACCTGCGTGAGCGGGCCGTGCTCCGGGTTCCCGCCTTTGAGCCGGTGCAATCCCGGAATTGAGAGTCGGGCCTTCAAGGCGAGCGCGCTGTCGTCCAGACCGAGGCCGCGTTGCGCCTTGGCGATGACGTCTGAATAGGAGTCCTCGAGCCCGATCATGTCATTGGTGGCCGGGAGGATGCGCTCAGGCGGCCCCGTGCCGCAAGCGATGATTCGTGGCCCCATGACGGACCACGGCGCGACACCTGCTTTCCGCGGCAGGAAATACCGGTAGTTTTTCGCCTATGATCATTGTCACATTTGCCATGGCCGAGGAGAGCAGGGAATTTCTCCCGCTGCTCGAAAAGCGCCGCGACCGGACCGTGGACGGGCGCACCGATTTGCCGATCGTCGAGGGCACCTTTGGGGGCGTGGCTGTCACCGTCGTTCACTTGGGCGTGGGTGAGGCCTCGGCGGAAAAACGTCTGCGCGAATCCGGCGCCTTGGGCGGAACCTACAAACCCACGCTGCTCATCTGCCCCGGCTATGGCGGCGGACTTTCGCCGCAGCTGGCGCACGGGGACGTACTCCTGGTGGAGAACTACTCCGATCCCCGGGTGCTCGAGCGGGCGCTGATGCACACCGGGCGGACGGGCGTGCACCGCGGCAAACTCACGTCGCAAATGGTGGTGATCGAATCCGCCGCCGACAAAGCCGCGCTTTGCGCCAGCACCGGTGCCGTGGCGGTCGACATGGAAACTGCCGCGGTGGCGAAGCTGTGCGCCGAGGCCGGGGTGCCGATGCTCGCCTTCCGGGTCATCAGCGACGACGCGAACACGACCCTGCCGGTGCCCGGCTACCTGCTCTGGGATTTGGAGACGCAACGCCCGCCCATGGCAAAGCTGCTTTGGTATCTGATCACCCACCCCGGGCGAATCGGCGCGCTTCGGTCCATGCTGAAATCGCTCGCACCCGTTCGCGCGCGGCTGACTGACGTGCTTCGCCGGACGATTCCGCCGCTCGCCGAAATCACCGGGAGTTGAAATTTCCTCCGTCATCGCCCATCGGGGATGGGTCAGCTCGGTTTGGCCCTTCCCCATGAATCGTATTCTTTCCGGCATCCAGCCTTCGGGCGCGCTCCACCTCGGCAACTTCTTCGGCATGATGCAGCCGGCCATCCGACTGCAGGACGAAGGGGACGCCTACTATTTCATCGCGGATTACCACGCACTCACGACGGTGCACGATCCGGCCGCCTTGCGGTCGCACGTGCGCGACGTCGCACTCGATTTTCTCGCCTGTGGATTGGATCCGAAGCGGTGCTGCTTTTTTCGGCAGTCAGACATTCCCGAGGTGGTCGAGCTGTCCTGGATCCTGAGTACGGTGACTCCGATGGGCCTGCTGGAACGCGCCACTTCCTACAAGGACAAGGTGGCGCGCGGACTCGAGGCTACCCACGGGCTTTTTGCCTATCCGGTGCTGATGGCGGCGGACATTCTGCTCTACGAGTCCGATTTCGTGCCGGTGGGGAAGGACCAGAAGCAGCATCTCGAAATGACGCGCGACATCGCGGGCAAATTCAACGACCGATTCGGGGAGACCTTCAAGCTGCCCGCGCCGCTGATCGGTGAGGCGGCTGCGGTGGTTCCCGGCACGGATGGGCTCAAAATGAGCAAAAGCTATGGGAACACGCTGGAGATTTTCGCGGACGAGAAGTCGCTGAAAAAGAAGATCATGTCCCTTGTGACGGATTCCACGCCGGTCGAGTCCCCGAAACCGACCGAGAATTCGACCCTCCTGGCGCTCTATCGGCTTGTCTCTCCGGCCGAGACCGTGAGCCGCATGGAAGCGGAGCACCGCGAGGGGGGCGTAGGCTATGGAGAGTTCAAGAAGCGGCTCTTCGGCGCGGTCTGGGAGACGTTTGCGCCGATGCGGACGCGACGCGCGGAGCTGGAGAGCAACCCCGCCTACATTGAGGAAGTTCTCCGCGACGGTGCGAGACGGGCGCGAGTGGTCGCCGAGCAGGTGCTCAAGCGGGTGCGCGTTGCCTGCGGCCTCCGCTGACGCGCGAACACTGGCGGTGGCGTTTTCGCCGCTTTGGCGTCCAGTCCCGGCAACCCTCTTCCCGACCCCTTTGAAATGAACCTAGCCACTCGCGTCATCCACGCCGGCCAGCATCCCGATCCCACGACCGGTGCGGTGATGCAACCGATCTACGCCACGTCGACTTACGTGCAGGACAGCCCGGGGGTGCATAAAGGCTACGACTATGCGCGCTCGATCAATCCCACCCGGAGCGCTTTGGAACGCTGCATCGCGGATCTTGAGAGTGGCGCGCGCGGCTATGGCTTCGCCTCCGGTCTCGCGGGGATGAGCACCGTGCTGGAAGTGCTCGATGCCGGCGCGCATGTCATCGCGAGCGACGATCTCTACGGGGGCACCTACCGGCTCTTCGAGCGGGTGCGCAAACGCTCCGCCGGGCACCGCTTTACCTTTATGGATATGAGCGACCTCGCCGCGGTGGAAGCCGCTGTGACGCCGCAGACGCGCATGATCTGGATCGAAACGCCGAGCAATCCCATGCTCAAGCTCATCGATGTCGAGGGCATCGCCAGGATTTGCCGAAAGCACAATCTGCTGGCCGTGGCCGACAACACATTTGCGAGCCCGATCCTGCAGCGCCCGCTGGAACTCGGCTTCGACATCGTCGTCCATTCCGCCACGAAGTATCTCAACGGACATTCCGACGTGGTCGCCGGCGTGGTGGTGGTGGGGCGTGAGGAACGCCACCAGGAACTTGCGGAGCAACTCGGCTATTTGCAAAACGCCGTGGGTGGCGTGCTCGGGCCTTTCGATTCATTCCTCGTTCTGCGCGGCGTCAAGACGCTCGCTTTGCGAATGGAGCGCGCGTGTGCGAATGCCGCCACGATTGCCGCCTGGCTTGAGGCGCATCCGAAGGTGGCAAAGGTTTACTTTCCCGGTCTCGCCAGTCATCCCCAGCACGTCCTCGCGAAGCGCCAGATGCGCTGGTTTGGTGGCATGATCTCCGCCACGCTTGCGACCGATCTGGCCGGCACCCGGCGCTTCCTCGAGCGGTGCCATCTCTTCGCACTCGCCGAGAGCCTCGGTGGAGTGGAAAGCCTGATCGAGCATCCGGCGCTGATGACGCACGGCACCATCCCGGTCGAGCAGCGCAACGCCCTCGGCATCGTCGATTCCTTTGTACGCCTGAGCTGCGGCGTGGAAGACGTGGATGACCTGATAGCCGATTTGTCCCACGCCCTCGACGCGGTCTGAAAACCCGATTCGCCGCCGGGTGCGAGCCCTTGTGAAAGGGTTTTGGCATCCACGGCTTCCCTCGTTACGCTGCACCCATGCCCATCTTCCCGCAGCGACTCTTTGAAGGCGATGGAGCCAAGAAGCGCCAGATTCCGGAAGGACTCTGGACGAAATGTCCCTCCTGCGAGGCGGTGCTGCACAACATCGAACTCACCCAGAATCAGAAGGTTTGCACGAGTTGCGGGCATCATTTTCCGATTGGCGCGCACGAGCGGCTCGACCACCTGCTCGATCCCGGAAGTTTCGAGGAGACCGCGGCGGATTTGCAGTCGGTCGACGCGCTGCACTTCAAGGGCGCGGCCTCGTATGCCGAGCGGCTGACCTCCAACAAAAAGAAGACCGGGCTGAACGATGCGGTTGTGACGGGTTTCGGCGCGATCGAATCGATCAAAGTGGGCGTGTCGGTCATGGATTTTTCCTTTCTGGGCGGCTCAATGGGCTCGGTCGTAGGGGAGAAAATCACGCGGAACATCGAGGAAGCGACCAAGCGCGGCTGCGCGGCGATCTGCCTGAGCCAGAGCGGCGGCGCACGGATGTACGAGGGCATGTACGGCCTCATGCAGATGGCCAAGACGAGCGGGGCCCTGGCCCAGCACGCGAAGGCGCGGCTGCCATTCATCTCGATCCTGACCCATCCCACCACCGGCGGCGTGACCGCAAGTTTCGCGACGCTGGGAGACCTGATCCTGGCCGAACCGCATGCGATGGTAGGCTTCGCCGGCCCGCGCGTGATCAAGGAAACGACCCACCAGGATTTGCCGCCCGGGTTTCAGACTGCGGAGTTTCTCCAGGACCACGGGCTCGTGGATATTATCGTGCCGCGACAAAAGTTGCGCGAAACGCTCGCGCACGTTCTTGGCTACATGTTGCCGGCGAAAAAGTAGGGAGTTGGCGGCGGCGCGCGCGATTCCATTGATTTGGCTTCGCTGAGACTCCTGTTCGCGCTACCAACTTCGCCGCGCTCCCATGGACCAGATCGCGAAGTTCGCCCCATTTGCGCTCGCAGCGATCGCCGCGCTGGGGGCATGGCCCATGATTTTGCGCTGGGTGCGCGTCCTGCGTCTCCGCCTCGATTCCCCACCCGCCCAGGCGCTCGAGCGTGCCGACACCCCGCAGCCGGAGCGCGGCGTGCTCCTCGACGCGGAACGGGAGCTGGCCATCCACGGATTCGAATTTCGCGCCGCTCTCGCCCACGACTATGGCGGATCGGGCGGCGCCCGCGAAGTGTGGTCGTGGTCCTTCTATGCCCCCATCATCGGGATCTTCGCGGACGTGCGGGCCGCGCTGGAACTGCCCGAAGCAGAGCGCATTCTCGTGACGCTGCGCACGTTTCTCGACGATGCTTCCTGCTGGGACACAGTCACTCCCGCCGACGCGTCGACCCTGCCGCGCACGGCCCGTCACCAGGTGCGCATCTCCGCCCAGAAGGACGTCGGAGAGCGCATCCAAGAACACTTCGACTGGGTGCAGGCCTTTCAGCCCCGCGCGGCGCACCTGGATTTGTTCCCGGAAGACTACGCGGAATTGATGCGTGAATTGGAGCGCGAATCGCTGGGAATTTGTGTCGCGACCGGTCTGACGCGCAGGCGGCGGGATGGTTCGTTCGGCTACAGCAGGAGTGCGGCTTGGGAAATGGCGCGGCAACGAGTGACGACGGTGCCACCAGAGCTACTGGTGCCGGGCGAGGACGAGTTCGAGGGAAAGTCGGCCCGTCGCAGGGGATATCAGCTCGGATGGGTAGTGAAAACGGCCATCATTCTCGTCGTCCTCGCGCTGCTTGGGATCGTCGCGATGGCGGGCTATCTTGAACTGCATGGGCGCTCCGAACTGGCAGCGGCGCAGACGGCGGCAGCCGAAGTGGGATTGTCGGAAACCCCGCTCGCTCCGCCTCCCGCCGAAGCGCCGGCCACCGCGCCGGACGCGACGCCACTGTACGCCGTGCTCTCGGAGAGATTCTCCACCCCCGAAGGACGTGAGTTGCTCTCGCTCATCTCCGCGCCGGCAGCCGGCGCCAATCGACCGGCCCCGGAGGCCGCTCTCGCGGAGCAACTGGCGCGCGCTCCTCTCGTTCAAATCGTGCGGGATGCCCGGCGGGCGGCGGCTTTGCCGGTTTGTCGTGGGGGCGCGGTGCGCGGCTGGCGGGCCGGGGTGGAATCCGCCCTAAAACTTCACCTGGATCTCGCCACCACCTTGACGCGCGTGGGCCAGGTCGGTGAAGCGACCCGGGAAATTGACGCGCTTTTTCACATGTTTCGACAGCTCGACTTTGCGGCCGACCTGCGGATCCGGAGTTTGCGCTGGGTCGCACTGCAAGCAGCCTTCCAGACCCTGGCCGCGCTCGGGGCCGACCAGGTGCTGACCGAGGCCGACGCCGCGTCGCTTTCGTCGCTGGTGCCGGCGGCAAAGGAACTCGAGCCGGGATTGCGCGCCTGGATCGATGGGCAACTCGTGGAAACGGTTGCCGCCGTGAAGCCGCTGGTCTTCGCGTGGAACCCTGCCCGCAACCCCGCCCGGTCCGACGCCTTCCGGGCGCGGATCGCGGCGCGCCTGTCCCCCTTGTCGGATTTTATCAGCTACGTGCCGAAGGAAAGGGAGCCCGATTTTCTCTTTGTCTCTCCCCTTCTCCGGGCCGGATCGCAGCGGGCCTCGCGGCTGACTCCCGCGCTGGGTGTTTCCGCCGTACAAATTCTCCGGAATGCGGCCCTGGCGAAGATCGCGCTGGAAGGGTGGCTGCAGCGGGCACGCCATGGGGCCCTGCCCGAAACGATCGACGCCCTCGCGGCCGCAGCCCCCGTTAAGGATCCGATCACCGGTTCGGCTTTTCAAATCTGGCGCGAGGAAAGTTCGCTCGTGCTGGGTCTCCCGCCCGCGGCCAATCGCCTGGACGCTGCGGCGCCCTGTCGATGGGTTCTCGCGCGCGACCCGGCGAAGACACCATGAAAGCAGCCGCGGATCTTGACTGGCTCTACTCGACCCAGCTGACCGGCATCAAGCTCGGGCTCGACAACATGCGCCGACTGCTCGAGGCGCTTGATTTGCCGCGCGAGCCAGGTGCGGACGGTACGCCGCGTTTCTTCCACGTCGCCGGAACCAACGGCAAGGGCTCGGTCTGTGCGATGCTCGACGCGCTCTTGCGGGCGGAAGAACGCCGGACCGGCTTCTTCAGTTCCCCGCATCTCGTGCGTTTCAACGAACGAATCCGCGTGGATGGCGTGCCGATCTCCGAGGAGGCGCTGGCACGCGGGCTCTCCGACCTGCGCCGCTTGACGGCGCATTGGTCTCCCTTGCCGACCTTTTTCGAATTCACCACCGCGCTTGCGCTCATGCATTTTCGCGGGGAAGGGGTGGAGGATATCGCATGGGAAACCGGACTCGGCGGCAGGCTCGATTCCACGAATGTCGTGCGCCCGGCGGTCTCCGTAATCACGTCGATCGGGCTGGATCACCAACAGTATCTCGGCGCGTCGCTCGAGGAGATCGCGCGCGAGAAAGCCGGGATCATCAAGCCCGGAGTGCCGGTCGTGCTGGGAGAGATGCCGGAGGCAGCGCGGGAGGTTGTTCTCCGCCGGGCCGCGGAGTTGCAGAGCCGGGTGCGTGAGGTGGCGGTCGAATGGACCGGTCCCATCTCGCTCGCCGGCGCGATGCAACGCCGCAATGCCGCCCTCGCCCTGGCGGCCTGCGACGAAGCGGGCCTGAAGCGCCCGCGCGCGGAAGCGCTGGCCCAGGTCTGTTGGCCCGGTCGATTTGACCGGCGCGAGGGCGGCCAACTCGTGCTGGATGGAGCGCACAACGTGGAAGCCGCGCTGACGCTCGTCTCGACCTGGCAGGAGACGTTTGGAACTGCGTCGCATCCGGCGATTGTCTTCGGTGCCATGGCGGACAAGGACGCGCGCGGAGTGCTCGCGGCCTTGGCGCTCATCGCCACGCGCTTCATCTGTGTAACCGCGCGAAATCCCCGGGCGGCTCCCGCCGCCGAGCTGGCCCGCCTCGCCGCCGAATTTGCTCCCGCGCAACCGGCGCGCGATCTCGGCGAGGCGCTCACGATGGCCCGCGCGGAGGGCGGACGGGTGCTGGTCTGTGGATCGCTCTTTCTGGTCGGCGAGGCAATCTCCCTGCTCGAGGGGGAAAATCCACCGCGCGAAACGCGGCAATAAGGGGGAACCAGCAGGCTCTGTCACCAAGGGGATTTCACGTTGAGCAAGCCGGGCGTACTCCTACGCTATCGACCCGTAAAAAAAGCTCACGACCTTGCTTCCTCTGCACCATGAATTCCGAGACGACTCCTTCCCCCCAAACTGAACAAGCCACACTGGGTGGCGGTTGTTTTTGGTGTGTCGAAGGGTGTTTCCTGCTTGTTCCTGGCATCCAGAAGGTGGTGAGCGGATATGCGGGCGGGCGGAAGGACAACCCGACCTATGAGGAAATCTGCAGCGGAAATTCAGGTCACGCGGAAGTCGTCCAGGTGACGTTCGATGCGGCACAGATTTCCTTCGCCAAAGTCCTTGAGCTTTTCTGGCAGGCACACGATCCCACGCAGCTCAACCGGCAGGGAAACGATATCGGTACGCAATACCGTTCCGTGATCTTTACCCACAACGATGCGCAGCGGAAAATTGCCGAAGAGTCCAGGACCGAAGCGCAGAAGGAACTGACGAAACCGATCGTCACGGAAATCTCGCCGTTGCCCAAGTTTTTCGTCGCCGAGGACTACCACCAGGACTACTTCAAAAAGAATCCAGCCCAGCCGTATTGCCAGTTCGTCGTGCGCCCCAAGGTCGCTAAGTTCAGCAAGACACTCGGGAGCACGTAACCACGGTTCTTCCGTCGCGGAGGCGAGGCCGCTACGGCACGGAAAGCGCCATATCCAGGAGTTCCTTGCCGCGCGGCACGGCTCGCTCGTAGTCGCGCCAGGCCGCCGCCCGGGCCACGCGCTGCCAGGCCACAAATTGCTCGTCATCCATGTCCAGGACGAGAGCGTTCGCGCTCAAATACGTTTGGGCGAGTTTCTCATCGTCCGCTTTGGCGCAATCGAGGGCGAATTTTTCCAGGGATGCTCCCACTTGTTGCACCATGGCCCGCTGCTCCGGCGTCAGGGCGTCGAAGGTGGACTTCGCCATGACGAGCGGCTCGGGGAAATAGAAAAGGGCGCGGATCCGCGGCGTGGTCACGGCATGGCAGAAATCCTGGAGCTTGAAGGCGACGAGAGAGGTCGCACTCGTAATGGCGACATCAATCTTGCGATCGCGGAAGGCCTTCGCGATCTCGCTCGAAGGCATGTTCACGACTGTCCCGCCCGTCGCGTTCAGGACGGCGTCGACGCTCGCGCCCGCCCCGCGGGTACGGAGTCCGCGCAGGTCCTCCGGCAGGACGACGGGCCGTTCGAGTGCGACGATCCCGGCCGCCTGCCAGATCCAGGTCAGGATGACGACGCCGTTGCTCGCCAGGATCTTGGAAACTTCCGAGCCAATGGGAGCCGTTTTCCAGCGTAGGGCTTGCTCATAGCTTTTGATGACGCCGGGCAGAAGCGTGATGTTGAGTTCAGGAGTCTGGACAAATCCGTTGTTAAGCGGATAGAGGCAAACTTCCATGCCCCCTTTCTGGAGGGCGCCGAGTTGCTGCTCCGGCTTGACCAGCGCGTTGGCCGCATGGATTTCACAGCGAATCGTGCCGTTGGAGAGACGTTCGACTTCGGCGGCGAATTTTCGACAAAGCCGATCCCGAAAATCGCCTTCGTCATTAGTGCTCGCCGTAAACTGGTGGCCGATTCGAAGCAGACGCGGCGTCGCCGGCTGCTGGGCAAGGAGAGGCGCCGCCACCGTGGCAAGCGCGAGCGCGGCAAGAGCCGCCCGCAGAGGAGGGGTGGTCATGTTTCAGGGGGGATCTCCTGTTGTACGCACCCGCTTCGACGCCAGCAAGCTCTTCCACAAAAGTGAGGGCGCAGAACGAAATCTCGCAAAATTCGACCACTCGAACCCTGCGGCCGGTGCGCCGGGACTAATCCGCGCAAAGAAATCCTACGGCACGGCCAGCGCCTTTTCGATCCACTTGCCACCGTCCTTGACCGTCTTCTCGAAATCCCGCCAGGCCGCCACCTTCGCGAGTTGGCGCCACTGCTCGAAGGCCGTGTCGTCCATGTCGACGACCATGTTGTTTTGGGCGAGGTAAAGCTGGGCGAGTTTCTCGTCATCGGCCCGCACGGCTTCGCGCGCGAAAGTTTCCATCGATGCGGCTACTTCCGTCACGATCTTTTGCTGGTCGGGGGTGAAGGAATCGAAAATGTTCTTCGAAATCAGCAGGGGCTGCAGAATGAACCAAAAGGAACGCCCGCGTGCCGTGGTGATGGCCTTGGTGGATTCATGCAGCTTGAAAGTCATGGCGGTGGCCGAGGTGGCCACGGCCGCATCGAGGCGTCCGCCCTTGAGCGCTTCGGCCATGTTGGCGGAGTGCATCGAAACGTTGACTGCCCCGGCGATGGAAAACATCTGCTCCATCTCCTTCCCGGCCCCGCGCACGCGCAATCCCTTGATGTCATCGGGCGAGATAACCGGCCGCACGGCGGCCGCGATGCAACCGCCCTGCCACACCCAGGTGAGGATCCTCATGTTATTCCGGTCGAGGAGGGCGGTTAGATCCGCACCGACCGGCGCCGCCTTCCAGCGGTAAGCCTGGTCGTAGCTGCGCACCAGGGCCGGCATGTAGGTGATGTTCAGCTCCTGAATGCGCCCCGCCGCAAAAGAGAGCGGAACCAGCGCCATCTCGAGGCTTCCCTTCATCAAGCCCTCCATCTGCTTTTCGGGCGTGGCGTATTTGTTTTCCGCAAAGATCTCGAACTTGAGTTTGCCTCCCGTGCGTTTCTCCACTTCGGCGGCAAAGCGCCGGCACAGTTGATCCCGGAAGTCACCCTGTTCCGCGGTGCCGGCGGGATATTGATGGGCGATGCGAATGGTGCGGGACCCACCGAGTTGAGCTTCCAGCGGAAAAACCGCGGTAAAGATCAGGGCAGCGGGAACGAGAATTCGCGAGAGGGCGCGGGTAGGAGTCATGTCACCGGGAGGGCCGTGGAACCAAGATGCCCTTTATCGGCGACTCCGCGGCTTTGGCAAGCTCTGCTCGCGCGGAGCAATCCGTTTCAGGAGTTCATCTTCCGTTCCCACTCGTAATCCCGATCGGTCACAACGCTTTCGATCCGCTGGATGCGGCGGTTCAAGCGCTCGATCTGGCTGTTGAGCTCGGCCAGGTCCGATCGCGTGAAACTCGCGGCGGCGGCGCTGCCGAAACTACTCTCGGAGGCGGCGGGTTTTGGACCGCTCCGGCGGTGCCAGTCGAAACTCCAGTCCCGCGAACTGCTGCCCTCGCTGCGCGTGGCGTCCTCGGAGGCCTCGGCGGGAAGAAGCACGGCCAGGAGCAGGTAAAAGAAGGCCGCGACGAAAAAGCGGGAAAGGTCTTGGCCGCCGATGATGCCGGAAAGGATGAGCAGGACGGCTCCGCCGGCGAGTCGGGTGTAAAGCACCGGCCAGCCTTTGGCATCGGCGAAGCCTTTGAAGACGCCGAGCACCAGGCCGGACCGGGAACGGCGCACGCCCTCGAGAAATGGGATTTGGTTTTTCATGGAGATGAAACAGCGCGAAGCAGCGGCGGAGTTAATCGCGCGGCGGGAGGATCACCGCGGCGAGGAGATAGAAGAATCCGGCGACGAGCCACTTGGCGAAGCCGTGCGCGCCGAAGACCCAGGCGACCGTGAGCAGGAGGACGACGCCGAGAAATCGAGTCAGGAAGAGCGACCAGCCCTGCGTATGCGCGATGCCCTTGAAGACTCCGAGCAGGACGCCGTGGCGCGAGCGGTGCAGGCTGGGACGGGAAGAAGGGAGGAAGTCCATGGAGGAAAAAGAGTGGGAAGTGAGAGGGTTGGTGGAACCGATTGGGTTACTTCGACGAGCGGCTGCGCTCGATGAGGATGGTTTCGAGTGCTTCGACCCGCGCTTCCATTCGCGCGAGGGTCTGGCTCAACTGCCGGATCGCGTCGAACTCCGAGGCGGAAGGTGGGGTGGTGGTCGATGCGGAAGAGGCGGCCTCGGAGGCGTCGCCTTTTTTGCATCGGTCCTTCTTGGCGACGAACGGCGAAACGAGAGCTTTGACGATCAGCCACAGGAAACAGAAGACGATCGCGACGACGGGAACGATGTTCTCGGGGCCGTCACCCCGTGCGAGCACAGGAAGGGCTGTGGAAAGAGCGAAGAGGTTCATGGTGTGGTCAGCTTGTCAGTTCGACTGCGTTTGCGCACGGCGATTTGCGCCGCCGTGCGCGATTGTCGGAAAGCGATCGAGCTTAGGCCGAAGCGGGCGCCTGGGCGGAGGTCTTCGCCTTGAGGGCGGCCAGTTCCTTTTCGATTTCCTCATCGCGCTCGAGCTTCACGAACTGCTCTTCGAGGGAGGGCTTGCGCGCCACGTTGATCAAATCGGCGTGGGCTTCCATGCGCTCGATGCGGTTTTCGAACTGCTCGAAACGGAGCATCGCGTCGCCCGAAGTCACCTTGCGAATCTGCGTCTGCGCGTCGGCCTTCTTCTGCGCATGAATGTGGCGCTGCACGAGCGAGCGCTGCTTTTCCCGCGCCTTGGTCAGCTTGTCCTCGAGCGTGAGGATGTCGGTCTGATACTGGCCGACCACGTCTTCGAGCTGTTGGGCCTCGCGTTCGAGCGCCGTCAGGCTCTCGGCGTACCGGCGCTTTTCCTGGAGCGCCTCGCGGGCCAGGTCTTCGCGGCCCTTGGAGATGGCGAGTTCCGCCTTCGCCGCCCAGTCATTCGAGCGATTGCGGGTTTCCTCGAAGGCGCGCTGGCCCTTCTTGCGGGCGGCGATGGCCCCGGCGCACGAGGCTTTCATCTCGATGAGCGTGTCCTCCATTTCCTGGATCATCAGGCGGATGAGCTTTTCGGGATCCTCCGCGCCGTCGAGCATGGAGTTGATGTTGGAGTTAACGATGTCGCGGAAGCGGGTGAAGATGCCCATGGGAGTAGATGTTGAGGGTTGGGGTTTGGGTTTCGAGATGCGAATTGTTTTAGAGGAGCTGCGAGAGGTAGAGGATGCCGGCATCGCCCAAGGCGATGACCGCACAGACGAGGATGGCGCCGAGATATTGCGGGCCGTGGCCTTCGGACTCCTCGCGGGGCGGAAGTGCCGGCGGGGCGGAAGGCCTGGCCATTCCGCGCGGTTGGACCGGATCGGTGATCCGCCCGAGAGCGAGGGTGTTGGCTTGGAACAGGGTGGTGTTCATCTTCGTTCGATTGTGACTTCCTCTTAGCGGTGGGCGTGCCACGTCCCCGTTTTGCCTCTTCAATTGGCTGTTAAACTCCTCTGCCGCAGACGAATGACTATTTTCTGTGCGCGTGCGCCGATCCGCCACAGAGCACTTGCGAACGGGCGTTCGAACCGATAGATGGTAAAAACCACCATGCGCACCCGGACATCCGCCTTCTTTCGCTCCGTCCCGGAACCGCCTCCGAATGCGCAGCTTCACGAAGCCTTGGGGAAATCGGACGAGTTCCTCGATTTTCAGCAGCGATTGGCGCGGGTGGCGAAGGCGCCGCGGCCGGTCCTGCTCGTGGGGGAACGCGGCACGGGGAAGGAACTCGCGGCTTCGCGC
>JBBRQH010000016.1:0-88500 GCA_038226705.1 Chthoniobacterales bacterium | reverse complement strand
GTCTTCGGCGTCTTCGGCGTCTTCGGCGTCTTCGGCGTCTTCGGCGTCTTCGGCGTCTTCGGCGTCTTCGGCGTCTTCGGCGTCTTCGGCGTCTTCGGCGTCTTCGGCGTCTTCGGCGTCTTCGGCGTCTTCGGCGTCGTCCGCGTCGTCCGCGTCGTCCGCGTCGTCCGCGTCTTCGGCGTCGTCCGCGTCGTCCGCGTCGTCCGCGTCGTCCGCGTCGTCCGCGTCGTCCGCGTCGTCCGCGTCGTCCGCGTCGTCTGCGTCGTCTGCGTCGTCTGCGTCGTCTGCGTTGTCCGCGTTGTCCGCGTCGTCCGCGGCATCGTCATCGTCCGATTTCTCTTCATCGTCGGTCTCCTCATCCGCGGCCTCGTCGTCGCTCCCTTGCTCCCCGGTGGAGTCGTCCGCGGTGGATTCCACTGCGTTTTTCGCATTTTCCTCGGCGGTGGTAATGGCCTCCTCGACACTGAATTCTTCGATCTGGCTGAACTCTTCGCTCTCCACGATCTCGACGATCTCCTGGTATTCCTCCGTCAGGGTTTCATTCCACTCCACCGTGTTCTCCTCGAAGTAGTTGAGATGCACGTGTTCGTAGGCATCGACGGAAAACGCGTTGATGAGGAAGTCGACGCCGGTGCCCCCGTTGGTCACCGGCAGGCTGTCGGTGAGCCACGCGTCGTGGGGCGTCTTGATCGGCTCCGTGGGGACGAAGATCCAGTTGTCGCCGTCGTTGAACTTGTCGTTCATGAGATAGTTGTACGGCATGTAGCAGTACCCCTTGTCGCCCCAGTCCTCGCCCCAGGAGTTGCGGACGATGAAGACTTCCTCGACGTCCGAGTAGCCGACGCAGCACATGGAATGACCGCCGTGCGAGGCGCGCACGACTTCCTTCGGATCGGGCATGGGCACCACTCCGCCGCGCTGGTTGCACTCGTCGAAGGATTCGAAGGTCACGCAGCCGAAGACGATGGGATGCCCTTCGGCCAGGGCCTGCTTCCAGCCTTCGAGTTGATTGGGCACTTGCTGCATGTCCTTGACGCGCGACTGCGCCCCTTCCTCGTAAGAGCTGCGATTGGGCTTGGTGGTGACGAGACTCTCCTCAAACGGCCACGTCTGCTCGGAGCAGGCGCCGAGGTTTTGGAGCCCTTCCATCGCGAGCTGAATCACGCTGCCGGCATCCTGATCGGCGTCGCCGTTTCGCAGCCGCGCGTTGTAGTAAATGAAGAGCCGGCTGACATCGTAGTCCTTGTCCAGCGCGCGCTTGACCCAGTAGTCATAGGCACCCGCCACGGCATTGGCCACGCAGGAGCTGGTCTGGCCCTGGTTCAGAACCGGCGTCATGAACTGACGCAAATCGACTTTGGGCGGGAGCGTCGCGTTCTGCGTCTCGGCCGAAGGGGTAAATTCCACCGCGGTGGGGCTCGCCTTCATCGGGCGATAACCCGTGTTGAGGGGATCAGGCTGCGTTTCGGAGGGTTTTTCGTGACCGAGCTTCTTGGACATGGCGACGGAAGTGAATGGTAAGGAGCGTATTAGGGAGCGAGAGAAAGCAGCCCGCAGAATGTTGCCTGCGGCTCGAACGGTGTGCCTGAACAAACTGGATGATGCAACGCGGAAATCGTGAAATCCGCGGAACGCGAAAGGCGAGGCTAACGCGGACCGGTCATGCGACTCACAATCGACACTCCTTAGAGTGTCTTGAGCTCAGACACTGGTATTCGGCACTGGATTATCCTGATCCGTCTTTGCGCCGCCGTGGGCGGCGTTTCATCCGGACGCACGCTTTCCAGCGAGCCGGAGTTCAAGCGTCGAGGATCTCGGGAACGCCGCCGTTTTCGACCAGCACTCCGATATTCCCCGCTACGCCAGCAGGCGAAGCAGCCCCCAGCCGGCGGCGGCGACGAGGAGCGCAAGCAAGACGAGGGGAACCACCGGATGAATGTTGTTGAGCAACCGCGCCACGTTGCTGATCAGCCCGACGAACATCTGGAGCGGGTTCTTCGGGCTCTTGGAGTATTCCATCGCCGCCTTGACGACATAAAACAACGCGGTGTTGGCCTCGAGCAACGACCCGGCCTCCCACGGCGCGAGCGGAATCGGCTCAAGGCGATTCTCACCCACTGCCGGCGACTTGGCCCGGCCTCGCAAAACCGAAACGCCGTTCCCCACTTCGAAGCCACCTGCGCGGCCGCCCGGCTCGCAGAGTAATGGATGGCTGGCAGCGGGCAGGCGCGGGAAGTGAGAGCGGGATTTGAAACCAAGTGAGTTTCGAATGGACGTCAGACCTCGACGGTCGCGGCGACGATGGCAGGCTCCGCGAGCCGTTTCGCCGCCTGTTGCATTTCCTCCCGCAAATCGCCGTGGCGGATTTTCGCATACCAAAGCGCCACGGGCGGTGCGATGAAGCGCCGTTGTCCACCGAAGGGGAGGTATCGCACCTCGCCTGCCCCTCCATTGTTCAATCGAGCACGAAGCGCAGGCTCGCCAGATCCATCACGCGGCCGACATCGCCCTCCTCCTGCACGACCGAGCCCGCCAGCATCGCCTTCGAACGCTGCAGCAGGCGAATCTTTTCCTCGACCGTATTCCGCGCGAGCAGGCGATAGGCGATGACCTGGTTGGTTTGTCCGATGCGGTGGGTGCGGTCGATAGCCTGCGCCTCGACTGCGGGATTCCACCAGGGATCGAAGAGCACGACGTAGCTCGCGGCGGTCAGGTTGAGGCCAGTGCCGCCGGCCTTGAGCGAGAGCAGGAAAACGCCGGGTTCTGCGGACGATTGGAAGGCGTCGACGGCACCCGCGCGATCCTCCGTATCGCCCGTGAGCCACCAGTGCCGGTGGCCGCGTTGCTCGAGGGCAGTGCGCAGATACTCGAGCATGCGGACGAACTGTGAGAAGACGAGGACCTTGTGCCCTTCTTCCAACAATGGCTCGATCGTGTCGAAAAGGGCGTCGAACTTGGCGCTTTCGCCCTCGCCGCCCACCAGGCGCGGATCGCAGCAGATCTGCCGCAGGCGCAGGAGGGATTGGAGAATGGTGAAGCGGATGTCGTCGAGTTGGCGGTCCGTCTCGACTTTGAGCAATTGACCACGGGCGCGTTTTAGTTCGGCCTCGTAGAGCATCCGCTGTTCCGGCTCCAGATCGCACGCGAGATCCTCTTCGATGCGCGCCGGCAAGTCGGCCGCCACCTGCGCCTTGGAACGGCGGAGCAGAAAAGGCCGCACGCGTCGGCTCAGCCGGCTGCGCGCTTCCGCGCTTTCGCCATAGAGCCGGTGGAAGGAAGCGCGCGTCCCGAGCAGACCGGGCTGGCTGAACGCGAGAATGCTCCAAAGATCGAGCAACCGGTTCTCGATCGGCGTGCCGGTGAGCGCCAGGCGGTGCGTCGCCCGCAGTTCCCGCGCGGTCTGGGCGGTCTGCGACGAGGGATTTTTGATCGCCTGCGCCTCATCGAGAATGACCGCATCCCATTCGACCGCCGTGAAGTCCTCCGCCTGGCCGCGGAGCTGCGCGTAGTTGACGGCGAGCAAGGCAGGCTGGTTCTCCGACTTGAGGTCGCGGTCGGCCCGATAGACCTCCGTGCGGAGACCCGGGGCAAAGCGTCCTGCTTCGCGCTCCCAATTGTGCAGGACGGATTTCGGACAGACGACCAGAGCGCGAAAAGGGCGCGATCCCCCCGCGGCCAGGCGCCGGTCGCGCAACCACAGGAGCCACGCCAGCGCCTGCACGGTCTTGCCGAGCCCCATGTCATCGGCGAGCACGCCGCCCAGGCCGTTCCGGGAAAGAAACGCGAGAAAACGAAATCCATCGACCTGGTACGGACGCATCTCCGCGGTGAGCCCGGGCGGAAGATCGGGTCCCGGCTCGGCGCGCAGCTCCGCCACCCGCCGGCGCAGCACCGCTTGCTGGCGGGCGGAAATGAGTTCGGCCAAGTCCTTCTCCGCGGCAATCTGGAGCGCGTGCAGGCGCAGCGTTTCCTTGCGTCCGCCGGAAAGGAGCGTCGCTGGATCGATGCCGAGCGAGCGGAGCCGCGCCTCGTCCTCCGCCCGCGCCTCGACCCGGAGTTTCTGCCAGCCCCGCCCCGGCAAATTGACCGGCCGGCCGTTCGCCTTCAAGAGGAGGGCAATCTCCTCGGGACTGAGCGTCACATCTTCGAGTTGCCATTCGATTTGCACGTCAAACCAGTCGATTTTTCCGCCCAATTCATTCGGTGCCGATGCTGGCCGGGCTTGCACCCGCAGCTTCAGCGCCGGCGCTTCGCGAAACAGCCCAGCGAGGTCGGCACTGCTCCGCACCTCGGCACCGCCGGCGCGGGCTCTCTCCACCCACGTCGACACTTCTGCTGCACAGTCCATCGTCATCGGGCGGGAGAGGCGCGCGGCGTCGTCCTGCTTGAGCCGCAGGTCACGCACGAGCTTTCCCACCGGCGCGAGTGCGGAGGAGTCGGCGATGCGCATGACTCCGTCCGACGCCGAGCGCTCGAGTTTGATTTCCCAGCGCCCGTCCACCCATTGGCCCGCGGTCTGTCCCGCGGCATCCACAGCGCTGACGGCGAGGCGCAAACGCGAGCCGCCTTCCTGCTGGTTGCTGGTCTGCAAATCGAAGCGCGGCTTGAGCGACACGAATTCGTGGGGCGGCAGCAAGGCGGACTCGATGACGCTGCCAATGGCATGGAGGGCATTGACGGCGGTCTCCCGGTGCAGCGTCTGCCCGGGGAACGAAACCGGCTTCCACGAGAGCGCCGCGCCCCGTTCCAGCGCGGGAGGGAGACGCACGATCCGGCTGCCATCGATCGCCCTTGGCGGGTCGTGCTGGATGATCGCCGCCTCACCCAGCGGGGAACCGTCGGCATGCCGCAGCTCGGCCCGCACCCAGCCCGGGCGTGCCGGATCGGGTGCAAGGTGCCAATGCATCTCACCGCCGTCCTGCAATGCTTCCCCTGCCGCGGTGCAGACCATGGGGCGCACGTGCTCGTCCGCGACTGCGTCGAGGAGAAAGTCCCGCTGCAACGGCTGCTCGAGCGGGAAGCGCGAACTCTCGAGCCGGGGGGGCGCGATCATGGCACGGTGAAAGCGGGCACTCCCCCGCTCCTTGAAATCGCGCAGGGCGCGTGCAGCTGGCATTGCGGCGGCCTCGGACTCGCCGCAGGTGTTCGACCATTCCTTGAACTGGGTGGCTTTCGCGACCGTCCAAGGAGACCCTTCGGTTTCACGATATTCCCACCTGGCCTGCGCGGCCGACTCCAGAACCAAACGAAACCGCGCCGGAAATTGCGGCACGATCGCGCCCGCGCGGACCGGAGAGGCGCGGGCCATTTGCTCCAGATTGTCGAGCCACCGCTTTTCCTCCATTCGCTGCCGCGCTTCGTCCACCAGCCGGCGGTTACGCTCCAGCGGCAAGAGCACGCGCAGCCACTCCGGCAAATGCACGCCGGCGGACTCGCTGAAATGCTCGACGAAGGCAGCGAACTCCAGGAGATCGGACGGTTTCGTTTCCCACCAGCCGCGCATGATCATGGGGCTGGCCCAGAGTTTATCGGTGAGTTCCGTGCCGGCGATGGGCAGACCGAGATCGCGGAAATGCCAGGACGAGACGCCGCCCGTGGCGGGTGAGAGGCTGTGTAGCTTCGCCAGCAGCCGGAGGAAGATCTCTTCTCCCTTGGAGAGCTTTCGGGTGAGTGTTTCCTCACAGTCGCGGACGGCACGGACGAGGGGCGACTCTGCTTCGGGGATGGCGCGACTGGCATTTTCCGGCGCTCTTTCGTTACCCGCCGCAGTCGCGGGTCCGCGGAGAACCCTTCGCTCCCGGTCGAAGTATCCCTGCTTGTGGAGTTGGAGAAATTTGAGCGCGGCCAAGTAGGCGTGCTCGCAGGCGCCTCCATCCTCGCACGTGCAATTCGGGTCGGCGTCGAAGACTTCCTGGTCGACGAAGGCGAACTTCCAGGACGCTTCGAGATCATCCTCGTCCGCGTATTCGACCTGCGCGGTAAAGCCGTCTTCGCTCAACTCCACCGTGGCGACCGGATCGAGGTTTCGGTGCTGCGTCTTCGCGTGACGCACGACGTCGTCGTCAAAATCGTCCAAGGATTCGCGCAGGCAGGCAACGAGCCCGCGCGGATCGAAGTCCACCGGGTGCAAGGCCCGGAGATCGAAGGGCTCGGACATCCTGTTTGTTGCCCTCAACTCGCCGTCCCGGCAAGCCCGGACAAACCGACTCCGTCACCCCGCCGGAAAAAGGGCTTGCTGGCGCCTTGCTTCGCGCGGCTGCGATCTGATACTTTACGTCAGACATCTCCCGAACCCCTACCAACTTCCACTCATGCACGCGCGAAAATACCTGGGTTATCTCGAAGAAAAAGCCGAAGGCGATCTCGGACGCCACTCCATCGAAATTCGCTTTGGGAAACCGTTGACGGCTGAGGAAGTGGACAAAGTCGCCAAGGCGCTGGGCCACCCGAAATACGTGGTGACCGAGGAAGGGAAGGTCCAGCCCCTCACGCTCCCCGGCGACTTCGAAAAGATCCTCAAGAAAGCGCACGACCTGCGGGCCAAGTGGGACCATTGACGTCGTCGCGCGCGCGCGACTAAAAATCGGAAGCCCGTTTGACTGTCGACGCAGTTCAACGGGCTACTGGTCCTGCACGCATGAATTGATGGCTTCGCGAAGCGCAAAACCGTCCGCCGCCAAGACGCGAGAACCGAGTCCTTCGAGATAGCCTGCCGCAGGCAGCCCGCAGGGCGGAACGGAGCGACGGCAACGGAGTGGGTTCCAAGCAGCCCCATAACTGACAGTCGATCCCGCGAAGCGGGTGAGACAGCCGCTCAAGCATTCATCCAAGAAAGAGCGGCAACCAACGCAGACGCCCGATGGTTTTTCGTTTCGCCCACAAGGGCCGCGGTCCTTGGCGGCTGGCAGCGTCGGTTGCCGCTTTCTGTTGAAAGGAAGTTTGAGCGGCTGTCTCACTGCGTTCGGCTGCTCGGAGCGTATCCATCACGGATATGCCCCTTCGCTCGCGCCTTCCCAGCCGCCAAAAATCCTTGCGGCGGATCCATCCATTCATGCGTGCAGCACCACTAGGCGTTTGCCCGGGGATGCGCTATCCTCGGGCCGATGACGTTGGACGATTTGGGTTGGAATGCTGCGTTCGAAAAGGAGTTCGTTCCCTTTCGGGCGGAGGGCTGGCAGCCCGCGCGCTTGATCCGCGATAACAAGATCAGCTATGGCGCCCTGCTGGGCGATGGGGAGGAATTGGAGGTGATCATGGGCGGCAAGGTTTACCATGATGCCGAGACCGACGCGGATCTGCCGGCGGTCGGAGATTGGGTGGCGCTGGAAGTGGGCGCGGAGGGCGGGGAAAGCGTGATCCGGGCCCGCCTCACGCGGCAAACGTGTCTCTCCCGCAAACTGCCGGGGCGGAGCACCGAGGAACAGGTCATCGCGGCAAACGTTAACGTCGTGGTGGTCGTAACCGACGCCGGAGCGGATCTCAGTTTGCGGCGGATGGAGCGTTATTTCGCGATCATCGGCCGTAGCGGGGCCAAAGCCGTGGTGTTGATCAACAAGTCCGATCTCACGCCGGCCGCCCAAAACCGGGAGGCGGCCGAAAGCATCCGGGCGCTGAGTCCGGCCGCCGATGTGCACATTACGAGTGTGGAGAAAGGTCGGGGTCTCGAGGTCCTCAAGCAATATCTGACCCGCGGCGTTTCGTTGACCTTGGTTGGGTCCAGCGGGGTGGGGAAGTCTTCCGTGATCAACCAGCTTTTCGGCGACTACTACCAGTGGACCGATGACGTGAACGCGACCACGGGCAAAGGCCGCCACACCACGACGGCGCGTGAGCTCATGATCTTGCCTGAAGGCGGGATCCTCATCGACAACCCGGGCATCCGCGAGGTGCACATGTGGACGAATGAGACCACGCTGCGCGAGCGTTTCGCCGATATCGAGGAGCTGGCGGGGAAGTGCCGTTTCCACGATTGCAAGCACGGCACCGATGCCGGCTGTGCCATTCGAGCGGCGCTCAAGGCCGGGAGCCTGGATAACGCGCGTTTCGAAGGCTTTCTCAAGCTGGATGTGGAGATCGAGAAGCTCCGCCGCAGCCGGAAGAAGCGGCAGATGACGGTGGAACGGCGCACCCGCCGCGAGCAGGAAACCAAAGCGCGGAAGTTCGCCGATCGCCGCGAGCGGGATGACGAATTGGAAATGGTGAGCTGAGGGAAGGCGATCTCACGCGGTTGACTGCCAGGCGAGACCTTCAGGAAGCGGGGAATCCGCAAAGACAAAATGGAGTACGCGGCGCTGTGCCGGCCGGGAAGCGGGCGACGAGGCATGCAGAAGGAGCGGACGCATCAAGATGGCATCGGCTTCACCGGCCACGCAGACCTGCGCCAATGTGTTCGAGCAGCAGAAATCCATTGCGGCACGGGAAAGAACGCCATCGCGGTGGGAACCGGGGATGACGCGCAGCGGTCCGTTGTCCGGCCCGCAGGGATCGAGATGAAGGCGGACTGCGAGCATCGATTCGAGCACATGGCGCGGTGGCTGCGCGTAGTTCGCTCCGGCCTTCTGCGACCAGGCCTCGACTCCCGGCACTTCCACGCGCGACCGAAAGGGAAACTGCACGTCCTGATGCCACGGCACTTTCCAGTTCGTCGCGGCGGTTTTGTTGAAGGCGATCGCCTGAATGGCGCAGGCGGACGCGGTTAAAGCGCGTTGCTCGACCAGCGCAACCCGGAGCGAATGTGCGGCGGCGCGCACGGCCTCATGCTCGAGCAAGCCGCGAACACCCGGTCGGCGGGCAAACTGCCCGGCCAGCGCTGCGCGCAACGCCGCAGTCTCCGCCGTCGTGGACACGGCGCGAATGCACGCGTGGCCCTGTTCGTGCAGTTCTTCCGTCAGCGGCATGGAAAAAAGGTCCGTTACGCCGCTGAGCCGGGTGCGGCAAGGATTGCGGGGGTCGAACAGAAAGGCGACGATCGGTTGCAATTTCGAAGGGAGCCGCAAAGAAATCCGCTTTCACCCCATGCATTTCGCAACCATTTCTCCCCGTGCGGGTTTGGCTCCCGCGTTCCGGCGAGACGCCGGAGCCCACTACGGCAGTGTCGCCCGCAGGCGGATGAAGCGCTTGTTCACGCCAAGCGGCGTGGTGTCGCGAAAGACGCGGGTGGTCTGGCCAACGGCCGGAACATCGGGCTGAACGATCACCTCGACATCCGTCGGCAAGGCACTCCACGCGGACAAATCGCTCGAGACTTCGCCGGCATACGTGACGGCGAGGTTTGAGGGCGTGACGACCCGCAGTTGCTGGAAGGAGACTCCGCCGGAGACAAGGATTTCGGTGCGGGGGAGTTGGGCGGCGGTGCTCGCCTGGGGATCGAGACCCAACGCATATTTCATGAGGTTGCTGATTCCGTCGCCAGAGGGATTGCCGTTCGGGCCGCTCGTGCCGTTGTCGAGCAGTTCGGGGGCGGAGAAGTTGGCTTTGCGCCAGGCATCGAACGCACCGGTGCCGACGATCACGACGAGAGCGCTCCCCGGAGAGGCCAGGGAATAATCGATGCCGCCGGTAAGATCGAGCGCGACGGTTTTCGTGGTCGATTGCGTGTTGCCGGTCGCCAGGGCATTGATCGAGACGGTCGCGTTCGTGCTGAACGGGCTCACCGTGACCGAGCCGGGCAGCGCCGAATAATCGACTCCGGCCGTCGCGGTGCTCGAGGCGGAGACCGAGTAGTTCACGGTCCGACTCGTGGAGGGCGAGGGCTGCAGAGAAATCACGAACTGCCCTGGTGCGCTGCCCGCCGCCGTGACGGAAGTGGTGGCGGCGAGGGTGAGGAGCGGATCCTGTTCGATGCTGAAATCATCGATGAACCAGCCCGTGCTGGTAACGCTGCTGTCGGAGCCGAAGACAAAGCGGAACTGCACCGTCTTGCCGGCATAGGGAGTCAGATCCATCTGCACGCGGCGCCACGCACTTAGCGGTCCGATGTCGTGCCAGCCCGGCTTGTTGAAGAGAGCGGGCAGCGAGGTGGAGTTATACGGAACGGAAAGCGAAGCGCTGGGCACGACGGCGAAGGGCCCGCCATCAACGGAAAGCTCAAGGTTGCCGCCGTCGTAAGTTGCTTCGGTCGAGAGCCACATCCAAAACCGCAGTTTGTAAGGATTGCTGGCACTCGCAGGCAGCTTCACCGGCTGCGACGCCAGGATCGAGTAAAGGCCATCGGCGTAGTTTCCGGCGAGGTTGAGGGCGTAGACCTTTCCCCCGGCGCCGGTATGATCTGCGCCCGGGCCTGAGGTGGGGACGCCCCAGACCCAGCCGGCTCCGGTGACCGACCACCCGGCGGGCGCGGCTGCGCCATCGAAGCTCGTGCCGTAGGCGAAAGGTGAAGTGGGGTCCCAACTGGCGCTGGCGGTCGCAGCGTTGCTTAGATTGCCCGAGGCATCTTGCGCGGCGGCCGCAGGGATGGAGACCGTGACGGGATTGTTCGGCAGCGTGGGCGTGACCGGCAGATCGTAGTAGCGCGGCCCACCCGTGAGCACCCCAGCAGTGCCTCCCGTGACGGTAACGGAGGTTGCGGAGAAGCCCGTGACGTTCTCACTAAAGGAGAACCGGAAGGTGATGGGAGAGATGTTCGTTACCGCACCGGTCGGGGTGATGGAGACCACGGGCGCAACGGTATCGGGCGGAGGCGGCAGGACATTCGGCGCCACGAAAACCCCGCGGCCATGCGAGCAGACCGCCAGATCCGAGCCGATGAAGAAGACTTCCGTGGTGCAGACATTCGATGGGCCAATATTGGTCGCGCTCCAAGTCGCGCCCCGGTCCTCGCTGCCGAAGACGCCGGCATCGGTCGCCACGTAAAGCACGTCTGAATTGTCCGGCCGGATGACCATCCCAAAGATCGGCAGCAAGGGCAAATTGCTGGTGACGTTCGACCAAGTAGTGCCGTTGTCTTCCGTGCGGTAGAGATTGGTGTTCCCGTAGTTCTGCGGGTCGGTGGCACTCCCGAAGCCGCCGAAGCACACATAGGCTCGGGAGGAGTTCAGGGGATCCACGGCGATGCGGCCCACGCGCCGTTTCGGCAGGCCAATACCGTTGAGATCGACTTTGGTCCAGGTGGGTGTCGCGGAACTGCCATTCAGTGTCACGTAGACACTGCCTCCGCGATGTCCGGTCCAAATGACGTTGGGGTTGCCCGGCGCGACCGCGATGGCGGTTATGTTGGCGTCGCGAGTCGTGCCTTCAGAGGGCTTGATGGCCCCCCAAGCCGGCGTCGTCGCCTTGACGTTATCGGAGCGCCAGAGGCTTTTCCCGCCTACGTACATGCGGGACTGGTTATTGGGATCGAGGATGAAAGGCGCGATGAACTCGGCGCCGTTAGAGTCGTTCGCGTCGGTAATTCCGCTGTAGATGTTGGACGAACTCGCCCCGCCATTCGAGCTGCGCGCGATGGTGGCATAAACGTACTCGCCGTAGAAGTAGTTCGGATCGGTTTGGTCGGCCGCACAATAACCGCCGTCCCCGCCGTTCATCGTGGTCCAGCCCGAGATTCCGCTTACGGTGGTGGTGCGGAGCGTGCCGTTGTCCTGGGCGCCGGCGACAATCGTACCGGTCGTGGGATTTCCAGCCGCGCCGTAAAACTGGGTGATGCCGAGGTTGTTGTTCAACTGCGTCCAGCCGCTCACCCCTGCCACCGTGAGGGCATCCTCCGCCTTGTAGATGCCACCGTCATTGGTGAAATAGACGCGCTTGTTCGTCGTGCCGTTGTAGCCGGGATCGGGGAAGATGCCGTGCTGATCCGCATGAGCGCTTTGCGGCGCGCTTTGCCAGGAGCTGATCTTCGTAAGATTCGCCCCGCCGTTGGTACTGCGATAAATATCCAGCCCGGCGACGAAGAGGGTGTTCGCATTGGTGGGATCGACCCAGATGGCGTTGTCGTACCAACCCTGTGCGCTCATCCAGGCGGGACTGCCGGAAATCGTCACCTGGGTATAGGTCTGGCCTCCATTGACGCTCTTGTAGAGAGCCGCGGCGGTTCCAGTCCAGTAGCCGACGTACACCGTGTCGGGCGCGCTCTTCGCGTAGGAAAACTCGCTGCGGCCCGCCCGGGTCCCGGAGAAGGCGCCGAGGCCCGTTCCAGCGGTCCACGTCAGGCCTCCGTCGAGGGAATAATACGCGAGCGCGGAGTAACCCGTCGCGATCGCCTTGAGGGAATTGTTCGGGTCGAACGCGATCTGCGCCATGCGGTCGGTGGTGACCTGAACAGACGCCCAATTGGTGCCGCCGTCGGTGCTGCGGAAGAGGCCGGTCGCCGTGGCCGCAAGCAGGGTCGAGCCGTCGGACGAAATCGCGAGACGGTTCACGTAGAGGAAATTGTTTGTCGCGGTGTTGGCGAGCTGCGTCCAGGTCACGCCGCCGTCGATCGATTTGAAAACCCCAGCGCCGCGGATGCCGTCGCTATTGAAGAAACCCTCGCCGGTGCCCGCCCACATGAGGTTCGGGTTCGTCGGGTGCATGATCATCGTCGAGATGGCGATGTTGGCCTGGAAATCGTTCACGGGTGACCAAGACGCACCCCCATCGCTTGTGTACCAGATGCCGCCGCCAACCGAGCCGAGCCACATGCGATTCGTCTGGGTCGGATGGATGAGCAGGCTGCGGGTCCGTCCGCCGATGTTGCCCGGACCTTTCCAGATCCAGTCGTTGGGGGAGACGAGGGCCTCGGTTTCTCCGGCGGCGTTTTTCCGCGCGACGGGCAGGATGCGCGGATTGAGCGGTAGCGTGCGCGCGGCCGCACGAGCGGCGGCCATACGGGCGGGATCGACCACTCCCTTTTCGTCGCGGTAGAAACTTTCGAGCCAGTCGATGTACTCGTCCGGGTAGCCCGGCTGGGCGTTGGCGGCGGTGCGCTCGACGGCGCGCTTGAGCCGGGCGGAGGTCATCACCAGGACCTCCGCACGGGTGACGCCGCGGGCGGTGCAGACGCGGCGCAAATCGTCCAGGCTGATGCCGCGGGCCGCGGCGGTCGCCTCATCGCTCTCGTGCAGGGCCGCCGCCTCGATCGCGCCGAGGGGCGGGCAAATGGTCGGCGGGGAGGCGACGAGGGCGGCTGAGGCGACGAGGCTTAGCGCAAGAAACGTGGCAAGGCGGCGAATTCGCATGGGGGAGGCAGCAGGCGGTCGAGGGGGGAGGGAAGGCGGGGATGAAAGCAGGAGTTTACCGGCGCGTCACTCGCGAATGCGCGGACAGGTCGCGCGAAAGTGGGTCGCGCCCCCCGGCGTCAGGCCTCAGCCATACTTCGCCGTCAAACGAACCAACGTATTTACATTTCGGAAAGTCGCCCGGCCTTTGAGCGTTCTCTCGAAGGCGGAATTGGAGAATTTCGATTCGTTCGCCTTGATCTTGCAGAGGTAGTAGACCTCGCGGCCATTGATATGAAATGCGTCGACGTCGGACTTCAGCGCCATGATCGCCGGGGTGATTCCGTCGGCAGGCGGCCCCGCCAGAAAGGCGACGTAGAGGGCATGAGCCGCTTTCACCTCGGCCACGGGAAACGCCTGATATCGACCTGCGGCCGCAACTTCCGCGACCGTGCGGATGAAGGTCGATACTTCGTACCCAAGCGCCTTCTGCAAATGTGCCTCGATTTTCCGTTCGAGGGCTCCCACGTCCGTCGCCTTGACGGTGAAGATCACGTTCCCGCTGGCGATGAAGGTCTCCACCTCCCGGCATCCGATCTCCTCGAAGAGACCTCGCAGCCTTTCCATCGTCACGGTGTGACCACCGACATTGATGGCACGAAGGAAGGCGATGAATTTCGGTTTGGGCAGGGCTTTCGGCATGGCTGCTGGCGGAAGGCAGAATGTTTCAGGCGGAGGCGCGAAGCCTTCGCGCAGACTGATCGCGCAGCGAGCCGCCTGGCGGGAACTCTTTCATCTTCATTTTTCGCGTCTTCGCGTGAGCCTGACCTCTCCGCGGCCAGCCGTTCAAGCGGGGCTTTTCAGCGCCTTCCAGCCAAAAGTACGGTAGCTCGCGTTGTGGGAGCCGTCGCTGCGCAGGTCGAGGACGGTGAATCCCTCCGCGCAACCCTCCAGCGGCCCGCGCCACCAATTGCCGCAGACGGCGCCGCCATTCAGGAAAACCACGTCATTCACCTCAATCCGCTCGAGGTGATGGAGATGTCCGCCGAGGACGAGTTTGACCTGGGCCTTCGTGTCCGCAAAGACATCGAGCAAGGCTTTCGTGTTGCCGGCGATGAGTGACGACTTGGTCTGCACCGTGCGATCCACCTGCTTGCTGCGGCCGCCCATGGTGGGGAGAACCGAGAGAGCCGGAATGTGACCGCAGACCACCGTTGGCACCTCCGGCTCGCGGGAAAGTTCGTCCCGCACGAACGCGAGTTGTTCCGCCGCGTACTCTCCCTCGTAGGTGCCATCCTCGTGGAGCGAGACATCGTCCAGTACCAGAAAACGCCAGCCGCCCTGCCGGAAGGCGAACCAGTGGTGTTCGCGTTTCAGGCCCTTCCGGAGGATTCCCTTGCCGAAGCGCGGATCGGACCGCGCCACGCCGGCGTTGGTGATCCCGGCCAGGTCGTGGTTCCCCAAGGTGAAATGCGTCGGGCGTTCCGTTCCGCTGCGCCACAAAAAGAGGGCCCGTTCGAGGAGTTTTTCTGCCGCGGGCAAATCGAGCCCGGGGGAATCATGCGTGAGATCGCCGCCAAAAAGAATTAGCTCCGGCTGGACCGCCTCGATGGCCCGCGCACAAGCCACGATTCCGTCGGCGGAACCGAACGAGTCGTCCACCATCAGGTGTGCATCGGTCGCGAAAACGATGCGCATCGTGTTCACGCTCGTGGTGGAGGGAACGGAGGCGCCCAGTCCAAGCGCGGGAGCGGTCAGGACGCCTGCGGCCGCGCCGAGGGTGCGTCCGAGGAAGTCACGACGAGTGAGCGAAGCCATGGCGCATTGCAGCGCAGCCTGCCAAGCGGGTCAATCGGCGGACGCGCTCGCAAGCCCCGCGCCCGCGCGTGCGGCGTCACGTCCAGCTCAAATCTGTCTGCGAGATCGGCAGCGAACGCAGCCGTTTGCCGCAGGCCGCGAAAATGGCGTTGCAAATCGCCGGGGCGACCGGCGGGAGGGCAGGCTCGCCGAGCCCGGTGGGCGGATTGGCGCTCTCGATGAAATCGACGTGCACGCGCGGGACGTCGCTCAGCGGCAGCAGCGGATAGTCGCTGAAGCTTGCCTGGACCGTGCGGCCGCGATCGACCGTGATCTCCTGCCGCCAGGTGGCGCTCAGGCCATCGATCATGGAGCCCTCCACTTGCGCTTCGGCCCCGCTGCGATTGATGATGGGTCCCACGTCGGCGCAGCACCAGATGTCGTGGACCACGAGCGTGCCATCCTTCGCGACCGAGACCTCGGCGACCTCGGCCACGTAGCCGCTATGACTGAAATGGAACGCGATGCCCTGGCCGCGGCCTTTCTCGAGTTTCTTACCCCAGCCTGCTTTCTCTGCGACGCGACGCAGCACACTTTTCATACGGGCGACGTCATAGGCGGGCCCGCGTCCGCTCGCCGGCGGCGGCAGGATGCGATCCTCGCCCAGCAGCTCGAGGCGCAGCTCGAGCGGGTCTCGCGACGCGGCCTGCGCGAGTTCGTCAATGAAGCTTTGCATGACGAACGCGATCGCGTTGCTCCCCGGCGCGCGCAGAAATCCGGTCGGAACGAGGCTGGGAATGAAGGATTGCTCGAGCCGGTAGTTCGCGAGGAAGCGGGCAGGTAACTCGTCCGCGCTCAACGAAGCGCTGCGCACCGGCTCGGTGGCATCCTTGTTCGAAAGCGTCACGAAATGATTTTTCCAGGCCGCGATGCGCCCTTGTGCATCCACGGCGCCTTCAAGAAAATGCCAGCCAGCCGGGCGATAAAAATCGTGCCGCAAATCGTCTTCGCGCGACCAGGTGACTTTCACGGGAGCCTGGGCCCGCTGCGAGATGGCCGCCGCCTCCACGAGGTAGTCGTTCATCAGACGGCGTCCAAAACCGCCCCCAATGCGCGTGACGTGGATCGTAATCTTTTCCTTTGGGATCTTGAGGGTTTTCGCGACGAGATCCTGTCCGCCGCCGGGCGTCTGGGTGGGTGCCCAAATCTCGACGGAATCGCCCTGCACGTGCGCGGTGCAATTTTGCGGCTCCAGCGTGGCATGAGCCAGGAAGGGATAGGAGTAGGCACTCTTGACGACCGTCTTCGCCCCCGCCAGCGCAGCCGCGACATCACCATCCTTGCGCACTTCCTTGCCGGGCATTCCCCCCAATTCGACCGCACGTGCATCATAGGCGGCGGACGTGTGCGCGGCGACGTCGCCCTCGTCCCAGGTGACCTGCAGTTGGCGGCGGGCTGACATAGCCGCCCAAGTCGTCTCCGCCACGATAGCGACTCCTGGAACGAGTCCGGTGGGATCATCGCCGCCCTCGAGAATAAAGGCATCGCGAACTCCCGGCAGTCCTTTGACGCGGTCGAGGTTCGCCTTCTTTACCTTGCCGCCCGGCACGGGGCAGCGCTCGTAAACGGCATGAAGCAGGCCGGGGAGTTTTTGATCGAGACCGAAGAGCGGCTTTCCAGTGACGATGGACGGATTGTCGACCCCCCCAACGCGCGTGCCGAGCAGTTTGAAATCCGCCGGGGACTTCAGTGTGATGGCCTTTTCATCCGGCGGCGGCAGCGTGGCCGCTTTGGCCGCCAGTTCCCCGTAACGCAGGCTGCGCTTGGACGCAGCATGCGTTACCGTGCCGGATAGCGCGGCGCATTCGGCGACTGGGACGCCCCAGGTCTGGGCGGCGGCTTCCAGCAGCATCATGCGACCCGCGGCTCCCGCCCGACGCAGCACCTCGTAGTTATCCGGCGTCGAACGGCTTCCCCCGGCGAACTGGCGGCCAAACGCTTTTTCGTCCAGTCCGGCCTGTTCGATGGTAACGGTGGAAATATCGACGCCCAGCTCCTCCGCGAGAATCATGGGGAGCGACGTCTTCACGCCCTGGCCGCACTCCGGATTCTTCGCGATCAGTGTGACTTTGCCATCCGCGCCGATGCGGATGTACGCATTGGGTTTGAAATTGGCAGCCGTTGCCTCGGCCGCGCTGGCCTGGTGCAGCGGTCGCAGGGCAAACCCAAGGAGAAGGCCTCCGCCCGCGAGTGCCGAAACGCGCAGGAAACTGCGCCGATCCATCGTCGTGACATCCGTTTTCATGCGCAGACCTCCATTTGGCAACAGGTCGAAGCAGCGAGACCCGCGGTGACATCGACTCCGGTTTCCGTGAGCTTTTCGCCGCGCAAGGCTGCGGCGGCTTCTCGCACCGCTCGTCGGATGCGCGGATACGTCCCGCAGCGGCAGAGATTCCCGGCGAGCGCGGCATCGATTTCGGCGTCGGTCGGCTTGTTGTTTTGCGCGAGCAGCGCCGCCGCGGTCATGATCTGACCCGCCTGACAGTAACCGCATTGCGGCACGTCGTGCTTGATCCAGGCGCGCTGCAACGGATGCGAGCCATCGGGCGAAAGGCCTTCGATGGTGGTCACGGCGCCGGACGCAACCGCGGCCACGCGGGTCTGGCAGGAGCGGATGGCGCCGCCGTTCAAGTGCACGGTGCAGGCGCCGCATTGACTGAGGCCGCAGCCGAATTTCGTCCCGACGAGGTCGAGCGAATCACGGAGCACCCAGAGGAGCGGAGTATCGGCAGCGACATCCACCTTGCGGAGGGCGCCATTCACTTTGAGTTCGTAGGTCGGCATGGGAAAACGCGGTGGGAGGCAAGCCCACCATCAGCCCACGGCGCCGTCAATCGAGGAACGCGTGTTCCGCAAAAGCAGCGTCCCAGTTTCGGCGCTTCGGAAAGCGTGAGCAGTGGCACGGAAGGGGGAGAACGGGTACGCTCCCGCACGATGCCCACCGAACCCCGCCTTGCGCCGCCCGGAGCGGGTCTTCCTTTCTATGAGCGGCTGGCCGCGAAGTATTGGCTGGTGCCGCGCTTTTGCCGCGCCACCTCCTGGGAAAAAGCCGATGCCATTTTTCAGAAAGAAGGCGGAAAGCTGCTGGCCCTGGCGGACCCGCTTCCGCCCGAGCGTCTGCACCAGGCCGTGCTCATCGATCGCATTCCCGGCATCGAGGACAGCTCCCGCCACTGGTCGCCGGAAATGGTGCTCGAACACCTCATTATGGTGGGTTCGCAAATGAAGCAGGGCTTCGTGCTGCTCAGCCGCGGCGAGACTCCCACGGAGAAGGCGGATGTGGCGGCGGTGAAACCGAAAGGAAGTTACGGCAGCGGAATCCTGCCGGCTTTTCGGACGTTTCTAGCGGAATTCGCGGCCGCGAGTGCGGGCGACGTGGCGGATCGGAATTCGCGGACAACTTACTTGCACCCGTGGTTCGGGCCTTTGAACGCGCACCAGTGGCATTGCCTCGCGGCCATCCACCAGGCCGTACATCGCAAGCAAATGGAGAAGATCCTGGCGGGAAGCCGCTAAGGCCAGCGAGAGGGACGGCGTTCGACCGATCCGACTGATCCGACCAACGCGTTTCGATCGTGGCCGCTGATTCCGCTCGCCACGGCAGAGCGTTTCCACAATTTGCGGGAATGTTACTCGACGAGCTCCAAAAACATTTCGGCCATACCGCCTTTCGCACCGGGCAGGCGCAGGTGATCGAGACTTTGCTGGCGGGCCGCTCAGCGCTTGCCGTGTTTCCCACGGGTGGAGGCAAATCCATCTGCTATCAACTCCCGGGCGTGCTGCTCGACGGTTTGACGGTGGTTGTTTCGCCACTGATCGCGTTGATGAAGGATCAGGTCGATGTGCTCAAGGCGCGGGGCATCGCGGCGGCCCGGCTCGACTCGACCGTTGGTCTTCCGGAGATCCACGCGATCTATGACGGCATGCGCTCGGGCGCGCTGAAGCTGCTCTACATCGCGCCGGAGCGACTGGTGAGCGAAACCTTCATGGAGCGGCTCGAGCGCACGCGGATCGCCTTGCTCGCCATCGACGAATCGCATTGCATTTCGGAGTGGGGGCACAATTTCCGCCCGGAGTATCTGCGGCTCGCGCGCGTCGCGGAAAAGCTGCGGGCTCCGCGCGTGCTCGCCCTGACCGCGACGGCCACGCCGGAGGTGGCGGCGGATATTTGCCGTGAGTTCCGCATCGCGCGGGCAGACTACGTGCAAGCGCCTTTCCACCGGCCGAATCTGGCGCTGCACGTGACTCCGGTTTCCGCGCGCGACCGGCTCGGGCTCTTGACCCGGCGGTTGTGCGAGGAGAAGCGCTTTCCCGCCATCGTTTATGTGACATTGCAAAACACCGCGGAAGAAGTGGCGGCGCACCTGGGACGCGCCGGGGTGGAGGCACGCGCGTATCATGCGGGGCTGGCAGACGAAGTGCGGGCGGCGGCCCAGGATGATTTCATGGCCGGACGCGTCGCAGTGATCGTCGCGACGATCGCTTTCGGCATGGGGATCGACAAGGCGGACATCCGCGCGGTCTACCACTTCAACCTGCCGAAGACCCTGGAAAATTATCAGCAGGAAATCGGCCGTGCGGGCCGGGACGGACTGCCTTCGCACTGTGAAATGCTGGCCTGCGGTGATGACCTCACGGTCCTGCAGAATTTCAGTCTCGGCGATACGCCGGAGGAATCTGCCTTGCGTGAGTTGGTCGCACACCTGCTGAAGCAGGGACGCGACTTCGATCTCAGCCGCTACGATCTCTCCCGCCAGACCGATATCCGCCCGCTCGTGCTCGAGACGGTGCTCACGTACCTCGAGAAGGAAGGTGTGCTCGAACCCATCGGCGCGTTTTACACCACATTTCAGGTCAGCTTCCGCCGGACCGAAGCGGAGGTCATTGCGAAGCACTCCCCGGAGAGGCAGAAGTTTCTCCAGGCGCTTTTTGCGTCCGGCAAGCGGGGTTCGCGCTGGATCACACTTGAGGTGGAAGAGTCGGCCAAGGCAATCGGGGAGCCGCGCGAGCGCATTCTGAAGGCTCTGGGATACTTCGAGGAGCGGGGTGACATCGAAATGAGGCCTGCGGGGGTGCGGCATCGCTTTCGTTTATTGGCAGGTGCGGCAAAGCGGTCGGCGGACGAACTGAGCGGCTGGCTGTATGCGCTCTTCGTGGAACGCGAAGGCAAGGACCTCGCGCGGCTCGATCGCGTCGTGGCGCTTGCCGAGGATCCCGGCTGCACCACGCGGCACCTCCTCCGGTACTTTGGGGAGGAACTCGCGGCGGACTGCGGGCACTGCGGACATTGCCTGTCGGGGACGGCGGTGCCGCAACCGCTCCCGCACTCTCCCAACGGCACGATCTCGCCCGCCCAGGTGGCGGCGATGAAAGGATTGCTCGAAGAAAAGCTCCCCGCCCTTCGCCATTCGCGGCAAATCACCCGCTTCCTGTGTGGGATCTCCAGTCCTGCGGTGGCGCGCGCGCGGATCGCGAAGCGCCCTGAATTTGGCCTGCTTGCGAATGTGCCATTCCAATCGGTCTTACAACGCGTCGCGCTGCTGGAGCACGACTAATCCCGACTCGGGGAGAAGTTCAACCATGCCGACCGTATCCGAACCGGGACTGCCTGCCCGCTGTCGCGTGACCGTGGTGGGTGGAGGAGCGGCCGGGTTTTTCGCGGCCATCGCCTGCGCCGAAGCGGGTGGGGGGCCAGTCTTGCTCCTCGAGCGCGGTTCGGCGGTCCTCACCAAGGTACGAATCAGTGGCGGCGGACGCTGCAACGTGACGCATTCCTGCTTCGAGCCGCGTTTGCTGGCGGAGCGCTATCCGCGCGGTTCCCGCGAGATGCTCGGACCCTTTAACCGCTTTCAGCCTCGGGACACGGTGGAATGGTTTGAGGCGCGAGGCGTGCGGCTGAAGACCGAAGGGGACGGTCGCATGTTTCCGGTAACCGACCGATCTGAAACCGTGATCGAATGTCTCGAAGCGGCCGCCCGGAAAGCCACCGTGAAAGTCTTCACCCGCGCCGGGCTTGCCGCGGCCCGGCGGGAATCCGAACGCTTCGTCCTGACGCTCGAGGACAAGCGTGAGTTGTCGTGCGAACGCCTCATTCTCGCCACGGGCGGTTCGCGTTCGGGTGCAGGCGGGCCGGCCGTCGCGAAGGAATTTGGGCACGCGCTGCGTCCGCCGGTACCGTCGCTTTTCACGTTCACCACAACCGACGAGCGGCTCCGCGACCTGGCGGGTGTTTCGGTGCCGGCCGCGCGGGTGCGCATAGTGGCAGCAGGCCTAGACGAGACGGGACCGGTGCTCGTCACGCACTGGGGCTTGAGCGGTCCCGCCATCCTGCGTGCTTCCGCCTGGGGCGCGCGGGAACTCGCCGAGCGCGGCTACGATTTCCCCGTGCGGATCGGTTGGGTTGGCGCCATGACGCGCGAGGTCGCGCTCGAGAGACTCCGGGCGATGAAGGCGGGGAACGCGAAACGCCTCGCCGCGGGGGATCCCGCTTTCGAACTGCCGGCGCGTCTCTGGGAACGTCTGACGCACGCAGCCGGCTTCGGTCCCGAGACCCGGTGGTCGAACGTGACCCGCGAGCAGCTGGTCGCGCTCGCGGACCAGGTTACGGCCAGCGAGTTTCACGTCACGGGCAAGAGTCTGAACAAGGACGAATTCGTGACCTGTGGCGGCGTCGCGCTGCGCGAGGTCGATTTTCGTACGATGCAAAGCCGGCTTGTTCCGCACCTTTTTTTTGCCGGCGAATTGCTGGATCTCGACGGAATCACCGGAGGCTTTAATTTCCAGGCGGCGTGGACCACGGGGTGGATCGCCGGCCGGTGCGCTGCAGACGCCGCAGTTTGACGCGGGCTGGAATCGCGGTTTGAGACGGGGCATGACCAGCAGCTCCCTTTTCATCGGCCAGCACGTGCGCCATCCGCAATACGGAGTGGGGGTCGTGAAGGTAATCACCGAGCACACGGCGGATGTGCTCTTCGACGACATGCGTCGCACGCTCGCGCCCGAGACGAGTGGACTCGAGCCAGCTGAGGCGAATGCTTCCATCACCGCCCTGGACAAGCCGCTTGCGCTGCTGGTGCGCGAAGTCGTCGAGGAAACATTGCGGACGGCCGGCCTGGAGAAACCGGACGCTGTGGTAAAGGGGCTTGGCGAACGCTGGCACCGGGGAAAAATGATCCTGCGTCCCGCCGATGCCTCCCTGCAGGCGAAGGAGGTGGAACTCGACGTCTTCTTTCACAAGATTGTGATGATGCGGAACAACCTCCGCACCCTGGAGCAGCGCATCAACGCGAACGAGAAGCTGTCGGATGTGGAAAAGGTGGACCTCCAGCAGTACATCACCCGCAGCTACGGTTCGATGACGACCTTCAATACGCTCTTCAAGGACCGCGCCGATTATTTCAGCGGGAAGGAATGACCGCATCGTGGCGGGCGGAACGGGACTCACGCAGAGACTCAGAGTTTCAAGGAAATGGAAATCCTTCGTTTCTTTGCGTCTCTGCGTAAGTCTCATTTCCGTCCGAATGGGCGCTCACGAGCGGATCCGCGGCGGTACCACCAGGATCGGCACGCGCGCTTTGTGGCGCACGGCTTCGATGGTGCTGCCCAGAATGATGTCACCCACCAACCGGTGGCCGTGCGAGGCGAGGGCGATTAAGTCGCAATTCTCTTTTTCCGCCCCGGCGAGAATTTGCGCGGGCGGATTACCGAGGGCCAGGCGGGCTTCGATGATAAGCCCGGTCTCGGCGCGCCAGCACGCCGCGGTTTCTTCCAGGTAACGCCAGTCTTCTTTCATTTCCTCGGATTCGGCGAGATTGAACTGGTCGAAATTGCGCGCGACCCACCCGTCGGCCACGTGCAGGAGGAGCAATTCGCTCTTCAACAACGTGGCGAGCTGCGTGATCTGCGGGAGTAGCTCCTGATCCGCCGGCGTGGTGTCGAGAGCGACGAGAATTCGGCGATACATGGTGGGGGGACGGCTACGGCGTGGGGGTGGGCAGGCCGAGAAAGCCGTAGAAAGCGCTGAGCACGGCGTCGGGCAGGAAGGTGTCGAAGAGCAGTTTGACGTTGAGGAGAATGATGATCAGCGCGGTGATCCAACCGAGGATCTTGATCCAGAGCGGATTGGTGAATGGGCCCATCTTGACTCTTTCGCCCGTGAAACGCAGCAAGGGCCAGACGGCAAAGCCGAGCTGCATGCTGAGCACCACCTGGCTGGCGACGAGCAAGGCGGTGGTTTTGCTTTCGCCGAATACTCCGATGACGAAGACGGCGGGCACAATGGCCAGCCCACGCGTAATCAGGCGGCGGAGCCACGGACGCAGCCGGATGTTGAGAAATCCTTCCATTACGATCTGGCCGGCCAGCGTGCCGGTGAGGGTGGAATTCTGTCCCGACGCCAGCAGCGCCACGGCAAAAAGAACACTCGCCGCGCCGGCGCCCAGTAACGGGGTGAGCAGCTTGTAGGCTTCCTGGATTTCGCCCACCTCCTGGTGTCCGGACCAGTGGAACGCGGAGGCAGCGAGAATGAGGATGGCCGCGTTGATGAAGAGCGCGAACATCAGGGCAGCACTCGAATCGATGGTGGCAAACTTGATTGCCTCGCGCTTGCCGTCGGTGGTCTGCTCGAACTTGCGGGTCTGCACGATGGACGAGTGCAGGTAAAGATTGTGCGGCATAACGGTCGCCCCAATGATGCCGATGCTGACGTAGAGCATCGCCGGATTGGTGATGATCTGCGTGGTGGGGACGAAGCCAAGCAGAATGCCGGTAATGCTGGGCTGGGCGAAGAGCAGCTCGGCCGCAAAACAGGTTCCGATCGTGGCGATGAGGGTGATGACCAGCGCCTCGATGTAACGGAAGCCCTTATTCTGGAGGTAGAGCACGGCGAGCACGTCGAGCGCCGTGATCACGCAGCCCCAGACGAGCGGAATGCCGAAAAGCAGCTGCAGCGCGATGGCGGATCCGACGACTTCCGCGAGGTCGCAGGCCGCGATGGCGATCTCGCAGAGCACCCAGAGGAACCAGACCGTCGGCTTCGAATAGTGATCGCGGCAGGCCTGGGCGAGGTCCCGTCCGGTCACGACGCCGAGCTTCACACAGAGGTGCTGCAGCAGGATCGCCATCAAGTTGGAAATCATGACGACAGCCAGGAGCGAGTAGCCGAATTTCGCGCCGCCCGCGAGATCCGTAGCCCAATTGCCCGGGTCCATATAGCCGACCGCCACCAGGAAACCCGGGCCGGAGAACGCCATCAGTTTGCGCCAGAAAGACGCGGTCTTCGGCACGAGTATGCTGCGGTGCACCTCCGGCAGCGAGACCTCGCCCGCGGCCCGCCGCCAGCCGTTTTCCGCCTGGGGATCGAGGGTGTTGGTGGACGGTTCCATAGAGACGGGTAACATCACATTTCAGTGTTCGCAGAGTGGAGGCAAGAGGCTAGAAACGCACCGAGAGCCCGGTGAAGGCATTGAAATCGTCGGACCCACGATTGAGGGCGAGCCGTACTCCCGCATCGAGTTGGACGTCCTTGCCAATCCCAAAGGTCAGACCAGTGCTGAAGTAGGCCTGGTATGTCCCCTCCGTGCGACGTGGTGTAACCCCGACGAATTCCACGTAGCCGCCCAACTTGCCCAAGATCTTATGGGCCACCGTCGCGGTGTGCACGAACTCCGCACCGTAACGGCGATTCGAAGCGTTCCGCACGACGTCGAGTTCCGCCATCAGTCCGAGTTCGAAGCCCGCGGGAAGCTCCACGCCAAACGGCAGGATCAAGCCGCCTTCCACCCGTCCGTTGCCGAACGCGCCCCGCGCCGTCGGGATTTTGACGAAGGGCATGAGGCCGAAGGAGGTCGCACCGAATCCGGCTTGGGGTCCGTCATTTCCCCAGAGATTGATCTTGAGCCGGAGCTGCATGTCCCCCAAGCCACGGCGAGTCTGGGCGGGAACTCCGGGCGAACGAGTCCGGACAGTCACGTGTGGTTCGAAGACAAATTGGAGGTCCGTGTTATCTGTCAGCCCAACTTTCAGATTGAAGGGTGCAATCACGGTCTGGTCCACCCGAGTGCCATCGCTGCTCCGTGTCCGGGTGAAGTCGCAAAAGCTGACCTCGAGTTGGAAATGCCCTGCGTCGACGGTGATCGCGCTCTCCGTCGTATCCGGGCGATCCGTGTTGAGCTCGCGCAGCAAGGCCTGGGGTGTCGGGTGGAAAAGCGTGAAACCGGACTTCTCCGGCACCGCCTCGCCGGCCCGGGCGGTTGGGGCGGCGAAAAGCAGGCCGACCGCGAGGAAAACGCCGCCGGACCGGCAGGCGAGAGGGTGCAAGATGTTTGGCATCCAAAACATTTATTAGCTGCTCTAACACGCGGGGCAAGGGAAAAGTTTGGGTCACAAAACATTTTGGCACGGCGGCTGGTTGGGCGGGGCGAAGCCGATAAAAGTGGAGAATCGCTCCGGACCCCTTGCTATTGGGCGGGACCCGACGATCATACGCCCTTCAGCAACGGGGCGTAGCTTAGCTTGGTAGAGCGCCTGGTTTGGGACCAGGAGGTCGGAGGTTCGAATCCTCTCGCCCCGATTACTCTGGAAACAAGGGTTCGGAGGAACGGAGTAAGAACTAGATCAAGAACGCGTTCGCAGACGTCCGTGCTCGTCCGCCGAAATAGCTAAAAGCCACCCGCTCTCCGGCATGAACAGCTTTCGGGGTCCGTAAGATTCGCCTGATCCTTCTCGCCGGGCCAACCCGTGGGCGCTTTCCAAGCATGCCGAACGCAATGCAGTGGCGAAGATCTCAAAATGCCCTTCGGGCACGGCCAGCAGCGTTCATTCCTCCGATCAACTGGACAGAGGAGAATTGTGAAATCTCAGTTCACGTTATGGAAATGTGCCGCAACCCGCCACGAGCGGCTTCGGGAACGAATTGGGCTCGCTAAGGCAGGCATGTGCTTCCAGAGCTGAGAAATGCGCGTGCTCGTCTTCATAAGCAACGCGCCGGAATTCGACCCTCCGCTGGGCCGCGGCGTAGATGCAATAGGCTGCCCGCGGATCGGGGTCGCGGGAGAGCCCCACGCTGCCCACATTGATCAGGTATTTTCGTTCGGGATCCAATTCGAGACGGGCGGGGGGCAAGGAGCGGATGACCGAAGGGCCGACGAAAACACGTTGGAGATGCGTGTGACCGAAGAAACAGAGTGTTGTCTGCAGGCGGGCAAAGCTCGACGCAGCTTCCGGGGCTTGCACTACGTAGCCCCACTTTCCCGGCTCCCACAGATTCGCGTGCACCAAAGTGAAATCCTCCCGGGTTTGCACCAGGGGCAATTGCCGCAGCCACGCCCGCTGCGTGCGGTTCAACTGGCTCGAAGTCGACCGGAACATGCGCTCGACCTTGGGGAGGTAGCGAAGGCCGGACGGATCATAGGAGCAGGCTTCGTCATGGTTTCCGAGGACACCCGGGGCGTTCAATTCCTGGATCAGCTCCACGCTTTCCCGGGAATGCCGGCCGTAGTTTACCAGATCGCCTAGGAAAGCGACCTTGGCGCAGCTTTGCGTCCGACTATCGGCGAGAACGGCCTCCAAGGCTGGGAGATTGGCGTGAATGTCGGCGAACAGAGCGTATCTCATAACAATTGAGGGCTAATGCACTCGCGGTCTGCGAGGGTTCCGCGCCTCGCGCTGGCCGACAAATGAACTTGCCGTCGCATTGGCAGAGCGACTTTGGATTGAGCGCGTGCGTGACAAAGATCACTTTGTTCGCGGTGCGAACGCGACTGGCCGATGCGGCCACCTTGCGCGATGCTCCTATCGTGATCGCTGGCCTGAACCCGGAGAACCGATGCGAGGGCGAGGCGGTGTACCTCTTCGCTTTCGATATCGCGTATGAATTGCGTGGGCCGTTTCCTGCCCGCCTGCACGGCGAGGAACTGGAGGACTTCCAAATGGACGCCAGCCGCAGGCGTCCACGCGGCTTCGTCTTCTCGCAGACGAAACTGCTTCGCCTTCCGCCCCAGGAGCGCATGGGACCGCACGGTGCCGTTCACGTCGAAACAACCGTAAAGATTCATTCCGTCGGCGCGCTGAGCATTGCGATACGGGTGCCGTTCGCGCTGGACGAACTCGCGGAACTCGGGAGCTATCACGATCTGGCCTTTGCCGACGGTCTGCTCGCCGAGGAGGCGCGCGCCGTGGCGGAAAGCGTCACGCATGAGCTGCGCCCGTGGGCCGTCCGCCCGAAGGAAACGGTGCGGTCCGACGAGGCCTATACCGTTTTCTGCCTGCGGCCGCCGCCGGTGGTCGGATTCAATGCCTTACGCTGGCTGGCCGAGCACCGCGAGACCGTCGCCGCCGTCTTGACGCAGGAACTGCCGGGTCGCCTAGCCGAACAGGAGATGCTGGAATCCACCTCGCGCGCGCTCTCCTATTACGTGGGCGATCTCGCCGTTATCGACTGGGACGCCGCGCTTCTGATCACCGACGCGGCGGACGCGCGGGAAATGTTGCACGCGCTCGAGCTCGCGAATCTGCAACTCGCCGAGCTGGAAGCCTATGATGCGCTGCTCGACGCGGTGATCGACCGGAGCTACCGCGATATCGGGGCCTACCGGCGGCGCGGCGCAGTCCTGCGCGAACTCCGCGAACTGCAGATCGATCTCACGCGCTTCCACGACGAACTTGCCAACATCACGAAGTTCTTTGGCGACTGGCACCTGGCGCGCATCTACGAAGGAGTCGCGGCCCGCTTTCACATCGATTCATGGCACCGGAGCGTAGACGGCAAGCTCCGCACCCTGGGGGAGATGCATCAACTCCTGAAAGACGAACGCAGCACGCGCTGGATGATGATCCTTGAAGTCACAATCGTCGTTTTACTGGTCGTCGAAATCCTTTTTGCACTTCTCGGCTGGAAGGCGTGAAGCCCGCCATGCTGCCGGAGTTTCTCCACGGCCGGCCAGGCCCTTCGAAGCATGGCAATCACGCCGGCAATTGTACCAGCCCGAGCACCGCGTAGCGGCGGGCGAGAAAGTCGAGCAACAGGTTCGATCCTGTCCGCATCGCGAGTTCGTAAAGGAGCGCCGGCAGCTCGTCCCGAGGTTCGGTATGGAAGAAGCGGAGCCAGGCGCGCAAGATTGCGCGCAGCCAACCTGGTACTCCACGTTGGTCCCCGAAATCCACCACCGCCAGCGTGCCGGCCGGCCGCACCAACGCGATCGATTCCACCAGAGCCTCGCGCCAGCCGGGAATCATCGAAAGCGCATACGAAAAGAGCACGCAGTCGTAGGTCTCCGCCGGACGAGATGCGGTCTCGTCGTGGAGGTCCTCGGCGAGCCCGCAACGCAGCCCGATGCGATCCGCCAGCCCCGCCCGTTCGACGTTTTTCTGCGCGGTTTCCAGCATCGCGGCCGAGGCGTCGAGTCCCTCGATCTCCAGGTCGGGCCGGAGCCGGGCCAGCCGGATGAGATTCCAGGCGGTGCCGCAGCCGATCTCCAGCACTCTCCCCCCGGTGGGAAGATCGAGACGGCTGAGGAGCGAGGCCCGCCCGAGCAGATAGAAGCGCCGCGTGACATCGTAGATATGCCTTTGCAGGCGGTAGTTTGCATCCATGCGGGCGGCTTGCCCGGTGGGTGCGTTGAGAATGGGCTGATTCGTCCTCACGCGCGCAATTCGTAAAGGTGAAAGGCCCCGTAAATGGCGGAGCGATCCTGCGCGTGCAGTCGCCGCGCTTCGTCTGCATGCTCGTGAAAGCGGGCGAAAAGCGTGGGGGGCACGGCCCGCTCGAGCGGCGAAACCGACGCCGCGGTGCGAAAAGCAATGCGGGCGCCTGGTGTGCCAACGCGGGCGATTTCCGCCCAGAGTCCGGAGATCTCGTGATCGGGCATCCAGTCCTGGGCATCGAGCAAAACAAAGGAATCGAATGACTCCGGTTTTTGCCGCGAGAGAAATCCCCGCAGACCGCATTGCTGCGTCTGGACGCGGTCCGCGCGCTCGCGCAGAAAATGGAAATTCTCTTCCCGCAAGTAATCGGGCACGGCCTGGCGGCTGGAGTTATCGTAGCCACGGGTAAAGGCCTGCCAGGCAAAGTAGTTGTCGGTCATCGGAAAAGCGCAGGCGAGCCGCTCGACCCGGCCCCGCAGGACGGCGGCCAGATCGCTGCCTTCCTCGGCATGCATGGCAGCTTGCTGCTGCGGCGGAACGCCGAGACTGAAAAGCGCAAACGGCAGCCGGGACACGAAGCGAACGAGTCGGCCATCGAGCAAAGGGGCAATTTCCTCCTCAAAAATCTGCCGGGCCTCCTCCCGTGTCCGGGCGTGCACGATCCTTCCGACATCGTGCCCGAGGGCGCGGGCGGCAAAATGGATGGCGCGCAGGAACCAACCCAGGTGGGCGTGGTCGTAGAGCCCTTTGCGCAGGTACTCGAGGCGCGGCCCGAGGAAAGTCTGGCGCAGCAGATTCCCGCCTTCCCAGAATTCGCGCGTCTCGTCATCGAGCGCGGCCCGCAGCCACCGATCGTAGTTCCACCGGTTTTGTTTCGACCGGGCCTCGCCGAACATGGTGTAAAACTCGGCGTGACCAGGGAGATGGCGCAGGGCGGCGAGTTTCAGTCGAAGCAGGGCGAGGTGGGTCCCGTTCAAGTCAATTGCAGTGACAGAGGCGGGATCCGCCAAAAGGTAGTGGAGGACGTTGCAACCGCCGGATGAGATGGTGAGCACCCGGCTGTCTGAACCGAGCTGCAGCGCCTCGACGTCGACGCGCGGGTCCTCCCAGATTTGATTGTAAACAAACGAACTGAACCAGCGCGCGAACACGCCCTGCCAAAATCCCGCCGGGGTATGCAACGGATGATGCCGGACGGCATCCTCGACCCACTCGATTGTGGTGGCAGTGCTCATTGGGTGACGCAGGTGTAGGAGGGACTTTCTGGCCAGCCTGCAGCTGTGGCGGCGGCGCGGTCCGCCCAGGGCCAAATGCGCTCGCGCTGAAGGGAGCTCACGGCGCCATGCAATTCGTGCGCGAGTTGCTTTCGATCGGCTTGGCCCTCAAGGGGCGGGCCGAAGACCACGCGTGCCTCGACATCGCGCCGTCCCAGGAGATGAAAGAGATGCGGCACGAACGTCATTTCACGCCAGAAACACACCCGATCGTTGGAATCTCCCCGCGACGTCCGGTAGCCAAGCGCAGCCGGCTGAACGGGGGAATTTCCTCCCGCCCAAGGGGCGAAAGCGGAGGAACGGAACGGCAGGACCGAATCCCCGCTGCTCGTCGTGCCCTCCGGAAAGAGGAGGACGGGACGATCATTCTTTCGACTGCGCAGGTCTGCGACCAAGCGGGCGGTGTCGCGCTGGTGCGCGCGATCCACGAATATGGTGCCCGCCTTGTGCAGCAAAGGCCCGAGCAAGGGCCAGCGCGAGACTTCGCGTTTGCAGATAAACACCCCCGGCACCTGCGAGGCCAGGACGAGCACATCGAGGTAGCTGAGGTGATTCGAGACCACCAGTCCACCGCCAGGAAGCGGACCCTCCACCGTGACCTGCAAGTGCAGGATCTCGAGCAGCCGGCGGCTCGATTCCCGCACCCAGGCGGCGTGACGCTCGAGATCGCCCTCGGCGTCCGCTTGCGCAAAACGCCAGTTTGTTTCCTCAAGCCAGCGGCCAAAGCGCAGGAGACCGGAAATGGAGCGAAGTCGGTCAGATAGGGGAGTCATGTCCAAGGTCGGGGTGAACGGAAGGAATGGAGGGACGCATCTGCGCGCCCAAAATGCGCGCGATACGACGGAGGCAGATTCTCCAGGTCGAGGACGGTGAGGAGATCGATCACCCCAAAGGCCCGATCGAGCGCGGGCGGCCCGCAGATCTTGGCGCCGGCGGCGAAGTAGCCCCGCAAGAGCCGCGGCAAAGCCGGGGCGGGCGGAAGCAGGGCCGGAGCCGCGAAGGCGAAGGCCGCAGTCGGTTCCGTTTGCCAGGCCGGTGGGGCCGCATGCGTGGCGGCGAGGGAGCGATGCAACGCAGTCCCCGTGCCGGGATCGAGCGTAGGAATCGAAGTGCAACCGATGAGGAATCTTCCCCCGCGCTCCCGGGCGTAGGCGACCAGTCCGCGCCAAAGGAGATTCAAGACGGCGAGCGACCGATGGCCGGCATCCACGCAGGCTCGCCCGGCCTCCACGATCTCCGCGCGAAAGCGCTCGAAGGGAACGAAGTTGAATTCCTGCTCGCTGTAGTAACCGAGGTGAAGCGCCGCGCTCGGCCCAGTCTGCATGCGATAGGTTCCGACAGGCCGTCCGGTCGTAACGTCCTCCACGTAGAGATGATCGCAGAAACGGTCGAACGGGTCCTCGTCGCGGCCCGTGAGGAACGATTCGCCCAAACCCTCATTGAGTTCGAGGTTGAAGACTTCGAAGCGCAAGCGTTGCACCGCGCAAATCTCCGCGTCAGTGGTGGCGAGGCGCAGGCGGTAGGCCCCCGAGGAAAGTGGGGGCGGGTAGGCGAGCGGCGCGCTGAATTGGGCGGAGAGCGTCATGCCGAACTCGTACTTCCAGCCCTACCAGCGATGCAAAGACTGGAGTGTAGTAATTCAGCCATGAGGCGATTTTGACACGCGCTTTCCGCGCCGGGGATCGGTCCTCTGAAGGTCGGTGAAATCTTCGCCGTAATCGCGCGGTGCAATTGCGACGAACGACCGCGTGAGTTCGATCCGCTGTCATGATTCCGCCTGCCGATTCTCCCGCTCCCTCGGAGCCCGCGCTGCATTCCACCGACGATTCGATCCGGATTGAATCGTTCGAATCCGAAGCCACCGAAATCTCGCTGATCGACCGCCGAAAATTTCTCGCGCAAGGCGCGCGCGGCCTGGCCGGGGCGCTGCTTGCGTTTCAATCCCTGCGTTGGACCGAGTCACTCGCGGCGCAAGGCGCGCCCGCGGCCTTCACCTATGGCGTCGCTTCGGGCGATCCGCTGCCGACGCGGGTAATCATCTGGACGCGCGTGAATCCTTCCCCCCAAGCCACCCCTGGTTCCGGCTTGGGCAGCCCGGTACTCGGCACTTGGGAAGTGGCGCGCGACGCGTCGTTCACCCAACGGGTGGCGACCGGACGTTTTACGAGTTCTGCGGACCGCGATCACACGATCAAAATCGACGTCGCCGGATTGAGCCCGAGCACGGAATACTATTACCGGTTCTACGCGCTAGGAGTCTATTCCCAGGTCGGTCGCACGCGCACCGCACCCGCAGAATTGGAAGTCGTGACCTCTCTTCGTTTTGGGTTGCTGAGCTGCTCGAACTACGAGGCCGGCTTCTTTTCCGCGTATCGTCATCTCGCGGCGCGGAATGACCTGAACTTCATCCTGCACATCGGCGACTACATCTACGAGTACGCCACCGGCGTCTACGCCGATCCCGCCGTCCTCTCCGCCGGACGCACCCACAATCCACCGGGCGAGATCGTCTCACTCCAGGACTACCGGCTGCGGCATGCGCTGCACAAATCCGATCCGGATTCCAACACGCTGCACGCGCGCTACGCCTTCATCACGACCTGGGACGACCATGAAGTCGCGAACGACTGCTGGAATGGCGGGGCGCAGAATCACAATCCTCTCACCCAGGGCGACTTTTTTGTGCGCCGTGCGTTTGCGTATCAGGCCTATTTGGAGTGGATGCCGATCCGTCTGCCCGATGCCTTGGCGCCCACCCGGATCTATCGCTCATTCCGTTTCGGCAACCTGCTGGATCTGTTCATGCTCGATCTGCGTCAGTATCGCGACAAGCAGGCCGCCAATGGCACGATTCCGTCCACGGATCCAAGCGAAACGCCGGGCACGCGTGCGGTCGACGAACACAATCGCAAGTTCACGGGAGCGGAGGAAATGGGATGGTTCAAAACCAATCTGACCCAGTCCAACGCCACTTGGAGAGTCGTCGGAAACTCTGTGCAGATCGCGCCGGTCGATTTCTCGGCGCCGGGCTTTCCCCCCGCCGTGCTTGCCCAGATTGGCGCGATGGCGGGAGTGCCCTCGAACGTGGATTCCTGGGATGGCTATCGCAACGAGCGCAAGCTTATCCTCGATCACATCGCGGGAAACCCCAACGGCACCGGAGCGCCAACGACAGCAGTCATCAACAATGTAGTGTTTCTCACCGGCGACATCCACTCCACCTGGGCCTGTGACGTGCCGCGGGATGTGGTGGGGTACGCGCTCGGGACCAGCCCATCCGTCGCCGCCGAGTTGGTGGGAACTTCGGTTACGTCCGACAACTTGAACGAAATCCTAGGTCTCCCGCCGCGCTCGGCGACTTCCCTAGGCTACGAAAACATCGTGAAGGGTGCGAACCGCCACATCAAACTGCTCGAACTTGATTCGCACGGATTCTCTGTGGTCGAAGTGACGCCCCAGCGGACGCAAATGGATTGGTACTACCTCTCCAATCGCGCCGATCCCCAGGCAACCGCGTCCTATTCCACCTCCATGCAGGTGCTGGTGGGTACCAATCGAGTCCAGACCTCCGGCGCTCCCATTCCTAGGCCTGCGCCGGAGAATCCACGCTCGGCCAGCCCGCGTAACGCTTAACCTTCTTCGAACCGCCGCCGCCGGTTCGTCCGGCGGCGGAAACTCTCCAATTCCATGTTTCAAAAATCTCTTCTTGCGGCGGTCCTCTTTGCGGGATCCGCGCTTCTGGATGCTTCCGCTTTCGCGGCCAGCGTCTTCACCGAAACCTTCTCCACGCCGGGAAACACTTCCGGGTGGACGGCGGTAAACGGACAACTGAATCTCGCCGGAAATTCCGGCGTCCTCAACTACACGCCGAGTTCGGGCAGTTTTTCCTCGGACTTCATCAATGCGGACGCCGGGTCATCTTCCGGCGCGTTCGTCGGCGCCTTGAGTGGGCTGGGAAACCTCGTCGCCAGTTTTGACTTCTTTCTCGCAAACGGCAGCCAGCTCAACGGCATTGCGCTGGACCTCTTCAACGGTGCGACCGGGGAGGAATGGCAATTTGCCTTCGCTACGCCAGCTGCGGGAACGCTGAGTCACTTCATGGCGCCGTTGACCACCTTGCCGGGCGCGGATTCAACCGGCTGGACGCAAATTTCCGGCTCCCGCCCCTTTGATTTTATCCTCGCGAACACCAGCGATTTCGCGATTTTGCTCACCGGGAGCGGAGCGGGTCCATCCGGATTCGTGGATAACGTCAGCATCATTGCGGTTCCCGAACCGGCGACCGTGGCAGGTGGAATGGCGGGACTTGGTTTGGTTGGCATGGCGCTGATGCGCCTGCGGCGAGCCCGGCCGGGAACGCCGAACTGAGGAACGCCGATTTGGTGGGATGCGGCGCCTTACGAGGCGCTGCATCCAGGGATTTTGTGGCGCAGGAAGAGATTGTGCCGGCCAATTGGAAGGCCTAGCGCGTTGCCTTTTTTCGCGGAGGCGGTCTTCGGCGGGGCTTCGTGACAGCAGCAGGCTCGTCCGGCAGCACTTGCGCCAGGTGCAGCTTCCGCAGCATCGAGCTTTTCTTGGCGTGATGCGACTGCATGCAGCGCAGAATGTCGTCGAGCACCCGCACCGCTTCAAGAATGTGCGGACCCTTGTTGAGCATGACGCATTCGGCCCGGCGGCCCATCGCGGCGTCGGTAATTTCCGCCCGCGAGGGCATCCCATCCTTGGCCAGTTCCTCCAGGACCTGGGTGGCCCAAATCACGGGCACATGGGCGGCCTCGCAGATCCAAAGGATCTCCTCTTGAACTTCCGCCAGTCGCTCGAAGCCGCATTCGACGGCCAGGTCACCCCGGGCGATCATGACGCCGCAACACGGGGAACACATGGCGGTTAGCAATAACTCAGGCAGGTTTGCGAAGCCGCGTCGCGTCTCGATTTTCAACACGATGGCTGGCTGCCGGCTGCCCGCCCGCGCCAGGATTCGCTGGAGGGACTCGACGTCCTTGGCCGTGTTCGCGAAGGAGAGTTCGATGACATCGGCGTGCTGGGCCACGAAGCCAAGGTCTTCGATGTCCTTCACCGTCAGGGCAGTGAGGCGAAGCGCACTTTCCGGAAGGTTTATTCCCTTGTCTGCCCGGAGCTTTTCTCCCCGGGTCCGGACGTTCGTAATCCGCACGTGAACCTCGGTCGCCCCGACCTCCCCGATGACGCCGCCGATCTTGCCTTCGTCGAACCAGATTGATTGCCCAGCCCGCACATCTTCGAACACCTCGGGAATCGTGCAGCCGATCGCGGCCGGAGTCAGCACGAGGCCTGCGCCATCGCGTCTCGCCGGACGACCCGGCTGGAGATTGCGGGTGACGATGAGGAGGTCGCCGCTCTGGAGCAGGATGCTGTTCTCTTTCGGCGGAAGTCCCTCACCGATAGTGCACTCGTGCTCTTCCCCTTCGGCGGAGTGCCGGGAGCAGCGGAGAACGGAGCCGGGGACGAGGTAGGTCGTCTTGTGCGCTTCCGCCCAGCAACCGCCCTTGATGGCATCGACCACCTTAAGCGTACGATGGGAACCGCGCGCATCCTTGAGTTTCACGTGATCCCCTGCACGAAGCCGGGCCAGCCAGGGCGCCGATACTGGGACGACAGCGACGGCCGGGGAAGGCACAGGGTCTGAAGCGGATTGTGCCGTCAGCCAGATCCGCGCGGGGGCGGTGACACGCCCAGATCCATCGCGGCGGGGACGAATCCGCAAGACCGCCAGGCCGGGCTCGAGCGGCCCGGTCCGCAGTTTGGGGCCGGCCAAATCCATCACGACGCGGCAGGATCGTCCCAGCGCGCGCTCTGCCCGCCGCAGGTGCGCAATCGTTCGCAACCACGTCGCCGTGTCGTCGTGCGCGCAATTGATGCGGGCGCAGTCCATCCCGTGCTTGAGCAGGTCATGTAACGAGGCTGTAGTCGGTCGCCGCCTCGCCCGGCATCGTCACCATGATACGCACCGACCGACCGGAGGTCGCACGTCCCAGCAGAGAATCAGTGTGTTCCGCCAGCAGGCGTTGCCCGCCGGGGAAATCGATCATGCCTGCGGGCGACGGTGGGGGCTCCGAAGGGCTCCCAGCCAAACGGCGCAGGACTTTCAGAACGGCTTCGACCGTGGCCAGAACATGCGACTCGGCCCGGCCGAGGGACGAAAGTCCCAGTGCGGCCAGCCGAACTTGCAGCGGGCGAAGGTCCCGACGGCGGAGGGCGAGATAGTGGAGGAGGTTACGGGCGCTGGCCCGATAGTTCTGATGAACCTCTTCAATTCGGCGCTTCGGCAGGGCCGCAGCCGCGATCATTTCGTTCCGAAACGCCATTAGCTCGGCCAGAACTTCCCCGATTTCCGCCATTTCGGGCAGAATCACCTTTTTTCCTTTAGGTAGCATCAAAGCGGCTCTCCCTGTGCAGCGGCCACAGCAAAACATCCCAGCGCGCAGAGGTCAGCTTATCAGCGCGGCGGGACCGGCCTTGTTAAGAAAACGACTAAAAGTTCGGTGCGGGTGGAATTGCCTCCTAGTCCCCCACCGCCAGGCGAGACACGAGATGCTGGACGAGATCAGGGTGGATCGGAAATGCGTAGGCGTGTCCCCAAATCCTTTCGCTTGGAGTCCTAGCCCGAATGCCGGGCAGCGTCCGGATTTCCACCCAGAGACCATCGGTCCAACGTCCAAGCTGGGGCAGGGACTTGAGTGTGGCGATGAGCCGGCGACCTGTGATCCGGTTCTCCACCGAAACCGTCAGGGCGGCATTTTTTGTCACCGCGGTTTCTCCTAGGGTCAATCGACAGGCCGCGCAGAGCAAGGATGCAAAGGCTGCAAACTCGTCTTCGTGCATCGCGGCTCCTCTCATGCGTACCGCGGTCCGCCCAGTGAAGAATTGTGAAAATCGCGGAAAGATCCAGTCTTGATTACCCCGCGTATGGCCATCAAACCCTCAGCTGCTCCGCCACGAGCAAGGCGTGCTCCTCGGGGAAAAAATTTACGGTCGGAACCGTTTGGGCAAGCTTCCGGCTCTCGTTTGCCTAGCCCGTGGCGGAGAGCGTCAGGGCGTTTTCCAGGGCGAACTCGAGGTAAGGGTGTTTTGGGGACCTCCCGCTCGGGGCGTCGAAACGAAGTCAGCATGTCGGGGAATAACGCAACCCAAACAGGCTGGTCGCTGGGCGAGTGACAGTCTCGACGCGGAGGCTGTCGTGCGGTTTGCGATTGTTTTTGTAGAAATCGTCGCGCCAGCGCACGGAATCAGCGCAACCTGCTGGAAGATAATCAATTATATTTCGCAAAGTCGACTTTCCAGAAACCAACGTAACCTTCTTGTAACTTGCGACTACTGGCCGCAAATCTACGGGAAGAGGCTGTCCGCAGCGCGCCGGGAAGAACCCTTCCCAGTGCATGCGTTTTGCCTTATGCCACCCCTCGCGCGCCAGTCTTTCGCCCTGCTTGGCGTTAAGCTGGTCACTCCCGTCGCCTTCGCCGCCTCGCTCGTGCTGGCCGCGACGGCGATTGCGAGTCAGAAGCCTAAACCGGCTGCGCCGTCCAATGCAACCAGCGCGTCCCAGGCCTTGGGGCTGCTTTTTATCCAGGAGTTTCGCGTCGAAGGAGCCAAGCTTCTCGCTCGGGTCGAAATCGAGGAAGCCGTTTATCCGTTTCTCGGCCCCGATCGCAGCGCCGCGGATGTCGAGTCAGCCCGCGCGGCGCTGGAAAAGCTCTATCGGTCACGCGGCTTCGAGACGGTTACGGTTCAGATCCCGCCGCAGGATCCGGCCGAAGGGGTGGTAGTGATCGAAGTTACGGAGACCAAAGTCGGGCGGTTGCGCGTCCGCGGGTCCCGCTACTATTCGCTCAGCGGCATCAAGGGGCAGGCTCCTTCACTCGCGGAGGGAACGACCACCGATTTTGCAGCGGTTACGCACGATATCGTGGGGCTGAATCAGCTTCCCGACCGGCGGGTGACACCGAGCGTTCGACCCGGACGGGAGCCAGGCACGGTCGATGTGGACCTTACCGTGGTGGACAAATTGCCGCTTCACGCCAGCATCGAGCTGAACAATCGCTACAGCTCCGGGACGACGCCGCTGCGCCTGAACGCCGCGGTGCGCTACGACAATCTCTGGCAGCTTGGGCACTCGATTGGCGCGAGCTATCAAGTCGCGCCGGAGCGGCCGGATGATGCGCGGGTGTTCTCCGCCTTCTACACGCTCCGGCTGCCCGCCGCTCCGGGTCTGAGTTTCACGCTGCAAGGCACCAAACAGGACAGCGACGTCTCCACCCTCGGTGGGGGAGCCGTCGCGGGTCGCGGGTATCTGGTCGGGCTCCGAGCCAACCTGAACCTGCCGCCTGGAAAAGGCTTCTTTCACGCCATCTCGCTCGGGCTCGATTACAAGAATTTTGATCAGGATATTCGGATCGCGGACGGTAAGCTGTCCTCGCCGATTCGATACGTTCCCTTTACCGCATCTTACAACGGTGGATTCGAAGGCAAGGGCTGGTCCACGGATTTCAGCGTCGCTGCGACAGTGCTCGTGCGCGGTTGGACGAGCGGCGAAGCCAGTTTTGAGACGAAACGCTTCCGTGCCTCCGCCAGCAGCGCCTACCTCCGGGCGGAGCTTGCACACACCCGGGAGATCGGGCGCGGATTTCAAGTTTATGGCCGGGTGCAGGGGCAAATCGCGAGCGGGCCGCTGGTCGACAACGAAGAATTCGCGGGCGGTGGGCTCTCGAGCGTGCGCGGGTATCTCGAATCCTCAGCGCTCGGGGACAACGCATTTTTTGGGACGGTGGAGCTGCGCACGCCGTCGTTTGCCTCGTACTTGCCCAGCGGGTGGATCAAGGAAGCCCGGCTCTTCGCGTTTGCCGAGGGCGGCGGCCTTTCGGTTTACGACGCGCTGCCGCAGCAGACCGCGCGATTCTATCTCGGCAGCCTTGGCGGTGGAGCGCGCGTCCGGATCCTGGAATCTTTCTTTGCCGCGCTGGACGTCGGCGTGCCGCTGACCGCCCAGGGCGCAACGCGCCGCTACCATCCGCTCCTGACCTTTCGGGTCAGTGCAGAGCTGTAACTCCCCTTATGACCGGAATGATTGCGCGACCCTTCGCCCGCTTTGGATTTAGCCTATTGGTCGGCTGGCTTTTGGCCGTGGCGCCCACGCCAGCCCACGCATGGTGGAATGGCGATTGGACGATCCGGAAGAAGGTCACCATCGATACGGGCGCGAGCGGGGTCAGTCTCACCGAAGCTCCGGGAACGACCGCGGTGTTGGTGCGCCTTTTCGACGGCAACTTTCAATTCGCCGCGGCGAAGGAGGATGGCAGCGACTTGCGATTTGTCGCCGCGGACGACAAGACCCTTCTGCCCTTTCACATCGAGAAATTCGATGCGCTGCTCAACGAGGCGTTCGTCTGGGTCAACGTCCCCGATATGAAGCCTGGAGCGCAACAGACGATCTGGCTCTACTACGGCAACGCTGGGCCAAAGGCGGTAAAGGTGGATGATCCCAAGGGTACCTACGACTCCGACACGGCGCTCGTTTACCACTTCTCCGAAAACAAGACGCCCCCGACTGACGCCACTGGAAACGGCAATACCGCGGTCAACGCAACGACCCCGACCACCGGTTCGCTCATAGGGGGCGGCATCCGCCTGAACGGGCGTGAAGCTATCACAACGGGCGCGACGCCTTCCCTCGCCTGGACGGAAAACGGATCGATGACCTGGTCGGCCTGGATCAAGCCGGGGGCATTCGCAACCAACGCCGTCGTGTTCTCGCGTCGGAACGACGAAGTGACGTTCGTTGTGGGGCTCGACAATGGCGTCCCATTCCTGGAGTTGCGAGATGGCGCGGCTCCGCGTCGGGCGGCCGCGCCGGCCGCAGTGACGGTGAACGCGTGGAAACATCTCGCGGTCACAGCGGGTGCGAACAACCTCATTTTGTTTGTGGATGGCGAGCGCCAGGCGAACCTCGCGGCCGCTCTTCCCGCGCTGAGCGGGCCCGCCGTGATCGGCGGAACCGTTCCCAAGGTGGAAGGAGCGCCCGCCGCACGTCCGGGCGATGCCAGCGAGAACGGGTTCAACGGCGAGATGGACGAGATGCAGATCTCGAAAATCGCGCGAAGTGCCGGGTTTCTGAAATTCTCCGCGGCCGCGCAAGGCGGCGGTCGGGACTCGCGGTTGCTCACGTTCGGTCCGGATGAGCAGACCAGCAGTTGGTTCAGTGGCGGCTACTTCGGGGTGATCGTGGGTTCGCTGACCACCGACGGCTGGGTCGTCATCGGGCTTCTCTTCATCATGGCCATCATCAGTTGGTACGTGATGGCGAGTCGCCTCGGCTACTTGAACGCCATGAGCCGGGGCAACGCCCAGTTCTTGAAGGCCTGGCAGGAGTTGTCCTCGGACCTGACCGTGCTGGACGATCCGAATGCGATTAAGAACCTCGGTGGACGCGTAACGGCCGAGAACCAGAAGGCGATGCGGACCGCGGCGATCTACCGGATTTACCACATCGGGGCGGATGAAATCCGGCGCCGCGTGCAAGCCGAGCACCAGCCGGATGGACCGGGCGCGATTCTGTCGTCACGCTCGATCCAGGCGGTGCGGGCCAGCCTGGACGGCGGGCTCGTGCGCGAGACGCAAAAGCTGAACAAGCTCATGGTCCTGCTGACGATCTGCATCTCTGGCGGGCCATTTCTCGGGCTCCTCGGCACGGTCATCGGCGTGATGATCACCTTTGCGGCGGTCGCGGCGGCGGGAGACGTCAATGTGAACGCGATCGCGCCGGGTATCGCGGCCGCCTTGCTCGCCACGGTCGCGGGGCTGGCCGTCGCGATTCCCGCGCTCTTCGGCTACAACTATCTGGTCACTCGCATCAAGGACGTGCAGGCGGACATGGCTGTCTTCATCGACGAGTTCGTCGCCCGGATGGCGGAGCACTACGGGGGCGTCTCTGACTGAGAAATCGCACCGGAATTTTCCTCATGAAAATCCAGGAAGACAAGCCCTACGACGATATCAACATCACGCCGATGTTGGATCTGGCGTATGTACTGCTTGTCATCTTCATCCTGATGACGACGGCCTCCGTCGCCGGCACCAAGGTTAATTTGCCCCGTTCCAGCAACGCTCCGGCGAATCTTTCCAAGCCAAAGACGAAGTCGATTTCGATCAACAACGAGGGCAACATCTTCCTCGATACGGTCCCGGTCTCACTGGCCGAGTTGGAGCAGCGGCTCGGACAGCAAAAGGCGCAAACGCCGGATTTTCCGGTCGTAATCCGCGGCGACAGCGTGACGCAATACCAAAAGGTCATGGACGTGCTCGACGTCGTCGGGCGCATCGGCGTGAGCCAGGTCGGCCTCGCCACCAAACCGCAATCCAAATAAGGCAATGACCCTCGAAGAACCGCCGGAAATGCAGGGCCTCGAAGATTCGTCCGAGTCGAAAAGAGGATTTCGGCGCCAGCACGTCATCATCCTGGTGCTCATAGTGCTCGTCCCCGTGTGGGTGTTTGCCGCGCAAAAGTTTCTGTCGAACAGCTCGACCCCGCGTCGTCCGCCCGCGCCCATCGTCGGTGTGGTGCTCCCTCCGCCCCTCGTCACGCCGCCACCTCCTCCGCCGCTGGTGCGGCCGCCCGAGCAGAAGATGGTGGAGCAGCCGAAAATTTCCGAAGCCGAGGAGAAACCGGATGAGAAACCGCCGGAACAGCCCGATCCCGGCCTCGGCACCGGGATCACCGGCAACGGGTCCGGCGATGGTTTCGGGTTGGGACGCGGCGGCGGAAACGGGCTCGGCCTGGGTGGGGGTACGCGCAGCAACAGCAGCAAGTGGGGCTGGTATGCGGGCCAATTGCAGACCCGCATCGCCGATGCCCTCCGCACTCACCCGAAAACGCGTTTGAGCCGGATCGATGGGCTCGTGGTGCGCATCTGGGCCGATGTAACGGGCCGAGTCACGCGCGTGCAACTGGGCGGATCCTCCGGCGATCCGGCTGTCGATGCGGCCCTGCGCAGCGAGATCCTCAACGGCCTGCAGCTGCGCGAGCCACCACCGCCGGGCATGCCGATGCCGATCGTTCTCCGGATCAACTCGCGACGCCCGAACTGAGTTCCGCACCCCCTTTTCTTCGATGCGATTCCCCGCTTTTCCGCTCCGACAATCGATTGCCGTGCTGTTGACGCTTTCGAGCCATTCCCTCGCCGCGCGTGACCGCGAACCGGTGCGGGAGGCAGATATTCTGCCTCTGCCTGCGGCTGGCGGCGAATCCAGCCCGGATGTGTTGCGGTTGCTCGCGCAGGCGGATGCATCGGCCTCGCCGACTCCGGCACTCGTGCCGCCTCCGCTCGGGGATGCTTCCGCCCCCGCGGGGAAACGCAGCCCTTCCGAGAATGTAGTCATCAATCTCATCAACCGCCTGGTCGAGAAGGGCGTTCTGACCAAGGAAGACGCCACTGCGCTCATGCAGCAGGCGGAGCAGGACGCAGTGGCGGCGCGGATCCAAGCCCAGGCGGATGCCGGAGCCGCGGCGCAGCAGGCCCTCGCGGCCCGCGGGGTGGGCAATCCGGCGCCGCGTCCGTCCGCCGATGCCGTACGCGTGACCTACGTGCCGGAGTTCGTAAAACGGCAGATTCGCGACGACCTCCGCCGGGATGTGATGGCGCAGGCGCGCGACGAAAACTGGGCCAGCCCGCGCGCGCTCCCGGGCTGGGTCACCCGCTGGAAGCTCTTTGGAGATTTGCGGGTGCGTTACGAGGGGAGCTTTTATCCCTCAGGGAACGACAACACCGGGGCCTTTCCAAATTTCAATGCGATCAACACGGGCGCGCCCTTCGATACCCGGGGCAGCCAATTCTCGCCGCAGTACAATACCGACCAGGATCGCACGCGCTTTCGGTTGCGCGCGCGGGTCGGGGCGGAAGTGGACGTCGGGGACAACTTTACCGCGGGCTTGCGGATCGGCACGGGTGAGAACAATTCGCCCGTCACCCAGAACCAGACCCTTGGTGGCGCCAATCAAGGGCAGGGCGGAAACTTCTCGAAATACGCGATCTGGCTCGATCGCGCATTCCTGAAGTATCAATTCACAGGCCAGCCCACGGCCGATGTCGTGCTTACGGCCGGGCGGATGGACAATCCGTTCTTCGGCACGCCGATGATCTGGGCCGACGATATCGGCTTCGATGGCGTGGCGGCGCAGGGACACTACACGGTGGGAACCGCGCGTTTCTTCGGCACGGTCGGCGCCTTTCCGGTCTTCAATACCGACCTGAATTTTTCCTCGAATCGCCCGGCGAAATTCCCCAGCTCCGACAAGTATCTCTACGCCGCCCAATTCGGGGTGGACTGGAAGCCGCACCGAGACGTGCAAGCCAAGGTGGCCGCCGCGTACTACCACTTCGATAAGATCGAGGGCCGGCTCTCCACGCCTTACACTCCGCTGACCTCGGCCGATGCGGGCGACACCGACAATACCCGTCCGTCCTTCGCTCAACGCGGCAACACCTACCGGGCGTTGCGCGACATCGTCCCGACGGTCGACAACAACTTCGGAACCACAAATCAGTTCCAGTATTTTGGTTTAGCGACACCGTTCCGGGAACTCGCCCTGACCGCCCGGATCGACTACAACCGGTACGAGCCGATTCAGGTTTCTCTCCTCGGCGAATACGCTCGAAATCTGGCCTTCGACAAAGGCGCGATCGATTCGGTCGCCGTCAACAATCGCGGCGCTGGCTCAACCGGTTCACCGGGCGCATTCACCGGCGGGAACAATGCGTGGTTTGCGGCCGTGCGGGTCGGGACGGCGAAGTTCGAGAAGCGGTGGGATTGGAATGCGAGCCTCGGATATCGCTACGTCGAGTCCGATGCCTTGGTCGATGCCTTCGTCGATTCCGATTTTGGCGGCGGCGGCACCAATCTGAAGGGATTTACCGCGAGCGCCGCAGTCGCGCTCTCGCCCCGGGTTTCGCTCAGCCTGCGCTGGTTCAGCGCCAACAGCATCTCGGGTCCCCGTTACAACAACGACATCATTCAGTTCGACCTCAACGCCAAGTTCTGAAGCCATGCGCCGTCCCGCTTTTCTCTTTTGTTTCCTTTCGGTGCTGGGCGTGTTGGGCGCCGCAGCGGCGGAGCCGGCCACACCCGAGTCGCGGCTGCGTGAACAGCTCCGCAGCACTGCGCTCCAGCTTCGCGCTTCGGAAAATGAGCGGGCCACGCTCCAGGCCGCGCAGGCGGCGAGCGAGGAGCGGATCAAGGCGCTGACCGAGCAGGTCGAGGCCCTCACGAAGCGCGTGGTCGAAGACAAGAAGGCCGGCGACCAGGCCGTGGCGGAGCTCAAGGCGCGTTTGGTGGATCGCGACGGCGAATTCGCGAAAGCGAAACAGGAAATTGCCCGGCTGGAATCCGCCCTGGCCGAGAGCGTGAAACTTGCCGCCACCAAGGAAGGATTGCGCGCCAAGTCCGCCGGGGAAGCCGTCGTGCTCCAGCGCAAAGTGGCCGAGCAGAAGACGCGCAATGCGAACCTGTATCGCCTCGGCCTGGAAGTGCTCGCGCGCTACGAGAAATTCGGGCTCGGCGATGCACTGACGGCCCGGGAACCCTTTGTCGGGATTACGCGGGTGAAATTCGAAAACCTGATCCAGGATTTTTCGGACAAGCTCGCGGACGAACGCATCAAACAACCCTGAGGCTCCGAATCTCGCCGCCTCCCAGTGCTTATGTCCATGCACCCCTCCAGGATTCGAATACTCCGCACCGGCGGTCTCGCGGCGGGCGCTTTGCTGGCGGGCATTTGCTGGCGTGTGGAGGCGGGCGACATCCTGCGCGGCGGATCCTCCGGCAGTGCGCCTGCGACCGGGGGAATAGCGGCTGGCGGAACTCCCGCCGCCGCGGCGGCGCCGGGGCGGGCGCAGGACAGTCTCGCCCGCACGACGCAGGCGATCGAATCCGTCCGCACGATGCAGGCCGCCGCCCGGGCGCTGGCGACGAACGGTCCGAATAATCTCGGGATCGATCCGAATCGCCCCAGCCAGGCGTTGCCCAACGTTTCCAATGGGCTCACCCTTGGTGGGCTCCAGGTCGCGCCGGGAGTGCCCGCCAACTTGTCGAATCCTGCGCCGGGCGAGAATGCCGCCCTTTGGCAAGGAGCGCGGCTGCCCGTCCAGACCGCCGCGCCGGATGGGCGAACGAATGTCAACATCACCCAGACCACGCAGCAGGCCTTGCTGAACTGGCAGACTTTCAACGTCGGGAAGAACACGACGCTCACCTTCGATCAAAGCGCGGGAGGGGCGCGGCAAACCGAGTGGGTGGCCTTCAATCGCATCTCCGATCCCTCAGGCTCACCCTCGCAAATTCTCGGCTCGATCCAAGCCCCGGGGCAGGTCTTCGTCATCAATCAAAACGGCATCATCTTCGGTGGCACCGCGCAGGTGAACGTTCATGCGCTGCTCGCCTCCTCGCTGCCCATCAACGACAACCTCGTCAGCCGCGGTCTGCTCAACAATCCGGACTTGCAGTTCCTCTTCTCCCAGCTCGCAATTCCGGTCATCTCCGGGGGATCGCTCCCCGCTTTCGAGCCCTCGGCTCCGCTGACGGCGAGCGGGCGGAATGGCGACGTGACCGTGCAGGCCGGCGCCCAACTCTCAAGCCCCACCACCGCCGACAAAGTCGGTGGACGCATCGGGCTGATCGGCGCAAACGTGCGAAATGCCGGGACGATTTCGACTCCCGATGGCCAGACAATTCTCGCCGCCGGCTTGCAGGTCGGGCTTTCGGCCCATTCGAGCAACGATCCGACGCTGCGCGGACTCGACGTCTTCATTGGCGTGATTGATGCCTTCAGCGGCAGCGCGACGAATACCGGCTTCATCGATGCTCCGCGCGCCAGCGTGACGCTGGCGGGCTCGAGCGTAGGCCAGCTCGGGGTGGTCCGCAGCACCACCTCGGTCTCCCTCAACGGACGCATCGACCTGCTCGCCGACTTCGGCGCGACGCGAACGCGGACGCCGGATGGACGCCTCTTCCTTAGCCCCACGCAAAACGGCGTGGTCACGCTCGGCTCGGGCAGCACTACGGCCATCCTGCCGGAACTGGACAGCACGGATCGCGTGGTCGGTACGCAACTCGCGTTGGCCTCGATCGTGAACGTCCAGGGTCAGGCCATTCATCTCGAGCGTGGCGCTCTCCTCGCGGCACCGGGTGCCGCGGTCCCGGCCGACTCCAACAAACCCGCGCTTGGCGTGGACGGGCAGAGTCTCGGCGCCGGCATCACCCTCAAGGCTGGCACGTGGGCGGCGGCGGCGCTCTCTGGCCCTTTTCAATTCACGCTTTCTTCCGGCCAAGTCTATCTCGACGCAGGCGCATTTGTCGATGCGGCCGGCGTGATCGGAGTGGCCGCTTCCGTGACGGAGAACATCGTGGCGGCGCAATTGCGGGGATCCGAACTGGCGGATTTTCCGCTCCAGCGCGATGGACCGCTCCGCGGCCAGACGGTCTTTATCGATATTCGGCAGTCCGGCACCTACAACGGCCGCACCTGGATCGGGACTCCACTGGCGGATGTCTCCGGCTACGCCGCACTGGTGCAGCGCACGGTGGGCGAACTCTCGAGCAATGGCGGCACGGTCAATCTCGCTGCCGGCGGTTCGGTGGTAATGCAGCCGGGGTCGCACATCGATGTTTCGGGCGGCTCGATCGACTACGCGGGTGGCCTGGTGCAGACGACAAGAGTGTTGTCGGGCGGGCGGGTGTTCGACATCTCGCAAGCGACCCCGGACCGGATTTACGATGGCATTTACAACGGTTTTACGCTGGCCAATCTGCGCTTTGGCACGAGCGCGAACTTCGCCAGTTCGCTGGTGAGCGGCCCACAATTCCAGGCCGGGTACACCTTCGGGGGAAATGGGGGCGCCGTTTCGATTTCGGCCCCCGCGCTCGCACTCGATGGCGGTTTCCGCGGCGTCACCATCACCGGCCCGCGCCAGGTCGCCACTCCGCCTGCGCCGGGTTCCCTCGCTGTGGCCGTGACGCGGCAAAGCAATGTGCCGGACTTCCTGCCGATCGCTCCCGCCGTGGCGCCGGAGATCAGCTTCCGCACCGCGTCCGGGCTCGCGCCGGCGGATGCCTTCGCGCTCGATACCTCGGGCCATCCGCTGCCGCTCCGGCTCGACCGGCAGATCCAAGTCGTGCTCAGCCCGGATCTGGTCGGCAGCAGCGGTTTCGGGCTGCTCCGCATCGATAACGGCGAAGGCAATATCTCCGTGCCCGCCGGCGTCGCGCTTGACGCCGCCCCTGGTAGCTCGTTGCTCTTCGCCGGCGCCAACATTGAGGTGTTAGGCCGGCTCTCCGCCTCGGCCGGAAACATCAGCCTGTCGACTTTTACGATTTCGCCCGCGGAATTCCGTCGTCTTTCGTTGCTTTCAAACCAACCCACACCACCTGCGAATCCGACCCGTGGCGTACTCCGCGTAGGCGAAAATGCGGTGCTGACCACGGCGGGCCGGATGATCGACAGCCGCAATGAGCCTAACGCCCTGCCGCTCGAGTTGCTCCTCCCGGGCGGCACCATTTCTGCGCAGGGGTATCGAGTCGCTTTTGAGTCGGGCAGCCGCGTCGATGTCTCCGGCGGGTTCCAGGTGCTGGCGAACGGACGCATCACCTATGGGAAGGGGGGCGGGATCACCATCGCCGGCGGCCAGGACTTGAACCTCGGGGCGGTCATCGGGGGGAGTCTGGCGCTAGGCGCGCAACTCGTGGGTTTCTCCGGCAACACGGGCGGGAGCCTGAGCGTACTGGCGCCCCTCGTGCAAGTGGGTGGAAGCAACGCGCCGACCGGCGCTTTCCAGGTGGCACCGGATTTCTTCACGCAGGGCGGATTCACGCGCTTCACGCTCAGCGGGCTTGGTCAGGCCGTGGCCGGATCCAACGACTATCTGCCCGGGATCCTGATCGCGCCTGGCACTGTGATCCACCCGACGGCGCAAAGCACTCTCGTTACGCTCGAAGCCGGCACGGTTGACGTTTCGCAAATTCTCCGGCCAGAGGGCATTCGTGTCCCCGCCAGCGTTTCATTTATTGCTGTTGGGGTGCTCGACGTGTCGCGCGGCGCGGATAACGCCGTGGTTGTGCGCGGCGACTTGGTGCAGGCGGCTGGCTCGCGCATTGAAACGGATGCACGCGCCAGCGTTACGATGTCTGGCGATACGGCATCCATCTTTGGGGCGGTCATCGCGCCCGGCGGGGAAATCACGGTCCGGGGCGTGAGCAGATCTCTCATTTACTTCACGGATCGCACGAATGCGCTCCCGACGGTGTTTCTGGGTCCTGCCAGCCTGCTCTCCGCCGCGGGCACGACCCTGCTGACGCCCGATCCACTTGGCTTCCGGACGGGCACGGTGCTGGCGGGTGGGCGCGTGTCGCTGTCAGGTAACATCGTTGGCGCCGCCGGTTCGCGTATCGATGTCACTGGAGCGGCCGGCGTGCTCGATCTCGTGCCCGGCGCAGCCGGCGTCACGCAAACGGATTCCGCGTCCACCAACCAGCGGATTGCGACGCGGGTGGAGAGCAATGGGGGCTCCGTCACCTTGGCAGGCGGACAGGAGCTCTTCTACGACGGAACGATTTCTGGTGCGGCCGGCGGACCGACGGCGCAGGGCGGCAGTCTGGCGGTGTCGTCGAGCCGATTCACCCTCAGCCCGGAGCCCTTCACGCCCCTGGATACGAATCTCGTTGTAACCCAGTCAGGACCGGTGATCGGACAACCCTTCGGGAGGAGCGCGATCGGATTGCCGGTGCGAAACGCGGATGGAAGCGCGGCGCTGGCGATCGGTCATTTCGCCGTCGATCGGTTCGTGAATCGAGGCTTCGATGCGCTTACCCTCGCCGGCTCGGTACAGTTCGTTGGCCGTGTCTCGATCTCGGCCAATGGCAGCATCGTCGCCGGCACAGCGGGCGTGATTTTCGCGGATGCAGGAGTGAGCTTGGAAGCGCCGTATATCCGGCTGGGCACGGCGTTTCAGCCGCCACTCACCAGCGCGCAGCAACAGGCGCAGGTGAGCGCTTTTCTGGTTGGGGGAGCGCCGTTCTACTTTTCTCCGGTGAATGGCCCCGGCCGCGTCTCGGTCACCGGCCAGCTGATCGACGTGGGAAATCTCTCGCTGCAAAACATCGGCGAACTCTCGTTGAACGCGACGGGCGGTGACATCCGCGGCGACGGGACTCTCGATGTCGCCGGCAACATCAGTTTGACCGCCGGGCAGATTTATCCGCCGACCGGAGTGAGCTTCACGGTCGCCGCCTTCGATTACACGCGCGGCGGCGCGGCCTTTGCAGGTTCGGTTTTTGTGGGGGGAGGCGGGGCGCGCGATCTGCCGCTCTCGGCCGGCGGCCAGCTGAATATCTATGCTTCCTTCATCGAGCAAAGCGGGGTCCTGCGCGCGCCCCTTGGCGACATCAATCTCGGCCGCAGTCTCACCGGGTCGAGCGGACTCGATCTCATCTCGAACAAAGTTTTCCCCGTCTCGACGCAGCTCACCGCTACGACCGGCAGTGTGACCTCGGTTTCCGCCCTCGATCCAATCACCGGCAAAGGCCTGATCGTTCCTTACGGCACGGTGCTCAATGGAATTTCCTGGCTGGACCCGGCGGGCAACGACATCACGGTCGACGCGTTGCCGGCGAAGGCGGTCAATTTGTCGGCCAACGATCTTGCCGTGCAGGCTGGCGCCGTGATCGATGTGGCTGGGGGCGGCGATCTTTTTGCCTATCGTTTCGTGCGGGGCAACGGGGGGAGCACGGATCTCCTGGGCTTGAGCACGAGCTTTGCCGTCATCCCGGGTTCCCAGGCCGGCTTCGCGCCGTTCGATCCGAGCTACGGCACCAGCCCGGCCGTCGGCGAGCGGATTCACCTGAGCGGAATCAATGGTCTGCCAGCTGGCGATTACACGGTGCTGCCCGCGCGCTACGCGCTGCTGGCGGGCGCATTTCTCGTCACCCCGCGGATCGGTGCGCCCGACGCCGCCGCGCCCCAGGCGGATGGATCGACCGTTGTCTCCGGCTATCGTTTCAATGCGCTCAACGGCACCGCCCGGGGCGGCAATCTGTTTACGTCCTTCCAGGTGCTTCCGGCCGCAGTGGTGCGCACGCGCGCGCAATACGACACCTTTTCGGCGAATACGTTTTTCGCGAACGTAGCGAAGGCGCGTGAGATCGCGCCGCAGCGCTTGCCGCAGGATGCGGGGCAGGTCGTGCTCGCCGCCCAGAGCACGCTCACGCTCCAGGGCACGTTGCGGGCGCAGGTGCCCGCTGGTGGAATCGGCGGCACGGTCGATATCGCCAGCCCCGCCGACATCTTCGTCGCCTCCGGCGGCCGGCAGGGACCCGCGGGGAGTCTGACCCTCGACGCCGCAACCCTGACGGCCTTCGGCGCCGACAGTCTCCTCATTGGCGGGTTTCGCACCACTACTTCGCTCGGCGTGACTGTGCAGGTGCTGAGCAACCGCATCACAGTCGACAACGCCGGCTCGCCGCTCTCCGGGCCTGACGTCATCCTGGCCGCCAACCGCACGCTGACGCTTGCCCCGGGTTCCGAAATTTCGCAGCAAGGTGCGCTGGCCGCGCCGGCGGCCACGTTGCTCCTCGGCAACACCACGATCGGGAGCGGAGACGGAGTTCTCCTGCGCGTGAGCAGCGATGTGCGGGCGGCGGTCGTGCGCGACGGTCTTTCGACTTCGGCGTTGCCCGCGCTCACGATTGGGACGGGTGTTCGGCTCACAGGAACCGCGGTGGTCGTCGATTCCACCGCGCAGGCGAGTTTGGATTCCACCGCCGTGGTGCGGGGCACGGCGGTGTCGTTCAGCAGCGGACGGATCAGCCTGGCGCTCGAGCGCGCGGGAACGCTTCAGCCCGATGCCGGCCTGGTCCTCACTGGCAACGCGCTCCAGAACGTGCAGGCGACGGCGCAGACCCTCTCGCTCCGGAGCTACTCCTCCATCGATCTCTACGGCACCGGGCGGGTGGGCACAGGCGGGGCTGGCTCCAGTCTGGTGAATCTTTCGCTCAGCGCCGGGGAAGTCCGCGGCTTCACCTCCGGCGGAGACGTGACGTTCGCGGCGCAAAACATCACGCTCGACAACCGCCTCGGAGCCCTTGCTTCGGGCGCCATCAGCTCGGGCGGCGGATCGCTCGCCTTTGAGGCCACGACTCTGCAACTCGGCTCGGTCCAAAAGCGGGACGGAACGAACAATCGCCTGCTCATCACCCAATTCGATCGCGTGCGGTTCAGCGCTTCGCAGGCTGTCCTCGCGGCCGGTTCCGGTGGCGTGAATCCGGGACTTTCCGTGCAGGGCGATTTCGCCATCTCGACACCGCTCCTCAGCGGGCGCGATGCCGCGGTGCAAACCCTCTCGGCGAGCGGCGACTTCACGCTCGCCGCGCCGTCCGGATCGACGCCGCCGCTGACCGGCGCGGGCTTAGCCGTGAGCCTTACGCTCGAAGGACGCAACGTCAACGCGAGCAGCGCGATCCTGGCGCCATCCGGTAACGTTACCCTGCACGCGACGAGCGGAGAGGTGGTGGTGGATGGGCGTATCGATGTGAGCGGCGTGTTCCGGGTCTTTAACGACGTGACGAAGTACACCTCGGGCGGCCAGGTGGAACTCGTCGCCGAGGCCGGCTCCGTTCGGCTGGGTTCCAATTCGACGATCAATGTGTCGGCGCCGGGCGGCGCGGGCGATGCCGGCAGTCTGGCTGTCCGCGCCCCCGGCGGAAGTTTCCTCGCCTCCGGCATACTCCTCGCGACGGCCGGCAGGGGCGGCGAGGCCGGCCGCTTCTCGCTCGATCTCCGCACCATTCCCACGCTTGTCGCGCTGAGTGCGCAGCTCAGCGCCGGCGGCTTCACGCGGGAGCAGATCATCCGTGTGCGCAGCGGCGATGTGGTGATCGACGGCGTGGCGACTGCGCGCTCGTTTGCCCTTTCGGCCGATACAGGATCGATCACGGTGACGGGCACCATCGACGCCTCCGGGACGACCGGCGGCCGGATCGGACTCGCGGCGGGCGCGAACCTGGCGCTTGCCAGTACAGCGGTGTTGAATGTCGCAGGGGCGCAATTCGATGCCGCCGGCAAAGGCGGCGCGGTGACGCTCGAGACCGTGGGCGGACGCATCGCGCTTGCCACAGGCAGCAACATCGATCTTTCCGTCGCGGGTGCGACGGGTGGGACAGTGCACCTGCGCGCGCCCCAGCTTGGCGCGAGCGAAGTGGCGATCGATCCGTTCGGCTCTCGTATCGCGAATGCGAGCAGCATCGTCGTGGAAGGATATTTTCGGCAGGACACCGCCAGTACCACGCCAGCCGCCATCGATCCCCTCGCGGCGACTGCGCTGGCAAATGCAACCATCTTCATGAATGGCGCAGACGCGATCCAAAGCCGGCTGCTGGCCGGAAACGCCGGCCTCGCTGGCGTGTTTCACGTCCGACCCGGCGAGGAAATCGTCAATTCGCGGGGAGGCTTGGTACTGAACAGCGACCTGGATCTCTCGACCTGGCGCTTTGGTCCACGGCTCGGCGTGGTGGACGCCGCGGGGAATCCGCTCCGCGACCGCGCCGGAAACCCGATCGTCTCGGGCGTGGAGCCGGGCGTTCTCACGCTCCGGGCGAGCGGAAATATCACGTTACTCGGGAGCATCACCGACGGCTTCGGCACCGGGGCGGGCGCGGCCGATGGGCCGGTCGATTCGCTGGGCAATCCGGCCGTATGGAAGCAGGAGTTGCTCCCCGTCTTCAGCAACGGGCGTTCGCAGGAGTCCTGGGCGTATCGCCTCACCGCGGGCGCGGATTTTTCCGCGGCCGACTTCCGGCGCACGCTCGCCCTTTCCGCCTTGGGGACGGAGAGCGGTTCGGTGCAGTTGGGACGCAACGGCGGTTTGAACATCACCTTCAATCCAGGCCCGGCGGCGCTGACCGAGAGCCTGTTGATGGGCCATTACCAGGTCATCCGCAGCGGCACCGGCGACATTGACATCAATGCGGGCCGCGATGTGCAGCTCCTCAATCCTTTTGCCACGATTTACACGGCGGGCACCCGCGTGGCGAATCCCACACTCGGCGGCGTCTTCGATCGACCCATTCTCACGCCTCCCAACGGTGACTCGTTTGCCACGAATGTGGCAGTGTTCCTCGGCGCGGTGCAGGAAACCCCCGCGTACGCGGCGCAATACAGCGAGCGCGGCGGGAACGTGACCGTCTCCGCCCAACGCGATGTGATCCACCTCACACGCGACCTCAACGGCAATCTCGTGGCAGACTCGCAACGCGAGCTGCCCGGGAACTGGCTCTACCGCCGCGGGTACGTGGATCCGCTCACCGGCCGCTTCGGTATGGCGCGGTTTGGCGATCTCGCTTCAACCACCTGGTGGATCGACTTCAGTAATTTCTTCCAGGGCATCGGTACGCTCGGCGGCGGCAACGTCGCCCTCACCGCCGGCCGGGACGTCAGCAATGTGGACGCCGTGGTCCCGACAAACGCCCGGGCGGCGGGGCGCGACGCCCAAGGCAATGCCCTCGTGCCAACTGCGTCCATTCTGGCCGAACTCGGGGGCGGAAACCTTGCCGTACGGGCCGGTCGCGACGTCGATGCCGGAATTTACTACGTCGAGCGCGGCACGGCCACGCTCTCGGCCGGCAATACGATTCATACCAACGCCACGCGCACGCCGTCGCTCGGCACGATCAGCGGGGTGGACACGGACGTTTTTGACTCCCGCACGTGGCTCGCTACCACCCTGTTCCTCGGCAGAGGCTCGTTTGAGGTTAGCGCCCGCGGCGATCTCCTTCTTGGTCCCGTGGCAAATCCGTTCCTGCTTCCTGGTGGATATAGCAACGCCTATTGGTACAAGACCTATTTCTCGACTTTCGGCGCGGAGTCGGCCGTGGGCGTAACTTCTCTGACTGGCGCGGTCACCTTGCGCGAGAGCGTGACTTTGCCGTCCAGCGGCTCAGCGCCCGCGCTCCTCGCCTGGTCGCGGAATGTACAGCTGTTTTCTCCGGATATTCTAACGGTCTCGGCCTTTCAGCCCTGGCTGCGACTGAACGAGACGGACGTCGATCCTTTCGGCACGACGGTTTCGCTGCAGCCACCCGCCCTCCGCGTTTTCGCCCTGAGTGGAGACATCAACGTCGTCGGCAATCTCACGCTCTCGGCGGCGCCGCGTGGAACGATCGAGCTGTTGGCGGCGAAAGCGTTGAATGGGCTCCAGCCTGGCGGATCCACGACCATCGGCGGACAAACTACCGATGGCTGGCTCTCTTCCACCATCAATGTTTCGGACTCGGATCCGAACTCGCTGCCTGGAGTATCTTCACCCTTTGCGTACCAAAGCGTCGTTGGGGTCGGGGTGGCTTCGGTCAGGACTGGAGCGGGCTTTCTCACCTCGACCGATCGGCTCTTCGCCGAGTCCGGCGCCACCCTTGGTGCGCAAAGCGTGCTGCAAACCAAACAGGCGCTCCATTCGGCCGGCTTGTTGCACGCGAATGACACGGAACCGACCCGGCTCTACGCGGTGAGCGGCGACATTTCCGGCTTCACGTTCTTCTCGCCAAAGGCCGCGCGCGTGGTGGCGGGCCGCGACCTCACGGACATTGCGCTTTATGCCCAGAATGTGCGCGCCGACGACGTGAGTATCGCGGCGGCGGGACGAGACATCGTGGCCTACGACCCAAATTCGCCATTGCGCAGCGCTGCCACCGCCGCCGGAAACAGGCTGAACGATGGCGAGCGCACGCTCGCAGGCGACCTGCAGGTCAGTGGGCCGGGCACGCTGGAGGTTTTCGCGGGGCGCAATCTCGATCTCGGCGTCGGCCCGAATAATTGGGATGGCACCGCCCTCGGCCTCACCAGCATCGGTAACGCGCGCAATCCCGCGCTGGGCTTCACCGGGGCGCAGATTATTGCGGGTGCTGGGATCGGTGTGGCGGGGAGCCTGGACTCCAGCAAGCTCGATTTCACCGCCTTCGAGGCAAAGTTCCTCGATCCGGAGAGTGCCGGGGCGCAAGCCCAGCGCTATCTTCCCGCTCTCGGGCAGCTCCTCGGCGCGGCCGGGGCGAGCAACGACGGCGTCTGGGCGCGCTATCAAATCCTTGCGCCCGAATTACGCCACACCCTGGCGCTGAAAATCTTTTACCTCGTGCTGCGCGATTCCGGCCGCGATCGGAACGATCCGAAGAGTCCAAACTTCCGTACCTACACCGCCGGGTTCGACGCGATCGCCGCACTTTTCCCCGGGCACGATTGGAACGGGGACATCTCGATCACTTCCCGCGAAATCAAAACAACGAGCGGTGGGGACATCGATCTCTTCGCGCCGGGCGGTAAGCTAAGCGTCGGAATCGATGCTTCCGGCAGCCAGGCGGCCGACCAGGGCATCCTCACGGAATCGGGCGGGAACATCTCGATCTTCACAAACGCCAGCGTCAGCGTCGGCACCTCGCGCATCTTTACGCTCCGGGGTGGAAACATCGCCATCTGGTCCACCGTGGGCGACATCGCCGCGGGTGCGTCTTCCAAGACAGTGCAATCGGCGCCGCCCACGCGCGTGCTGGTCGATCCGCAGAGCAGTGACGTAAAGACGGATTTGGCCGGCCTCGCCACCGGAGGCGGCATTGGCGTGCTTGTGACGGTCGCAGGCGTGGCCACGGGGGACGTGGATCTCATCGCGCCGAGCGGCACGGTCGACGCCGGCGACGCCGGCATTCGAGTCTCCGGAAACCTGAACATCTCCGCGTTGCAAGTCGTGAACGCGAGCAACATCTCGGCAGCCGGTTCGAGCACCGGAACTCCCGTGGTTACCGCGCCGAATGTGAGCGGGATTACGGCGGCCTCGACCGCCGCCGCGGCCGCGACGAGCGCCTCCACGGAAGCGGCCCGGCAAAATGCGAACCAGGCGCCGCCCCAGGAGCTGCCCTCCATCATCAGCGTCGACGTCATCGGATACGGCGGGAGCGAGAGTTCGGAGGAAGAAGACGAGGAAGCGCGAAAGAAGCGAGTGTGAGCTTAAAGAACGGAAGACGGAAGACAGCGTCACTGCAGAAAGCGGCAGAGGACGGCCGCACGCCAAAGACCACTCCGGCCTGAATTGGTCTGCGAATCGGATCGACGTGACGGGCGCAAGCGCTGCCGCCCCATGGAAGCAGCCGAGCCGTTTGCGAGTTGGAGCGTTTAGTAGGCAAGCCGCCCCGGGCTCTTGCTGCAGCAGAAGCGCGGTGTGACCGATCAATCCGGCCGTGGCATCGAGCGACTGCTGCATGAATGCAATGCGATTGGCCGCCTGCACGGCGTCCATTCGCTGCCCGTGGCCCTGTTCGAGCAGCGCGTGCACCGCGTCTTCCGCCCGCGCGATGGTTTCCGGGGTCGCGCCGGGGGCAATGGCCTGCGTGAATCGCCCCACCGAAAGGGTGGTCGCATCGAGCGCATCACCCCGCACGCCGAGCAGCAGCGCCCTCGCTTGCACGAGCAGCGCGCGGAGAAATTCATTGGGGTCCAGGCGCGCGCGCAAATCGCTCGACGCGTCTGGTGCCGTTTGGGCCACTTCGGCGAGCGTCCAACGGCGGGCGGCTTAGTCGACCGCGGGCTTGTGGGTGGGGATCCGGATGCGTGACGGCGGCGAGGGCGTGGCGCGGAGGTTGCACCCGCAAAAGGTCCTCCCCGGATCAACCGCGGTCCATCCGGAACGATTTGGTCCGGGCCAATGTATGCGTCTCGGAAATACTCCCGAGGCCGGGGCCGTCTTCCGGTAAGGGGTGAAATGGTCTCACACAAAGCCACAAAGGCACAAAGGGGAGGAATATTCCCGAGGCCGGGGCCTTCTTCCGGCGAAGGGTGAAATGGTCTCAAACAAAGCCACAAAGGGGAGGAAGCACTCCCGCAACTCCGTCTCCCTTCTACTTTGTGGCTTAGTGGCTTTGCGAGAGACCTTTTCAGCCAGCAGAGCGCTGCGGCTCGCGGTGTCCAAGCGCGGGTTCGCCGGCAATCGTCTCTAGGTCCCCGGCGAGCGCACAGAGAATGCGCGCGCGGAGTTCTACGGCGTTGGCGCTGGCGCGATCGGCGGGCGCCAACGAAGCGAGTTCCTCCCACGCTTCGACGGCATTGCCGAGCGTGAGCCAGCCTTCGGCGACATTGAGGATGGTGTCCATGATACTGGCAGGGTTGGGTTCTTGAATCCGCTTCGTCTCGGGCCCCGGGACTCACGGCGCCGCCACGACCCGGTAGAAGCGCTTCGGCGGAAGCGGGATCGAATCCGAGAACGAAAATGCGCCCGCGTTATCGGCGATTACCGTGCTCCGATCGGTCCAAGCGGAAACGAGGTCGTCCGAGGATTGGACGATGTACGTTACGCCCGGAATGCCTTGGAAACTGACGGCGGTCGCCGATCCGCTCGGCACAGTGAGGCTGACAACGACGACCGAGGGCTGCCCCGCGGCCGTGACGGTGACACTTACCGTACCCGAGGCCACGCCGCCCCGGCCATCGGCGATCGTGTACGTGAATGAATCATTTCCGACGAAGGCGGCCAGCGGCGTGTAGGTGATGGTGCCAGCATTCAAAACCACACTCCCGCCTTGGGCGCTGGGTGAGACCACGCCCATGAAGGTGAGGGGATCCAAATCCGGATCGGTCGCATTCGAAAGCAAACGCGTAGTCGTAATGTTGAGGGCCTGGTCTTGGGGCGTTCCGAAAGCGTTGGCGCCAGGAACCGGCGGACGATTCACCATCAAAGTGAAATTCTGATTCGCAGTAGGGGCGACCCCGTTGCTGGCGGTGATGACGATCGGGTAAGAGCCGCCCGTTCCAGCGGCCGGTGTGCCCCCCAGCAGGCCGGCGGGGCTGAGCGTGACGCCGGCCGGCAGCGGGCCGGTCGCGCTGAAGGTCGGGGCGGGCCTTCCGGTCGCCGTCACTTGGAACTGGCCATTCACTCCCAGGTTGAACACCGTGCTGGTCGCGCTCGTGATGTTCGGCGGAATCGTCAACGTGGCGGTGGCTGTGTATTGCACGGCGCCAGCGGCCGAAATCGTGAAGAAGCCGAATTGCACTTGCGATCCCGAGCCCGGTGTGGAGCGATAAAAATAAGCGGTGCCGTTCGGCGCCACTTCGTTCGAGGGATCAAAAAAAGCGAAACTGATCGTGAATCCGCGCGTGCCGCCGGGCTGGAAGGCGCGGTAACTGTTGGTGGGGTTGTTTTGTTCGATCAGACCAACCGGGCTGTTGGCAGTGGAGCTATTTCCGGCGTAAAAGCCACCCATTGAGAAGATGTAGGTCGCGGGTTGCGCCTGGGCCGCTACGGGTTGGCGGTCGAATGGCGCGGTGTCGTCGGGATTCGACGTGTAAAGCGTCTGGTTCGGATCGCCGATCGCGCCATTGCGGCTCGTGCCCACGACCGCGTAGACGACGGCGTTCGTGGCCGTGTTTGGGTCAATGCGTGTATACCAGTCGTTTCCGAAGACGTTGTTCAGGTCTGGCAAGATGTTCCCGACGTTCACCGGAAACGAATTCCCGGCGGTGTAGAGCGTGGCGGGACCGAGGTTGAGGAGATAGCAGCGCGTGCCGTCGCTCGAGCGAACCCCCAGCATGATATCGCCGTCGTTGTAGGCGGTGGGGGTGACTTGGGCGGAGACGGACGAGGCCAGCGCGAGACAGGCACAACCAAGACCAGCGAGGAAGACTTTTTTCATGGGAAAGGAGGTTCGCGGAAGAAGTGCGCCACGCGCAGGCCGCTGCCCGGGCAAGGTAGTTCGCGCTCTCACGCCTTCGAAGCGTTTAAGGTGAATCTTCCGACACTTTCGCGCTCCGCCCTGGCGCCTGACGGCCGCGAAAAATCCGCGGGCGGGGAGCCGACTTCACGAACCAATTCGGTGGGTCGGACTCGCGGCTTAAGTGCGACAGATATGAGTACTCGAGGAGCGACCTCCGATTAACGACCTATGCGATCTCGCTGCGTATTGAGGGCTGAAGGCCTGCTACAGCCCAGCCCAGGCTGAACCCGCGCAGCGGGTGAGGCCTGGGTCACGGGAAAAATTGAGCTTGAGGGCTGAAAGCCTGGCACCTTGCTGCAGGAGGCGTGATGCTCAGTCTGCGCTTTGTGCCGGGCTTTCAGCCCTCAATTTATCCAAACGCAAACCCAAGCCTTCGCCCCGTGCGAGAATCGGAGAAAAACGGACCGAGTGCGAAGCCGTTGCGGTGTGGTCTGCGTTCTTGGTGAATCGTGTACCTTCCCCATGGCTTTCGGCATGCTCGACTCTAAGGCAGCTCAAAAATCTCGATCAAGCCAATCCCGGTTGCGCCCGCGACCCCGGAGACAATCGCGGTGTAGTTCCCCGGGCTCAGCGTCGCGGCGATCGCGCTTTCACGTGGGTCGGACGGAGCCAGCCCGCTCGCGGAAATTTCCGGCCGCTGCGTCGACTGCCAGTTGTCGTTCGACGCGATGAACTGCCCCTGCGCGTCCAGCAGGGTGAGGAGCGGATCGGACAACCCGGCCGAGATCCCGCTCGCCGCGAGACTAGGCCCCAACGCCCGAATCAGGACGCGCCGTCCCGTCGATCCGCGCACGGCCAGACCGGCAATCATCACGCCGTCGCCCGTCAGGACTTGCCCGCGCGTCGAAAGGTTCACGAGGCGCGCAGGCACCGTCCCGTCGTCCACTTCGAAAATCTCGAGCAGCGCGATCCCGCTCGTGCCGGCGACTCCGCGAACGATAGCCGTGTAGTTGCCCGCCCCGAGTTCGAGAACCACGGCGGACTCGCGGTCATCCGCCGGTGCCAAACCCGTGGGCTCGATGACCGAACGGAGCGAAGTGCGCCAGTTGTCGTTGGCGGCGATGGTGACGCCGTCCTTGAGTACCTGGATCTGCGGATTCATCAGTGCGCTGGAGATGCCCGCCGCGGCCAGGCTTGGGCCGGTGGCGCGGATGAGGATGCGTTTCGTCGCTGTTCCCTGAATGCTGAATCCGCTGATGACGACCCGCTGATCGGTCTCCACCCGGGCGCGGGTCGAGAGGTTCGTGAGCCGTGTCTGCGGGGTGGGGGTCGGCGTCGGCGTAACGACTACGACAGTCGGAGTCGGCGTGGGCGTGGGCGTCGGAGCAATGGTCGGCGTCGGCGTCGGCGTCGGAAATGGGGTGGCGCCGATCGGTGTGGGCGTCGGAGTCGGAGTCACGGTGGGGGTCGGCGTCGGGGTCGGCGTGTTGACCGCGGCGGCGCTGAAAATCACCGATCCATCCGAGCGAACCTGGAAGTTGCCGAGGAGCGTTCCGGCACCGGCGCCCGGCACGAGTCGATTGAAATACGCGGTCCCGTTCGGCGGCAGTTCGTTGGTCGGATCGAAGTAATCGAAGCTGATCTGGAATCCGCGCGACCCGCCGGGTTGAAAGGTCCGATACGTGTTCGCGGTCGAGTTGCTCTGAATGAGGCCGACGGGGCTGTTCGCCGTCGACTGGTTGGCGGAATAGGAGTTTCCGAGCGTCGCGATCGAAGTGGCGACTTGCGCTTGGGCTGCCACTGGCTGCCGCGAAAACGGTGCGCTGTCCGGATTGCTGGAATAGACCGTCTGGGCGGGGTCGCTCGCGGAACCGATGCGGCTGGTGCCGATGACGCTGAAGAAGACCGCATTCGTCCCGGTGTTTAAATCGATCCGGGTATACCAATCGAGGCCAAAAACCGTCACAAGATCGGCCCCGGTGTTTCCGAGTGCAAGGGTGGTGGAAACGCCGCCGGTGTAGCGGCTGGCCGGTCCGATGTTCAAGAGGTAGCTGCGCGTACCGTCGCTGGAGCGGAAGCCCAGCAACACGTCGCTATCGGCATAGGACGTCGGGGTCTGGCCCTGGGCAGATGCCACGGAGAGGAGGAAGCCACCGAGGAGGCAGACGAGACGATTCGATTTCATGGACGCGAGCGATGGGTAGGGCTGGTCTGCGGCAGTCTCAGGGGCCTACGGAATTTCGTAGACTTCCACGAGGGCGACGCCCGTTGTTCCCGCTGCGCCGGAGACGATCGCGGTGTAGTTTCCGGGCGCGAGCGTGACGATGACCGCGCTCTCCCGGCTGTCGGCCGGTGCCAGGCCGGTCGTGGTGATGGCGGCGGCCTGGCTGCTCTGCCAGTCATCGTTGCTGGCCACGGCCCGGCCTTGGGCGTCGAAGATGCCGAGCGCAGGATTCTGCAAGCTCCCGCTGACGCCGCTGGCGGCCAGGCTGGGACCAAGGGCGCGGATGAGCAGCTTTTTCGGCTCGGAGCCTCGCACCGCGACTCCGGCGATCATCACGTTTTCGCCCGTCTGCACCAGGCCGCGCGTCGAGAGGTTGACAAGGCGTGCGACAGAGCCTTCGCCGTCGAGTTCGTAAATTTCTGCCAGCGCCACGCCAGTGGTCGCGCCAATCCCTCGTACCACGGCAGTGTAGCTGCCCGGACCCAAATCCAGCACGACGGCGCATTCGCGAAAATCCCCCGGAGCAAAGCCGGTTGAACGCACGACCGATTCAATGGAAGTGCGCCAATCGTCATTCGCCGCAATCAGGATGCCGTCCCGATACACTTCGACTTGCGGATTCGTCAGCGGCGACGTGATACCGGCGAGGGAGAGAGACGGGCCGAGCACTCGCACAATCACTTGCTTTGTGGCCGGGCCTTGAATAACGAAGCCCGTGATCAGTGAGCCGGCTCCGGCCTCCACCCGCGCCCGCGTGGAAATATTCGCCAGCCGGGAGGCACCGCCCGGTACCGGAGTCGGCGTCGGGCTCGGAGTGGTGGGTACCGCGGTCGGACTCGGCGTGGGCGTCGGACTCGGCGACGCGCTGGGAGTAAGCGTAGGAGTCGGCGTGGCAGTCGCCGTGGCAGTCGGAGTAGGTGTAGTCGAAGGCGTCGGCGTTGGAGTACGTGTCGGTGTTGCCGATGGAGTCGGGGTCGGGGTCGCGGTCGCAGTCGCAGTCGGCGTCGGGGTTGCCGTGGGCGTGATGGTCGGTGTCGCCGTTGGCACGGGAGTGGTTCCGCTCGGGGTCGGGGTTTGAGTTGGCGTCGGCGTCGGCGTGCTCGTCGGTAGCGGCGTCGAGGTCGGGGTCGGCGTCGCGGTCGGAGTTGGCGTGGGAGTCGGAGTCGGCGTGGGGGTCGCGACGGCAGTAAAGGTCAGCACCCCCACGCTCGAGAATGTAAAGGTCCCCAGCGACTGCCCCGCACCGCTTCCGGGGATCAGGCGGTCGAAGCTGGCGCCCGCATTCGGAGCCGATTCATTTGTGGGGTCAAAATAATCGAAACTGATCAGGTAATTGCGCACCCCGCCGGGCTGGAAGGCGGGATAGTTGTTTTGGCCCGAGTTCGACTGGATGAGTCCCACGGGGCTATTCGCCGTGGAAAGGTTGGCCGCGTAGTTATTTCCGACGGTGGCAATGAGCGTGGCCACCTGCGCCTGCGCGGCGACCGGGTTGCGATCGAAGGGAGAGCTAAATGGGGTCGACGAGTAGACCGACTGGGCGGGATCGGATCCGCTGCCGGCGCGATTCGTCCCCACCACGCTATAAAAGACAGCATTTGTGGCGGTGTTGGGGTCGATCCTCGTGTACCAATCCGCCCCGAAGACGTTGACCAGATCCGGCGCGATATTTCCGATGTTCGGATTGAAATTGTTTCCCGCCGTATAAAGCGAGGCTGGGCCGAGGTTTAGCAGATATCCCCGGGAACCGTCGGTCGAGCGAAAGCCGAGGAGAATGTCGCCATCCGTGTAAACTGTGGGCGTCTGTCCCCAACTCGTGGCTGCTAAGACAAGGGCACAGAGACCAGCTAGGGTCCGGCCGGCCGCTTTCGAAACAACGGGAAATGCGTGCACGCGTCGGAGGTAGATGGTGGGTCGTTGGGCTGGCGCACCTGTGGTCTGTGACCTCAGGATGGTCGACGCATTTTACGTCAATTTTCCGAAACGTGTCCTGATTGTTACAAGAATGTCACCGTTTGTTAAATCGCGGTAAAAATGCCCCGGAAAAGTGGCAATTTTATCACGATAACTTGGTCGACCGCTAGGGGACCGTCGCTACCCTCCGCTCCAGCCCAAAAGCGCCTCTGCGCCCTAGGCATAATCACTACCAACCTCGGCGGCATATGAACAAAACCAACACTTTTCTGGCGATTGCCAGCGGCGTCCTCATCGGAACGACGGCGTTCGCGCAGAGCACGACCTCCTACTCCGATGGCGACATTTTGCTCGGCTTTCGGGCGACCGATACTTCTTCGGCTTACGTCGTGAACCTAGGCCAGGCTCTGCCTTTCTATTCCAATTCTCAAGGAAACTCCTTTGTACTCAATTACATCGGAGGGATCGGCAATGATCTTTCAAATATTTTCGGCGCCAATTGGGCGACTCGGATCGACCCGGCTACCGGGACGGGCGCGGTCCTCTTCAGCTTCATCGGAACATCGCGCACTCCGTCGTTCGGCCTCCCGCAATACACGATTTTCTCGTCGAATCCGGATAGCGCCAATCCTTTCGGTCGCTCACCGGTTGCCGCACTCGCATTGGTTTCAAACCTTGTGGCCGCGGAAGGTAATTTCTTTGCGGGCAATCTGAGGACCGCGAACTCTGCTTATGCCACGATTCAGAACGCAAATGACACGAACGGTTATGCGTCCTTTCAGCCCGGTGGCATCGGACCCGACGGCCAAGCCCGAACGATTAGTTACGACTACTTCGATCCCACCAACGAGTCAGCCGTCGCCATCAGCAGTGTTCTATTCCTGAACGAGATCCTGCCGGGCTCCGGGCCGAGCAGGCAGCTCGGATCCTTTGTCCTCGCCGCCAATGGTGCCCTCATTTACACCCAATCCATCTCGGCGATTCCCGAGCCTTCCACCTACCTCGCCGGTGGTCTTGCGCTCGTTGCGGTGGGGAGCTTCCTCCGCCGTCGCCGTCCCGCGCAAGCCTAAGGCTCCTACAAAAACCATTCCGAAACACTCGGACCTCAACCAAAATTAGTCTTATTCACTCTTCATGAAATTCCCATCCATCTTTGCCGCAGGCGCTCTCGCTCTTGCCCTCGCGGGAACAGCCCAAGCCCAAACTATCGTGCGCTTCACCGGCTCCACGGCGTATCGCTCGCAAACCAACACAGCCATCCGGAACTCGTTCGACACCACGCCGTCGCCGGTTGTCTACGGCTACAACGGCACCAGCTTCACCGGCGCCAATACCTGCATCTTTTACGGTTTCATCGGCGGCGTCGAAACGATCGTGAAGACGAGCTTTAACGGCTCCGAAGCCGGTATCAAAGCCGTCTCCGCCCAGCAAAACGTGAGCTTCTTCCCCGGCACCACCAACGCGGTGGTCGGCACCTACAGCCTGACGAGCGGCGGCACGACGGGCCTGACCGGCGCGACCAATCCGGAAGTTCCGGACGTGTCGATGTCGGACACTACCCAATCGACTTCGGCCTACAACGGTCTCTACAAGGGCGTCACCTATCCCGCGCTGTCGCAGATCACCGGCGGTCTAGTGGGCATCGTCCCGTTCAAGTGGGTCGCGCAAGTAGGCGCCCCTGTGCAATTCGCGAACATCACGGCGCAGAACATCCGCTCGATGTACAATGGCCAGGGCAAGCTGCCGCTGTCGATGATGACCGGCGACAATGCCGACCAGGGCACCATCATCGTGGCCACCGGCCGCGACCCCGATTCCGGCACGCGCCTCACCGCTTTTGCCGAGTCCGGTCTCGGCGCGCAAGCGACCGTCACCCAGTTCCAGCCCCTGCGGGGCGGCGCGCAGGTGACGGCAGTGGGCGGCGTGGTCGATGCGGCCTCCTACACCACGCAGTGGCCGGCCAGCACTGTGAACGGCATCGCCGTGGCGCAAGGCAATGGCGGCTACTCCAGCGGCGGCCAGCTCGCCGGGGCACTCGGCAGCCCTTCGCCGAATAACAACTACTTCGTGACGTATCTCGGCACCTCCGATGCGAACGTCGCAATCACCGCGGGCGCCCGCGAACTCAGCTACAACGGGTCATTCCTCGGCGGCAATTCTGCGACCGATTACAACTCCGTGCAGGCGCTCACCGAAGGGCGTTACACGTTCTGGGGCTACGAGCGCATGTATACGCGCTCCGGCTCGTCGATTCGCCCGATTGCGGTCACTATTGCGACCACGATTCGTGCCCTTAGCACGACCGTGCGCGACGCCTCGATGCAAGTGCAGCGGTCCTCCGATGGCGGCATCGTGACCACTCGCGTCGTCATTCCGTAAACAGCCGTTCATTTCTGGCCAGCGCAGGCTTCGGTCTGCGCTGGCCTTTTGCTTTCAGCCCCGCTCGACTTCATGAGGAAGCTGCTCACCCTCTCGCTCTTGTTGAATGCGGGGTTTCTGGCCTTCCTGTTTTGCGGCGGACTCCCGCAGCCACGCCACCGAGGTGAGCCTGCACGTGGTGACACGGTCGTCGCGGCGCCGGTGGTGTCAGGGGCGCCAGCCTCCGGCGCGGCAAGGCAGCGGTTGGAGCCGGGCGGGGGTGGCTTTCATTGGAGCGAAATTGAGTCGCCCGACCTGCCCGTCTATTTGGCCAACCTCCGGCGCATCGGCTGTCCCGAGCGAATCGTGCGGGACCTGCAGGTCACGGAAATCGGCCGTGTCTATGCGACGAAGCGGGCGTCTTTGCGCGGGGAAGCCAAAAGGGGTGCCCTTTCCGAGGCGGCGGCGAGGCGTGCCTTTGCCACACTCGACCGCGCGGAGGCGGACGAAATCGCTGCGGTCGTCGGGCCTCCCGAGGAGCGTGGGGAGAGTACGTTCGCCGCCGCTGCGCCGCGCGCTCTGAATGCGCCTTCCCTGGCGGCAGAGTCCGCGAGCCCGGCGGCAGTCGCGTTGGTGCAGGACTTTCCCAGTCATCCGCCGCGCCCCGGCGCGGCGGCGTTGCTCCCACTCGCCTTGTTTCCGCCTGCGACGGGGTTGGTGCTTTCGGAAGCGCAGGCCGCCGCGTGGGCGGGATTGCGGGAGGCGTTTGTGCAGTCGCTCGGCGGACCCGGTGGCAACCCGGCCGATCCCGAGTACGCGCGTCGGTGGAGAAGCGCCCAGCCCGCCGCAGACGCGCGCCTTTGGACGCTCCTCGGCCAGGAAGCGTACGGATTGCAGCTCGCCGAACGCTCGCGCGCGGAGTGATCGGCCTACTTCGCCTGACTCCCGGCCTCCCGAAACTTCGCGAGCAGCCGCCGACCCTTCGCGATGTCCGTCTTCGTCAGCTCAGGCCGAGCCGATTCCAAAAAGCGAATCGCCGTGATCTCGCCTTGCTCGGCCGCGAGCATGAGCCAAAGAAGCGCCTTTGGAATGTCGCGCTTCGTGCCAAGAGCGTCGAAAATCACGCGCCCGTAGTTGCTGCGTCCGCGCGCATTACCGAGCTCGGCGGAGCGACGGTAAAGCTCCACCGCCGCCGACGAATCCTTCTTCACGCCGAAACCGTTTTCGGTCAGGGAACCCATTAGGTTCAGCGCCCAAGCATCGTTGCGCCGCGCGAGGAATTCCCCCCAATGCGCGCTTTCCGCATAGTCTTGGGAAACGCCGTCGCCGAAGTAGCACAACTCCGCCACGCGGCGTTGCGCGGTCGCGATACCCTGTGCGGCCGCTTTTCGCGACCACTCGAGCGCCTCGGCCGGGTTGCGCTCCATTCCTACGCCCTTGGCGAGCATCGACCCCAGGGTGTCCTGCGCCACGGCAAAGCCCTGCTCGGCGGAGCGCCGGAACCATCGGCCTGCTTCGACTGCATCCTCCGTGACTCCGCGTCCCGTGAAGTAGAAATTCCCGAGATTGTTCTGCGCCTTGGCGTGGCCGAGTTCCGCCGCCTGGCGCGCAAACTCGACGGCCTTTTCATCATCCTGCGGCACCGCTTTCCCGGTGAAATACGCGGCGGAAAGAAAAAAGGCCGCTTCAGCGTCGCCCTGCGCCGCGGCCGCGGTCGCCGCTTCGATCGTGGGCTGGCTCTCCGCTTCGGGAGCGCTCGCGCGGGCGGAAATTACGAGGAGAGCGCTGGTAGCGGCAAAAATCGCGGCGATACGCATGCGCCACGAAATGTCGCGGAATCGCGGGCGTGCACGTGACATTCTCTGCACAATCGCGGCTCGCCCCGGCGGGCCGCCTGACGCCAGGGGACGCGTCATCGGCGTCTCTTCGAGCCGATCGCCCGCGCAAGGGCGCAGGGTAGGCGGGAAGGAGTTCGTAAAGCGCATAGAGCGCACGGGTCGCAAAGATCCGCCGGCAACCGTTCGATCCCATCAGTGAGAACCCTGAGAGTTGCATTGCCGCGAAGCCGGCAAAGCAATTAGTCTCCCGTGTCCGCAACCTCGGAAATCAGAGAAGTATGGAAAACGCCTCATGGTGCCATCCCGAACTTATGGCGCACGTCCGTTCGCTTTTGACACCTGACACCCGCAGCGCGCCGGATTTACCGACGCTCGCAACGGAGGGTGTCGGCGGCTAGTATGGGCTCTCAAAAACATTTACACGCCTGATGGAAAAAGCCGCCATCGCATCCCCCACTCTGCGCGAGGCTGTGATAAAGATAGGCTCTTCGCTGTTTTGAGTGGGTAGCGCGCTTTTCCCGCGGTGGCTGAGGATGAAGGACCTAGCAAGCGGGACTCCGGCATAACTCGCTGTCGCTCGGCCTTCGGCACTTATTCCGGGTCCCGCTTGCCAGGTCCTTCACCCTCAGCGGCAGGTTTTTATCGCTTCTTTGGCGAAGAAGCGGGTCTTATTACTCGAGGTTTGCTTTCCTCCATTCGCGGGGCCGTAAGTCACGCGGTGTTGCTGCCGCTGTCTGCCAGCCTCAAACCGTTACCCACTGCAAATAGCGAAGAACCTAAAGATAGGTTGCGCAGTGCGTGCGCTGTCATTCCACAGTCTGCGCCACAGTTTTGAAGCCCCGGCGCACACGAAGACAACGGGTGCGCCGAAAGTCATCTCCAACGCGCGGACTTCCGCCGGCACGATCGCCTGCGCTGAATCGGCCGGTTTGAAAACCCGACCTCTCATCGCCCTTTTCTCCCGCCGCTTCCATTCACCCGAGTCCGAGATTTCGGACCGCCGCTCGAAAGGCGTCATTCGGATCGTTCCGGGTGGCTCGCCGAGCGGGCAGCGCGACTGGCACAAGGAATGCCCGCCTCGCCATGCTCGGGAACATCTGCGTCCACTTGGCCGCAGCTCCCCCTCCCAAGTCCGTAGGGACGCCCCGCCGACCGTGCAGCCAATCGCGTCGAGCCTCCCGGGCGCTCGATTCTTCCTACTTCAATCGCGCGTCGAACCGCACCTCGATCCACCCGGGAGCGAGACGAACATGGAGATGGCCGACAGGCCGGGGAGCAGCAGGATCGTCAGGAAGGCAGGCGCGCCGAGGATCGCCGAAGCGACGATCGCCGTGGCCCAGAGGACCGAGTTCACGAGGATTTGTGATTGTTTCATGGGGAAAGAATTAGTGCAGGAATTCAAGCGCCCGCCCCGCGCGGTGCAAGTAACAGACCTGGAACGTGCCTGTTCCAAGGCCAAATTCGCAACATACGACTGCGGCGGAGGCCCCCGCGCTGGGCATGGGCGGAGACATTCTAGATGCAGCGCCCGTTCGCGGGCGACCAGCCGGGGGCCTTAATCGCTGCGGAATCGGATTTCTGCACAGCGAGAAAATGGGAGCGCTACTGTTTGCTGTCGGAGGTTCGAATCCTCTCGCCCCGATTTTCGTTGCTCGAAGCGGGGTCGCTTCTGCGGAACGAAGGTGGCCGGGCCAGCTTCAGCGTCACGGCCTGCAATTTCTTCTTCATGCCCGCGTTCCCCTGCGCGTATCGTGGCGGCATGTCGAAGATCATTCCGGACCGCGTCATGCGGAAGACCCTTGCCGTGATCATGGGGGGCGGCGCCGGCACGCGGCTGTTTCCCCTGACGCAAGACCGCTCAAAGCCGGCGGTGCCGCTGGCGGGCAAGTACCGGCTCGTGGACATCCCGGTTTCGAACTGCATCAACAGCGGCCTGCGCCAGATCTACATCCTGACCCAGTTCAACAGCACGTCGTTGCATCAGCACATTCACGCCAGCTTCCAGCTTGGCGGCATGAATCCCGACGGCGGCTTCATCGAGATTCTCGCGGCCCAACAAACGCCGGAGGGATCGCAGTGGTATCAGGGAACGGCCGACGCCGTCCGGCAAAACCTCCGCTATTTCCTCGAGGTTCCCTGCGATCACTATCTCATCCTGAGCGGCGACCAGCTTTACCGGATGGATTACCGCGAGTTTTTGGATCAGCATATCGCGAGCGGCGCCGAGCTGACGATCGGGACGGTGCCGGTGAACCGGGCCAATGCGAGCGGTTTTGGCATCATGCACACCGATGCGAACCGGCGCATTGTGCGCTTCGAGGAAAAACCGAAAGAGGCGGCCCTGCTCGATCAGCTCGCGATGCCCGATGCGCTCCTCGCCGAGTTGGGGAAACGCCCGGAGGAAGGACCGCTCTACCAGGCGAGCATGGGGATCTACGTGTTCAACCGCCAGGTCCTCATCGATGCGCTCGACAACACGCACATCGATTTCGGCAAGCACATCATTCCGCAGGCCATCGAGCGTCACCGGGTGCACAGCTATGTCTTCCAGGGGTATTGGGAGGACATCGGCACGATCCGCGCCTTTTTCGATGCGAATCTGCAGCTCACCGACATCATACCGCCGTTTAACTTTTTCGATTCGCAGGCCCCGATCTACACCCGCCCGCGCCAGCTCCCGGCCAGCAAGATCAACACGGCCTCGGTGCGTTACACGATCTTTTCGGATGGGTGCATCGTGACCGATGCATTTCTCGACCGGTGTGTCATTGGCATCCGCTCCATCATCGGGAGCGGTTCGGTGATTCGCGAGAGCGTGGTGATGGGTGCGGACTTTTACGAAGCCGATACCCAGCGCTACACTCCGCTGCCGGCCGGCACCCCGGCGATCGGTATCGGACGGAACTGCAACATTCGCCGCGCCATCATCGATAAGAATGCGCGCATCGGCGATGGCGTGGTCATTTCCCCGGAAGGTAAGCCGGAGTTTCACGATGGGCCGAATTACTACATCCGCGACGGGATCGTGGTCGTGCCTAAGAATGCCGTGATTCCCAGCGGGACGTGGATCTGAGCTGGGTGCTCAATCGCGCGGCGTCGCGCCGGCTACGACAGGCACCACGAGCAACGGCAGCACGGATGTTCGGGCGACCCAGCGGCGAACCGAAAATCCGCTTCCTGGATTCAGGATTTCGCGCGGCTCGAATTCGCCCTCGAACGGCGGCATGAGTGCGTCCCCCTCGTAGTCAGCCTCCAGCTCCGTAAGCCAAAGCTCAGCGCAGCGCGGCAGCAGCGCCGCATAGACCTCCGCCCCGCCAGCGACGAAAACGCGCGCACGGGAAACGCTATCGGGATCGAAACGGTCCAAATCCGCTACGCCTTCCACCCCTTCCGGCAGCTTGGCTCCGAGTTGGCGTGAAACGACCAGGTTCAAGCGTCCGGGGAGCGGACGTCCGATCGACTCAAACGTTTTCCGGCCCATCAAAATGGCCTGGCCCATTGTCGCGGCCTTGAACCACCGGAATTCCGCCGGGAGGTGCCACGCCATCCGGCCAGCCCGGCCTATGACGCGGTTCCTCGCCATCGCGGCGATGGCGACCAGTTTGGGATGGGGCGAGTGGGGCACGGTTCGAAACGGAGTTTGTTCATCGGCCAACCCCAAACCAAAATCCACAAGAACCGCGATCTGCAATCCCCCTTGCCAGCCTGCGCCCTTTCGGCTCGGTAGGTGCGATGAGGATTGCAATCGCGTGCGGAGGAACCGGGGGACATTTGTTCCCGGGGATCGCCGTGGGCGAAGCGCTCCGGGGGCGCGGGCACGAGGTGATGCTGATCGTCTCGGAGAAGAAGATCGACGAGACGGCCGTGGCCGGTCGGGAAAGCGAATTTCGCATCGAACGCCAATCCGCTGTGGGTCTGCCTTCCCCGATTCTCTCCACCAAGTTGCTTCGATTCGCCTCCGGCTTGTTCGAGAGCGTCGCCTCGGCGCGGAGGCTGTTTGGTGAGTTCGAACCCGATGCGGTGCTCGGCATGGGAGGGTTCACCTCCACGGCACCCATTCTTGCCGCCCGACTACGGCGCGTGCCATGCTTCGTGCACGAGTCGAATGCCATTCCCGGCAAAGCCAATCGGCTCAACGCCCGCCTCGCCCGCGTCGTCCTGCTGGGCTTCGGCGAATGCGCTGCGCATTTTCCCGCCGTCGTGCGTTGCGTCGTGACCGGGACCCCCGTCCGAGCGTCCCTCCGCCAGCCGGTGGACCGCACCGTCGCCTTGCAGCGCTTCGGCTTTGCCGATGAGCCCGGGATTTTCACCCTGCTGGCCATGGGCGGGAGCCAGGGGGCGCGGGGCGTGAATGACGCGGTCCGGTCCGCTTTGCCGGCCTTGCAGGTGGGCGGCACGCGGATGCGCATCATCCACCAGACGGGCTCGCCCGAGAACGCGGGGCTCGAGACCGCGTATCGGGAAGCCGGCATCCCAGCGTACGTGGCGCCGTTCCTGACCGACATGCAGGATGCGTATGCGCTCGCGGATCTCGCCGTCTCGCGCTCCGGTGCGGCCAGTCTCACGGAGTTTTCCCATTTTGGATTGCCGAGTGTGCTCATCCCGTATCCGTTCGCGGCCGAGGATCACCAGACCTTGAACGCCCAGATTTTTGTGGCTGCCGGCGCGGCTCACATCCTGAAGGAGAGCGGGATCGCGGAGTACCTGCCCCGTTTGCTCATCGAACTCCTGCGGAATCGGGAAAAACTCGCCGCCCTCGCGGCCGCGGCGCGCCGCCTCGCGCCCGTCGATGCCGCCGCCACCATCGCCGATACCATTCTCGCGCCCGCTCCATGACGCCCGCACCGCTCCTCGTGCTCGCTTCCGGGCCGCCCCGCCGGATTCATCTCATCGGGGTGGCCGGTTCCGGTATGAGTGGAATTGCGGGCCTGCTGCTCGCCTTGGGCCATCGCGTCAGCGGGTCGGACAAGACCGATTCCGGCGAAGTGCAGCGACTGCGGAAACTCGGGCTCGAGTTTCACACGCCGCATCGGGCCGAACTCGTCGCGGGAGCGGACTACGTCATTTACTCGTCGGCGATCAAACCGGGCAATCCCGCTTACGACGAGGCGGCGCGGCGCGGCATTCCGCTGGTGCGCCGGGCCGAGGCTCTCGCGTCACTGCTCGCGGCCCGCGAGGGCATCGTCATCGCCGGCATGCACGGCAAGACGACCACGTCCGCGATGGCGGCGCATGTGCTGCGCGGCGGAGGTCTGCGGCCTTCGCACTATGTCGGTGCGGAAATTCCCATTTTGGGCACGAATGCCCATTGGGAGCCGGATGGCCTGCGCTTCGTGATCGAAGGGGACGAGAGTGACGGCACACTCGCGCTTTATCATGCGGCCTATGCCATCGTGCTGAACATCGAGCCGGAACATCTCGATTTTTACCGTGACCTTGCCCATATCGAAGAGGTCTTCGGTACGCTCCTCGCGCAAACGAGCCGGCAGGTGTTCTACTGTGCGGACGATGCGAATGCGACGCGGGTCTGTTGCACGCACCCCTGTCCGGTTTCCTTTGGCAAGTCGGCCGCGGCCGACTATCGATTCTCGGATCTCCGCATCGATCGCTTCGCCTCGCATTTCACCGTTTCCCGCCACGGCGAGGTGCTGGGAACGGCCATGCTCAACGTTCCGGGCGAGCACAATGTTTCCAATGCGACCGGCGTGATCGCCCTGGCCATGGAGCTGGGCATGGACTTCCCTGCCATTGGGGTGGCGCTCGAAAGTTTTCGCGGTGCACGCCGCCGATTCGAGTTCCGCTATCGCGGCGAAGCCTTTTCCGTGGTGGACGACTACGCGCACCACCCGAGCGAACTGCAGGCCACCCTCGCGACTGCGCGGGCCGCGCATCCCCGGGAGAAGGGACGGGTCATCGCGTTGTTCCAGCCGCATCGTTACTCACGCACACAGGCCTTGCGCCGTGAATTCGGCCGGGCCTTTCATTTCGCGGATCTGCTCGTGGTGACCGATATTTACGCCGCGAGCGAGCGCCCGCTCCCTGGGGTCACCGGTGCGAGCATCGTGGAAGAGGCGATCGCGCAAGGCCATCCCAACGCGCACCACGAACCGCTCGTGCGTCGTCTCGCCGCTCACCTGGGTCCCAAGCTCCTGCCCGGCGATCTAATCCTCACCCTTGGCGCCGGGAACATCCACGAAGCCGCGCGCCAGCTTACAACCGATCTTACCCACCTCGAGGCCATGCGCGCGTTGGTCGGGACCGATCCGGTTTTGCTCTACGAGCCGCTTTCCCGCCACACCACGCTGCGCGTCGGCGGGCCCGCGCACTACTGGGCGGAGCCATCGTCGGTGCCGGCGTTTGCTGCGCTGCTGCTCTATGCCCGAGAACAGGCTCTGCCAGTTTTCGTCCTCGGCCGCGGCTCGAACCTGCTGGTGCGCGACGGCGGCATCGATGGGCTGGTGATTCATCCGGAAGGCGGTGAGTTCGCCAGACTCGAGGTCGACCTCGAATCTTGCACGATCCGGGCGGGCGCTGGGGTGAAATTCAAGGCGCTGGCGGGGGCAGCGGCGCGGGCGGGGTTGGGAGGATTTGAATGGATGGAAGGCATTCCTGGCGTAGTGGGCGGCGGCTTGCGGATGAACGCCGGCGCGATGAACGCGGAAACCCTCGATCAGGTGGTCTCGCTCGCGTATCTCGATGCGAAGGGCGAGAGACACGAAGTCCGACCGGCCGACCTCGAAGTGCACTACCGGGAAGTCCCGTTGCTCCGCCACAATTATGCCATCGAAGCGACTTTCCGGGGAGTGTTGCGACCGCCGGAGGAGATTCGCGAACTGATGGAGAAATCGGCTGCGAAGCGGCGTTCGACCCAGCCCATCGCGGCCAGCGCGGGGTGCATTTTCAAAAATCCGACGAAGCAGAATCCCGCCGGGCGGCTCATCGATGAGCTTGCGCTCAAGGACTCACGGGTGGGAATGGCGCGGGTCTCGGAAGTCCACGGTAATTTCATCGTCAACGATGGGGGCGCCAAAGCCGCCGACGTCATCGAGCTGATCGCCGCCATTCAGGCCCGGGCGCGCCGCGAGCGCGGTATCGAATTGCAGACGGAAGTACAGATCGTGGGCATCGACGCCGCGTAGAAACCAGCAACAAGCTGGCGGAAGCGCGCGCGAAGCAGAGGGAACTCAGCGCGATCGGCTTACCTCGCCTCGACCTGTTTGATATTCTCGATCAGGACGCCCAGCGCGCCCTCCCGCTCGACGGCGGTTCCCTCGGCCCGCACTCGCTTGCCCACGAAAGTGCGCAGCAAATCCGGCGGACAATCCTTGCGGACGTCGGCTTGCGGGAACACGAGCGAAAGGCTCGTGCGCTGGTCTGGACCGAAACTAAGATAGCGGACGTCGCCTTTGCGATTCGCGCTCGCGGCTGTGACGATTCCCTCCACCCGCACGATCTGGCCGAGACGTTCGCGCACACCCGCAAGATCGCCGGCTTCCAGCGGCTTCTGCGCATCGGCTGGGCGGATGATATCGCCCACCGCTGGCGGTTCGACTTCCGGTACGTTCGGAGCGGGCGTCGTTCGGATGGCAGGTTGATCCGGCGCGGGATCCGGCCGGCTGAGTCGCGGCTGGATCAGCCAGAACCAAATCGCGGTCAGGAGCACGCCCACCACGAAGGCGGGCACGATGATATTCGTGCGAACCGGCGGAGGCGGGGGCGCGACGGGGGCAGGCTCCGTCGGCGGCGGCTTCGGTGCAGTGATGCGCACCAATTCCTCCAAGGCCCCCGCGGCGGTTGCAGGACGGTCATCGGCCCGGAGGGCGCAGAACCGATTCGCCCACGCACAGAGGTCCGCGGGCAGGTCTGGTCGAAGACTGCCGAGCGGCGTGCACTGATGGGAAAGATGGGCGTTGATGACCGCAGCGACGGTGTCGCCTTGAAACGGATTCTGCTGGGTGAGCGCGTAGTAAAAAACGCAGCCGAGCGCATACAGGTCGACGCGATGATCGAAAGGCCGTCCCTCGAACTGCTCCGGCGCCATGAAGTGGATTGAGCCGAGGACCGTATTGTCGTGCAGTCGCGTTTGCAGGGTTGGCTTCCGGGAAATCTTCGCGAGGCCGAAGTCGAGCAGTTTCACCTGGAAGCCGCCGCTTGAGCCCCATTTCAGCATGATGTTCCCAGGCTTGAGATCGCGGTGCAGCAATCCGATCGCGTGTGCCGCGGAAAGCGCCTCGAGCGCCTCGCGCGCCAGCCGGATGAAATCCTCCTGCGGAAAGGCGGCGCGCGTGGCGACGGCTTCGAGAGTCTCCCCCTCAACCAATTCCATCACTACGTACGGTCCCCGGTCATCGAGCCCGAAGTCGTAGACGGAAACGATGTGCGGATGTTGCAGCGCGGCGAGGTGCGTTGCTTCCGTCAGCGCGCGGTTATAGGCTTCGCCCTGCACCGGGCCCTGCGCGAGGATGCGCTTGATGGCTACCTTCCGCTGGAGTTGACGATCCCAGGCGCGATAAACTTCCCCGAGTCCCCCGGTGGCAATGAGATCGCCCAGCTCGTATCGGCTCGAGGGTACGACCGGTCCACCGCCGGCATCGGAGCCGTCGGACTGGGCGGCGCGCGTGACGGGCCGAAGAATGTTGGGCGTGAGGCGGGACACGCGGCGGTGGGTGCTTTGCGACTGCCGCATTAGTCCTGTCGGGCTGGCTCCTCGCAAGGGCAAATCGCGCGGATCAGATCCCGAAGGCGAGCCGGACGGACTCGGACACGAGCTGCGCGTGGGTCTCCGCGCGCAGATCGAGACCATGCTCCGAGGCAGTCTCAAAGGTGAAAACGCGAGCGGCCTGGCCGCTGAAATGGAGCCAAAGCGCCTCCGGGCAGCCCGTGCGCAAAAATTCCCGGGTGCGCTGGTCCAGGCGCGGCCGAATTACTCCGCCGCGGGCCGGCCGGCCTTCGATCTGGCGGCGTGCGTCGGCGGGCATCCATTTCGCCACCGCCCCGGCAAGTTGCTCGCCCCAATACGGTTTGGCACCCCGGATTTCGTAGAGGTAAAGGCCCTGCGCATCGAAATCCTCATGCAGGGTGAGAGCGAGACGAAAGCGGCGCTTTTCCAAGGCGGCGCGCAACTCGCGGATAGGACTGAGCCGCGGCGATTGGAAGCTGCGATTGAGATCGCGGCCGCGGGCATCCACGCGACTGTTGTTCGCGAGCCCCCAGGGATTCAGGCAGGGAGCGAGCACGAACGGGATGCCCGCCGAGCGGAGTGCGGCCAACCCGCCTCGCTCGGCCCAGCGAAGCAAGCCTTCCGTGGCGCCCACTTCGTCCCCGTGAATGCCGGCGCTCACGTAAAGTCCGTTATTTTCGTCGCCATGCTCCAGCAGGACGACGGGGAATTCGTTGACGACGCAAAGGGTCTGGAGCGGGAGCCGGAGTGCGCGGGCCAGGCGACGCCAGCGGGAGACCAGGTGCACGACATCGTGCGCCCGATGGGACCGGAAGAAATCGGCGGAGGAACTCATGGAGGCGAGGAGCAGAGCCCGAGCGCGGACGTCCGGAGCCGCGTTAGGCGGTCACGCCTTGCCGCGCGGCAGCAGGGGCGCGCAAGGCGGTGAGGAGCCGTTCGTGGATATTTTCAAACCCCCCGTTGCTGAAGACGATGACGAGATCGCCCGGTTGCGCGAGCGCGACAACGCGGCGCACGATGGCTTCCGTGTCCGGCTCGTAGAAGGCGGGTTTTCCAGCGGCGACCAGGTCGGCTATGACGCGCGCCGGATCGAGTCGATCGGCGGCGGGGAGCTGATCGAGTCGCGCGACTTGGGCGAGCACCACTGCATCCGCGTCTGTGAAAGCCTCAACCAGTTCATGTTGAAAGACCGCCCGGCGCGTCGTGTTCGAGCGGGGCTCGAAGACCGCGATCAAGTGCCGCCAGCGCGCACGCTCGCGGAGTCCGCCCAGCGTTTGCGCGATGGCCGTCGGATGATGCCCAAAGTCGTCCATCACCGTGACGCCGCCGGCCTCGCCGCGGATTTCCTGCCGGCGCTTCACGCTTTCGAAGGTCGCAAGGGCTTGCCGGATGCAATCGCTGGCAGTCCCCGCCGAGCGCGCCGCGGCCGCCGCCGCGGCGCAATTACGCACATTGTAGGCCCCGCCCAGCGGCGTGGTGAACTCCTCACCGAAGATGGTGAAGTCCGTGGAGTCGCTGCCGTAGCGCACATTCCGGATGCGCCCTTCGCCTTCCGCCTCGAAGCCCACGGCCAGCACGGGCGTATGCGCCTTGGCCAGGATACGGCGCACATTGGCATCGTCCGTGTTCGCCACCAGCAGTCCGTTGCGAGGCACGATGCGGATCAGCTGCTCGAAGCTCCAAAGCACGTCGTCGAGATCGTCGAAAATATCGGCGTGATCGAACTCGATGTTGTTCAGGATGACGCACTCTGGCAGGTAGTGCAGAAACTTGCTGCGCTTGTCGAAGAAGGCGGTGTCGTATTCATCCCCTTCCAGCACGCAGAAGGGCGAGTCGTTCAGACGCGCGCCTGCGCCCAGGTTCAGCGGGATGCCGCCAATGAGGAACGAAGGCACCTGCCCCGCCGTTTCGAAGATCCAGGCGAGCAGAGAGGCGGTCGTTGTCTTCCCGTGCGTTCCCGTGACGACAAAGTTTCGCTTCCCGGCGAGGAAGTGCGTGCGCAGTGCGTCGGGCAGCGAGGTGTAACGCAGCTTGCGCTCGAGCAGGGCCTCGACTTCGGGGTTGCCGCGGGTCATCGCATTCCCCACCAGAAACCAGTCGGCTTCCGCCGGGAGATTGTCCGCGGCGAAGGGCGTGCGTATCGGGATGTCGTGCGCCGCTAGGAACGTGGACATCGGGGGATAGACTCTTTCATCCGAGCCGGTGACGGTGTGCCCGCGGGCTTTGAAGGCGACCGCGACCGAGCCCATAAGGGTGCCGCCGATACCGAGGAAATGGAAATGCATGAAGAGTCGGAACTCGGAGCACGAAGCGGGCGCACGGCAACCCGCAGTTTGCCCGCACTGATTGACCGGTTGGCTGTGGGTTCCGAATTGGTTCTCTTTGAATTGGTTGTGGCGCATGCGACGGGAGTGGGTTAGACTCCCATCATGTTGTCCCGTACCGGTTTCCTTTTTCTGGCGGTGGGGCTCGGCGCCTCCAGCCTCCCGGCCGCTATCACCATCCAGGTGTTCCCGGCCAGCGCACCGAATGTCTTTTCCTCCCCCAGTTTCAACACTTGGCGGGATAACGCGATCAATGCGCTCTACAGCGGGGCGACGTTCGCCGGCTCGAGCGGACCGAGTTTTTATTCGCAATACGCCAACAACTCGACCCTGCCGACGGCGCTGAATATCGCTTCCAGCTTCCCTTCCTGGCAGGGCCGCGCGAATCCCGGCACGGTGTTCGGCGCCGCTTACGCCAATGAATCCGGCAATCGACTGGATTTCGGTGTCGTCATTCGGCGTGGCGCAACCGACGCGCAGTTCAGCATCTCCCAGCTTGCTTTCGATCTGGCGAGCAACAACGCCGACATCGCGTTCTCCTTCGGCATTGGGAGCTACACCTACAGCGCCAATTTTGTAGGAATCCTTTATGGTCCGGATGGAGCGTTTGGTGGCGGTGATGACGTATTCGTGACCGGCGGCGCCAATACCCAACTGGTTGACGCCTTGGTGAGCCGTGGTTCCGGCAGCGCCTATGCGGCCGACGGCTCGACCCCGGGCGCGAACGACCAGGAACGTCTTGATTCGGCCGCGCTTTCCTCCGGGAGCTATTTTCTCAACGGCACCTACACGCTGAATGGCAACAGCGGGGGTGCGACGATCTTCTTCGTCGCTCCCGTGCCCGAGCCTGGAACTTACGCGCTCCTGTCTTCCGCCAGCGTTGTGATTGCCGGCCTGGCCTTGCGCAAGCGGCGGCGGACTTCCTAGCACGCGGTTGCGGGCGCAATCCAATCGACGCAGCAGCGCGTAGGCACGTTGATTCTAGATTACGCGGTTTTTCATCAACTCTCTGATCACATAAAAATTCAGGAGCAGGAATGGAAAAACTTCTCGTTATTTGATGGGAGCAAGCGCATCATCCTCCTCCCCGACCGTTTACACGTCGTGCCCGGCGCGGGAAATAAATTCGTATTCGGCTTAGCCATGAAATTCTTTGCACCGCTCCTCCTCGGTTCATTCTCGGTCGCCACTCTAGCGCTCGGACAGGGCTTCACGCCTGGTTCGATCGACGGACAGAACGGCTGGAATGGCGGCGTGATTCCGATCAGCTCCTCGGTCAACCAGCAGGTTGTCTCAAATGTTTCCGCCACAAATGACGGTTCGGGCGCATTCCAAATTTCGAACAATACTTCGAGCGGAAACTATAACGGCAATTTTGGCGGTTGGGTGTTTGGCCCATCCCTTTCCGTTTCGGCTGGGTATGCCGGTTCCGGCGCGGGGGCGAACGGGTTTCAGTTTACACTGAAGTTCCGGTCCGTCGGAACGGTGGCGGATGGCTCGAACCTCGAGTTCGATTTCGGTTCGAGTGCGCGGAACGATCGAAACACCTTTGTGGCGCTGACGAATTTCTCGAACGCAGGCGGGGGTTTCTCGATTCGCGCTTCGGGTCCGGATGCGGCGGGGAATTTTCCCGCGACTACCATTGCGGCGTCGAACATCGATCGCACCACCTGGCATACCCTGACCGTGACGGGGAGTTTCCAAGGCGATGGAACGGGAGCTGGAGGCCAAAACGATACGTTTGTCATTAACCTCGACGGGGCGGATATCGGGACCTTCACGACGTTTGCGAGTTTCTTTCAAGCGCCTCCAGCCGACCCGTACGTGTTGACGGATAATCTCTTTCTTCGCTCGGGCCGGGCGCCTTCGGACTCCGGTGCCTTTAACGATGCGGACGCGGGCGGCTTTCTGATCGACGAAGTTACCTGGCGCGCCTTCAGCCTCGCCTCCCCTAACGTGGATCTCGCCTCCTACTCGACGAACTTTGCCCTCGTGCCCGAGCCCGGCTCGGTGCTAGCTGGCATCGGCGCCTTTATTTGCGTTGCCGGAACGGCATTTCGGCGGGTGCGACGCAACCGTGCGTCTGTTCAGATCGGTTAAGGGGGAGACGCGCGACCCGCAGCGCGGGCTGGCGGGTGACTCGTCGATTTGATGGGCTGGCTTCCGATTGGGCCGGCCCAGCCGCTTCGTGGAGCGGTTGCCCGCGGAGATGTCGGCGCGGGACGGTCGCAAGAAAAGCTCTCGAATTCGTTTCAGTCTCGTGGCCGCGAACGGGCGACAAGGGGCGCGCCAGGCTTTCGTAGGGTCGCTTATCGTTTCGGGGCCGCCGGCGAACTCCGTCCAAATTCCAGAAGAGTCGATGCTTCCGACCTCGGCGAATCCTTCTTGGCGGCGCCTTGATTGTCGGTTCGATCTGCGGCGCCGGGACGCGGGCATGACGGGATACCGTCCGTTTTGTCGAGTCCCGCGAATGCAGGATTGCCAGACGCCGGCCCAAATCCATACGGTTCGCGATGCCCGTTCCCCTTTCTCTCCTTTCTCGCGCCGCCTTTGCCGTGGTGCTTGCCCTTCTCCTCCCGGCCGCTGCTTCGGCGCAGGACGACTACACCCGGCACTCCGTCCAAATCGCCAGCACGACCGAGCCGCTAAACGGTGCGGCGCGACTGCTCCGTCCGGATGGCATCTTGGAAGGCGAGGGGACCCTCAAAGCCAGCCTGCTCGAAGGGGAATGGGCGGCCTTCACTTCGGACGGAAAAAAACTCGTCTCGATCACTTACCGGGACGGCGTGCGGCAGGGCGCGGTGAAGGTGTTTTTCCGCGCTTCCGCGGGGGATGCCGCCGGAAAGGTCCGCATGGAAGGAAAGATGGTGGATGGAGCCTTTGAAGGGTCGGCCGCCTCCTGGCATCCGAGCGGATCCAAACGGACCCAGCGTACCTACGCGAAGGGTAAACTCACGGCGGCCCAGGCTTGGCGCGAAGATGGGGACGAAGCGCCCGCGGCCACCGCGAGCAAAATTGCGGAAGAGGATTCCAAGGCCGACCTCGCCCTTGTCGAAGCGTGCGAGCGGGTCTTGCGCGATGTCATCGCGAAGGGCAAGCGGGTCGCCCCCGGCAAGTAGTGCTACTTTCTCAAGTCCCCGAGGACTTTGGTGTGAAGCACTCCATCGGAGCACAAAACCAGCAAGCGCGCGGGGATTCCCGCCCGGGCCGGCGTGACCGTTAGCAAACCGACCGGTCGCACCGCTTCGGCGCCGTCGGTGGATTCGACGAGCGAGTCCTTTCGGAGCACGGTACCAGTGGATAAATCGAGGACCATCACGTCGCCCGCCTCGGAGCAAAGCACGACTTCGAGCCGGCCATCGCTATCCAAGTCCGCGACGAAGGGCGGCGCATCAACGCTCTCGCCCGCCGGGCTGCGCCAGCGCTCCGCGAGGGTGAGGGCGTCGAGGGCCACGACTCCGGTCGCGCCACACGCGACGAGCACGAGTGGGTCTGCGGGAAGTGGGACGCAGACCGGCGGCCCGAAGCCTTTCGTCGCGTCTGCGATGCGCTTCTGCCGGCGGACGTCGCCGGTGCGCAAATCCAGCTGGGAGAAGCTGCCGTCCCGCGCCAGCGCGAAAACTGCGCCGGCCAGATTCGATCCGGCCGCGAAGGTCGCCACCGCGCCTGTTCCACCACTTCCGCGCGCGCGCCAGACCTCCGTGCCGTCTCGGCCGGTCAAGGCCACCAGCGTGCCATCGCCGAGCGTCACAATCACGATCGCCCCAGCGCCGGTGCCGACGACAGCCAGCGCCGCGGGCTGCGGGAAAGGTACGCGCCACATCTGGGCCTGCTTCGCCCCGTTCACGGCGATGACGTCTCCGCCCAGACCTGCTCCGGTGTAGGGATTGATCAGCCGCGGGCGCACTACGACGAAATCGGTGTGATTGTCGCCGTCGAGGTCCGCGAGGACCGGCGTGGCCTGCCAATTGCCCCACGGTTCGATGGGAATGGCGGCGAGCTGTTTTCCGTCGCTTCCGCGATAAACGAAAAGGCTCGTGCGGTTCAATCCCGTGTACGAAATGTCGCGCGGAACATGCCCGAGTAGGGCGAGCGCGGGCTGCCCCTCCCAGTCCCCGACCGCCGGTGTGCTTTCGGATTCAAAGACTTCTGGAACCGTCCATTGCCGCACGCCGGTGGCCGGATCGAAGGCGGTGAGATTCGGTTGCTCGGGCGGGCGAATGCTGACCTGCGCGACCCATGCTCCGGCGGCGATCGTCCGCGGAGAGCCTGCGCTTCGTCCGGCCGCGGCGAGCGCGTTTTCCGGTACCACCCGGCGCGACCAACCGCCGCCCCGCGGCGCGGACACGCAGACAATCTCGCAGGCCCGTTTTTCCGAGCCGTCGTGATGATTGAGAATGAGTCGGGCCGCTTCCGGATGCCCTGCCTCCCGCAGTACGATCATGGGGCTGAATTCCTTGTCCAGCCAGACGCCCCAGCGCGGGCTGCCATCCGGGCCCAGCACGCGAATGCCCTTGTCGAGCACGCCGACGACAATCTCGCGCTGACCGTCCCCGTTGAAATCGAGCAGCCGCAGGTCCGTGTCGCCGCTGGGCAGATTGGGAACCCGCCAGCGCTCGTTTCCGGTCGCGGGATCCAGGCTTACAACCGCAGTCTCGAGTCGGAAAAGGAGGCCGCCTTCCGCTGTGCGCGCGAGCGCTCCTTCCTCGAAGGCCTGGATCGCGGTAGGCCTTATCGTCTTTCGCCAAAGCACCTCACCATCGCGCAAACGCACGGCTGCCAGCAGCGGTTCCGGTTCGGCGATACTCTCCCGGAAGGCCATCAGCCATTCCTTCACGCCGTCGCCATCGAGGTCCGCGAACCAAAAGCCCATCAAATCGCGGGAGATGTCGGTCCGCGGGAGCGCGCCGCGCCATTTCGGTTTGCCGTTCGCATTGTCGATCACGAGCCAGTCTGTGCGGGTGACGAGCGTGATCGCAGGCCGGTCCTTGCCCTCGATTTCGCTCATTTGGAAACCGATGGAACGTTCGTACGTTTCTTCCCAGAGCAGGCGGCCGTCCTTGATCAGCACGAGACCGGCGCGGTAATTCCTCTCGCCCCAACCCGATCCTCCCGGCGGCAGCAGGCCGCAGAAAAGAAGTGCGTCACCCTGGGGCGTGGGGCAGCGCGCGACCCATGGCGCGATTGCCCATTCGTTCGTGGTGCCGAGTTTACCCGTCCCGAGATCGCGGCCCGTCGCGCCGTCGACGAGGAAGTACGTGTCATTCGCGCCATGGACGACAATTTCCGCCACGCCATCGCCGTTTTGATCGCCGATGACCGCCAGTTGCACGCCGGCTTCCGGCGGAATGGGGCTCAGCCACCTCCACAGGGGTTGATCCCGGTCGCCGCGGAGGCAGAGCATGTCGATGAGCGGCCGTCCGTCCGAGGCGCGATAATTCCGTGTCCCGACGCTGAGCAAAATCCGTCCCACGCTGCCGCCGAGGTCCCAGCCGTTGAACGGCCGCGCATTCCCGTCGCTCGTGGGGAAGCTGCGGATGATTCGGCCGGTACGCCCGGAAATGATCCCCACCTGCGTGATGAAATTGTGCGCGAAATCCTCCACGCCGTCGCCGTCGACATCGCCCACATTGATGAAGGCGCCCTGCACATCCCAGCGCTCGATGTGCCAGGCTTCCCGGGCGGGATCGAGGGAAAGGTAGGCGTTCAAGGTTTCGCCCTCCCGCAACGTCACGCGTTGCGTGCGCTCGTAGTGTCCGGCGAGCGTCGCGCGCACGACGTGCTCGCCCGTGTCGAACGAAAGGAAGTCGATCCGGCCTCCGAAAGGCTTGCCATCGACTTCGAGCTGCGCGGCACCCGGCTCGACCTCCACATTCAACGTTCCCTGGAGATGCGCGAGGCGGGCTGTGATGGAACGCCGTTGGCGCCGCTCCAGATCGACCAGCTCGGTCACGGGCGCATGGTCGGGCGCGCTGAATCTCAGAACGTGATTTCCCGCCGGAAGGCGCAGTCGGGTCCGCTCCGAGGCCAGCGTCTCTGGGCGTCCATCGACCGTGAACTCCAGTCCGCGGGGTGCTGGCTTGGGCGAAAGCTCGATTTCGAGCGTGCCCTTCTGTAGCAGCCACCAAGTGCCCACCCCCAATAGCACGGCCGCCACCGCGCCGCGCACGAGACTGCGCCGAATAACGCGCCGGCGCTCGCGCTGTTTGAGTTCATCGAAATTCACGCCGAGCAGCCCGGCGAGCAGCTTGAGTTTGGCGTTCGGTTTGCCGTCGCCCTGCGGGCGCACATCTGCCGCGATGGGTTCCACGCGCTCGCCGGGGACGATTTCGGCCTGGGCGTTCACCCGGAAACGCACCGCGGGCGGAAAGCACTCAAGCGTCCCGCTGCCCGGCACGGCATTGGGCTCGCCGTCGACGATGAGACAGAGCACGCGATCCTCGCGTCCGAGCGATTTGAAGTAGAGCACTTCTTTATTCACCCACTCGGAGACCGCGGAACGCGGTGAGCAGATAACGATGAGGTAACGTGAACGGCGCAGCGCATCGTTGATGTTGTCGCCGAGGCTGGCCGAGCTGGGCAGCTCCTCACGGTCGCGGAAACAGGGGTAGAGCCGGCGCGGGACAAATCCATCGCGCGAAGGCCTCCCGCGCAGGCGGGCCGGCACGCGAAACCCTTCGAGGCTGGAATGGAGCCAGTCCGCCCAAGCCTTGTCGCGATGGCTGTAACTGACGAAAGCCCAATACTTGAAGTCCGGTTCCATGGCACAGGTGCGGCGTGCCCTTGGGTCCGACGACACCTCTGGGAGATCCGGAAGGACTGCTTAGGGACGCGAGCGTGCCGCGAGGGAGTTTGGGAGTAAAGCTTGACCGCTGGAGCGTTCTGCAGACCAAGCGGGTGTCGGGCCGGCGCGCCTGTCGCGTGCAGGGACATTTGGAGTGCGGCAGTCCTCTGCCGCTCTGGCGGGCCGTGTCGTTTGCTTGCGCTCGATGTCCAAGTCAGCGCGAAGGAGTCCGCATGCGCCGCCGCGCCTCGGCCGGCCGCCTTCTCGCGCGTGGGCGCCAGCACGGCGTAAAAAGCTGGTAGTCATGAGCTTCCCATTCTGAAAGAAACGTCTCCACCATGTATCCCATTCATGTCGTAGGAGCGTTCAGCACGATCCTGATTGGAGCGCTCTACATTTACCTGGTACGCAAGAGGGTCTCGGCCGGGGAGCGGACCGCCCTGCTCGGCCTAGCCCTGCTGACCTTTTTCATGCCGGGACTCGCCTATTATGCGGTCCGACTGCCGCTCGATGCTTGGGTGCGCACCTTCGTGGAACCAACCGCGACGACCTATGTCTGGATCCGGCTCCTCTACGCCCCCGTGACCGAGGAATTGGCCAAGATCTGGCCGCTGCTCGTGCCCGCAGTTGCGCGCTGGATTACCGCCGGGCGAACGCCGCGGGCGGCGTATGCGCTCGGCCTGGGCTTTGGGGTGGGGGAGGTGGCGTTTTTGGCGGTGGTCCTCGGGATGACTCCCGAAGCCGCCCAGCAAAAGTGGTACTACTACACCGGCTTTGTGACGGAACGAATCCTGGTCGCTCCCTGCCATGCGCTCTTCGTCTTTGTGACTCTCGCTGCCTGGCGGCGTTGGCGCTGGCCAGGAGGGCTTGTGAGCGGGTTCTGCGGCGCAGCCGCGCTGCACTTCTGTCTGAACGTGCCGATTTACTTCAAGGCGAAGGGCTGGCTGGGGAGCGAAGCTGTGGCCGGACAAATCCTCATGGCCTGGATTCTGGTGTACTTTGTGTCAACTCTGGCGGTTTTTGCCCGTTCCATTGGCGGCAAAGGCACCACCGCCGGGGGTTTCCTCTTCGGCGAGACAATCTGCAAACTCTGCGGCGCAAGTTACCAGCGTCCGTTCTGGGCGATGAATCTGGGCACCCGGCGCTTCGAGCGATGTCCGTCCTGCCGGAAATGGCATATACAGTGAGGGTTGGAGCGGTCGTGTCGGTCGGTGTTCGTCTTATCGGCGTGGGCGGGCTCGTGCTAGCGTTTCGCATGCCTGCGGGTGCTCGACATTTCGTCTCGTTCGTGGCCTTTCTTTTCGCGCTGACGAGCACCGTCAGCCAGGCGGCCGAGCGCTACGTCGGCACCGCCGGGAACAATGCGAATACGGGAACGATCGATCTCCCTTGGCGGACGATGCAGTATGCGGCGGATCATGTGGCGGCAGGCGACACCATCTATTTGCGCGGGGGACTTTTTACCGAGCGTGTCACGATTTCCGTGAGCGGGGCGCCTGGCGCCCCCATTACGTTTCGCAATTTTCCAGGCGAGGCTGCGATCGTCGACCAAAACGGCGTAACCCCGCCGAATGGGGACAGCGCCCTATTGAGCATCAGCGGACGCAGTCACCTCGTCGTCTCGGGCATCGTCTTCCAGAATTATCGCACCGCCGCGGACACGAAGACGCCCCACGGGATTCTGCTTACCGGGGCGTGCCAGGACGTTCAAATCCTCGGCTGCACCATCCATCACATCGAGCAGAACAACCCGGTCCTGAACAATTTCTCCGCGAACGCCCACGGGCTGCTGATCTCCGGCAACTCCGCCACGCCCATGAGCAATATCGTCGTGGATGGCTGCGAAATCCACACTCTGCGGCTCGGCGCCAGCGAAGCGCTGACCGTGAATGGCAATGTCTCGGGCTTCGCCGTGACCAACAACCTCGTGCACGATTGCAACAATATCGGGATCGATTGCGCGGGCTTCGAAGGCACCTCGCCGGACCCGGCCCAGGACCGGGCGCGGAATGGAGTGGTCGCCGGCAACACCGTGCAGCGCATCGACAGCTCCACGAATCCGGCCTACGGCGGAAACTTCACCACGGGCGGCGGCGCGCGCTCGGCGGCCGGCATCTACGTGGATGGCGGGACGCTCATCACGATTGAAAGAAACGCGGTCGAGCACTGCAACTTCGGAATCGAGGTCGCGAGCGAAATGGCGGCGGGCCGGGCCGACTTCATCACAGTGCGCGACAATCTTCTGCACCACAACGATGCCGCCGGCCTAATTCTCGGCGGCTACGATCATCTGCGCGGCGAAACGCGGGACTGTGTATTTCTGAACAACACGCTGTACGAAAACGACACTCTGACGGGCGGCGGCGGACAGATTGCGCTCCAGTTCTACGTCAGCCGTTGCACGTTCAAGAACAACGTGGTGTGGGCACGAGCCGAGACGCGCCAGTTCATCGCGCACTCCACCGTCTTCGACGTCGCTGCGTCTCCGGCGCAGCAGGAGATTGGCACCGGGAATATCTTCGACCACCAGCTTTATTTCGCGTCGGCCGGAAGCGCAACAAACCTTGAGTTCACGCTTTTTCAGGGCGGTATCTTTCACACCTACACGGCACTCACGGCTTGGGCTTCTGCCGTGGCCGGGGAGTCGCAAAGCACGTTCGTGAATCCTGCATTTGCTACGCCTTTGCCGCCTGACACCGCGTTGCCATCCGCTTTCAAGCTGACCGCGGCATCGCCCGCCGTAAATACCGGTGAGCCTTCTCCGCCTTTCGTGCCGCGAGTCGGCGAAAAGGATTTTTTTGGACAAACTCGCGTGGTCGGCGGACGCGTCGATCGCGGTGCGCACGAGTATCTCACCCCGGCCGAGCAATGGCTCGATTTGTATTTCGGCACACCGAACGCCACGGGCAGTGCCGCCTGGAATGCCGACCCCGATGGCGATGGCGCGAGCAACCTCGTGGAATACTCGCAGGGCATGATCCCGACGCGGGCCGACGCGGCCTCGCTGCCCTTCGCGTCGCCGAATGGGTCGAACGTCCGCTTCACGTACCGGAAGGCTGCCTCCGAACTCGGGTACGTCGTCCAAACGAGCGGCGATCTGCAGGTGTGGTCGACGTCCACGGCGCTGGAGCAAACGGATGGCGCAGGTTTATTTTGGCGCGACCTGCCGGTGACGCCGGGGAGACTGTTCGTGCGGTTGCAGGTGACGCTGCCTTGATCGTGGCAGATCGAAGCGAGGCGGCTTGCGCGCGGCCCGCATTCCAGACGTGCAACCGGGCGACATCGCCGCTGCCGACGGGTTGTCATCCTGAGACTGCGAAAGCGCTGCGCGCAACCGAGCGCGCGAGATAGCCCCTCAATAGTCAATTCATTCAAGGAAGGGGCAATTGAAGGCGGGACAAGAACTGGGTTCTGGGTCGCAGAGCGACCATTGATGGTGGCCGTGTTTTTTAGCCACGGGCCTTGCGCGATTTTCATTGAGTCGCGGAGCGACGATTGAACCCGTCCAACAGAGAAGTTCTTTAGCAGCAGCGAAGTCACGCCGACCCTTGGCTGATGCCCCGCGCTGCCGATAGTATGCACAATGGCTCTCTCGAGCCCCTTGCGGGCCCTTCGTTCACCCAACTATCGACTCTTCTTCATCGGTCAGATTGTCTCGCTCTTCGGTAGCTGGATGACTCAGACGGCCACGATGTGGCTGATCTATCAGCTTACTTCATCGGCC